>DATMPA010000016.1:0-48650 GCA_035567915.1 Candidatus Sulfotelmatobacter sp. | reverse complement strand
CCGTCTGCGCCAGAAACACCGCGGCCTGGCCGGCCGAGTTCGCTCCGCCTACGACTATGACTTCATCGCCTTCGCAGAGCTGCGCTTCCGTGAAAGTCGCGTTGTAGTAGACACCCGCACCTTCGAACTGACCGAGATTCGCGAGCGACGGCCTATGGTATCGAGCTCCAGTAGCAATGACCACTGTGCGAGCCGGAATAGTCATGCTGTCGTCGAGTCTCACGCCGTAGGCGTTGTCTTCGCAGACCAACTCCGCGGCGCCTTTCGCGATCATGACCTCCGCGCCAAACTTCTGTGCCTGGGCGTAGGCGCGTCCGGCCAGCTCTCGCCCTGAAATCCCCGTTGGAAATCCAAGGTAGTTCTCGATTTTTGAGCTCGAGCCCGCTTGTCCTCCAGGCGAGCTCGCCTCGACAACCAGCACATCGAGTCCCTCGGAAGCCGCGTAAACGGCGGCCGCAAGACCCGCCGGTCCGGCGCCGACGATGACGACATCGCGCCGGTGTATGTGATCGATCCCCTTATTGAAGCCGAGGCGGTCGGCGATCTCCTGATTGCTGGGATTCTTCAGCGCCGCCTCGCCGCGGCAAATCACGACAGGTATCTCCGCCGGCTCCAGGTGAAAGCGATCGAGCAATTGCCGTACATCGGCGTCCCGGTCAAGATCGAGGTACTTGAAGGGGTGGCCATTGCGCGTTAGGAATTGTTTGATTCGTAGCGTTGCCCCGGACCCGACGGAACCGATGAGCAGCACGTCGCCAATCCCCTGCGCAACCACCGCGACTCGTCGATGGATCAACGCTCTCATCAGCACTTCGCTGATCTCGGCGTCAGTTTGAATGAGGGCGTGCATCTGGTCGCGTGTCAGTTGGACGACTTCGCCAGAGTCCCTCACACGGAGGCGCATCTGCGCGGGGCGACCGAGGATCATGCTGATGTCACCGGTGAACTGAGCCGGCCCGACAATAGCGACCAGAATCTCGTCCAGTGCCGATGGGCGAATGACCTCGATCTCACCAGATTTCAGTACAAAGAACGGCACGTTGGTTTGGCCGCCCTCGATCAACACTTCGCCGCGGGTGATCGGACGAATCACTCCGTGCGAAGCAATCCGTGCAATCTGCGCAGAACTCAACAACGGGAACATGAGCGCTGCATTCGCGGCGCTTGAGAGCAGCGTTGAGCGTGCGGTCTCAGTCACACGTCACTCGCTTTGGACAGCAAGTGCGAGCGGAACGTCGACGCGCCCAACTTCGCCGTCGACCGTTACGCGGTAGGTCTTGAGGGATCCCGGCGAGCACTCAAGTTTTCGCTTAAGTCCGATGCGTCTGCCGATTCCGCCACGCCCGCACGGTTTCAAGGTTAGCACGAATCAATGACTGACCCGATCAGACTTTTGAGTCGTAAAGAAAATCAATATGCCCGAGGACCCCTGGCCGCAAATGGGCATTGCCGCGGCCTGTGGCCAGCTCAATCACCGAGAAATGGCGCGCGCGGCCATCGAATTGGTGCGTAAGCACCAACTGCTATATCTCGACCTGAAATGCTACGGAGAAGATGCTGAAAAATGGTTCGCGGACGATGAATGCTCTACAGTCGTTTGGGTGCGGTTTGGGGCTCCTTCCGAAGGTGATACCTGCCAAGGATGTGACAAACGCAGTGGCTGTAACGCGCGGGGGCCTTCGGTTCAACTATCAAGAGCACCGATTTGAATCCATTGTAACTCTGAGAAATATATCGAGTGAACCCATCCGCGCACCGATCTCATTGGTAGTAGACCTCTCGCAAAACATCTCCTTGGCAAATGCCCACGCGCGTACCTGCGTGACGACACCCGCAGGACGAGAGTTCAATACCATTCCAATCCCAGCCGAAGTGTTCAAGCCAGGTCAAATCTTAGAAACGCTTCTTGTGTTTACAGCCCCGGAGGGGGAAGACATTGAATTCACCACGAAGGTGTTGGCAACTCCCGGAGAACGGTAGGTCCAGACCGCGAATCTGATGCACTCTGCTGAGCAGGGCGAAAGCTCACAGACGACCGAAGCTTGCGTCTTACAGATAGGAGGATGGCATTTTGCAGAATACCTCGATGCCGCGCACGGATTGTAAAGCCGAGTCATCCTGCCCCAACGGCTGCTGGCAAGCCAATCTGCTCCGGGTGCGCGATGCGGCCGGCATCAGACTGACGGAAGTGACGTATCCTCCCGACCTCAGACTGCCGCAGCACTCGCACGAGCAGTCCTGTTTTTGCTTCTTACTCCACGGCCGGTATGACATGACGCGCGGCAAACAGATTTTGCTGCGTGAGCCGGGCTTGTGGAACGTGATTTCCGGATTGCTCCTGGATTACGAACAACTCTGAAGTAATGTGGCGCGTTCGTCGTGGCGATGTTGTGTACATTTTGTGTACAAGAAGGCGGGTTTGAAGGGCCTGAAAATGGACCTAAGCAACGCAGAATCAACAACAGACTCCT
Source organism: Candidatus Sulfotelmatobacter sp. (assembly GCA_035567915.1). Taxonomy (GTDB): domain Bacteria; phylum Acidobacteriota; class Terriglobia; order Acidiferrales; family UBA7541; genus Acidiferrum. The sequence continues at coordinate 46,179 of DATMPA010000016.1, read as the reverse complement.
GAGCTACAGGCCCATCGTTCCCTACAACGTGGCAAATACTCCAAAGCAACTCAAAAATTCTACCATGGCTCGCCGCGAACTGCACAACCACGCGCCAACCCTCTTTGCCAGAAGCGCTACTCCTACTGCACGAATCCCACGTTTGGTGTCGGCCCGCTGCCTTCCGGCAACTCCTTGATTGGCCCAAACTGTGCCTCATACCGCGAAATATTTTCGCCCAGCGCCCGCCAAATCCGCTTCGCGTGCCCAGGACTCACAATCACGCTGCTCAGGAGTTTTCCCTGCGCTCCGTTCGGAAAAATGTAAATGAAGTTCAGCGTGAACTCCTCCACATTGTGATGAATCATCATCAGATTGCTGTACACGCCCTGCAATTCCTTCTCATCGGCCTTGATCTGCATCTGCCCTTGCTGTGGTGGCTGCTGCTCACTCATCGTCGCGTCTCCGTAGTTGCTTCCTCAAGGTACCACACTCGATAAAGCCCTGCCGCCGCCCCAGGCCCGCACTTGGCCCCGCCCTCGTTTACGGGCAGCACAAAAGGCCAGAGTCCCATTGACATCCGAAGCTATTAAATGTAGTTTCGTATGAGTATTCACCATAGTTAACTAAGGTATGGCGCGCTCCTACAACCCAATCCTAGATGCTGCCGAAATCCCGCGGGCGCCCCTCGCGGGCTCTCCTTCGCTCCCCGAATCCCATCGCAGCATTCCCGTTCCCTCTACGGCTTCTTGGCTACGCAAAGTCTTCGCCTTCGCCGGCCCCGGCTATCTCGTAGCCGTCGGTTACATGGACCCGGGCAACTGGGCCACGGACTTAGGCGGAGGCTCCAAATTCGGCTACACCTTGCTCAGCGTCATCCTGATGAGCAACTTGATGGCAATGTTGCTCCAAGCGCTCTCCGCCAAGCTCGGCATCGTCAGCGGACGCGACCTCGCGCAAGCCTGCCGCGAATCCTACTCGCGCCCTGTCGCTATTGGTCTCTGGATAGTCTGCGAAATCGCCATTGCCGCCTGCGACTTGGCAGAAGTTTTGGGTTCCGCCATCGCGCTTAAGCTCCTGTTTGGATTGCCCCTGCTTGCCGGTGTGTTGATTACGGCTCTGGACGTTTTGATCGTTCTGGTTCTGCAGGGCCGCGGGTTTCGCCTCCTCGAGGCCTTTGTCATCACCCTGATCGTCAGCATCGCTGGCTGTTTCGCGTACGAAATCTTTTTTGCACAACCGCTATGGCGCGAAGCTGCCCTCGGCTTCATTCCCCGCGCGGAAATTCTCCGCAATCGCGAAATGCTCTACATCGCCATCGGAATCCTGGGCGCGACAGTGATGCCGCACAATCTCTACCTGCATTCCAGCATCGTGCAGACTCGTGCCTTTGGCACTGAGCCAAAGCATAAAAAGGAAGCGCTCCGTTACGCCGTTCTTGATTCAACGCTCGCCCTCGGCTTTGCTCTCTTCATCAACGCAGCAATTCTGATCCTCGGCGCCGCTGCGTTCCACTCCCGCGGCATGCACGAAGTCGCGGAAATCTCCGAAGCCTACAAACTGCTAACGCCGGTCCTCGGCGCTAGTTTTGCCAGTGCTCTCTTCGCCTGCGCGCTGCTCGCCTCTGGCCAGAACTCCACGCTCACTGGCACGCTCGCTGGTCAGATCGTGATGGAGGGCTTCCTCAATATCCGTCTAAGACCATGGCTGCGCCGTCTCATCACCCGTTCCATCGCCATCATCCCTGCAGTCATCGTTATCGCCATCGCCGGGGAATCCAAGGTCACGGCTCTGCTTATTCTCAGTCAGGTCGTATTGAGCTTCCAGCTACCCTTTGCCGTCATTCCGCTGGTGCAATTCACAAGCGACAAGCGCCGCATGGGAGAGTTCGCCAACTCGCGATTTACTTCCGTTTTGGCGTGGGTCGTTGCCGTCGCCATCATCGTCCTGAACGTCGAACTCCTCTGGCTTATTTACCGCGGCGCCGCCTGACCTTCCGGCTAGAGTAAAGTCATTTGTGGCACAGCCTTCCTCATCCTCAACGGCGAACTCTTCTGGTTGACTTTCCGCTCCTGTCCCCGAATCGCCGCGTGCAGCCTTCCCGCAATGTGTGTGAAAATTTATTAGATGCCCCCGCAAAAACAGTCCCAATCTTCGCGCACCGCAGCCATTCTTCTTATCGTACTTTTTGCTCTCGCCGCATATTTTGCGTACACCGCCTTCATTCGCAACTTCTGGAGCGTTCCGGAAGCGGCCAAGCAGGTGAAGAATCCCTTATCCATGGATCCGTCCACTGCCGCGAAAGCCATCCTGCCCGTCTACCTCGACAAATGCTCTGAGTGCCACGGCGAAACAGGGAAGGGAAATGGCCCGCAAGCAAAAATGTACGACCCGCGCCCAGCGATGCTAACCGACGCCCCGCACCTCAGCACCGTCACAGACGGCGAGCTTTTCTACGTCATCTCCGAAGGCCACAAGCCCATGCCTTCCTACAAAAAGAAACTCACCGAAGAACAGCGCTGGCAACTCGTGCTTCTCGTTCGCTACTTTTCAAATACTGTTCCACCGCCCGTTCCGAGCCCTCAACCTTCCAAGTGACGCCGGCTCTACTCTCGCGTTATCCTTCCTTCGCACTTTTTTCCTAATCCCAGAGGGAGATTCATGCGCAAAATTCTGTTCGCTCTTGTCCTTGCTCTTACGTTTGCTGGAATGTCGCAAGCCGCTCCGGGCAGGAGTGGCGCGATTCGTTGTGGCAAGTTGCTGGACGTTCGCTCTGGCCGTCTGCTGGAAAATCAACTCATTTCGTTTGACGCAGACGGCATCATCACTTCCGTGGCCACTTCTGGCTCCTCACTCCCAGAAGGCACAATTGATCTCGCGCACGCCACCTGTCTTCCCGGTCTGATGGACGTTCACACCCACATTACCGCCGATCCCTCAGACTCCGGTTATCAAGGCTTGGGCGTTTCCATTCCGCGTAGTGCCGTTAAGGGCGCCAGGAATGCCCGCCTCACTCTACTCGCCGGATTCACCACGATTCGCAACGTTGGCGCCGACGGCTTTGCCGACGTCGCTGTTCGCGATGGCATCAACAATGGCGAAATCTTGGGTCCCCGTATGCTCGTCTCCGGACCTCCTCTCGGCATTACCGGCGGCCATTGCGATGACAATCTTCTCCCATTCGAATTTCATCACGTCGCGAGTGGCGTGGCCGACGGTCCCTGGGCCGCGCGCGCCAAGGTTCGGGAAGTAATCAAATATGGCGCTGACGTCATCAAGATCTGCGCCTCCGGGGGCGTCCTCAGCAGAGGCGATCAGCCCGGCACGCCGCAATACACACTCGAAGAAATGACTGCCATCGCCGAAGAAGCCCACAAACTCGGCCGCAAAGTAGCCGCCCACGCACACGGTACGCAGTCCATCAAGGACGCCATTCGCGCCGGCATTGATTCCATCGAGCATTCCAGTTTGATTGACGACGAAGGCATCGCCCTCGCCAAACAGCACGGCACCTATCTCGTCTTTGATATTTATAATGACGATTACATTTTGCAGGAAGGCGAAAAGGCAGGCATGCTGCCCGAATCCATCGAAAAAGAAAAAAAGATCGGCCGCCTCCAGCGCGAAAATTTCCGCAGAGCATTTCAAGCTGGCGCAAAGATCGCATTCGGCACGGACTCCGGCGTTTACCCACATGGTGACAACGCAAAACAATTCGCCAAAATGATCGAATGGGGCATGAAGCCGCTCGACGCGATTCAAGCCTCCACAATCAATGCAGCCGATCTGCTCGGCTCGTCAAAAAAGGCGGGTTCGATCGAAGCCGGCTATTTCGCGGATGTCATTGCGGTGGAAGGCAATCCGCTGGAAAACGTCCGCGCCCTCGAAAGCGTCAAATTCGTCATGAAGGGCGGCGTCGTTGCCCGCAACGACTTTGCCGCAAAATAAACGCGAACGAAACTGAACCGTGCACGATCTTCTTCCTTCGTTTGGCCATCTAAACCCGCGCGTCGCGGTTCTCCTGCTGATGGCTCTGCTGCTCGGGGCCGCTTTGCCACTCGCGCTCGGCTGGATGAAAATTCTCCCGCCCGAGCGCGAGCCATTCGCTCCGCCGGACAAACCTCAATCTTCGCCACTGAATGACCACGATCGTTTCGCAATTTTTCTTCTTGTGAACGTCACGCTCAGCCTGCTCGTAGCAATCCCGGGCGTAGTGGATTCACTTCATTTGGATTGGCTCGCCCAATTTCTTCCCGGATCTTGGGCCGAGCACATCGAAATGGGCCTTGTCATCTGGCTGGTATTCATTCCCGCGCTAGCCGCAGCCTACGCCGCAATCCGGCCAAACCCGCTCCGCGCGCACCTCATTGCCGGTGGAATTCTAGTCCTCGCGCTCTGGCTTCTCTCGCCAACCCTCCTCGCCTCTCTTGCCACTCAACCGTAGGGGCACAACATGTTGCGCCCCATCTCGGCAAGATCAATGAGTCTTGATTCCGTCTTTTCTTGGTGTGCCTTAAGCCGTTGCCGCTTTCACCTGCTGCAGCGCCGCAGCCACTTCCTTCAAGTCCGGCACCACCGGAATATCATAATTCTTGATCCACGCAATCTTCCTGGCCTTGTTCACAATCACAATCGCCCGCCCCGTAATTCCTTTGTCCGCCAAAAACACGCCGTACTTTTCCGCCATCGCCCCGCGCGGCTGAAAATCCGCCAGCAGCGAGTACTTGATCCCCATCTTTTCCGCATACGCTTTGTGCGACCAAACGCTGTCCACGCTGACACCCAGCACTTCCGCATCAAGCGTATCGAACGAACGCATATCGTTCACAAAGCACGCATGCTCGTTCGTGCAAACCGGGCTCCAGTCCAGGGGATAAAATACAATCACCACATTTTTCTTCCCCGCAAAATCCGAAAGTTTCACTTCCTGTTTGTCCTGATTCTGCAGCGTAAAATCCGGCGCCATTTGTCCGACTGCGATACTCATTTTCATTCCTCCGATATTCCAAAATCTCGTCCCTAAGTCTATCGAATCCCGCCGCCCCAGCCAAACCTTGCACTACCCACCCCGCCACTCTGGTACTGGTGATAGTGGTTTAGTTTGAATTTCTTGAATCGTGACACAAAGAGTTGAAATTCAAACTGAACCGCCACCGCCGCTCTTCTTTCTTTGCTTCCTCCCCCGTTGGCGCTAGACTGAACCAAAGGTGCTTCCCATGACCGCTGAAGCCACCCGTCGCGCGCCCTTCATGTCTTTACAAGAACTCACGGATCGCTACCGCAAGCTGGTCCATGCCTTCGGTGATCCCGTTGCCATTTCCAAGTTTGGTTTTTCAGTCGAAGAGGCGGAACGCCTCTTTTCCAGCTTCGAAGAGGACTACCACATCGGCCGTTTCTTCCTCTTCACCGAGGAATCTGGTGTCCAGCCTCACTCGATCAACGGTTTTCCCGCCACCCACGTCGCCATAGACCCCGAAATCGAATCCATCCTCTGATTCCTTGCACTATTTGCTGCTTCTCTGCGGCTTCCACTTGTTCAAGAACGCAAGCACGTCCTCCGTCGTCATCGACCGCGCCTTCTCGAACTCCTGATTCTTTTGGCTGACCACCAACGTCCCGTCGCTCTTCAATATCGCCGCCGCCGGCACTCCCTTTTTCAGCGGAATGTCATACTTTTCTGCAAGATCCAGGTTCTTGTCGTACGTGCCTATATTTACGTGGACCACCACGTAATTCTTGTTCACTGTCGGCGCAATCTCTGCGTTATGAAACGCAGCGTCCAGCACGTGGCAGTCGTAGCACCAGTTTCCGCCGAAGACCAGCATCACGCGTCGGCCGGTCCTTGAGGCAAGTTTCAGCGCCTCGGAAATCTCCGCCTTGGCGTCGGCGTTTTCCGGGTACAAATCTTTTCTCACAGTTGGCTGCGGAAGCTTCTTGCTCGCCGGCGCCTGTGCAAACGTCGCTGCGCGTCCTCCCGCAATCAACATCAGTGCTGCCGCCGCGTAAACTCGAATTCGCATCGCTTTTCACCTTCTCCGAATCAGTCTATGAGATGCCACCACCGCTCGCAGGTTGCGCGCGTCAAGATGCTAAAATAGACGCATGTACGCCCAAAAGTTCTCTGTCGAAATCCTCATTCGTGGCGAACGAAAGCCTTGCCCGATGGATTGGCTCGACCAATTTTGCATGCGCAATTTCACCAACTCCGCCGATTTCGATGACACGCTCCCCGTCGCAGACGGCCGCATCGAAGCCAGTTACCGGCTAAGTCCCGAACGCTTTGCCGAAGGTCTCGCTGCCTGGCTCACCCAGCGCGGCAAAGGCGAAGGCCAGCCCGTTCAAGTCGAAGTCAAATCGCTCTAGGCTTTCTCTTGCTGTTGTAGGGGCCGCTTTTGTGATGTAAGACACACTTCGGTCCCCAATCAACTACTACTTCAACCCTCCGGACACTCACCTACGTTAGTCCGCAAGAATCGGATGACCTTGAGTCCATCTTTTTTCCGAAACTCTAATTTCCGCAGTTTTTCCGCTCCACATTCATCCGCCCTCCCCCGCACTCCGTATATCCAACCGGGGAACATTCCCACAAACAAAACTGAGGAAAAGGAACCTACGAAAATGAAAAAGCTCTTCGCAGTTCTCGCTTTTATGACATTCGGTTTTGCCAGCGCGGCAGTTTGCTCAGCACAGGGCATGATGGACAAAGATCCGATGGTCGGCGGTGCCGCAATGTATCCAACAAAAGACATCGTGGACAACGCTGTCAACTCCAAGGACCACACCACCCTAGTCGCAGCCGTCAAAGCCGCAGGCCTGGTGGAAACTCTAAAGAGCGCGGGACCCTTCACCGTTTTCGCCCCAACGAATGACGCTTTCTCCAAACTGCCTGCAGGCACCGTGGACACTCTTCTCAAGCCGGAAAATAAGGACACGCTCACGAAGGTTCTCACCTATCACGTAGTCGCCGGCCGTCTCTCCGCGCAGGATCTTCAAAAGCAAATCAAAGCCGGCCACGGCACAGCCGAACTGAAAACCGTCAGCGGCGGTAAGCTCTGGATTATGGCCAACGGCAAGGACGGCATCACCATCAAGGACGAAAAGGGCGGCGTTTCAAACGTGACCATCGCCAATGTCTTCCAATCCAATGGCGTCATCCACGTCGTGGATACCGTCCTTCTCCCACAATAACTTTTGTTCCGCTCGTTGTGGGGGCTGCTTTTTATCCCGAGCGAAGCCGAGGGACTGAAGCGGCCCTTCTTTGTGTCAGGCCTAAAATAAAAAGAGGCGGCTCATTCGAGCCGCCTCTTTCTTCGACTCACGCCGCCGAGTCTTTTTTCTCTCCATTCACCAACGCCCGAATCTCCGGCAGCAACTTGATCGTCGCCTCTTCCCCCGCTCTCACCAAATCCGGCGTTTTCGTAAAGTCATCCCACCCAAACGGATGCACGTCCGGTTCGATAATCACATCCGCTTGCTGCCTCCACTCTAGATCCGTATGGCGCTGAATGATATTGAACGACCGGCTGATCACTTCCGCCGCCGTGCGCGGAGTTCCATTGCTGCCCGCTTCCAAATACACTGCAATCACAATATCCGCGCCGAGCAATAGCGCGCCTTCCACCGGCACCGGCGAAGTCAAGAATCCATCCACAAGCGTTCGCCCGTCATACTGAATCGGCACAAATAGCGCTGGATAAGCGCAAGAAGCCCGCAACGGCGGCGCGATTGGCCCGCTGGTATAAAACACGCTCACGCCTTCATTGATATCGCTCGTGCTGATCGCCAGCGGTGTCTTCAACTCTTCAAATGTCTTCACTGCCGTAAACCGCGCCAAATATTTCTCCAGCCGTTGGTTCGTCGCCAGCCCCAACCAAGATGGCGTCCATCGCCCAAAGTCCGCAAAACTGGTCGTCTGCCCCGCCGCTTGCATCTCTTCCGGTGTAGCCCCCGCGCAATACGCCACTCCAATCAGCGCGCCCACACTCGTTCCAGCAACGCAATCAATGGGAATCCCCGCCTCGCGCAACACGCGAATCACGCCGATGTGTGCAATCCCGCGCGCAAATCCGCCTGCCAACGCGAGACCCACCCGAGGCCGCTCTCCGCGCACGCGCCCTTCGCCGTAAGCGAACGCGCGAAACTTGTCTTTCGCCGTGCGCAGCCAGTCCAGCGCGTTGTGTACTTTTCCTTCGATCATCTCAGTCCCATTCTAAATCTATGTCGATTCCCGCGCCTCCCGTTTGACCGCGCGATGCTGGTTTTGTAACCTGTCCGTTCGCACACATCGTTGCAAAAAGGCCCTCCATGACTCGTTCGATTCAAAAAGCAGTCGTCCTAGGCGCGGGCACTATGGGTGCACGCATCGCTGCGCACTTCGCAAACGCTGGCCTGCCGTGCATCCTCCTCGATATCGTTCCGCCCGATTTGAAGCCGGACGCTTCTCCCGCTGATCGCAACAAAATCGTGCGCGCCGGCCTCGATGTCGCCAAGAAATCCCGCCCCGCCGCGTTTTTCACTCCTTCGCTCGCCGAAAAAATTTCCATCGGCAATTTTGAAGACGATCTCTCACGCGTAGCAGAAGCCGACTGGATCATTGAAGTCGTCGCGGAAAATCTGGAAATCAAGCGCAAGCTCCTTGCTCGCGTCGCACAATTCCGCAGGCCCGGCGCCATCGTCACCACCAACACCAGCGGCCTCCCCGTCCACCTCATTGCCGAAGGCATGCCCGAGGAGTTCCAGCAGCACTGGGCCGGTACACACTTCTTTAACCCGCCCCGCTACCTAAAGTTGGTCGAAGTTATCCCCGGTCCAAAGACGCTGCCGGACATTCTGACCTCACTCTCCGAATTTTGCGATCACCGCCTCGGCAAAGGTGTTGTCCCTGCCAAGGACACGCCGAATTTCATCGCCAATCGCATCGGAACATTTTCCATGCTGAACGCGCTTCGCCTTATGCAATCGCTTGGCATGACCGTCGAAGAAATTGACGCCTGCACCGGCCCTGCCGTCGGCTGGCCCAAATCCGCAACGTTCCGCACTGCCGACATCGTCGGCCTCGACGTCCTCGTCCACGTCGTAAAAAATATCTACGAAACCGCGCCCAACGACGAGTCACGCGAATTCTACAAAGTTCCGCCGCTCATCGAAGAAATGACCAAGCGCAACATGCTCGGCGACAAAACCGGTCAGGGTTTCTACAAAAAAGTAAAAGGCGAAGGCGAAAAAGAAATCCTCACCCTCGACGTGAACACCTTCGAATATCGCCCCAGCCAAAAAGCAAAATTCGCCTCGCTCGAAGCCGGCAAAGCCATCGAAGACACGCGCGAACGCCTTCGCTCTCTCGTCGGTCCAGTTCTCGCGGGCCAGGCCGGTGACAAGGCCCAGCAATTCCTTTGGGGCGCGCTTTCCGAAACCTGCTCTTACGCCGCGCGCCGCGTTCCGGAAATCTCGGACAACATCCCGGAGGTGGATCGCGCCATGCGCTGGGGCTTCGGTTGGGAACTTGGCCCCTTCGAAATCGTGGACGCCCTCGGCGTGCAAAATTTCGCCGCTCAACTCAAAAAAGAAAATCGCCCCGTCCCCGCCGTCATCGAAAAAGTTGTGGCCAGCGGCCGCAAAGGTTTCTACGAATCGGAGAAGGGAACTACTACCGTCTTCGATCTCGCGACCGGCGCTTCCAAAAAAGTCGAAGAGCCGCGCGGCATCAGCATCCTCAAATCCCTAAAAGACGACGGCAAAGAAGTAGAGCGCAATTCCGGCGCAAGCCTGATTGATCTGGGCGACGGTGTGGTCTGCTGCGAATTTCACGCCAAGATGAACGCCATCGGCGCAGACCTCATCGCCATGATTCACAAAGGCCTCAAACGCCTCGAAACAGATTTCGACGCCATGGTCATCGGCAACCAAGCCATAAATTTTTCCGTTGGCGCAAATCTCATGCTCGTCCTCGTCGCCGCCCAAGAACAGGAATGGGACGAGCTCCACATGGCTGTGAAGCAATTTCAAAACATCAATCTCGCCATTAAGTACGCCCGCAAACCAGTTGTCGCTGCGCCGCAAGGCATGGCCCTCGGCGGCGGTTGCGAAGTCAGCCTTCACGCCGCAAGAATTCACGCCGCAGCCGAAGCGTACATCGGCCTGGTAGAAACAGGAGTCGGCTTAATTCCCGGCGGTGGCGGCTCCAAGGAAATGCTCATCCGCGCCAACGAGCATGCCGCAGGTGGAGAAGACCTCGACCTCTTCCACGCCTTAAAACCCGTCTTCGAAAACGTTGCCCTCGCCAAAGTCGGCACCAGCGCCGAAGAGTCTCGCGATCTCGGCTATCTCCGCCGCGAAGATCTCTACTCCATGAATTCCCAGCGCCTGGTCGCCGACGCCAAAGAAACCGCTCTCGCTCTCTTTCGCTCCGGCTGGAAACCCGCCGCCGCAACTCCGCAAGAAGGCGCGCAATCCACCCAAATCAAAGTTCTCGGCGAACAGTTCCTCTCCGGTGCAAAACTCTTCATCCACATGATGGTCCGCGGTGGTTATGCTTCCGAACACGACGCCGTAGTCGCCCGCAAGCTCGCAAACATTCTCGCCGGCGGCCCGCTCACCTCACCCCAGCTCGTCAGCGAACAATACGTCCTCGATCTCGAGCGCGAAGCCTTCGTCTCCCTCTGCGGCGAAAGACTCACACAAGCCCGCATCGCCCACACCCTAAAAACCGGCAAACCATTAAGGAATTAGCACCGTAGGGGCACGATATATCGTGTCCTTGTTCGAGTGAGGCTACACCCGGTGCCCGCCTCGGGCTTCTGTTTTCATGTCGTCATCCTGAGGCTACCCGACGAGGGGTGCCGAAGGACCTCAACCTAAGCCCGCCGCCCAAACCCGCATGAAGCACAAATTCAGCTCTTCTCTGTGTGCTCTGCGCTCCCCGTGTCCTCCGTGTAAATTTCTTTCCGAACCGCCTAAATCCGTATTGCTTCATCCAATAAAATCATCCATAATCGTTTCCTAGGTGAATCCATGCAACGTCTCCTCGCCCCGCGCGAAGCGGCAAACATCCTCGGCATCAGCTATCCCACTCTCAAGCAATGGATTTACCGTGGCAAACTCAAAACCGCCAAGACTCCCGGCGGCCACCATCGCGTCCCCGAATCCGAAATTGATCGCCTGATTCCGCAAAAACTCGATCGCGGCGAAATCGGTTCGCGCCGTGGCACCTTTCGCAAAATCTCCGGACGCAATCAACTCATCGGCCGCATCGTCGAAGTAAAATTCAGCGGCCTCCTCGCCCAAGTCACTCTTCGCATCGGCGAGCAGCACATCACGTCCCTCATCACCGCGGACGCTGCCAAAGAACTGCGTCTCAAAACCGGTGAACGTGCCGCCGCTCTAATCAAATCCACCGAAGTCATGATCCTCCGCGTCTGAGAAAATCGTTCATGCACAACCGCTCCAAAAAATTCGCGCGCATTCTTCTCCTTCGGCTCGCCTCTTCTCTGCGCATCCTCTGCGCACTCTGCGTCTCTGCGTTATCCTTTCCTCTTCTTTCCTTCTCTCAGCAACCAGAAATCAAAATCGCCGCCGCCGCCGATCTAAAATTCGCCCTAACCGAAATCGCTGCCGCCTACGAAAAACAATCCGGCACAAAAGTTAGCCTGACCTTCGGCTCCAGCGGCAACTTCTTCGCCCAAATCCAAAACGGCGCCCCCTTCGATCTCTTCTTCTCCGCCGACAGCGACTATCCGCGTACACTCGAGGAAACTGGCCTCATTGTTCCTGGCTCAACCTACCCATACGCCGTCGGCCGAATCGTCCTCTGGTCGCGTGAAGATGCCAAAGCCGACCCTTCCAAATCCGGCTGGAAATCTCTTCTAGATCCTTCCGTCCAAAAAATCGCTGTGGCCAATCCCAGCCACGCCCCCTACGGCCGCGCTGCCCTCGAGGCGCTCAAAAAATCCGGCTACTACGATCAAGTCAAAGACAAACTCGTTTTCGGAGAAAATATCTCCCAAGCCGCGCAGTTCGTCCAATCCGGCAACGCGCAAATCGGCATCATTGCGTATTCTTGGGTTCTCGCACCCACATTCGGCGCCGGCCACGTCTGGCAAGTCCCGCAGCAGCAATACTCGCCTCTGGTGCAATCTGCGGTGGTCCTGAAAAATTCCAGCAACAGGGACGCATCGCTCGCATTTCTTGCTTACATAAAAACGGCGCCCGCCCAATCCGTTCTCGAAAAATTCGGCTTCACACACTCGGCAGCAAAGTTAGATCCCGTGTCGCAATAAGCGAGACACCACTGCCATGACAGAGCTTCTACTCTCCTTCCGACTCGCCTTCTTCGTCACCGCGATTCTCATCGTAGTTGCCGCTCCTCTGGCCTATTGGCTTGCGTATTCGCGTTGGCCTGGCAAGTTCCTTCTCGAAGCCGTCGTCGCTCTTCCGCTAGTTCTACCGCCTACGGTGCTCGGTTTCTATTTCTTGATTGCTATGGGTCCGCGTGGGCCGCTTGGTAAACTTTGGCTCGCCCTATTTGGCCACACGCTCGCTTTCACGTTTACCGGCCTCGTCATTGCAAGCGTTTTCTACAGTCTTCCGTTCTGCGTCCAGCCGCTCATTGCGTCCTTCGAGAAAATTGATCCCAAACTCCTCGATGCCTCTCGCGTCCTCGGAGCAGGGAAGGGCCGCACATTCCGCAAAATCATCCTTCCACTCTCTCTTCCGGGCGTAATCACCGCCGTCGTTCTCACCTTCGCACACACGCTCGGCGAATTTGGCGTAGTCCTCATGGTCGGCGGCAACCTGCTAGGAGTCACGCGCACCGTCTCCATCGCCATTTACGATCACGTTCAATCCATCGAATACGCTGCAGCAAATCAACTCGCCGTCATCCTCTTAGCAATCTCTTTCGTCCTCCTTGCTCTCGTCTACGGTCTCAACCGCCGCGTCGGTGTGCGATGGCTGTCGAACTAACCCAGCCAAATCTCTCCGTCCGTACGCATCTCAAGCGCACGGACGCTTCCTCTTCCATTTTTCAACTAGATGTTGATTTTTGGATTCCGCCCGGAATCACAATTCTTTTCGGCCCATCGGGCGCCGGAAAATCCACTCTGCTCGATTGCATCGCCGGCCTAATTACTCCCGACGAAGGCCGCGTCACCATCTCAGAAGATTTACTCTTTGACAGCGCAACTCACATCAACGTCCCCGCGCAAAAACGCCACCTCGGTTATCTCTTCCAATCTCCCGCGCTCTTTCCTCATCTCACCGCGCAACAAAACGTAGAGTACGGTCTCTCCGATTTGCCCACCGCGGATAGCGCGAACGCAGCACAGAAAATCCTGAAACTATTCCGCGTGGAAACTCTCGCTTCGCGCAAACCCGCCGAACTCTCCGGTGGCGAAGCGCAGCGCGTCGCTCTCGCGCGCTCTCTCGTCACGCAGCCGCGCGTCTTGCTTCTCGATGAGCCGCTCTCCGGCCTCGACGCCGACCTGAAGAATTCCATCTTCGCGGATTTGCGTGCGTGGAACGAAGCAAACCGCATCCCCATCCTGTACGTCACGCACGACCGCGCGGAAGTAGACGCACTGGGCGAGCGCGTCGTTGCAATAGATGACGGGAAAATTATTAGGCAGGGATCTCCGCGCGAAGTTCTGGACGCCCCGCGCAATCAGCGTCTCGCGCTCGCGTCAGGATTTGAAAATCTGCTTGCGGGCACCGTTAAGGACGTCCGTCTCGAAGATGGTGTCATGCGCGTCAGTCTCGACGGCTCGTCCACCGTCATTGAAGTCCCGCTTGGCTTCGCCAAATCGGGTGACTCCGTGCGAATCGCCATTCGCGCGGGCGATATTCTGCTTGCGCTCGAACGGCCGGTCGGCCTGAGCGCACGCAACATTTTGCAAGGCACCTTGAAGTCCGTCGAGCAGCGCAGCGCCACGATGGTTTGCAAAGTTGAGGCGGGCGCGGTCTTCGATGTTCATGTCACCCTTAGCGCGGCCCGCGCCCTGGACCTGCATCCTGGCCGCGAGCTGTGGCTCGTTCTAAAAACCTACTCTTGTCACGTCGTGACATAGGGAAGTGACATAAGGAAGTGGCGTAACGCAACAAAATCTAGAGCGTCGCCGGCTTCGCAACCGTTGCCGCGCCCGCCGCCGCAAACTTCACTTCATCCGCGATCAAATCTTTTCCCTTCGGCGTCGCGTGAATAATCACTCTCTGCCCCACGGCCAGGTCCGTGACCTTCGCGGGCGTGCCCTCTTTTGTTTTTCCATCGCGGAATATATACACCGTCGTCGCCGCCAGCTTCACTTCCACGGATTTTCCATCTGCAGTTTTAACGGAGACCGAGTCCGCGCCCACTTTTTCGAGCGTTCCCATCACGTGCACTTTGTCGCCGTGCGCAAACGCGGCCACTGCGAATATCAGTACAAATAAAACTGCAGCGACTCGAACCTTCATACCCGCCTCCATCTTAATGCACTGCCCAATCCTCAATCTGAATTCCTGCCGCCTGCGCCTTTAGCGACTTGGCTGAACCGATGTAAAAATCTCACTTTTTGCGCGACGGGCAAACCCTTCTTTTCCACCGTTTCAATCGCCAGCTCGTCTCCTGGGATCAAATCCTTCGCGGAGGCCGCCTTGTCGGTTTTTCCGTTCCAATATACGGTTCCGGAATCCACTTTAACTACCGAGACGCTTTTTTCCCCGGTCTTCACTTCCAAAAATCCACTATGGATTCGATAGAGAGACCCCGTGATCAAACTTCCCTTTGTTTGCGCTCCCCGAACGATACTGCTGCCGAAGCTCAATAGAATTGCGAGCTCAGCCGCAACCGCCACGAAGTTCAACATTCTTTGTTGTTTTCTCATCTCGCAAAAAAAGCCCCTAATGATGATGGTGCTCCGCCCCGCCCGCGGGCTGCGGGGTTCCCCCCTTCAGAAATTCTTCTTCCTTCTGCTCTTCCGCGCGGTCTTCCGGCCCCTTCGGATTGTATCGCTCCATCTCCAGCCGTTCTTCCGGAGTCAGCCGCGGCAGATGCCGTATAAACCGCACTAGCTTCCAACTGTCTTCATTAGTTCCATGTTCGGCCTCTCCACCGAACGCAGGCATGCCCGTAAATCGCACGCCGCTCTCAATAATCCAGAAAAGCTCGCCGTCGCTCAACTTCTGCGTGCGATCCGTTCGCAAATCCGGCGGCTTCGGATACAACCCGCGGCCCATCGGCGTATTGCCGCTCCCATCGTTGCCGTGGCAGGACGCGCAGTGATCTGCAAAGTGCAGCCGCGCATCGCGCTGCACTTCGACGGAGTCCGCGACGGGATTCGCGGTTTCGCGCGCGCCGAACGGAATGGACAAATGCCGCAACTTGCGCGCCAGGAACGACTCCAGCCGCGAAGGCGTGGCTCGCGCGCTCAATCCATCGTGCAAAAGCCATCGCGTAACCAACGCCAGGCCTATCACCGCGAGGAGCAACACCGCCCAGAAAAGTTTTCGTCCGCTCATGATTTCACGAACTGCTCCTCGAGTGGCCTAAAGCCGCGCGGAAGTCCGTGCAGCTACGGTTCCGTCCGCTGCTTCGAGCATCAGCACGAGGCTGTCTTCAATCGGGACTCCGTCGCTCGGCAGGGCGAAAGTGATATTCCATTCGTAGCGCTCCGGCAAGTCATTCGCTTCCGGTTTGATGTTCGGTTGGATCGTCCGAATGAGCAGCTTCGGTTCCGCAACCCACAGCGTGCGGCGCAATTCCACTCCGCGTTTCCAGTAAAGCCTTAATCTCAATTTGCCGACATCTTCTTTCGTGAGCCAAGGTCCGAACACTTTTTCTCTTAACTGAAACGAGCACGGAAAATCGTGGATCGTTATTGAAATATCCAGCCGCGGCGGAAACTCCGTCACTATCTCCCTGCCTCGAACGTACTTTGTTCCTTCGTTGTCATCTACGCGCTTCAGGTTGTCGAAGAATCCCGGCGACCATACCTGACCGAGCATGCGGAAACATGGGCCGTTGGGGATTTGTCCATCCGTTGAAAAAAAAGCCCCACCTTCCAAATTCCAGACGGTGCGGGGAAGCGGCTTCGTGTCTTTCGGCGCTTTTTGGGACGCAGAGGAAGTGGTCGCGGCTAAGGATATAGCGGCGATCAGAAGCGAGGTGCGGCGAAGAGACGCGCAATTCATTTGGCCGCTCGCATGAGGAATGAAATTCTTCCGCTCTTATAGATGACTTTGCCGCCGTGTGGTTCGCCTGCGGCCACTTTCCCCGCGCGGACTGTTTCAATGGCTGTGACCAAGTCAGGCAGCACATCCGGCGAAGCAACGGGAATATTGTGCGAGCCAAGAACAACTTTTATAGATGGCGCAAGCGCAGCGAGCTTTTTGACTGAGGTGACATACGCGTCAAGATCGGTCTCCGGGCGAAAGAGCCAGACCGGCCCTGGATAATACGTGTCGCCTGTGAAGAGCAGCCCGTTCGCACGGTCAATCAATGAAATCGCATCCGGTGTGTGGCCCGGAGTCGCGATAATTTCCACCGTCCGACCGCCCAGATTCACTTTGAAGCCGTCATGAACGAACAGCGAAATGTGCCACGGCTTTGTGCGATACGTTTTCGGATCGAATTTCGCCGGTAGCTCACCGCAAATTTCACCCGGCGCGATTTCGGCTTGCGCATCCTCGATGGATCCCTTCGCATTTGTGCGCGTGTATTGCGTGTCCATTCCGAATACGAAAGGGAATCGCCAGTTATCGCCCACGTGGTCGTCATGGGTGTGCGAATTCAGCAGAACCACGGGCCGCGACGTAAGTTGCCGCACAATTTTCTGAATGTCGCCAATGCCCATCCCCGTATCGAGCAGCAGTGCCTGCTTCGTCCCGACAATCAAGTACGAAATCGTCTCTTCCGATTGATGCGGCTCATAAATCGCAAACGTCGCCGGCGCAACTTTGTAAACCTCAAACCACGTTTCATTCGGCAGCACCCGCTGCAGCCTCTTGTACTCCTCCCGCGGCAGCTTCTTGCACCAATCCGGCAAATAGCTGGAAGTCTGCCCTGCTTGTAGTGGCGATGCTTGCAGCACAAATAAAACGAAGAATAAAACGCCAAATCTGCGCACAGAGCGCGCGGCGGAAAGAGTACGGCGGCGTAGCACTTGGCGCAGCCGCCTCGCTGCCACTGGCGCTGCGAGCATCGCCACTACAAAAAGAGGGCGGTCATTCATTTGGTCGCTGCCGAAGAAACAAAGATCGATTTCGGAATCATCATGTGCACGCCTTTGTTGCCATCCACGAGTTCAGTGATGTGGAGATCGGCGGCGACGCTCGAGAGCATGTAGGCATCGTCGCGTGAAAGATGTTTCTCGGTAACGAGAAAATCGATCATCTCGCGCACGGCGAGGGTCGCGCACGCGTTCAAATCGTCGTTCAAGCCCATGGTGATGTAATGGGTGGGCGTTTCGGCGCGCGGCCATTTCAGGTGCATGTCCTTGCGCACCATAAATTGAAACGTGCCGATGAGCGAAGTTTCGAGCGCCGTGATATCCACTTCGCCATCGCCCTGTCCCGCGTGTCCGTCGCCCACTTCAAAGAGCGCTCCCGGCGCGTGCACGGGAATGTACAGCGTTGAACCCGCGACAAGGTCCTTGTTATCCAGATTGCCCGCCATAATCCACGGCGGCGCGCTGTTGAAGCGCCCCGCGCTTTCCGGAGGCGCGTCGCCCATGCTGCCAAAAAAAGGATGCAGCGGAATTTCGATGCCCGGCGCGAATTTCGCCACCATGCGTTGCGCATCGAGCGGAATAATTTTTGTTTTCGCGTAAGGATAATCATCCGGCAGATAGCCGCGGCCCGCGCCGAACGCGTTGTAGGCGTAGGGAATCGCCAGCTTGATCGAAAGAATTTTCACTTCCAGCACGTCGCCGGGCTGCGCGTCCTCGATGTAAATCGGCCCCGTCAAAATATGCCCGCCCGGCCCTTTATCTTTCACCTGGTCCGTAATGTCCCGCAACGATTGCTCGACTTGCTCCGGCGGTACGCCCGCATCTTCCAGCCGTTTCGGACTATTCGTAATCAGCGTCTGAATCTCCACGGTGTCGCCCGACTTCACGCGCAACACCGGCGTCGCCTTCGCGTCGTAATACCCCCAAGCCACTGTCTTTGGCGTCGGCTTCAGCGTGTACGTCGCCTGCCCGCTCGAGTGTTGGCCAAAGGCCAGGGTTCCTGCGAGTACCAGGCCAACACTCAGGAATTTTCTTGGTTCACTCTGCATCGGTAATCCAGATAAACGAAACTTTACCGCCCCGAATGCCGAAGGTTGCCCGCATCAGCTCCTTGCCTTCATAACTCAATGACTTCTCGCCTGCGTTGGGCAATGGATCGCCTTGTCGGAATCCTCGGAGCATGTACTTGCAGCAATTCTTTGCATTAATTGCTTCTTCGCTAGTTCTTTTTCCGAAGATTTCAAAGAGGACGTGTCGCTGGGCTCCACGGCGCCTATCTCATCCTTCGACGCTCCAACGATCTGCAGAAACGCCAATCTGTCCTTAGTGCCATAGGTGCCTCGACTCGATATCGAGGGGCCTAGCCTTTCAACAAGCATGTTTGCTGAGACTTTGCGGTCAACGCAAAATGGCCCAAGACATTTTGGGCCGGAATAGCTTTGTGCGACCGCAATGCCCGACAGGAAAGATGCGCCGGCAAGGAAAATCACAACTCGTAGTTTTGGGTACGACATTCTCATGGATGAGTCATGTCCTCGGGTTTGACGAGGGCGTCGAATTCTTCGGCGGTTACAAAACCTAACTTGATGGCGGCGTCGCGTAGGCTTATGCCGGAATGATGGGCGGCTTTGGCTACTTTGGCGGCGCTGTCATAACCGATTTTGGGCGCGAGAGCGGTGACGAGCATCAGTGAATTGTTTACATAGCTATCGATTTGCGCGCGGTTGACTTCGATGCCGACGACGCAGTGATCCACAAAGGAATTACTCGCATCGGCTAGAAGTTCCACGGAGTGCAGATAGTTGAAGATCATCACCGGCTTGAAGACGTTCAGCTCGAAGTTTCCCTGCGAGCCGGCGAATCCAATCGCTGCGTCGTTGCCCATCACCTGCACGGCGACCATCGTCAGCGCTTCGGACTGCGTCGGATTGACTTTGCCCGGCATGATGCTTGACCCAGGCTCATTTTCCGGAAGAATCAGTTCGCCGAGGCCACAGCGCGGGCCGGAAGCGAGCCAGCGCACGTCATTCGCGATTTTCATCAGTGACGCCGCAAGCGTTTTCAGTGCGCCAGAAGCAAAAACAATTTCGTCATGCGCAGAAAGGGAAGCGAATTTATTCGGATGCGACCGGAACGGCAATCCGGTAAGTTCTGAAATCTTGCGAGCCGCACGTTCCGCAAATTCCGGATGCGCATTCAGGCCTGTTCCCACCGCCGTTCCGCCAATCGCCAAATCGTAAAGCCCATCCAGCGCTACGGCGATGCGGCCTCCATCGCGGTCCAGCAAATTCACCCAGCCGGAAAATTCCTGGTCCATTGTGAGCGGAGTAGCGTCCTGCAAATGCGTACGGCCGATTTTCACGATGCCGGCAAATTCTTTTCCCTTTGCATCCAGCGCGTCGCGCAGTTTTTTTACCGCCGGCAAAAGTTTCCGCGCCGTTTCCGTTGCGGCCGCGATGTGCATCGCCGTCGGAAATGTATCGTTCGATGACTGCGACATATTTACATCGTCGTTGGGATGAATGGGCTTCTTGCTGCCCATTTCGCCGCCAGCAATTTCAATCGCGCGATTGGAAATCACCTCGTTCACGTTCATGTTGGTTTGCGTGCCGCTGCCCGTTTGCCAAACGCGCAATGGAAAGTGCTCATTCAGCTTGCCGGAAATCACTTCGTCCGCCGCTTGCGTGATCAGTTTCGTCTTTTCCACGGAAAGTTTTCCGAGGTCCTGATTCACCAGCGCCGCGGCTTTTTTCAGAATGCCAAAAGCGCGAATCAGCTCCGGCGGCATCGTGTCCTGGCCAATAGCGAAGTGAATCAGCGAGCGCGCGGTTTGCGCGCCATAGTAGCGGTCGGCGGGAACGTCGATCGCGCCCATCGAATCGGTTTCGGTGCGAGTGGGACCGGAGATTTGCATGTCAGGGGCAGTTTTGGTGGCTTCGGACATGAAGCAACTCCTTAAAGAGATTCGAACCAAGTTTAGCAGGAGGGAGGGAAGGGTACCCCCGGGTATTTCTGCAAGTGTTGATTCTAAAGGATTTTAAGTGCTACGCATGTGTTTGTAAGTTGTTGCTCATACAGCTGGTTATTTTAACCAGCTGTGCAACTGTGTAAGTATCTGTGTAAGTCCTGAAAGGCATCCGGCGATTTGAAAAAGATTCCGCCGTGCCGGTTTTTCCCATCCAGACAAAAAACCAGATGCGGAGATGGACGGAAAACTGTCAGAGCGGGAAGAAGACGTGGCGAGGCTGCTGATGAAGGGCGTCTTGAATAAAGAGATTGTGCGGGCGCTCCACGCGGGAAATATCTGCCGGAAACTCGGCGCGCGAAACAGGACGCAGGCGGCGCTCAGAGTGGCCGATGAAGGCATCGCTGGCGTGTAGCTTGTTTTTAGGGTTTGCTGCCTGCGTGAAGACCATGAACTGACGTTCCATCCCCGGAGGAGCGGTACATCTTCAATCGCGAAGTCGTCGTTTTCTGGGAGCAGGATGGCGAGAAGCGTGTGCGCTGCGAGATCAGCCAGGAGGCTCTGGACGATCATTTTGGGGGAGACGGAAAAGACAAAGTGGAAGTGTTCAGAGCCAACCGGAAGGCCATCGAAGATGTCGCCCGGCGCAAGTATCTTGCCGGTCAAACGGAACCGGATGGGTCCGTCTTGATCCGCACAGTTGAGCTTTAGGGGCCATTTGCAGGACGGGGCGAAAACCTGCCTTAAGCGGCATCGGCGCAGAGCCGTATATTTTGCGCACCTAAATATTGACAATGAGGGGGTCAGGCTGATGGCCCCTGGGCTACATAACCGGAGCTGTGCGACGGGTATTAGTGTTTCCCGCGAACCGCGAGACTCTTGCGGGGGACGAAGATTTTGGCGCCGGGGTCTATGTTGAATTTCTTGGAATAGTTGCCCTGATTTACGGCGATGCCGATGCGACCGCGAGAATCCGTGTAGAGCAGAGAATCGCCAACGGGAACATCCATAAACGTTTTCCCAAAGGGCAGCACGAGCGTTTTTTCGTTCAACTGGAAGCTGACCTTATCGCCGAGATTGTAGCCGAGGTTTCTGAATTCATCACCGGGAATGTCCGTGATGAGCGAGCCGAACGGATCATCCAGCCCGATGATTTCGCCGGTAATCCCTTTTTCTTCGATCGTCGCTGACTTCATTGCTAAGCGCACAAGCTGCGGAACGACCGGCCCCGCGATGGTGTAGTCCCAGCCGGCCGCAAGGTGCGCCGCCGTCGGCGAAAAAATGTCGCGTCCATGGAAGGTGGAAGAAATTGCAGATTGCAGCATCCACGATTCATTCGTGATTTCGTGCGCGGCTTCCAAACCGTCGCGATCGAGCACGGGCGTAATCAAACCATTGTCCGGCAACACGAAATACTGGCTCTTTTTTGTCTTTACGATCACTGCTTTGCGAGAAGTGCCAACACCGGGGTCAATTACAGCAAGGAAAATGGTATCGGAAGGGTAAAAAGCGGAGACAGAGGCGAGATCGCGCGCGCCTTCCTCAATCTGGTACGGCGTCACTTGATGCGTGATGTCCATGATTCTCGCGTCGGGCGCGATATTCACAATTACGGCTTTGCACAGCGCGACGGCATCGTTTGCAGTGCCGAAATCAGTGATGAATACAATCGTTGGGCGCTGCGAAGTGGCGTCGCGCTGCTCGCGTATTTTTCCGCAGGAAGCGGTGAGCAACGCAAACAAAAAAAGTGCGAATAAAAACAGACGAGCGCGGCGCTGCATGAAAAGAATTCCCCCAGCAAAGTGTGATGCGGCTTGAGCTCAACGAGTATAAGCGACGCACAAAGAAACGCGAAGCTTGCCACATTCGCCGGAAATTGTGGGCGGCTGCAAACGCGCTCAAGTAAACTGAAAGGCGTTCTCGAACGGCAACTGTCCGATTCACGAGAATCCCGCCCTACGGTAACCGGCCAAACAACCAATAGGAGAAGGAAAATGCGACGTTTGGGATATGCCGCTCTACTTTTCTATTTTTTTGGGACGGCCGCGGTTGCCGACCAGGTGACTCTGAAAAACGGCGACCGTCTGACCGGAACCATCTGTCCGTCAGCCAAAATTTTTCCATTTACCCGGGACTTGGCAGCACCGGCGGCTATCGCTACGGCTTCAATTCCAACGTCGCTACCAAACTGAGGAATTGGCTCGGCTGGCAGGTCACGTTTAACGACAACTACATCAGCAATCCGCCGACCGGCCTGAAGGGCAATGACCTTTTGTTCTCCACGGGATTGCGATTGACGTTTGGTAAGGGCGTGTTCTAAAAGGGAGCCGTTCAGAGGCCCGTTCCTGAAACACAAGGAGAAAAAAGATGGGCGATATCTTGTATTGGCTTGTCGTGGGGCTAATCGCAGGCTGGCTTGCCGGAAAAGTGATGAAGGGCGGCGGCTACGGAATACTGATGGACATTGTGCTGGGGATTCTCGGCGGGATTGTCGGCGGCTGGGTCTTTGGCGCGCTGCACATTTGGCCGGGCGGAGGAATCATCGGCGGAATTATTGTGGCGTTTGTGGGGGCAGTGATTCTGGTGTGGGTCACACGGCTTATCAAGAAAGCGTAGTTTGTTTCCAGTTGAGGCAAACGGCGCCAGCAAGCCCGGGGGAAGGCCCGCTGGCGCCGTCTGTGTTGGGGGTGAAGCTCAATTGGCCGCGGATCCTACCTTCGTCGCCTTATTTGTGGGCTGTCTTGTGTTTGGACGCGTGACCAAAAACCATTCAACCGTCGGCGCGCGCTGATACTTCAGGCGCGTCCGCGTCGCCTCGGCGGCGGCAGCATTCCCCAGTTTTTCCTGTGCGATGGCCAATTGTTGCAAAGTCAGAGGGGAATGGGGATCAGCGGCCAACCCTTCAGCAGCATTCTGGAGATCGTTTTGAGCGGCAAGCTGGTACCCGCGCGCGGATTCATAGCACGCCTCAACAACAAGGTCACGCGAAGCCGTGGCCAGTTTTTCAAGTTGGGAGATGACTTGCGCGGATTCGCTGGACAATCCCTGAAGTGCCGCGACACGAGCGCGTTCCCGCAAAACTGTGGCGCGAGCAATGCTGCGGTCCGATTCCAGCATGCCCGAGAGGGGCCGTTCAAGGGAAACTGCTAACTTCTTCAACTGCGCAAGTTCGGATTGAGGTTCTGCAGTAAGCATGGCGCGAGCCAGCGCGATGTTAAATTGTCCGTTGGGTTCCTTCTTACGAGCGGCTTCTTCCGCGAAAGCGGCAAGTTCTTTGTGTCCCTGTGCAGGCTTTCCTTCCCAAAAGGAAACCAAAGCTCGCTGTTCCTTGATATACATTTGATCGACGGGGCTCTTTGCCATCAGAAGAGCAACGTCGTATTCCTCGCGAGCGCCGTCGAAATCGCCCATGAGTGCGAGTGTATCGCCGAGGCCCTCTTGCGAAGCCAGGAAAGAGCGATCAATGCGCAACGACGCTGCAAAGTGTTGCAGCGAGGCCCGGTCGTCCCCGGCGATGCGCGAAACTTCTCCTAGCGAGTCCTCAGGATTGGAGGAGCTAGTTTCTACTTCCGCATAGCGCCGAAGAGAGGCCAGCGCTTTGGCTGGATCGGGATCACCCGACCGGATATACAAGTAACCGAGGCGGTTCAGGGCCGCGGGAAAGTTCGGATCCACTTGCAAAGCGGCTTCCAGCAGTTTTCGCGCGTGGTCATCATCCTGTTGAATGAACAGCCATTCCCCGGTCACGTACAGGACGTGCTTATCGCGGGGATAACGCTTCAGCAGGTCGTTCATGCTCGAGATCGCCGGAAGAAAATTGCCGTCCTGAATGTATGTCATCCAACGGACCAAAAGCTGTTCATCCGGAGTCGCGTGAGAGAGAAGAGACTTCGCCTTGGCGAGAGCCGCAGGATCCGGAGTGGTGCGACGCGCTGCAAACGAAATCATGGCGTAGGCGATGGCCGACTGCGAATCCTTATGCGTTGCGAGGCGAGCCTGATCTGCGGAAGCGTCGTACATGGCGTTTTCGTACTTATCCCACGCAAGTTCGAGGGATTTCCGCGCTTCTTCGGACCTGGTGGAAAGCGGAATGGCGCCAAAAAGATGTTGCGGAATGGGAGCGACAGGCGATGCGTGCGAGGTCGTGTGGCTGGAGGCAGGTTCAACGTGGCGTGCGGGCTGCGATTGCGCCCAGGCGCCTGCGGCAAACGCGGCCGGAAAAATCAGAAGAAAATATCGCGCGAAAAAACGATTCATCGTTGCACTCCCCGAAATAGGAACCAGTTGCGTTCAGAGCTTCACGTTAACGTGAAGCGGCGCTGCGGAAGAACTGGTCCGAAGGACAGGTGTGCGCGTTTCTTACATGGAGTGGCAAATTCGCTACACGGAAAATTCGTGCGAAACAGTTACTTGTTTAGGTCAATCCTAGAGGCAATACTGCAATTATCTTTTTTGAAGGGTGAAATCGGCCATGAACGTCAGGTTTTTCAGCAAATTAATGCAAGGCAGCGTTATCGCCTGCCTTATGGCGATGTTTGCGGTATCCGCGTTTTCCGCCGCAAAAAATATGGCTGTCGTGGCGTCCGCAGGAAGCAAGCTGAACGACGTGCCCCTGGGGGACCTCGTAAAATTTTGTAAGGGCACCATCAAGGTGTGGCCTGACGGAAAGAACTTCACGATTGTGATGAAAAATCCGGATGCACCGGAGATGCATAGCGTTTTGCAGAAGCTATTTGGCGGAACACCCGCAGAGGCAAAGGCGACAATCGCAAAATTGAATGAATCGCGTTCCGTTGTGAAAATAGTAGAAAGCGATGACGAACTCCTGCGAACCGTGGAAGCAACGCCGGGGGCGATCGGCGTAGTGGACGTTTACGCGATCAATAGTTCTGTAAAGGTATTGCGCGTGGACGGCAAATTGCCGTTCGACGTTGGTTATCCGCTAAAGGGAAATTAAAGCGCTTCCTTCCTCTTTGAATTTCAAGAAACCAAGAGAAAAGCAGATCCCTTACCCGCCAAGAAAAAGGGGGGCGGGATGACATCGGTGATTGATAATTGTGCCTCGTCGGAGAAATCTGTGGGTCACTGATACGCTCCAATGGCGGCCGCGAGCTCGGCTCGCGCAGCCCGCGAACCCGATGCGGGATAGCGCGGCTTCAGCGTTTTGCGTTCGTAGCCAGTTGCCCTTCGAACCAGTTTGCCCTCTCCGGTAAATGCTACGCCGTTTTGCAAGAGTCACCCGCACCTCGTGCCGATGAACACGCAATCTGGGATACTTTGCGATCCCGCAAGCCTGGTTCTCTGCGGGCGATGCCAACACAGTTCGAGACCTCATGCGCGATCTAGAAAGGGTGAATGGCGGCGAACCTTGAGCCCATTCGAATCGATGTATAATCCGCACATGCAAGGAATACCCTGGCGCACAATTACGCTCGGCTCGCTGTTGCTCATCTCGATCTGCTCAAAAGGCGGACAGGAAGTGCAATCTCCGCAACCTGAAGAGTCGAAGCCGCCCGTCAAAATGGAGCAGCGCGGGCGCATCCTTGGAATCGGTGGAGTCTTCTTCAAATCCGCCAATCGTGATCAGATGCGCGAATGGTATTCGAAGCATCTTGGACTCGCTGACAAAGGAGCAGGCGCGATGCTTCCGTGGCGCGAACACGACGACCCGCAGAAGGAACACGTTACAGTTTGGACTGTTTTTCCCGCCTCCACTACCTATTTCGATCCCAGCCACGCACCGTTCATGGTCAACTACATCGTGGACGATCTGGATGCTTTGCTCGACCGCTTGAAACAAGAGGGAGTAAAGATTGATTCCAAACGAATGAATGAATCATACGGTCGCTTTGCCTGGATCTATGATCTGGATGGGAATAAGATTGAGCTCTGGCAGCCGTCCGCAAAGCCCTAAGGGGCCGAACTGGCCCTCTATCACTCACTTGGCAAGCTACCTGAGCCGGAATCAACTCACGATTTTCTTCTGACCAGCCATAATTGTCAGTTCGATGATTCGGCCGGCGGTGTGCGCATCGTGCGCAGCGCCGTGTAGCCGAGAAGTATCACGGCCAGAGCCAGGGATCCCCAAAGCACAGCCGGATGACGTTCGGAGAACGGACGCGGATCCTGATAACCGTCATTTTCCTGTTCGGGGCCAAGCGCGTCCGCAAAAGCCTCTTCCCCCGCGCTGATGTGCAACGTCCGTTCCAGGTCGTAACGCGGCGACTGCGCTTTTTCGTTTCCGTAAGCGATGCGATAGCTGTGGCCCGCGGCAGGGCGGAAGAGAATCAAGTGCGGAATCATGGATGCGGAAAGCTTTACGTTCGAAAGGGGCGCATCATCACCATTCAAAATCTCAACGCGCCAAAAGCGAGCACCTTGATAAGCATAAATGGGAACTCTTAATGACTCTTCACTGCGTGAATCTGTCTTGTAGCGATAGATCTCTCCGCCACCTCCGCCAGTCCATTCTTTGCCATCGGAGCTGAACGAAACGCGCACGCCACGATAGAACTCCTGCTGATTCGTGGTGAATGCCACAGAGTTAATCGGGGCATGTCCGTTGCCGAGATCCAGCGTCCACGTTGTTTGGCCGGCCGCAGAGTTGTCATCCGGACCACGCGACTCTTCGAGTTCGATCCACTGTTCAGGAATCAAATCCTTACGCGACAGCGACGAGGGAAATACAGAGGCACCCGTCACAGGAAATTGTTTGTCATCTTCCCGCACCTGAACGCGCAGATAACGCGCGTTGTTTTCCGAATAGTGGATGGTCTGATTGCCTTCCAGCCCTTCCCTGCGAAAGCGGGAAATTGGTGCGCGTTCCTTGACGATGCGCCATGTCCGCGCGTCATCGCTCGCATCCACTTCCGCCCATAAAATGAAATCCGATTCCGGCGTGTCCAGCCGGACCGCATTGTGAAAACGCGGGTAAACGCCCAGGTCCAGCACAAGCTGCGTGTATTTGCCGCGCACGAAACTGTTTTCCCGAATTGTCGCCTGCCAGCTATCCGTCCTCGTCACGCCAATGGAAGTTCGCACGACGTACGGCGTCTCCACGCCGTTTTCGTCCAGGATGCGCAACTCCGGGACATTTTCAGTGGCATGCGTGAGCACGTCCGGGCCAATGGCGACGTAGTTCAGCGCTCCGGGATGCTCCGATTTTATTTCGCGCGTGTAGCGCCACGCATTCCACTGTGCAGGAAGGGAAGTAGCAAATGCGCACGCGGCGGTTAGAAGGAATGCGCTGGCGGCACCTATCCCGCGTCGTCTGCTGAAAATGTTCAAGTGGTTCGCCCTCGCGAGAGTTTGCGCGTGTAAAGGAACGAAACGACAAGCAGCACCGAGCCAAGCACAAAGAACGAAAGAATCCGGTAAGCGCGATCCAGCGAAGCCAGGTCATAGAGGAAGACTTTCACGACAACCAGCCCAAACAAAAGCAACGCTTGCCACCGCAGCAGCGCCGATTTCTGCTGAACTCCCACAAGGATGAGCGCGGTCGCATAAACCGTCCACAATACGGAGAGCGAAAGGTGTTGTGCCAGAGAAGAGTCGATTTGTGTTGATGCCTTGCCAAAATAATCCCAGAACTCGAGCGACAGCGCGACGAGCGCATAAACATTGATAGCTACCGAGAAAATGCCCAGCTCGTTCTTTTCCTGGCTGCCGGTCTCTTCCATGTGCTCGCGGGCAGCCCACAACGCCACGCCGAAGCAAACGATCAGCAGCAAATACGCGCCAAATCTTTGGTTAAAGAGAAAAGCCCCGGCAGGCGGCGGAAAGAGCAGAACTCGAAACGCGG
Source organism: Candidatus Sulfotelmatobacter sp. (assembly GCA_035567915.1). Lineage (GTDB taxonomy): Bacteria > Acidobacteriota > Terriglobia > Acidiferrales > UBA7541 > Acidiferrum. Next base: position 18,236 of record DATMPA010000016.1, on the reverse strand, counting down.
AAATCGTCAACAAAACATAGCCAAACTGCCTCAAAAATCCGCTCAACGCGCGGAAGCCGGACCAAACCAGAATCGCGCCCTCCACGGAAAGGCAGAACGTGATCCACTTTCCCTCAAGGCGAATTGGAATCGCTAGCGTGGCGAACGTCAACCCGAGCCCAGCAAAAATATATCGGGCCAGCGCGCTCTTGCCGTCCTTCGCAACCGGCAGAACTCGTGCAACGGCAATATGTCCCGCCGCCAGCGCAAGAATCAGCAGCGTAAACGGCCAACGGTCGTCCGGCCAGAAGAGTGCATACAATGCGCCGACGTACGCAAACGAGTTCACCGTCGTGACAAGAATATCGAGTTCGCCGAGCACTCCTTCCTTGACGGCGCGCAACACCGGCAGCGTGGCGAATAGCAAAAAGAAAAGCGTCGCGAAGACTGTCGTCCGTTCCAGCGGTGATGGAGCGCGATGGTAAAACTCGCTATACCAGCCCCAATAATAAAGTTGCGTTCCAATGAAGGAGATTGGCGCCAGCGAATACCAATCCTTGCGCTCGCCCATCACCAGCATTCCCGCGCCAAGAATCAGCAGGTACGTGAATAACACGACTTGATGATCTTTGCCCGTGCTGACCAGCATCGGCGTTGCGTACCCGCCGATCAGACAAAGCACCGCAATACGCTGAGAATCGCGTCCAAGTGCAATCGCCGCCATTGCGGCTGTGATCAGAATCATTGAGAAGAAGCCGACGTCCTGCGAGTACAGCGTGTAGTACTGGCAGCCCGCCCATACGGAGAGAAACAGAGTCGCTTCGCCGAGCGCGACGATTCCTTCTGAAAAATACGAATAGCCGCGGCCGAGCAGCCAACTGCTCCAGGGCATCATCAGCGCGCCGAGTGCAATGCCAATGGCCACGCGCCCGGACGGGCCAATCCAATTGTTATCGAACGCCAGTTTCAGAAAGTACGAAACCGCAATCAGCAGTGCGACGATTCCGATGCGATTGAACCAGCGCCCCGCGATCACTGTCTCCAAATCGGCTGGTTCCGATTCTTTTCCGAGCGATGCATGAAAAGGCGGGGCAGCAAATCCGCCCCCCGAGAGAAGGGTCGCAGCCTCTCGCGGTTTCACGGGAATTGCGGGAGGAGTCGCAGGAGAAACCGGCGGTACGCTAGCCGCAGGCACCGCTGGGATGGCAGGCAATTCGGTGTGGCGGGTTTCCACAGGTTGCGGCGCCACCGGAGGAGCTTGCGCAATCCCGCCTTTCTCCAATTTCGCGAGCCGCTGCTCAAGGGCGTAAATCCGAGCCGTCAAATCCTGTGGACCTTGCCGGCGAAGGGTCTCATCCAGCCGCCGCACGCCCGCATACGCAATGATTCCAAGGATAGGTCCAACGATAAGCAGCACTACGAGCAGAATCAGCAGAAGAATAAGAGGCGCTTCCATGTACTGGGTGTCTGGCGCGGATTAAATCACAGCAACGTGTGTGAAACAACTGGACCAATGTCGTTCTTTTGTCATGTTCCTCTCGCCCGAAGCTCCGACAAAAAGTGTCAAACCGCCTGTACTTTCGGGCAGGTTTTCCACAGCTCGTACAGCGAAGCTTTGGTGAATCAAAATGAGATTTTGCTAATCGCAGTAAGTTTATTATTTTCAATTATATAAAGAAAATAATGGATCGTTACACGCGTACTAGGAGACTCGTTTAGAGACCAAAATGTGACCTCTGTACCATCGCATTTGGTCCCCCTTCTCCTGTCTAATGGGACAGGTACAACGACTGGAACTTAGTACAGTGCGGCGCATCTAACGAAGTGGGAAAAGTCGTAAAGAAACGCAAAGGGATAAGTAGTCACTACCCAAACGGTGTTTAGGAAGAAGCAGGGGAATAGGGGAAGGAATGAAGACGACAGACCAAGGGCGCAAGTGGATGTGGTGGTTTCTGGGGATCGTGGTTCTGACTCAAGTTTATTTCGTGCGGGAATTGCTCGCCGCATTTGCTCTTTTTGCAGTTTTGTTTGCTGTGATCGCCACGTTCGCTGTGAGCGTCTATGTGGCGCAAAAGGGCTGGGAACTGGCCGTAGCGCGTATCGCGGAAAGCAACCATGTGGCGGTGCGTGTTGCGCGGCGCAGCGTGAACAAAGTGGAAGTCTTGGCCCGTCGTGGCGTGAGCGCCGCGGGAGAACTGGCTCGCCGCCCATTGCAGCGTCCGGAATCCAACGGCCCGCTTAGCAAGGCCGCGTAAGAGTTTCTGGCTCCGGCCAGAGCACACTGGAATCGATTCTTCCTGCCTCCTTCAGGAGAGAACCTGATTCCACAGAAGTAGATTGAAAGGAAAAGGCCAACCGTCCTGAGAGAGCGGTTGGCCTTTTTTCTTGGAATCGTCCTTGCGACTACTGCTCACATAGAGCGCAGCGCCGAGGCAACTGGGACGCTGGCGGCGCGCATTGCCGGTAACAGGCCGCCCACCACTCCCATCACCAAAGCAAAGAAAATCCCTCGAGCAAGCAGGTCCGGCGTGATCATGAACGCGAAGGCGACATGGGAAAAAGTCTGTAAGTTCATGGCTCCCGTCGTCAGGCCGTTGACGGGAAGCACGGCCAGGCACCCGAGCGCTCCCCCTACAAATGAAATAAGCACCGCTTCAACAAGGAAAGAAAACACCACAGCAGCGCCCGTAAATCCCAAGGCGCGCATGGTCCCGATTTCGCGGCCTCGTTCGGCGACGGCCGAGTACATAGTATTGAGCGCGCCAAAAACCGCGCCGATTGCCATTACGGCCGCCACCAAACCGCCCAGAATCGAAATGAGCGAGGTCAGCCGGCCGGATTGTTTGGTGTAGTAGTCCACTTCGCGGGTCACGTCCACATTCAACCGTGGATCTTTGGAAATCGCGTCGCGAAGTTGCTGTAGCGCATCTGGCGACGTAAGATGCACGGTCACCGACTGATAGAAGTTATTCCCGCGTCCATAGGCGGGACCCAAGAGTTTCGCGTCCGACCAAACTTCCGAGTCAAATGAAGTTCCGCCTGCGTCAAAAATTCCAACGATGTTCCATCGGACAGTTCCCAGGCTAATCGTGTTTCCCAAGGTGAGTCCGGAATAACTCTTTGTGGCATTTTTCCCAACAATGAGTTCCGCCAGTCCTGGCGTAAACATCCGGCCTTCCACGATCTTGATCTGCCGCCGAATTTCGAGGACATTTTTCGAAACCCCACGAATTTGTACATTGGCGTCGGTGCCAGTCGAAATGAGCGGAATCGGCGCCACAATCACGACTTCCGGCGTGACCAGAGGGCCTTCCGTCCCGCGCGCGATCCCCGGCTCATCCTGAATGATTTTCACGTTGTCGAGAGCAACTCCACCCGTGAGTTCGGAAGTCGCACCAGCTCGCATAATAATGGCATTGTCGGCCGATCCGGACGAAACTAGCGTGGCCTTGAATCCATGCGCCAGGGAAAGCATGGCAACAAAGACTCCAACTGTGCCCGCAATTCCGAGGACAGCGACAATCGCAGAAGTCCATCGCGCCTTGACGCTTCGAAAGTTATAGATGAGAGGGATGGCCATCTCAAACTCTCCTCAACGCGTCAACCACGCGCAACCGCAACGCTCCGAGCCCTGGCAGAAGCCCGCTCACGCCGCCCACCAGGACCGCGAACCCCAGCCCTAAAGCGAGAACAGAAGTGGAGACGATTAGAGTGGGCAAGAGTCCGCGCAGGGCTGCGCCGACCACCGGAATTGCAAGGATCGCCAGGCCCAATCCGAGCAGTCCACCGATCAAGGCGATGGCCAATGATTCCGCAAGGACAAACATCATCACTGCGCGTCCGGAGTAGCCGATCGCTTTCAGCACGGCGAGCTCGCCCGTACGCTCACGCACGGAAATCGCCATGGTATTGCCGGTGACCAGCAGCAGCGTGAAAAAAACCACGGTTCCGATGACGAGAATCAGGAATTCGATGTTTCCCAACTGCTTGGCAAAACCTGCGGCAAAGGCAGACTCCGTCTCGGTTTTGGTTTCGTTTGAGGAGTTGGCAAACAGCGTGTCGATGGCTTTTCCAACGCGCGGAGCGTCGTCTGGGCTGTCCAGCTTCATTACGTACCATCCTGCAGTGCTCTTGATTACATCCGGCACATTTTCGTCAAAATACTTCCACTGCAGCCAGAATTGGCCGTCGTCGCCACCGGGTTTTTCATCGTGATAAATTCCGTCGAGATTGAACTCCCAGGTTTTTGTTGCGCCATAGAGCGCGTTCTTGATCGGAATGCGGTCGCCAACTTTCCACCCAAAGCGTTTCGCCAGCGTGCTTCCGGCAATCGCTCCTTGCTGGTCTTTGATGAAATTGTTCCACTGGTCGTCGGGAACTTTGAACTCGCTCATGACCTTACGATGGTTTTCCACGTCAATCACGAACTGCGGGAAAAAGTTTCTTTCGTCCTGATACACGCCGCCGAACCAGTGATTGTGCGTGACGGCCTTGACGCCCGGTATCGCGCGAATTTTGTCTCCGTAAGAGAGCGGAAGAACATTGATGAGTCCGATGCGGTTGATGGTCACCAGGCGGTCCGCGCCGGCGATCTCCGTTCCGCGACTGAACGCGCTCTTCACCACGGTCAAGAATGTGAATAGAAACAACGCCACCGCGAACGATCCGATCGTCAAAATCAAGCGAACCTTCTTGCGAAAAAGATTTGCAAGAATCAATCGGCTGAACTTCATGCGGCACCTCCTGCCATAGCGGCCTCGCGATTCGCGGAACCTTCCACCAAAACTCCCTTTTCCAGATGCAGCGTCGTGTGTGCCCGCGCCGCAACCACGGGATCGTGCGTCACCATCAGCACTGTTTTGCCGTGCTTTCCGACGAGCTCTTCAATCAGCAGCATGATTTCCGTAGCGCTCTTCCGGTCCAAATCGCCCGTCGGCTCGTCGCAAAGAAGGAACGTGGGGTCGGACACAATCGCGCGCGCAATTGTCACGCGCTGTTCCTGTCCGCCGGAAAGTTGCCGCGGATAGTGGTGCATGCGGTCCGCGAGGTTGACGACGGACAGCGCCGTCTCCACGTGCTTACGCCGGTCGGACGCCGACAGCTTCGTCAGCAACAGAGGCAGCTCCACGTTTTGGTAGGCCGTCAGCACGGGAATCAGGTTGTACATCTGAAACACGAATCCCACGTGACGTGCGCGCCATTGCGTCAGCTTGCTCGCGGACATGTGCGTAATCTCGTCGCCGTCCACGGAAATGCTGCCGGACGAAGGCACATCCAGCCCGCCCATCAGGTTGAGCAGCGTCGTTTTTCCCGAGCCGCTCGGCCCCATGAACGCGACGAAGTCGCCCTTGTCCACTTCCAGATTCAAGCCTTGCAGCACTTGAATGCTTTCGCCGCCGCGCTTGTACGTTTTATTCAAGCCGCGTATTTGAATCAGCCCCTTACCAGATCCTTGTCCGTCCACTCGCACCATGATTCGTTCGCTCCTACTGTTTGATTTCCACGCCTTGACCGTCTTTCAAACCTTCCGGGCCCTTTGCCACAAGCACGTCGCCCGGATTCACGCCCGCGATTACGTCAACATCGGCGCCGCGCTCCGTGCCCAGCGTTACGCCGCGCCGCTCCACTGCGTCGTTCTTCACGAGCAGAACATATTGGGTGCTTCCTTCTTTTCTGACTGCGCTCAGCGGGATGATCGCTTTCGCCACAACGGCATTTGGATCTTTCTTCTTTGGCGCTTCATCCTCAAGAAATGCCACCTTCACGCCCATGTCGGGCAAAATCTTGTCGTCCAGTTTGTTGAACGAAATGCGCACCTTCACGGTGGCCTTCTGCCGGTCCGCGCTCGGAATCACCGTCCGAACGTGCGCCGCGTATTTGTCTTTGTCATCTGGATACGCATCGAGCCGCGCGTCCACGCGCTGTCCTTCTTTTACCTTTGCGATATAGGCTTCGTTCACGTCCACTTCAATTTCGTTGGACTTCATGTCCACAATCGTTGCGATGCCCGTGCGCGTAAATCCGCCCCCGGCGGAAATCGGGGACACCATTTCGCCCACCTGCGCGTCTTTCGAAACTATTCGGCCGGCAAACGGCGCTTTGATTGTGCAATTGTCCACGGCTTGTTGCGCTTCCGCGATCCGCGCCTCGGCTCCCGCCACTTGTTGCTTCGCCAGCGCGATTTTTGCCTTCAAGCTGTCCACCGACGCTGAAGCATTATCAAGCGCTTCTTGCGTCTGTACCTTTGCGTCGAACAGGTCGTTCGTTCGCTTGAGTTGAATCCCCGCCAGCCTCAGTTGCACCTGCAAATCGGCGATGGCAGCCGCCGAGGAATCCCGGTCGGCCCGCGCGGAGGAAAGCGCCTTCTGCACGTCTGAATCGTCCAGCGTTGCCAGAAGCTGGCCTTCCTTCACGTTGTTTCCTTCATCGAAGAAAACGCCGGTGACGCGCCCGGTGATTTTCGCGGCCACGGTCGCGCGCCGCCTCGGGGTGATGTACCCACTTGCGTTCAGCGCCGTCACTTGATCTGAACCGCCGGCTGCGCGTGCCGTGATCACTTCCACCTGTGGCTTGCGGCCTCGCAATGCCAGCACGCCACCTCCGGCCAGGACAAGAACGCCAAGCACGGCAGCGAAAATGCCCAGAAATTTGCCCGCCGAGCTTTTCGATCGCGCGGAATCGTGAATTTTAAGGGAAGACAAGTCTGCTGCCGGCATGCTTGGCGTGGTACTCCTCTAGAGATAGTTTTGGAACCGAGACGGGGTCGGCACACTGCAAACGGGGATCGCGCGGTAGAGGCCCGTCGTCTACTTCAATCCCCCCTACTATACGCCTTTTCGATGCAATTTCTATCAGTCTCTGTACCGGTTTGGCAGCCAAAATCGGCCAAAGGCGGATATTTGCCGGTCAAAGGCGGCACTGGGCCTGCCATAGGGATTACAGTAAGAGTTACAAGGCACAAGGCCGTGGCCGGGAACTGAGATGCTAGTTCTCGGCGGTCTGACCCGGTCCCCCCTGTCAGTTCGCCGCAATTTATCTCCGGTTTATACTCAGCGCGATACTTTCCTTCCGGATCGCAACGGAGGAGTCGCATGAATCTTCATCGTTTCGCACGTCTTGCAGGCAGCGCATTCATGGTCCTGTTTGGTAGTTTCTCGCTGTTAGTGGCGGCCGCGCCCGGCTATCACCTGCTCAAAAAATACACCTTCGGCGCGGCAGAGGGCAGCACTCGCGAGTACTTCGACTACATCACAGTGGATTCTGCCGCGCGCCGCGTTTACCTTTCCCATGGCACGGAAATCAAGGTCATAGATGCCGACACCGGCGCGCTCATCGGCAACATCACCGGTTTGAAACAAGATCACGGCGTCGCCGTGGCCAGCGAGTTTGGGCGCGGCTTTATCAGTGACGGCGCGCAAGGCAAGGTGATCATTTTTGATCTGCAGACGCTCAAAGTAAGCGGCGAAGCGAAAGCCGACCAGGACGCTGACGCCATCATTTACGATCCCTTCTCCAAACACGTCTTCGTTATGAATGGCGATCCACACAGCTCCACCGTAATTGACGCGAAGAGCGGCAGCGTAGTGGGGACTATTGATCTTGGCGGGGGCCCTGAGTTTGCCGTCGCCGATGGCAATGGAACCGTTTACGTCAATCTGGAAGATAAGAGCGAACTCGTCGCCATTGATTCCCGCACGCTAAAGATTAAATCGCGCTGGCCGCTCGCTCCAGCGGGTGCGCCAACAGCTCTCGCTATGGACGTTCAACACCACCGGCTCTTCAGCGCTGGACGCAATCCGCAGATGCTCGTGGTGCTCGACTCCGACAGCGGAAAAGTACTGCAGTCGTTTCCCATCTCCGCCGGCGTAGATGCCGCCGCTTACGAGCCTGAAACCGGCCTTATCTTCGTTTCCACGCGTGAGGGTATGGTCCACATATTCCACGAAGACTCGCCCGACAAATTCAGCGAAGCGGAAACTATCAAGACCGAATACGGCGCCAAAACTATGGGTCTGGACACTAAGACCCACAACCTGTTCGTGGACACGGCGGATTTTGGTCCGGCACCCGCCCCCACAACCGATCATCCACACCCGTCGCGCCCGCCGATTCCGGGAACATTCCACGTATTGGTCTACGGCAAATGACCGACTGACTTCTCTCTCGCAATAACCTTGACCTTCAACACCCCTGTGCTGGTACGCTCTCCGCCCGGAGGACTAGCCATGCAGTTGAATATCAGGTGCTTTGCCGTATTAGTGATTTCATCCGCCTTGACGCTATCCGCGCCCCTTCGCGCCCAGGAAAACCCCACTTCGGTTACTCCTGAGAAAACCATCGCCATCCGAGCAGGCCACCTGATCGACGGCAAGCGTGACAAACCTCTCGACAACGTGCTCATCCTCATCAAGGGCGACAGTATTGTTTCCGTCACCGGCAACGGCGCGCCGCCATCCGGCGCCGAAGTGATTGACCTGTCCAAAGCAACCGTTCTCCCCGGTTTCATCGATACCCACACGCACGTTCTCCTGAACGGCGACATCACGGCGGAGGACTACGACAAACAACTGTTGAAGGAATCCATTCCTTACCGCGCCATCCTCGGCGCGCGTAACGCCCGCATCGCTCTGGAAAACGGCTTCACATCGATTCGCGACGTTGAAACCGAAGGCGCTATGTACGCCGACGTTGACGTCAAGAAATCCATCGCCAATGGAGAAGTCCCCGGTCCGCGCATGCAAGTCGCCACCCGTGCCATGACTCCCACGGGAATGTATCCGCTGCTCGGATATTCCTGGGAGCTAAAGGTTCCAACCGGCGTTCAGTACGTGGATGGCGTGGACGGCGCGCGCAAGGCCGTGCGCGAACAAGTCATGTACGGCGCGGACTGGATCAAATACTACTCGGATCGCAGATACCACTTCGAACCGGACGGCGTGTTGCACAGCATGGTCAACTTTACGGACGAAGAAGCCAAAGCCATTGTGGACGAAACCCATCGCCTCGGCAAAAAAGTGGCCGCGCATGCCATCGGCAGCGACGGCGTCTCAGCCGCGCTGCGCGCCGGAGTGGACACTATCGAACACGGCGACGGCTTGACGGAACCGCAGATGGAAGAAATGGCCAAACGCGGCATTTATTGGGTTCCCACTATTGTTGTCGGTGCTTACGTCGCTCCCGGACGCGGCGGCAACTGGACGAAAATGGTGGATCTTGAAAAAGCTGCCTTCCCAAAGGCTCTGAAGAAGGGCGTCAAAATCGCTTTGGGCACCGACGCCGGCGGTTTCGATTGGAAAGAAATCAACGAAGCCAGGGAATTTCAATACTACGCGGACTATGGTATGACGCCGATGCAAGCCATTCGCACCGGCACAAGTGTCGCTGCTGAGCTTCTGGGCTGGTCGGAGAAATTAGGCACCGTCGAGGGCGGTAAATGGGCCGACCTCGTCGCTGTCTCCGGTGATCCCCTCAAGGACATCACGGAATTACAACGCGTGAAATTTGTAATGAAAGCAGGCGTCGTCTACAAGAACGACCTTCACTAAACTCGAGCCACAGCTGTCCTAAGTTTCCTGATTATTGCTTTGTCGACGCGATGGGAGCGGGCTTGTGCTTCTTTGAGACGACCTGCCTGCCGGGCTGCGCGTGCATCAGCGAAGTGCGCTTGGGTGAGGGTTGCGGCATACCGGGCGAACTCATCTTGTGCCTGCGCGTTTTTGAATCAGGCAGCTTTTGCTGCGAGTTCGACGTGGCTACCTTGGCTGGAGCGTTTTCGTAAACGTCTTGCACACCAGTCGCCGTGAAATGGTCCGGACTGACTTCCTGCGCCTTGCAAGACGGCGTGCTTAACAGCAGCATCGCGACGAGGCCGATGGGGCCGAGCAAGACCGTTCTGAGCTGCGACGGTTTGTATGAATTCACGGAGTGACCTCTTCTTTTTCGATTTCGAGCGGCTGCCGCGCGGGCGGCTGCTTCACGAGCCGATTTGCGTGCCGATGCGCAAGGTCTGGACAACTGGGGAGAGAAGAGTGAACCCATAACCAGAACATTCCACAGGAGATCTTCCTTTGGGGCGGCCATGGCACGACTGCGTTGTCGGACTCACGATCCAATAGTGCAGATAATTCGCTTGGCGTTTCAGGGTTTGTACCTAGTTCAGCACCTCGAACTGGTCCTAAACTCCAGAGGATTCTCAGATTTAGGACAAAGGCGGATGGCATACCCCCACACACTTCGGAGTAGCCTACTCTTTCGGTTTTGTTTTTATAAAAGCAGTTGACCGCGCCTGGGGCACAGTCACTGGTGCCAGAAACTTGTCTCGAGTTTCCTCAAGGCAAGCCACTGCTCGACAATCGCTTACTGGCGCGATTTTGGCGACCGCCGCCCTAGCGGCCTGACTATGGTTTTTTCGGCTCTCTCGGAGCGGGTTTGCGCTTCTCTGCAACCGCTTGGGTGCCATTTTGCGCAGACAATAAAGGAGTGCGCTCGACCGCGGATTGCAGCGTCGCGGGCGATTTGGTCTGGTGGTGCGCCCGCGCTTGCAACGTCTTCTGCTTCAGTTTAGGCGTCGCTGCCTTGACGGGAGCGTTTTCATAAATACCTTGCACTCCCGTATCCGTGAAGTGGTCAGGACTCACTTCCTGGGATTTGCAGGCAGGCGAGAGAAGCAGGGCAGCTCCTCCAAGGCCGAACAGCAGAATTGGTATCCTCAACATTCTAAAAGGCTTCACTAGAGACCTCCAACTAAGTCTTCGCAGGTGCCCAAGGATGATGGACCATTTTCCCGAGCAACTCAGAAGCGGGCTATAGAGCGGAGGTACCAGCGTGTGTCGGACCCGCCAACAACCCTTTCCTCATTGCTGTTTCTGAAGGGTGATTTTCCCGAAGGTCATGAAGATATAAGTGGAACCACTCGGGCCGCGGTAGGCGCCATTGGCCTCTCCCAAGCGGGCAGCAACGGCGACGAATTCCCAAGCTTTATCCTGAGAGCACTGGACCAATGGGGTCGTGTAGTCCTTCAGGCCATGCGTCTCTCCCCATTTGTGCGCGAGTTGGGCATGTTTGCGGAGTGCTGGCTGAACGGAAGGATGGTCCCATCCCCACAAGAAGGTCTCTTCGTCGCCGTTGTACGTCCCCGCAATCTGGAATGAAGCAGACGCGACCGAACCGTCAGCGAAGGTGAAGAAGAGCGTGGCGGAGTCCTGATCCGCCGCCCACTGGGTGGCCTTGTCGAGATGCCACGCGGCGTTGTGTGCCGCAGTCTGAGCTCGAAGCCCGTTGACGCTCTGCTGTACAAATATATTTGTATCCACCGCGCGCTCACTCCTAATTTTCAGACGAGTGTGAACAGCCCTTAGAACTTCGGCGGCAGGAACTTCTCCGGGTCTGGCGTCATACCCTCACGCGTCGTTTTCGAATGTTGTTCCACGGCACCCACCGCCGCCACCAGGCATGAGTAAAAGAACGCGCGGAAACTCTGCCGGAACTCTTCCGTAATCTTCTCGCCGACGCTCGCGACTTCCGCTTCTAATGCGTCCCGCCGCGCATCGCAAGCAGCGCGGTTTTGCGCCTCAAGCGCGGCCAGCGAGGACGTAACCCGCTGCGACGTGTCAGACATCGTGAGCGCGGCGTGCGTATCGCTCTGTCGCCGAAACTCCGCAAAGGCCTGCCGCGCTATGCTTTCCACCGAAGCCAGAGCTTCCGCCGCCTTTGCTTCCATGTGCGAAGTCGTTTCGCGCGCGATGTTTTGCGATTCTTCAATCAACCGCACCAGATGGCGGTCCGCTGCCTGCGCCGCTCCCAGATGAAACTCTTCCGCCGCCTTGAGCTGCGTCTTCTCCATGTGCGAAGAAAGCAGCGGCTCAAGTTCGCGCACGGCGCGTTCCGTGATAGCTTTGGCTTCTTCCAAATCGCGCCGCGCCGCCGTCGTATGTTTTTCCACGCGGTTCAGAATTTCTTCGGCACGCATACGGTAGCCATCAAGCTCCGCATCCCATCGCACGCGCACGTCTTCAATGCGCTCCTCGAGCCGCTCAAGTAACTCGCTTTTCGCCGCATGTAACAGCGTATTGCGCTGCTGTGTGGAAGCCTCTTCCACTTGCAGGATGCTTCCCATCCGCGTTTCTTCAATCGAAGCAAGCGCCTCTCGAATCGCAGGCTCAAGCTGCTTCGCCATCGCCTCGCGCACAGCCATTTCCGCCGCGTGCTGCATCTTCCCGCGCATCACGCCAATAAGTTGGTCCTGCGTCAGGATCAATCTACCTGGACGTGAACCACCCGCTTGCAGTGGGGGTGTTGGTCCCGCGGGCGCCGCTTCTTTTTCGTTGGACTCTGCTTCCGCCTGCCGGTTAATTTCTTCCAGCTCGCTGCGCTGCGGCCTCGGCATCTCCACAAGCACCGACGATCTCGCCGGCCCCGTCGCAGACGCCGTCTCCCCGTTGCCGCGGAATCCGCGGTCTAAAGGCTCAACCCAATCCGACGGCGGCGCGGGAATGCTCCAGATATTCGCCGGCGATTCCAGTTCCACACCAATGTGGTGCATCTCTCTTGGACTCTGCGGCAAATGTACCGACTTCACTTGCGCGCGCACCGTAATGGAAACTTCGCCGATCGTCATATCTCCGAGCTGCAGCGTAATCCATGTTCCGACGTGCAAATCGTGCCGCGAGGGATAGCGGCAGCCGTGCAGATTGATGCTTACCGCGGAAGTACGCTCGAGAAAATCCTGTCCAATGGTGTCGCGGCCGGAAATAAAAATGGGAACGGAACGCTCAATGCGTGTGCTGCGGCGCAATTCAATTCCAGAATAAACGCGCGCCGGTGTTCCAAAAAAAGCTTGGCTCAAGTTTCCGCTCCGCCTCTACGGATGGGGCTAACAAGCAAGAGCGCACACGCACAATCATTTCGCGATTGCGAAGCAGCGCGCCTGCTCGTCCGGGCACAGTTCGTGCAAAGAGGCTGTGGAACGCAAAAAGTATATAAACTCCATCGCATCCGCGCAATGCGCAGAATTGAACCCGTGATTAGCCGGAAGTCGCATCTTGTCCCAATGTGTATAAGACCAGAAAATCCTGCCCCGCCATCCACGTAGGTCACCTGGCCGGTTATCGCGCTGTCATCTTTAGACATGGAAAGGCGAGTTGCGCATCACTACGCGCCGCCTTGATTTGTAGAAGTATGGAGCCGAAAGGATAGAAGTTGCTGCCATTCTGGCAAGCGTGTCTATGCCGTCGCCGAAGAACTCGCTGCCTGTTGCCGCGTAAGATCCGCAATCCCAAACGCATTCAATATCTGTGTCTGGATTTGGTCTGTTAACGCGTTGATTTCCTGTACGCCCAATCCGTTCACTCCCCTTCGATATCTCAATTGGCGCGCGCCGAACGGCGTGCGAATAATTTCCAGCGCCGCATCCGCAATCTCTTGCGGATCGGCGGTTGTGGCATTTAGCAGCGCCTCCAACCGTTCCGGGAGCTGCTTTCCGGTTCCGTATGCTTCTGCCCGCGCCTGATCATTTCCTTTGCCAATCTTTCCAAGAATCTCCGTTCGATACGCGCCCGGCTCCAGGCTCACGGAATCAATCCCGGAGCTGGCCAATTCGTAGCGATATCCCTCCGTCAGCGCCTCCATCGCAAATTTCGACGCGCAGTACATCGTCATACCGGGGAGGACGACGCGTCCGGCCCCGCTGCTCACCTGAATGAACAGGCCGCTCTTTTGTTTGAGCATTTGCGGCAGCGCGGCGCGAATCGTTCGCTGCACGCCGAAAACATTCGTGTCAAAGATGCTCTGCATCTGTTCGAGCGTAAATGTCTCCGTCATGCCCATGTAAGCGAAGCCGGCGTTGTTGATCAGCACATCGAGCCGTCCCGCTTTGCCGATTACATCCGACACGCACTTGTTCACGGACGCCTCGTTCGTCACGTCCATCTCGCAAACTTCCAGCGCCAGCGATTCGCTCGCCGCGAGTCCGCGCATTTGGTCCGCCGCGCCGGCATTTTTCCCGCCAAGATCGCGCATGGACGCAAACACGGAATATCCGTTCCGCGCGAGTGTCTCCGCCATCAATCGGCCAAAGCCGCTGCTGCTGCCCGTGATTAGGACCACTTGTTTTGGTGTGCTCATAATGCCTGCACAATAGGCCCGTTTCGCCTGGAGTGCAAGCACCATGCATGGAAAGGGAAGTGCGCTCGAGGTTCTCAGCGAGCCGGAAACAATTCGTCGAAACTCGTGATCGAAGGTTGCTCTGCTCCCTCAGGCCGAGCAATACCGGGCCTGAGCGACAAAGCCGTTTCCATCCCTGCTTCCTGCGCTGCATCCAGTTCCGCGCTCACGTCGGAAACAAAAAGCATCTCCGCCGCGGAAACTCTCAATTCTTTCGCAATCTTCAAATAACTCGCTGCTTCTCTTTTCGGTCCCGTAGTCGTATCGAAATACGCCTCGATGAATTTCGTCAAATCGCCACTCGCGGAATGCGCAAACAGCAGCTTCTGAGCCAGAACGCTCCCCGAAGAAAAAATCGCCACGCGCTTTCCTTCTTTCTTCCAACGCGCAAAAGCCCGCGGCACGTCTTCATATACCTCTCCGCGCAACTCGCCGCTCTGAAATCCTTCTTCCCAAATTTTTCCTTGCAGAGCCTTTAGCGGCGTCAACTTCTTATCTTGTTCAATCAGCCGCCGCACATAATTTGATGCCGAAGCGATCTCTTCTTCCGGCGTCCGTTTGTTCCAGTCCTCCGGCCCGTGCTCCCTGCGCAAATCGGCAATCAGCGCCTGAATTTCGGCCTCGGCAAAGTGCACGCGCAAAAATTCCTCCACGCGCAGGCTCGCAAAAGGGAAGAGAGTTTTGTAAACGAAATCAATCGGAGTGGTCGTGCCTTCAACGTCTAGCAATAAGGCGCGCACGGAAGAATTCTCTGCGGAAAGCGCCAAGTTCAGCTCAAATTCGCGCGGCCTGGAAAATAACTCGGCCCAAAACACACCGGTTCATAGCCGCGGTCCACGCCGCTCTCCGTATAGTGGGGCGTCCACCCACTCACGTCTTGGAACAATCGAATCGCGCGAATTCGCCGCTCCTCGCACAAATCAAACCAGTGCCAAGTCCCCCGCGGCACGCGCAACAAATCTCCCGCCTCCACCGTAATCGAAATCACTTTTCCTTCGCGCGGATGAATATGAAAAATCCCCCGTCCTTCAATAATGAACCGCACCTCATCCTCATCATGCCAATGCTCGCTGTTGAAGCGGTTCAGCATCGCGTCCAACCCGGGCGTTTGCGGCGTCACGTCAATCACGTCCGCCGCCACATACCCGCCCTGCGCCTTCAGTCGCTCAATTTCCGACGCATACGCCGCAAGAATCTCCGTCGCCGAGGCACGCGCCGCAACTTCATGTGCCGGCTTCCATCGCTCGTAGCCAATCCCCATCGTCGCCAAATGCGCACACACTTCCTCAAATTCACTCAGCGTTTTGTTTTCTTCGGGAATTCTCAGTGTCGCCATGATTCGTTTCCTAAATTTCAGCCTGCGTGCTCCGCCAGCTCCCGCCTGCCCACTACTTCCAGCAAAAACTCAAAAATTTCCACGTGCCGCCGCGCCTGCGCCAAATCTTCTCCCCAAGTATATAACCCATGCCCGCGCAGGAGGAACCCATGCGGCCGCGAATCCTGTTTCAGTAGCGCCTCGATCTCTTTCGCCAGCGCCGGAATGTCTTGCGAATTTTCAAAAATCGGAATCCATTCCTGATGCGTGTGCGTCTTCACTCCCTCGAAACCTTTCAGCATTTCGTATCCGGAAATCGCCATGCTTTTATGTTTCGCATGACGGTCGGAAAGAATCGTGTTCCACACGGAATGCGTATGCAGAATGCAGCGCACTCCTCGCGCTCGTGCCACGGCGACGTGCAGCAGCGATTCCGCGGACGGCCGCCCCTCACCTCTCAAAATATTTGTGTGCTCATCTATATGAAGGAAATGTTTCTTGTCCAGCCGCGCTTTGTCCACGCCGGAAGAGGTAATCAGCAGCCGCAGCGGCTTCTCTTTCAAAACGACGCTGTAGTTTCCGCTTGTTCCCAGCGCCCATCCGCGCGCGTGGAACGCACGGCCCGTCTCCGCCATCTCCGCCGCCAGTTTTTTCGGATCAATATTCTTCTTTTTTCCTGCGCTCATCGGTCCTGTCACCCGCCGCCAATTATCTCACGCTCGCGCCCGTCTCCAAGTTAATGGAAGTTCAGTTCGCTCTTAAAACAAAACGAAAAGGCAGGACTCTCGCCCGGCCTTCACGGTTCATTCTTCTTGGTTTTTGTAAGCCTCGCGCTACTCGCGGCAACTAATTCTGCGGCTTCAGTTCCTTCAACATCTTCTGCACGCCTGAATTCACGTGCTCCTGATCCATGCCGTTCGAATCCAACGGCTTTCCGAATGTCGCGCGGTATGCCATTTTGCTGTCCCCACGCCGTACGAAATCGAAAACAATCGTCCCTTCTCGATAGTGAACTGTCCGCAACACATACCCTGGAGGACCCCAATACCCCCACGACTGCCAGCATCCGTAATATCCGCACACCAGCACCGGCGGATCTGCGGGCACCGCTACGCGCTCGCGCCGGCCTTGAATCCCAACCTGATAGTCGACCAGGAAATCCGCTGCCGCGGGATCGGTCACTTGCCTTAATCCCTTTGACGCAAGAGTCTGCTCGATCGCAATCCGCGTCCGCGTGTGAACGATGTCATTCTGCGAGTTGTTCGGAAACTCACGTTGCGGCCGTTCTCGTGGTGGAATCACGTCGCGCGAAATTACTTTGCGCCCGCCTTCAGAACGCACCTCTTGCTGTGGCGGTTGTGGGCGCCATGCCCACGTCATTCCTTTTTGAATCCGCACGCTAGGATCGCGGTCCACAACAATGTGTTCGTCGCATCCGGCAAACACCGCTGCGCACACTAGCACGGCCGCACACGGCAAAAATGCTCGCAATCTCCCAACTCCAGTTAATCCCATGGCAAATACCTCTCCATGTAGATCAACACGGCCAGCCACAAAAAGTTTGACGTGGAATTTTCTTTTCCGGGATGCTCTGATAGAGCACCCCAAACATCCTTAGGACTTAGGCCGTTCCCAATCCGCCGGCGGAAACGCCACGGGCCAGAACTTCGGCGATGGCTCGTCAAACTCAAACGCAACGGCCGTGTAGCCGCCCGGAGGATTGTCAATCCTCACCACTCGCGCCGACTCTTCCGCGCCCGATCTTGGATTGACGAGCACAATCGGCTGGCCGTTTAAAACTTCCATCTTCAATTTTACCAATCCGCCATGCACGTTTACGACAAGCGTGTGCGTTTCTTCCCGCAATTGTTCGCCGTCCACCGTTTTCGCCATTACAACGATGGGAATTTGCAGCATAACGCGTTCGCTGCGTCTGCGATTTTCCGGATTGGAAGGGGACATAGCTCAGCTCGCTTCGTGCCGGGAACCTGGGAGAGTCACGAGAGCGCGGTCAACGGCAAAAACCCCACAGCCTCCGTCCGAATTGTCCTACTTTTTACGCAAAAAGGGGAATTCGATAGTTGGTCAGTTTCCGAGTAGCCCGTAATCCGTCGAGAACCAAAGCCCAGCGCGGAGATCACTTCCTTCAAGCCGACCACTCATGAAGGATCGTCCGCACTCACCGCGCAAGAACGACTCATCTGGATGGCGGCGAGTATACGATCAGTTCGGTGGTCGTCATCCGCATTGGTTAAAGACGTTGCCCAGATGCTTCCGGAGGAGAAACTTGGCGCACCGCCTCGCGAAGCCATGTGTGGCGTGCGTCGGTAGTGAGTCTCGGGTGCCAGACCATCAAGAAATGAAATGGACGCAACTCGTGTGGCGCTTTCACGACCCGCAAGGTGGAATTCCTTTCCACCATTTGCCTCATGCCATTGGTCAGCGTGAGGACGAGTTCCGTGCCAGGAAGGCAACTAAGGGCCGCGCCAAAATAGGGCATGCGGACAGAGGAACGCCGCTTTGCACCCAACGCAGCAAGCTGCTTGTCCGGGATGTTTTGCACACTCGGAAGAGTTGTGACCGTGAGATGCTCCGCAACCAGGTACTGCTTCAGTGTCAGGCGATCGCCGAACTTGCTCTGGCGGGCAACAGCGCAGATCCAGTCCTCGCGGTAAAGTCTCTCCGAATTGAAGTGAGAAGGCAGCAAGCCCTCGTCAATGTGGAAAATGAGGTCAAGCTTTCCACGCTCCAGCATATCCACAGCATCAGCCTGCCACGGTAG
>DATMPA010000015.1:0-45995 GCA_035567915.1 Candidatus Sulfotelmatobacter sp. | reverse complement strand
CGGAGGCCAAGCCATTCAGTACTACAAGTGGTACGACTACTTCTTCTTTGCCCAGGATACCTGGCAGGTGCACCCCACTCTGTTTCTGTCCTTGGGTCTGCGCTACGAAACGCCCGGCAACGCCCTGGCAAGCTTGTTCCCGGTCAATGACGCCATCCAGGCAACCAATGGCGGCAACCCCGTGTTTCTCCTCAATCCCCGGCCGCGGCGGGACCTCAACAACTTCCAGCCCCGCTTCGGCTTCAGTTGGAATCCGAGAACCGGCGACGGTAGCTGGTTGCGGTTTCTGACGGGGGGAAATAGGCTCGTCGTACGTGGGGGCTACGCCCGGACGAATGACTATCAGTTCGTTACTCTGGCGATTACCGTGGCCACCGCCTTTCCATTCGTGGCTGCGGTCAGCAGCCCTGGGCTGGCCAACGCCTTCACGACGTTGCCCACCTTAGATCCCGATTTGAGTGATCCGGCTGCCCTCAATCGATTAACGCGCACGATCCTCGACGCCGACTTCCGGTCACCGATTGCAGAGCAGTTCTCGCTGGAAATTCAACGCGAGTTGGACGCAAACACGGTTTTCCGGGTCGGCTACGTGGGCACGAAGGGCACTGGACTCTTCCAGACCATCGACGGCAATCCGCGGACGCTGTGCTCGGCAGTTCCGATCCGCATTGACGATCCGACTACCGGCGCTTTCACCGTTCTGGGCTGTCCCAGGGTAAATCCCAACGCTGGTGTGATCCAGATCCGCTCCAATCAGGGGTCATCCATCTATCACTCCATGCAACTCAGCTTGGACCGACGGTTCAAAAACGGCTTCAGCGCTGGCGCTCACTACACCTGGAGCGCGTTCATTGACACGGCGTCAGACCCATTCAATCCGTCCGTCCGCGGAGAAGTGGCCATCGCTCAGAATTCCTTCAACACGCGTGTGGAGCGTGCCCGCTCGACCTACGACCGGCCGCACCGATTCTCGCTCAATGCGGTTTACGAACTGCCGTTCTATCGCAGCCAAGCGAGTGTCCCGGGCCGCTTCCTGGGTGGCTGGCAAATGGGTGGATTCCTTACATTGCAGAGCGGCACCCCCTTCGGGCCGCTGAACGGTTCCGATCCAACGGCGGCACTCAGCGGTATCGCCGGGTTAGTGGGAGATCCCCTTCGGCCCAATCTCAACACCAACCTTCCGATATCCAACAAGACCATCAAGGAACTTCAGCAGGGGGGTGGCAGCTCACTCTTCAGCACCCTCGCGCCGTGCACCCGCATTGGTACATCCTTGACCTGTGCCCCCGGTGACCGGTTCGGGAACCTGGGCCGCAACGTCTTGCGTGCCGACGGGATCGGCAACGTGGACTTGAGCGTGTCGAAAACTACGCGGCTGTTTGCCGCGCGCCACGCCCTTCAGTTTCGCGCAGACTTCTTCAACCTGACGAATACGCGCAACTTCGGCATCCCCGAAGCTCGCATCACCAATCCCGGGTTCCTCGATGAGGGGTCCACCGACGGCGGCAACCGAAGAATCTTCTTCGGCTTGAAGTACTCCTTCTGACCGGAGGCAGTTTTTCAACTGGGCCGGCGGGCACCTCAACCGCCCGGCTCTTTTTTCGTGCACGCTCTTGCTAAATGGGACTTGCCATCCGCAAAGAGACAGTTAGTCCTCGTCTTGCCCACTTTCAAAGCGCGTTCCCGTGCCGCTGGCGCAGGTCGCAAAGAGCGGGTTGCCGTTGCTGTCGAAAAACTGACTCGAGGCGTTAAAAGTCATCTGGCCGCCGTCAACCTCGATGTCCCGCATGAGCCGCTGCACGCCCCTCTTGAACGGGAACCCGGGAACCGTTGGAGGAGTGTCAAAGAGAATGAAGACCTCCCATACGGCTTTGTAGGCATTGGCCTGCGTGTGGCTCCAGACGCCGAGGCCTGGTGTCACTTGGCCGGGCAGGAACGCTTGGGAGTTAATGACCTCGGTGAGCGTGCCGCCGCGAGCGTACGACACCAGAGCGGAGAAGGAAGGGAGCGGAGCGCCGGTTTGGCAGTTTATCGGATTGATCTGCACCCGCCACGTCCCTTGCAACGTGCCCTGACTGTTCGACTGGGCGGCTGCGTTCCCCCCGAAAGACTGAACGAGCGCACCCGCTAAGACTAAGACCAATACAACAACCACAGAGGATGTCCTGCGCAATTTCGCATTCATGGTTCTTCTCTCCTTTGGAGTTTATTCACACCGCGCTATCTCACCGTAATTGTCAACGGAATCGAAGTAGTTGTACTGCCCGACGTGGCATTGACCTTAACGTTGACCGTTTGCGGTGGTGGCGCTGTCGATCCGCCGGGCCCATTGGAACCTCCTCGCCGCGGGCCTGACCACTCTGGGCATGTGCGCGTCCCGTCGGACATTTTTTCGATGGAGCTTGCCTGAGCGCGCCGACATTGGCGCGAAGCGGCTTGCGCCGCAATGGCGCAGGTATGGTCTGTGGGTGTCTATTTCTGATCGTGCAGGCCTATGAATTGAGGGGAGTTGTGGGGGA
This sequence comes from Candidatus Sulfotelmatobacter sp., assembly GCA_035567915.1. GTDB lineage: Bacteria > Acidobacteriota > Terriglobia > Acidiferrales > UBA7541 > Acidiferrum. The sequence continues at coordinate 43,476 of DATMPA010000015.1, read as the reverse complement.
CACGGATTAGTTTCGGCACAATATTGCTTCGGAAGTAATCGGTGATAAACTGCCGTCAAGCTCGAAAGTCGCTATGGAACCCACTGTCCGAACCCGCAAGGTTCGCTTCGGCGCCTTTGACATAGACTTGCGTTTGGGCCAACTGCACAAGCACGGCATCCGCCTGAAGCTGCAGGACCAACCTTTCCAGGTGCTTGCGCTTTTGCTGGAGCGTCCCGGTGACCTGGTCACGCGCGAGGAATTCCGTCAGAAACTGTGGCCTGCGGATACTTTCGTTGACTTCGATACTGGCCTGAACAGCGCCATCAAGAAGCTGCGCGACGTCCTGGGCGATTCCGCCGAGAAACCCCGCTACATCGGGACCCTGCCCCGCCGCGGCTACCGCTTCATGGCTCGCGTCGAGAATGGCAATGGCGACCTGCCCGCATCGGCCGCCGTCGAAGAAGAGCTCGCGCCAGTTCTCCCCGCAGGGCCAACGCCTGAACTATGGAACAACCGCCGCATTATCGTCACAGCTGGTGTCTCAGCCTTCCTCATTGTTGCCGCCATCGCTTCGTGGCGCATCGTTTTCGCTCGGCACATGCTGGCCGAGACTGATGTCATCCTCCTGGCGAGCTTCGTCAACAAGACAGGTGATCCCATCTTCGACAACTCTCTGGACAAAGCCCTTGAAGTCAAACTTACCGAGTCCCCCTTTTTGAGCCTTTTCCCGGAACCGGGCGTCCGCGAGATGATGCGAATGATGCGTCATGATCCAAACGAGCGCGTGACACAGGAACTGGGTATCGAAATCTGCAACCGACAGGGGCTCAAAGCCGTGGTCGTGCCGGAGATTGCCGCCTTCGGGAGCAAATACCTGATCACGCTGGAAGCGATCGACGCACGGAACCAAAAGCCCATCGCGCGACAACAAGACGAAGCGGAGAACAAGGATCAAGTGATTGCTGCGCTGGGCAAAGCGGGTTCGCAGTTGCGAAGGCGATTGGGCGAAAGTCTGAGCTCGCTCGAGAAGTACGATGCTCCTCTTGATTTTGCGACCACAAGCTCACTCGAGGCGTTACAAGCCTACCGAACAGGGCTGATGCAGTTTCGTTCTGGAAGCCCGCGTGAGGCCATCGCCTTGCTTGAACGGGCCGTCGAACTGGACCCGCAGTTCTGCTCTGCGCACAGGATGCTCGCCAATGTCTATGTCAGCTTAGGCGATGGCCAAGCTGCCAGACAGAATTATGCCAAGTGTTTCGAGCTAAAGGATCGCCGTCTCACGCAGGAAGAGAATTTTCGAGCTGCCGCTACTAATCATATGAACATGACCGGCAACTTGGAAAAGGCAACTGCTGTACTTGTCCTGTACAAGCAAGCGTATCCACGCAGCACGGTTGCTTCCAACCTATTGGGGATCGTTTACTTGCGCATGGGCAGAACGGAAGAGGCTCTACGAGAGTTCCGTTCGGCAGTCAACCTTGCGGTAGTACCCGCTGCTCCGGACCTTGCCAATGCAAGCCGAGCGCTCATGATCATGGGCCGTTTTGAGGAGGCCAAAAAAATACTTGACGAATGGTGGCAGAAAGGATCCCTGAGCCCAGATCAAAGCTACCGAATCGCTTTTTTCGAGAACGATGCCGCAACGATGAAACGCCTTGCCCGCGAAATCCCAGCGGATGATACGCTCTGGCTCGGTTTACAACAGCAGCTCGCATTCTTTCGCGGCGACTTCAGCAAACTCCGTTCGCTGAGCGAAACGCTGGTGAACCAGCAGAGGCGCGCGAAACGGATGGAAAACGCTGCCAACGAGCTTGCTTGGCATGCCCAGCTTGAATCCTATCTAGGAAACTATGCCTTGGCACGCAAGCTCTGCCGCCAAGCTGAAGAGGCGGGGAAAGACAGTGATTTAGGGCTCGGGCATTGTGCCAAGGCATTAGGGGATGCCGGCGACGTGACGCAGGCTGAGGCGTTGGCAGCGAAACTGGATCGGCTGCGTCCTGAGGACACATTGAACCAGGAGGTCCATCTGCCGCTCATTCGGTCTATCATCGAGCGCCAGCGAGGAAACGCCGTTAAAGCCGTGGATTTGCTCGCGCCAGTCACGAAATACGAACAAGGCAAATCAGATGTTCTTTACTACCGCGCGCGAGCTTACTTGGCTGCGGGAGAGCATGCCAAGGCTGCCGCCGAGTTCGAGAAGCTCATTGGTCATCGCGGATGGCTCGAGTGGGAAGTGTTTGCTCCGCTGGCGCAACTTGGCCTCGCGCGCGCCTATGCGATGCAAGGCGACCGTGAGAAGAGCCGCAAAGCCTACGATGATTTCTTCACTACTTGGAAAGACGCGGACCCGGATACCCCGACACTCCGTCAAGCCAAAGCTGAATACAAGAAACTCACCGCCACCGCATCGGTCGCAGCTTCCGCATCAGGGAAAGAGCAATAGCGCGGTTTCCATAAGTGGCGCTCTTCGCGGCCGTTTCGCGCAGGGTCTGCCGATTTCGAGTGAGGTGGGGCGAGAGCACGGGCCTGCTCATCTTTTCGACAAGGTTGCTGTTCGGATCGAATCCTATTTATAGGAAGACAATTCCGACGATTCCATCAGGGGCGAGTACCTTAGCTGCGACCTGCCCGATTTGACCAGCGTTGCGTTGCGTTTGATCCCCACTGCTCCTCACCTACGTAACAAGTAAAAAATCTGTGCTGTAAGTGAAATACAATGCAACTTCGGCCTCTCAGTGGGAAGTGCCAACCCGACGTCCAGCTCAACTTGCAAAGGATCAACCAGCTCCAAAACAACGATTTGCCTCATCCCAATTCGGACACTGGCAGTGCGCGGAATCCACTGCTGAGTGGAAAACTATTGGGGGTGCGAGAGATAACCGCACCCCCGGTGACTCGCGACTTACCCACAACTGTGCGCGCGAAATTGAGGTTTACCGTATCTCCGTCACCCGGAAGTTCGGTCCACTTCGCTTCGAAAAGGTCCAACTGTCCGCCGACATCAACAACGAAGTCCACTTCGCGTGTACGGTCACGCCAGAAGAATAGACTGCCAACACGTCCGGCGCGGCGTTCTCGACTACGCAGTTGAGCAAAAACAAACGTTTCCCAGATTGCGCCCGCCGCTGGTGACTGGTGGAGGGCATCGTCCGAACGGATGTTCAGTAGAGCGCAAAGCAGGCCGGTGTCTGCCAAGTAGAGTTTAGGGCTCTTGACGATGGACTTGGTACGGTTTGAGAACCATGGTTCAAGGAGAACCACCTGCCCGGAAGCCTCGAGCGTGGATAACCAATGATTTGCTGTGGAAGGAGCGATGCCGACGTCACGCGCGAGATCTGCTTTATTTAGCAAGTTTGCAGAACGCAACGCGCAGGCGCGTAGAAAACGCTCGAAGTCTCGCAGGTTACCAACGTTGGCCAGTGACCGCACGTCACGTTCCAGGTAGGTGGCAAGATAGGAGTTATAGAAGGCCACCTGGTCAATGTCCGGGTTCGCATGCAGTTCGGGAAATCCACCCCGAACGATGGTCGTCTCAACTGTGGTTGCTGGCCGTGCGGCGTGAATCTCGGCAAAGGAGAGCGTCTCAAGTTCCATAATATCCGCCCGCCCGGCCAGAGATTCGGAAACACTCTTCATCAACGTAAATTTCTGTGAACCCGTAAGCAGGAACTGGCCGTTGCGCGCGCGACTCGCATCCACAACCACCTTGAGATGCCGAAATAGGCGCGGAGCGTATTGCACCTCATCGATGATCACTGGCGACGGGTGGCGACCAAAGAAGCTTTGCGGTTCCTTTTCCGCTTGTTCTGCTTCGGTCGGGAGGTCCAAGGAGACAAATCTATGGTTCGGAAATAGCCGCAGTAGGGTCGAAGTCTTGCCGGTCTGACGCGCTCCTGTGAGCACCACGACCGGACGGGTACCGACAGATCGTTGCAGCCTAGGCTCAATGTCCCGCGGTATCCACACGTTTATAATATACGATAGAATCGCATATTGTGCGATGTCTTCACAAGACATTCACCATCATCAATTTACGCGTCCGTTCGGATTTTCATCCGAACCGGAGTTGAGAACATCTGAGAACAAAACCCCGCCACTCGCTCTACTGCCCGTTTTTGCGAGTCGGGAACGACGATGAGTGTGCACCGAGAGAGTCGTCTCCAGATCAGAATGCCCAAGCAGAGCTTGAGCCGTCTTTAGAGACTCTCCCGTCTGACTGAACAGCGTTGCGTGCGTGTGTCGAAACGAATGCCACGAGATGCGTGGCTGTCCGATCCGATCACATGCCGGGGCTAGCTCTCGATTGTAGATTTGCTTTGCCTGTTCGAATGTGAGAAGGCACGGTTGAAATACCCGGAACGGGAAAGAAGCATTTGATTCTCCGGCGGTGCGAGTCAAAGACCTTGCACTTGTCGTCCAGACTATCATTGTGTATTTTTCAATAGGCGGTGTCCGTTATGCGTCTTGCTTCTTTGGCTGCGCTTTTAGTTGCTCTCGTACCACCATCACAAGGTCAGCGAGTTCCCACATCCGAGCGCCTTCCTCGTCCGTCGAGCTGGGTTCAGACCGACGCCCCATATTCGATGGTCACTTCGGACGCGATTTGCGATTCCGGATCAGGGATATATGTGCGAACGGTCAAAGAGAATCAATTTCTGACGCAGGCCCCATTCAGATTCTTACAAGAAGACGGCAAATCCGTCGAAATCGACCCAAGCAATGTTTCTTCTCCCCCTACATCGGTTTATTCGACGGCATTCAATGCGGATTCGACTGGCAAGTTCTATGTGACTATTCAGATTGGGCGTGGCGTCCAATGGTATGTGGCCACTTTTGACAAATATGGATACTTTCTCAACAAAGTAGCTATCTCTGAAAAATTCAATCCCTGGTTTCTTCTTCCGATCAGCAACGGAAGATTCATCATTGGAGGAGTGAAGCCACAACTCTTGGCTGAGGACCAACACGTCTCTTCCGTGGTCGGTATTTTTGATTCAAACGGCAACAAAGTGAAATCTCTATCGTTGCATGATGATGACACTGAAGAACTTGTGAGTAAGGAAAACACAGGGAAGTATACGTCATACAGTGTCTATAACCGGACGATTCAATCAGGCCGTGCCGTTTTGGGTTCTGACGGAAATATTTATATATTTCGGGCTTCATCATCGCCAAAAGTACAAGTCATCGATCAAGACGGGGATTTACTTAGAGTGATAACCCTAGATACGCCGACAAACGACGCGTGGCCTACCGATTTCTTCGCGGTTGGCAATTCAATTGCGGTTGGATACCTGATGAGCAAACAAGAGAACGTTTGTCTCGTGGAGGCAAATTTCACTCTCTATGATCGGGTCACGGGCAAGGCTTTACGCAATTTCATTATCCCCATGTCGCCCCTCTTCTTTGTGGGTGTGGAGGATCGTTCCATTCTCTATGTTAAAGCGGAGAAGAAGTCGCACCTTCAGCTTGGCCGTGTACAAATTCCTTAGTCCGGCCACTCTCGCGTAAAACGACCTGCCGTTAAAGCTAATAAATATTAGCTTGACATGTATTTATATCAGCGTGATATTAATAGACAAAGTAAGTAACTGAAAATTATCTCTCCGGTTCACCAACAATTCCCGACAAAAATGAATGCGTGTGTGCTCGAGCACTCTGCTCCGCTAGACGGCCGATAGATTTTCTATCATAAACTTACGATGTGTTCATCTATTTAGTCCGTCAATGGGAATTGCGGCGCCGGTGATGTGCGCTGCGGAATCCTGCGCAAGAAAAAAAGCCACGTCCGCAACGGCTTCTGGTTTAAGCCATTTTGAAAAATCCGCGCCCGGCATGGCCTTGCGATTCGCCGGCGTATCCATCGTGCCGGGAAGAATCAAGTTGGCAGTGAGGCCAGCGTCCTTGTTTTCGAGGGCAATGGTTTGCACGAGCATGTTTAGAGCGGCCTTGAACGTGACGTACGCTCCGATACCCGGCTGGGCCGAAGTGGCCGCGAGACTGCCAATGGCGACGATTCTGCCATTGACGGATTTTCGAAGATGGGGAATCGCGGCGCGAAAAACGTAAAACGCGGAATTCAAATTGAGGTCACTCATCTGATTCCAAGTGGCGTCGTCGGTTTCCGCGACCGATCTTCCGCCTGCGAAACCGCCAAGAACGTGGATCAGCGCGTCCAGCCTTCCGTATTTCTGCACGATGGTGTCTACGGCTGCGCGGGCAGCGTCCTTGTTGGAAAAATCCACTGGCTTGGCCACGAAATTGGCGGATGGAAATTCATCCGTGGTGATTTTGCGAGAGGCGCCAATGACAATCGCGCCGCTCGCCAGAAAACGCTTGGTAACGGAATTGCCGAGTCCGCCGCTCGCGCCCGTAATCAAAACAACTTTACCGTTCATTGGATTGTCCTATGACGCGTCAAGAGCGCCGCCAGTTTATACGACCGCGCCGGACGAGAAAAGTTGCAAGACAACGATTTCAGGAAACTGCGGCAAGAACGGCCGGCCAGCGTAGCGTGCATGAACAACGTGCCGAACCGTATGTACTGCGGTACCCGCCAGTAAGCATATTGGAAACAGTAAGCCTTTTTTCATCGTTTAGTAACCCGTTAGTAGGATTGGCACCGTATTTCTTGGTCGAGAGTCGAAGTCGCAAGCAGCTTAAATTTCTCAGCTTTTGTGGTTTGAGCTGTTTTGCAAAAAGCATGTTTCCCTTTGCGCACTCAGGTATCCCAACGCAAGCCCCCTTACAGGGGAGAACGGAACAGCATGCCCCTTAAACAAGAGCTCTCCGCCGCACCCCAGAGGGGTGTTCATCCAGTTTCACCGCAACGAACTACCGCTGATGCCCGAAAGCATCCAGAGATTCGCGTTCCCGGACGCCAGTACGCGGTGCGGTTGGCGGACCGGCCGGAAGAAAAAGCCGATGCGTTTCGGCTGCGATTCCTGGTCTTCAATCTGGAATTGAACGAAGGTCTGGAAAGCGCCTACGCAACGGGCTACGACACAGATGAGTTTGACGCTGTGTGCGACCACCTGATCGTCGAACACCAGCCGACGGGCAGAGTGATCGCTACATACCGCATGCAGACCGGCACAACGGCTGCTGCGAATCTTGGCTATTACAGCGAGCGCGAGTTTGATTTTTCGCCGCTCGAAGCACTCAGGGACTCTCTTGTAGAAGTCGGCCGCGCCGCAATTCTAAAGGAGCACCGGACGTTTGAAGTGCTGAATATGCTCTGGAGGGGCCTTGCCGCCTTCGCTGTGCAGCGCGGCGGCCGCTATCTTGTCGGTTGCTCTTCGTTGACATCGCAGGATGCCAGCGAGGGACTTGAACTTTACCGGCAATTGCAGCCATTTTTGGCCGAGCCAGAGTTGCGAACGGAACCACGAAGCGGCTTCGCCTTGACTGCAAGCCCCGACGGGATAAATGCAAGCAGTGTGAAAGCGCCTCGCTTGTTGCGCTCGTATTTGAATCTCGGCGCGCGCATTTGCGCAGAACCCGCGCTTGACCGCGAATTCAAGACTATTGATTTTCTGACGCTGCTCGATCTCCAGGCGCTTTCTCCCGTCGCGCGGGCCCGTTTCCTGGACGCTCCCTAGTTGGGTGCGCCTCGCGTTTTTGGACGAAGCGGTCAATCGGCGCGGATAGACGTTCTGCGATTGGAGCGATCCAAAGAGCGGCGATCAGTCCAGTGAAAACGTCCATCGAGTAATGTGCCCTCAGGACGAGCACGGTTACGATTTCAAACACGACGATCGCGATTGCTAACGCGGTCAGCCAATTTTTCTTCAAGCGCGCAATCTCCGTTGCCGCAAAAACGGCAATCGCCGTGTGACCGGAGAAAAAGAAATCGCCCGCGACCGAATACGTTACGAGCAGGGAAGGAAAGCCGGGGTAGTGCCAGATCATGTTCGGCGGGGGCGGTAGCGCACAGAACGCCTGAACGATCTGCCGCGTCACCATCAGCAAAAAAAGTCCGAGAAAGGGACGCACGCTCGCACCGAAAAGCCACCGCAAGAGCAGGAACAGGGCAAGCAGGTCAATCAGCGCGGAGCTACCGATCAAGAGTGCATCCGCGGCAGTTGCGTGTGTCAGGAAATGGGCATTCCATGGCTCTGTGAGTTGGTGAAACCTATCCCCGATGCCCGCGGCAGGCACGGGGCGCGCGCCGATGAGCGATTGCGTATAAAACCATACGACAAGCGCGACCGCTGTAATAATTGTACGGCGAATGAGCCGGTTGCTTTCGGAATAGATCATTTGCTCGCGCCGGTGAGTTCGAGCGCGAGTTCGCGCAAGCGGCGCAGGTCTAATTTGCCGGTGCCGAGATACGGCAATGCTTCGATCCGCACAAAATTGTCCGCGCGCGGCTTCCACAGTGCGGGCAAATCGGCTTTCGCAAAATTCTCAAGAATTGCAGCGAGGTCGTCTTCCGCCACCGTCGTCAGCACAATCAGCCGCTCGCCTTTTTTCTCGTCGGGAACGCCCGTCACTGCAAACACTTGCTCCGTGGCCTGCGCGATCTCTTGAAGTTTTTCTTCGACCTTGATATGCGGAACCATCTCTCCGCCGATTTTGCTGAAGCGGCTCAGCCGATCCGTAATGCGCAGAAAACCGTCTTCATCCACCGTAGCGATGTCGCCCGTGTTGTACCAGCCGTCTTTCAAGACCTCTGCCGTTTTATCGGCGCGATTCAAATAACCCCGCATGATATTTGGCCCGCGCACAAGGAGCAGCCCGGCTTCCCCGACGGGGCGCAACTCACCGCTTTCCGGGTCAACGATGCGAATGGCAATGCCCGGCAACGGATGTCCGATCGTCCCGCGTTTACCGCCAACTTGCCGGAATTGCGCCGCACGAAAGTCGTATGTATTTACAGCAACGACAGGAGAGCACTCTGTGCAGCCGTACCCTTCAAGCGGCCGGATACCGAACTGATCTTCGAAGGCAACAGAAATTCTATCCGGCAATTTTTCAGCTCCGGCCATTACAATGCGCAAGCTGCCAAAATCTTCCGGCGTGCAGCGCCGCGTGTACGCGTTCAGAAAAGTCGGCGTCGCAAGTAACATCGTCACAGAGTGCTGGCTCACCAGCCCGCCGATCGCGCGCGAATCGAGCGGGCTCGGATGAAAAACGGCGCCGATGCCGGATGCGGCCGGCAAACAAAGCGTCCCGGTGAAACCGAAGGAATGAAAAAACGGAAGAATGCCCAGAATGCGGTCAGCTTTGTGAAACATAAAGACCTGCATCAACTGCGCAACGTTCGAACCGATGTTGTAATGCGAAAGGATGACCCCCTTGGGCTCGCCGGTCGAGCCGCTGGAGAAAATCACGGTAGCTGTGTCGTCAAGCTTCGTTTTGCGCAGTGCCCCGCAGAATTTTTGCAGCGGACCGGTCGGCAAAAAGAGAGCGCCGAAAAGCGCGGCCAATTTTTCAAAGAACCCTGGATTTGCAACGAGGTCTTCCGCGTAGAGTACTTCACCAGGCGGTTGAACCTTTACCTTCTCTAGAAAGAGCCGCGACGTCAGCGTCGTTTTCAGCTCGCACTGTCGCCCACAGGATTCCAGCGATTCGCGCGAAACCGTATAGTTGAGGTTCACGGGAACTTTGCCCATGAGCATCGCCGCGTAATTCGCGAGCGCCCCCGGGATCGAAGGCGGCAGAAAGAGTCCCACCATCGGCTGGTTTTTCCAATGTTTTCGCAAGCGTCGCGCAAGAAAAATGGCCTTGGTCAGCGCCGAAAAATAGTTGAGCCGCGGCGTCCGGCCATCCGCCATCGCGAAATGGAACGGATGGCGCCGCGCCGTGTGAATGAATGCGCGTGAAATCGTTTGCATGCGGCCCTTGCGGTCCGCAAAAGCTTCGACGCCCAATTCCTGAACGTGGCGGCGCACTTCCTGCGAAGTCGTACTGGAAGGCAGCTGCGAACCGAACGTAACGTGAACGGGATAAGGAATCTTTCGCGGAAATTTCCAGAGGAATTTGCCACCCGCAAAACTGAAAATCGAGCCCCAGACGCCGTCAATGTAAACGGGAATAATCGGCGCTTCCACGCCTTTCATGATGCGTTCGAGGCCGCGCCGGAAGGGAAGCATCTGACCAATGCGCGTCATCTGGCCCTCGGGAAAAATGCAAAGAAGTTCGCCGTTTTTCAGCGCATCGGTCGCTGCACGCAAAGAATGAATCAGCTCGCGTGGACGCTGTTGCGAAGAAATTGGAATGACGCCAAGAATCTTCGCAAACGGCTTCACGAGCCAGTGTTCGTATGATCCCTTGAACATCAAAAAGCGAATCGGCCGGTCCGTTGTCGCAATCAGAAGTACTGCATCCACCATCGAGGAATGATTCGGGCAGAGCATCGCTCCGTCCCGCGCCGGAATATTCTCTGTACCCTTCGTGTGAATCCGGTACAGCGTGTGCGTCGCCAGCCAAAGAAGCAGACGCAGCAGAGAATCGGGCAGTAGAAAAATCAGATATGCCGCCGCGATCATCGTGCCGACGGAAGCCCAAAGAAAGACGGCTCTCGGACCCAGATGCAAGTACTGCGAAAAAACAGTGGGGACCGCGGCCGCTGCGGCAACGCCGATGAAGGAGAGCAAATTTGCCGAAGCAATCACGCCGCCTTTGTCTTTCTCATCAGGCCGGTGTTGAATGAGCGCGCTGACTGGCACGATAAAGAAACCGCCGGAGAAGCCGAGCGCCGCAAGGAAAATCAAGATTTCTCTGAACTCGAGATTGGGAAACGAGAGCAGAAATCCGAAAACGGTCATTCCCAAAGCGCCGAGTGGCACCAGGCCGTAGTCGATTCTTCCACTCGATAGCGAACCAGCCACGAAGCTGCCGACGCCGATGCCAATCGCGATGGCGGCCTGCAGTTCGGAACTTTCCTTGCCCGGGATATGCAGAACGCGCTCGCCATAAAGAACGACATTGAATTGCAGCAGTGCGCCTAAAAACCAGAAATACGTATTGCCCACAATGGCAAGCCACAAAGCACGATCCGAACGGGCGTTGCGAAGATGCGTGAAAAGGTCGCCGAAAACGTTGACGCGGAACTTTTTTGCCGGATCGGCTGCTGGCACGCGGGTAATGAAATAAGTGGTCAACATTCCCACGAATGAGCACGCGAGAAATAAGTAGGCGCCTTTCACCTCATGGCCGGAAAATCTGCCCGGAAGACTCGACCCTATAACTGTTCCGCCGATGATCGCCAGAAATGTCCCCAGCTCGATGACGCCGTTGCCCCAGGAGAGCTTGGATTCTGGAAGGAGTTCGGGCAGCAAACCGTATTTCGAAGGTCCGAAAATAGCGGCCTGGCTACTGGCAAGAAATATCGCCACAAGCAGCAGCGGTATCGTGGCCTCGGGGTTCGAATGAAAACGCAGCAGCGCGAATACGGAAAAAATCACGACCGCAATCTCGAAAATCTTTGTGCCGATCGTGACCGAACGCTTGCTGAAGCGGTCCGCGAAATAGCCGCCGGTCATGGAAAACAAAATGAATGGCGCGGCAAAGAGCGCGCCGATCAAAAAGATGAGATGGTCTTCTTGTTTGGTATCAAGATGAAGAGAAAGAATCAGGTAGATGAAAAAATACTTGAGGCCATTCTCATTGAACGCGCCTTGAAACTGCGTGACGATCAAACTCCAGAAGCCAAGGCGCCAGCGGCGTGCCCCTTCGGGCATGTGTGTGTCTCCGTTTGAAGGAAACCGATAACTACAGACTAGCCGCAATCCTACGCTCATGGGGACACGAAAACGGATGACTTTCGCAAAAACTAACCGCCGCGTTGATGCGCCCTTGCTTGCGCCCCAAGAAAACCGGAAAATAGTCCTCTTATCATGACGAGCCCTGGAGTGACTGTCTGAGCGGCTCCGCGTCCCTCGGAGCGAGTAGCGAATGGCAAAAAAGTTGACGACGCAAAAACGCCTGGTTGCGTACTTCTCAATGGAAATTGCGCTGGAGAACGCCATGCCCACGTATTCGGGCGGACTTGGCGTGCTTGCTGGCGACACAATTCGCGCCGCTGCGGATTTGAAATTGCCGATGGTGGCGCTTTCGCTGCTCTATCGCAAGGGCTTTTTCACGCAGGTGCTCTCCGATGATGGCGCGCAGTCCGAAGAGCCAGTGGAATGGCGCGTTGAGGATTTCCTCAAGGAAGAAAAAGCGCGCGTGAGCGTTCCACTCGAAAACCGTCGCGTGGAACTCCGCGCGTGGCGCTACGACGCCGTCGGCGCGCGCGGCCACATCGTGCCCGTTTATTTTCTCGACGCCGACCTGCCCTCGAACGAAGAACGCGATCGAAATCTTACTGGCAGTCTCTACGGCGGCGATTCGTACTACCGTTTGTGCCAGGAAGTGCTGCTCGGCATCGGCGGCGTACGCATCCTGCGCGCGCTGGGTTACGATGATATTTCCCGCTATCACATGAACGAAGGTCACGCCGCACTGCTCACGCTCGAGCTTCTTGGTGAAGAGGCAGCCAAAGCGGGTCGCAAGTCCGTCAACGGCCACGACATCGAAAAAGTACGGAACATGTGTGTGTTTACAACGCACACGCCTGTTCCTGCCGGCCACGATCGCTTCCCAATGGAATTTCTGACGCGCGCGTTTCCCGCGCAGGTCGGTTTTTTCGACTTAAAGGACGCGCCGTCCGCGGAACTCATCAAGCGTGTGCTGCAGGCCGAAACGAGCTTTCCTGATTTGAACGACGCCGCTCGCAACGGCGCCTCCGTGAACATGACGCAACTCGCGCTCGGCCTCAGCAATTTTGTGAACGGCGTCGCCAAGAAACACGGTGAAGTCTCGCGCCGCATGTTTCCCGAATTTTTAATCGAGGCGATCACAAATGGAGTGCATGCCGCCACCTGGGCCTCGCCGGCGTTCCAGCAACTCTTCGACCGTTACATTCCGTCCTGGCGCGAAGACAATTACAGTTTGCGTAGCGCGCTTGGCCTTCCCGTCGAAGAAGTCTGGGCCGCGCATTTGATTTCCAAGCACGAACTTTTCGAAAGCGTCCGCCAAAAAACAGGCCTCAAGCTCGACCCGGATGTTTTCACTGTTGGTTTCGCGCGTCGCGCCACAGGATACAAACGAGCTGACCTGATTTTGTCCGACCTCGATCGCCTGCGTGAAATTGCAAAAAACGCCGGAAAATTTCAAATCGTGTTCGCGGGGAAGGCACATCCGAACGACGGTGGCGGCAAGGAAATCATCAAGAAAATTTTCAGGGCGAAGAAAGCGCTGAAAAAAGCCGTGCAGACCGTGTTCCTGGACAACTACAACATGGAAGTCGCCGGAAAAATCACCGCGGGCGTTGATCTCTGGCTCAACACGCCCCAATTTCCGCTCGAAGCTTCTGGCACGAGCGGAATGAAAGCGGCGCTCAACGGCGTGCCGAGTCTCAGCATTTTGGACGGCTGGTGGGTCGAAGGCCACATCGAGGGCGTCACTGGCTGGTCCATTGGGGAACTGCATCGCGGCACGGACGTCTCCACGGACAACGCGGGCGAAGCCGATTCGCTCTACGACAAATTGGAAAACGTGATTCTGCCGCTCTACTACAACGAGCGCCAGAAATTTTTGGAAGTGATGTTGCACGCTATCGCTATCAATGGCTCGTTCTTCAACACCCAGCGTATGGTGCAGCAGTACGTGACCGACGCTTACCTGCGTTAGTCTGACTCCTGCGTTTTGTTCGGCGCGACCGGCGGCACACGCTTTTGTTTTTTCAGTTCAGCGGCAATGTCCTTGATGTTTGATTTCACGAAGTATTGGAAAAAATCCCACTTCCCGTATTTTTCTTTAAGCTCGGGCAGCACTGCCGCTGTCAAATCGTCGCCATCTTTGCCTTCATTTAAACCTCTCCGTACATCGGCCTCCAGATCGCTCAAGTATCCGAGAAATTCGTCTAAGTCCGTGGGAACGCCCACATCACCATGCCCGGGAACAAAAGTATAAGTCTCCATTGCGTGGAGATTCCCTTTGGCAAACGACCGCAGTCCCATCCAATCAGCGACAGTCGCGTCGATCAAATTTGGTAGGGTCTTCCTCCAGAACAAATCTCCGAAAAAATAAATTCGCGCATCGGGAATCAACACGACTGTATCGCCACCTGTGTGCCCCAGTTGGTGTTCGAGCAGGATTCTTCGCTTGCCCAGTGAGAGGGCAAGTTCCTCCGAATAGAGAACCTCCGGCAGCGCAAGCGAGTCCACCATTTGCTTCTGTTCCGGATTAATGTTTTTGCCAAAGAACTTCAGGTTTTCCGTCCTCATCCAGTCGGCAACATGTTTTTGCGCAACAATCCTTGCTCCTGCATCCTGGAAGATCTTATTACCAGCAACATGATCCAGATGATAGTGCGTGTTGATGACGAACTTGATAGGCAGCGGAGTCAGATTTCGGATTTCCGAAAGCAACGCTTGGGCGGCCTTTTCATTTTCGAACGTGTCAATCACCGCCACGCCGTTGTCGCCAATCACAAATCCCGCGTTCGCGCCCGCTTCGCCCTTGGCGTCGTCAATCGCAGCATATACGCCGTGGCCGAGCGGCTTCAGCGTGAAAGGAAGCGGTTCGTTTGACTGCGCAAACGCAGCACTCGCAAAGATGAAAAGAAAGAGAATACAAAATAGTTTTAGCACGGCTTTCATGGGGCAACATCCTACCGCAATTCGCGAAGTCCGAAGCGCCAGTTTCAGCGAAGCCGATTCTTGTACACAGCCATTCCAACGGCCGCATCCATCCCAAATTGTTCAAGAGCGCGAATCTCGCCCTGCGTCTTTATTCCTCCGGCGGCGATGACTGGATGCGATGTTGCCTCACGCAGCGACGCAAACCATTTCAAATTAGCGCCAGACATCGTACCTTCGCGGTTCACGTCCGTGCAGAGAAACGCACCGCAGAACGGCTCAAGCGACGGCATCACTTCTTGCGGCCGAAGTGAGAGTGATTTTCGCCAGCCCTGTACTGTGATTTGCCCTTTCCACGTGTCCAGCGCAATCACAATTTTCTTCTTCGGAATCCTCTTTACCAGCGAGCGGAGCAGTGTCTTATTGATTCTTCCTTCGCGAAATACCGCGCTCCCAAGGATGACCTGCGCCGCACCTAATTTGAGCAACCGCCCCGCGCGCGCCACCGTCTGAATTCCGCCGCCAACCCGCACCTTCATTCTATATTGTGCTTTGGCGCGTTTGCAGAGTTCTTCTACCAGTTTGTTGTTGTCGCCCTTGCGCATTGCCGCGTCGAGATCAATCACATGCAGCCACAGATATTCCTTGAATCTCTCAAGCAATCCGAAAACGTCAGTGACGGCCAATTCACGCCGCCGCCCGTGTACAAGCTGTACAGCCTGTCCGTCTTGCAAATCAATGCACGGAATCAGCACGAGAGGCGGACCTCAATGTGATTGGCAAGAAGAAACTGCTTCAGTTCACTGATGGATTGTAAACTGTCGTGAAAAATAGAAGCGGCAAGCGCAGCATCAGCCAGGCCCGCATCAAAAATCTCCACAAAGTGCTCCGGCAATTTCGCTCCACCTGACGCGATTACCGGAACCGTAACGCTGCCCGAGATTGCCGCCGTCAGTGCCACGTCAAATCCGCTCTGTGTCCCATCTTTATCCATAGACGTGAGCAAAATTTCGCCGGCCCCCGCTGAAACGCCGCGCTGTGCCCACGCAAGCGCGTCAAGCTGCGCGGAATCGCGGCCGCCGCGCACGCGGACATCCCAGTGATCGCCATCACGCTTCGCGTCAATTGCCAGCACAACCGCTTGTGCGCCGAACTCGCGCGAAAGTTCGGAAATCAATTCCGGCCGCTCGACCGCCGCAGTGTTCACCGTCACCTTGTCCGCGCCCGCCTGCACAACGGCGCGCGCGTCATCAAGCGTGCGAATTCCACCACCCGCCGTGAGCGGAATAGCGAGCTGTTCGGCAACGCGGCGAATCGTTTCAAGAAAGGTCGGTCGCCGGTCGCGCGAAGCCGCGATGTCAAGCACGACAACTTCGTCCGCGCCCTCCGCGTTGTACCGCGCCGCAAGTTCCACGGGATCACCCGCATCGCGCAAGCCGGTGAAATTTACCCCCTTCACGACGCGGGTGCCATCCACGTCAAGACACGGAATGATGCGTCGAGCGAGGCTCATGCAGCCATCCTCAGAAAATTGGAGAGCAGAATGGAGCCTGCCCCGCCGCTCTTCTCCGGATGGAATTGCACTGCGCAAACCCGATCCACGGCAAGCACAGCACCGAATTCCGCGCCATAATCGCAAACGGCCAAGGTTTCGCCGTCAGCAGCCTGCGCAGCAAAAGTATGCGCAAAATAAAAGTAGTCGTTCTCCGTCAGCCCTTCAAGCAGAGGCGAAGCCCGACGAATTTTCAGCCGGTTCCAACCCATGTGGGGAAGTTTTACGTTTTCCGGAAGAGCGCAAATCTTCCCAGGAAAGATTCCGAGCCCGGCAAGAGTCGGCGCTTCCTCGCTACATTGATACAACGCCTGCAGGCCAAGGCAGATCCCGAGAAAAGGTTTGCCGCGCAGAAGTGCCTCAACGAGCGCCCCGCGAAGCCCGCGCTCATCCAATGCGCGAATCAGAGCAGCGTAGTGTCCCACACCCGGGAGCACGATCGCTTTTGCTGCTGCGAGCGCGTCCGCTGTGTTCACGCGCGTGGCAGTTGCCCCCAGTTTTTGCAACGCGCGTTCCACCGACGGAACATTTCCCGCACCGTAATCAATAATTGCGACGTTCACAAGAGTTCCTTCGTACTCGGCAAAACATTTTTCATTCGCTTGTCTCGCGCCACCGCGAAACGCAGCGCCCGAGCGAACGCTTTAAAAATCGCCTCCACCTGATGATGCGAAGAGCGCCCATAGAGGCAGCGCAAATGCACATTGGCACGCGCCGCCGAAACAAAACCGCTGAAAAAATCCTCAAGCAACTCCACTTGAAAATCGCCTACGCGCGCCGCTTTGATCTTCGCGTTCACAATGCAGTAAGGACGCCCACTCAGATCCACCGCCGCTGCCGCAAGCGTTTCATCCATCGGCATAAGAAAATATCCCGCCCGCAAAATGCCTTTTTTCGAACCGAGCGCTTTCGCGACCGCCTCGCCGAGCGTTATGCCCACGTCCTCCACTGTGTGGTGCTGATCCACGTCCAGATCACCTTTCGCCTCGATGCTCAAATCAAACGCGCCGTGCCGCGCCACAAGGTCCAGCATGTGATCGAAGAAACGCACTCCGGTCGCGATACGCGATTTTCCGCGTCCATCGAGGTTAATCCTCAATCGAATGTCCGTTTCTGCCGTTTTGCGATGAATCGTCGCAACTCTTGCCATCAGCGTTTCACTCCGCTTCGCCGAATCTCCCGAAGCAGCGTCTCCATCTCGGCCCGCGTTCCGATTCCAATTCTCACAAACCCCGGCCCAATTGCTTTCGTGCGTTCGCGCAAGAGAATTCCTTTCTTTTCGAGCCGCGCGAACAGGGTCGGCCCGCCCGGCCCAAAATTCGCCAGCAAAAAGTTGCCAGCGCTAGGGTAAGTCGTCATTCCCAGTCGCTGTAGTTGTTCGGCAAACCACGCGCGCGTCTGCAGAATGCCACGAACGTGAGCGCGCATTGATTTCTTATTTTTCACCGCGGCTACCGCAGCCACGAGCGCAGCCAGATTGATCGGATACGGCGGCATCGCGCGCCGAACCAGTCCGAGTGAATCTTTTCCTGCGATGACCGCGCCAAGCCGCAAGCTCGCCAGTCCCGCTGCTTTGGAAAACGTTCGCGCAACAAAAAGATTCGGATAGCGGCGAACCCAAGGAATTGTGGTCAGCCCCGAAAATTCCGCATAGGCCTCATCAAAAACAATCGCAGTTCGCGGTGCCGTTTCCAAAATCCGCTGCAGTTCCGGAAACGCAACAAGCGTCCCCGTCGGATTATTTGGATTCGCCAGAAAAAACACGCGCGGCCGCGAGCCCAGAGCCTTCAACACGTCTTGCAGTGGAAAACGCATCTCCGCGTCGTAGCGGCAAACATCAATGCGCGCGCCATAAATCTCCGCATAGTAGCGATACATCGGAAAAGTCGGCTCGCAAATCAAAATGTGAGTTCCGGCATCCACGAACGCATCAAAAAATACACGCAACGCATCGTCACCACCGTTTGTAAGAAGCAACTCTCCCGGCGCGACCCCAAAATATCGAGCCAGTTTTGCCGTGCCTTTCAAGACTTCTGGATACATCGCAAGCTGCTTGCTCGTCAGCATCGCCAGTGCCCGCAGCACTGCCGGAGAGCACCCCGCCGTATTCTCATTGAAATCGAGCCGGATTTTTCCTGCGCGTCCTTCCGCTGGTGGTTCGTAGGTTTTTCGTTTCAGAATTGCCTTACGAATCGGAAGTTTGGTCTTCATCGGCGCACGCTCACAGCATTTCGATGGGCTAGTAATCCTTCTGCAGTAGCCAGCACTTCCGCACTCGCGGCGAGCCGCTTCATTCCAATGCGAGTGATCTCTTGCACCGTGTAGCATTTCACAAAATCGGCGGCTGAAAGTCCTCCGCGACGCCGCGCCCAGCCCCCCGTGGGCAGAACGTGGTTGCTGCCAGAAACATAATCGCCAAAGGATTGCGCCCCCCACGGCCCAACGAAGACTGTCCCGGCGGATTTGATTTGCGCGAGCAATGAGTTAGAAGGGGAGGGAAGGCTCAAATGTTCCGGCGCGAAGCGGTTCACGAATTCGCACGCAGTCTTCTGCGAGGACGCAATCAAAACGGCCCCAACCGCTTTCATGGATTGCTGCGCAGGGTTCGTTTCCGGCAATTGCTTCAACTGCGCATCGACTTCTTGAGCCACGCTCTCAGCAAACTTTTCTGAACTCGTGACGAGAAAACTCCCGGCATCCGGAGCATGTTCCGCTTGCGCCAGCAAATCCGCCGCGATCCAACGAGCGTTGCCGCGATTAGCCAGAACGATCGCTTCCGTTGGGCCGGCAGGAAGATCAATCGCGCAATCGCTGGAAACAATTTGTTTTGCCGCGGTCACGAAACGATTCCCCGGCCCGAAGATTTTCTCCACGCGAGGCACGGATCCCGTCCCGTACGCGAGTGCCGCAATAGCTTGGGCACCGCCGATCCGTAAAATCCTCGAAATTCCAAGAAAATCGGCGACAGCAAGCAATTCGTCACTCGGCTTCGGACAAACAACAATGATTTTGAAGACTCCCGCAACCTGCGCGGGAATCACCGTCATCAACAGAGTCGAGACCAATGCGAACCTGCCGCCCGGGATGTAACAACCGATGGATTCAATCGGCGTAACGCGCTGGCGAACGACAACGCCCGGTTCTACTTCTACGATCCATGGCTTCGGGAGCTGCCGCTTTGCCACAGCACGAATGTTTCGCGACGCTTGCCGAATCGCTCGAAGAAATTCCGCTGATACCCGCTTCCGTGCCACCCGAATTTCACTTTTGCCAATCTGCAAATCTTTTTCGCGAAACTCTGCGTTGTCGAATCTGCGCACGAATTCAAAAAGCGCAGCGTCCCCACAGTCACGGACTCTCTCAACAATCCCGGAAGCCACCTTCTCGGCGTCCACGTCGCGCACCTGTCGAGCGGCGAGCAGTTCCTTTTCAATGGCCGGTGTAAGTTTCAGGATGCGCATCAGAGCACGATCTTGTTTAAGGGATATTCCACAATGCCTTGTGCCTTCGCCGCCTTCAGTTTCGGCAAAATCTGCCGCACCACGGCTTCTTCAATAATCGTATTCACCGCAACCCAATCCGGATCGCTCAGCGCCGAAATTGTCGGCTTTTTCAGCGCCGGCAACACTCCAAGCACCGCATCCAAATCATTCTTGTGAACGTTGAGCAGCAACCCCACTTTGCTCGCAGCCGCAATCGCTCCTTGCAGCATCAGAATTAGGTTCTCCACTTTTTCGCGTTTCGCGGAGTCTGCAGCGGCTTTTCGGTTCATGATGAAAACGGTCGCCGATTCCAGCACCGTATCCACAACGCGCAAACGATTCGCCCGCAAAGAAGAACCCGTCTCCGTCACTTCTACAATCGCATCTGCAAGCTGCGGTACTTTTACTTCCGTCGCGCCCCAGGAAAATTCCACGCGCGCCTTCACCCCAAACCGCTGTAAATAACTTTCCGTAATCCGCACAACTTCCGTCGCGATTACTTTCCCTTCCAAATCTTTTGCGTCGAGAATCTTTGAATCCTCCGGAACCGCAAGCACCCACCGCACACGCGCAAGCCGTTGTTTCGCGTAAACCAATTCGGCGAGCTCTTCCACCTCCGCGCCCGTTTCGACAACCCAATCGTGACCGGTAATTCCCGCGTCGAGCGCTCCCGTCTCCACGTATCGCGCCATCTCCTGCGCGCGCACCATCAGGCACTCAATTTCCGGGTCGTCAATCGTTGGAACATAGCTCCGCGACCCGAGCGTAATCTTCCATCCAGCGCGAGCAAAAAGGTCAATCGTTGCGTCCTGCAAACTGCCTTTCGGAATCCCTAGCTTCAACCGCGTCACGCTCATCGCTTCTCCTCCGAGCCATACACGCGTTCCGGCGAAAACGTCTGCCTCTCGGCCACGCGTGCTTCGCCATTCGCATCCAACGTCCGAAAAAAGCAGCTTCGATAACCTTCATGGCAAACGCCCGGCCCCTTCGGTTCCACGCGCGCCAAAATCGAATCCGCATCGCAATCAATCCGCAGCTCGCGAACCTTCAGCACATGCCCACTCGATTCGCCCTTTTTCCAAAGTTTGTTGCGCGACCGGCTAAAAAACACAACTTCGCCAGTGCGCTGCGTTTCGGCCAATGCGACGTTGTTCATGAAGCCGAGCATGAGCACTTCACCAGTTTTGTAATCCTGAATAATGGCGGGAACCAGCCCGCCGGCTTTTCCAAATGCGATCTCCACTTCCAGCCTCCCCCATCAGACAAAAGCCAGACAAAAACAAAAAACCCGCTGGGCTTTGTTGCGCCAGCGGGCCAAAGAGTGCTTTGTCTTTCGAACTGCTATGCACACCCCAGAGCACGCGGCGTTCTGCCGTGATGATGATGCCCGTGCGTGGTATGCGTAGAAATCATGAAAGAGCAGAATAAAGAAACAGCGGCAGCCTGTCAATCAAGAAGAATGGACAGCAAGAAGGACTCGCTCAGGTGCGGGGACCCGGTCCGCCACCGGACTTCATATTCATCGTGCCAAGCAGGTGCACTGCAACGCCGAACTTGTTATTCGGCAAATTCTCCACGCGAACGACCTCGGCCACATATTCGCAACTCATGGGATCATGCGCCGAACTGTAGGGAAAAGTCACAAAAACGCGCATGCCCTTGTAGTAGTTCGCTCTGCGGGACGTGAAGAAAATTCCTTCCTTGGACGCGTTCACACTGGTCGGAATATCTTCAAAGTGGTCATCGCGCGGGTCCGATGGACGCACCCGCACTGGCCGCACAATTTTCGCCCTTCGGCTACGGCGCTGTTCAGAATACTTCTGTTCGGTGGCAGCGGCAGAAGGAGCGACTATGGGGGTTTTGTCTTCCACGGGTAATACCACTATGTTCGGGTAAAAATGTAACGTCAACCAGGTGCGTTGTATCTGATAATGCACGAAGAGAGCCAGAATAGGGTCTGGAAGGAGAGACCAGCTATGACCGATAAGATACAGAAAGACGAGGCCGCATGGCGGAAGCAACTATCGGAGAATCAATACTTTGTGACCAGGAAGAAGGGCACGGAGCCACCGTTTACAGGCGAGTACGAGGATACTGAGACGGCGGGCACTTATAAGTGCGTTTGCTGTGGCCAGCCATTGTTTCGTTCTGAAACAAAATACCACTCAGGTTCCGGATGGCCGAGCTTCTATGCTCCGGCTAACGAAGAAGCCGTGGAAACGGAAACTGACTTAACTCATGGGATGCGTCGTGTTGAAGTGAAATGCAGCAAATGTGACGCGCACTTGGGACACGCATTCGATGACGGACCGAATCCCACGGGTACTCGGTATTGCATCAATTCCGTGGCGCTGGATTTGGAAGAAGATAAGTGATTTGGCAGTACGCTTTAAGCAGCCGAGCAGGCGCAGGAAACCAGCTCTGCCACATGGTCCCGCTCCCAAACTCCGAGGAGCAGCACTTTTGATCCGTTAGGATAACGGAATACGTAATAGACGCTTTCCGCCCCCGAGATTTCAAAGAATCCAGGCCGGCGTGGGTCCGGGCGTGAGGGCGCATCCGTACACAGCAATAAACGCAATTCTGCAATCTGCTCAGGTGTATGGTTTCTGAGATCTTCCAAAATAGGCGGTAGTTTGTGTACGTTCGTCATTTTGAATCCGATCCGCCGCATGCGACTGTTCATTTCCCTCATGTATAAAGACGAATGAGGGGGCAAAATGTTTCATGAAAAATGCTTAAACATTGGGACCGTTACAAGCCTCGTTCCTGCAACGGGCCGCACTCGCACCCCAAAAACAGTCTAAATTGGCCTGATACTCGCCCTGGCTATAATCTCGTAAACCGTGTCCCAATCAGTAACGCGTAGTCAAAGAGCTAAATGCCGCATCCAATTTGATGCTTGGGTGCGCCCGATGGTTTGAGAGCGCGTTACTAGCTGAATCGGTACTTGCGCAAGCGAGTGGTTCTTGCGATAGTGCCGCGAGATTGCTTCAAGGCAGGATGCCAAGTGAAAAAAACAGCGAAGAAGTCCTCGACTCGCGAAAAGAAGTCTTTCAACGCGGACAAACGAAGAAAGCATCACCACTGGCTGGTAACCGTTTTCTATGCGGATGGCGAACGGTTCGGCCGCGTTTACACCGATAAGGACAAGGCCGCTCGGTTTGCCGATCGCCAGCGCAAATCGCCGGTCGTCAAGTCCGCGCGCGTCGCGCAGGTCTCCTGACATTCGTTTTTGTTGCTTGTTGAATAAGGCCGGTGTGCGGGGCCTTGTGAGACGTTGCTGCGGCGTGTTATAAAAGTAAAGTCGTTGAGCGGCCTTAGTATAGTGGTAGTACGGAACCTTGCCAAGGTTCAGGTGTCGGTTCGATTCCGATAGGCCGCTCCATAATTTTCAAGCACTTACACCGCTGCCTCATTTTCCATTTTTTCCAATAACTTTCCGGAGAACGCTGCGCGGACTTGGTCCAATGGGATTTCTCCGCTGTAGAGAGTCGTCATGCGTTCGGAGCTATGTCCCATCTGCTGCCGAATGACCGCGGGCTTGATCCCGGCGAGTTCCCATCGCCGGTTGCATCCCCGCCGAAACGCGTGCAAGCCCCCTTGCGATATCCCATCGGCCACACCAGATTCCGTGGCAGGCAATTCAGACGACAACCGAGACTCCATGGTGACCGTCACGCTTCCGAAGACGATCTGTTCGTGTCCGAAAGACGGAAATGAGGAGTCCGACCGGTAGGGAGCAGATCGCTCCCGCGTTGACGATGGTCTGAAAAACGTCGGAGGCGAAGGTGAGCCCGATGGTACCGCCGAGCAGAAGGTTGGTCACAAGGAAAGCTGCGGTCATTATGCACGCACCTGAGAAAGCGGCCAATAAGCCGTGCAAGAGGGGCAAGTTGCTAATGCGAGCCGCAGCCACACCCGCCACGACTATCTGGATGAGAACAGCTAGGAGTATTTGGCTGTAGTAAAGAAAAAAGAGCTTGGATTCGTTAGAAGCTCCTGACGGAGGCGAAGCGTAGTGCCCGGCAAAGCGAATGAGGATGTGTAAGATGCAAAAGACGACTCCGCCGAGGAGGCCAAGTCGCAGCGCCGAGCTCAGTTGCAGGGGAGCTCGGTTAGCAGATACGAGATTGGCGGGGACGGCGGTCGCAACCGGCGATGGTTCGAGAAAGAGCCACGAAGAAGGTCTGGGATCCGGAGGCCCACGCCGGAAGCCGGCGGCTAAGGGAAAGGCCCACAGGGCCATGAGCACCAAGGAGAAAGTAGGTTGATTCAGACTTACGAGAAAGCCCATGGCGATCAAGGATGCGAATCCAGGAAGTCCCCCACTGAGGTAGGTCTGGCCAACCTGCCAGACAACGAACAGTGAGCCAAAGACTAGAGCCAAGAAGGCTGTACTGACGAGTTGCGCAGCAACATATGCAGCTCTTGGGGAGCGGGCGCTCACGCTAGCTGTGAGCCATGTGGAAGCGCTGACGATCTCCCAGCGAACAAACAGCATGCACCCTGCGAGGAGGACGATTGCTAGCAGGAAATCCCAAAGAATCGTTGGATTCTTGGCGCCCATGAGAAGCCCTGAGGAGAAAGCTGCGGACAGGGAAAACTTCAAACCGAGGAGCAGTCCTGATGCCAGCGCAAATCCAAGCTCTGTCACCCGCGAGGCTGGCCCTATCGCCACAAGCGCGGCGAGAGACGCTCGCCAAATCCGCGTGCCAACGATTCCCGAGAGCAGTGCCGCGAAAACCAGAGAAGCCAACACGGCCGTTTGGATGGCACCTGGCACTACGGCTTGCATCAGGAGCATGAAATTAGGAAATGCAATTCCGGCGGCGACTCCGGCGAAGAGAGTTTCCCAGAAGCTCACTTCGAATAGATTTTCAGTGTTGTCGAGTGCGTTGGAGCGCTCGGGCGCAGTAGGATGGACGCGCAGCCACTTTTGCCAGATATTTTCCCTTGGTTCAGGTAACGCTGCGATGACGCGCCGAAGTGCCCCGGCGGGAGTGTCCCAGACGGACGCGCGGACATCGGCGTAGGTTTCACGGACGCGCAGCACAGCCGTCCGACTCAAGTAGACCAGAAGACCAAGTACGAGGACTCGCCAAATCTGTGCGGAGAGAAAATCCCATGACATGGCCACAAGGAAAGGAGCTAGCGCGACTGCCAGAAAGGCGTACCAGGTTGCGACGGCGAAGTAGGTTTTGTTTAGGTCGCCATTACGAATGTGCGCTAGCTCATGCAGCAGGACCGCACGAAAGGCCATCGGATCCGTGTAGAACTGAGTGACCAGCCCGCCTGTCAGCGCTATACACGGGTTTCCCGGGCGCCCGAACGCCAACCCCGTACTGGCGGTGTTCAATGGGCTCCATAAGAATCGCGGTGGACGAGTTAGTCCGGCTTCTCTTGACATGCTCTCGAGAGAAGCAGCTACCTCCGGCGCGTCCTCTAGTGATAACGGCACGAGACGTCCGCGCCGGGTTTTCACCGTGGGAATGAACCACACGATGGAAAGTGTGACCAGCAACAAAACCGCGAGGCCAGCAAACATCCATATGGCGCTGCTTCGTTGCACGCCCCTCACACAGCTTGCAAAAGCTCGAGACTTCGCGATAAGCACAGAAGGGTCCTTGAGTTTCAGAAGTCCCGCGGTGCTGCCAGAAACCTCGGCGGCAGAGGGCTCCAAGGCAAGACATTGTTGGTAGGCAGGAACAGACAATTTGTGAAGAGCCAAGCCGTTGTACATGAATAGGCTGGAACCGAAAACCGTGACGATTAGCAAGGCGAACCGGCAGCCCGTGTCGGAAGGCAAAGAAAAAGGATTCAAACGAAACTTCGATGGGGCGCTCGCTTTATCGGAAGACAAGAATGCTTCCTTTCAGGCAGTCGTAGCCAGGCTTCCGACGATGGAGTCAGCGAGCAGAGAGGCTTCCTTGCTCTTAAGGTTAAGCTCGCGAGCCTTCTCGAAGGCGAGCTTACGAACGCGCTCTAACTGATCGCGGGTAAGGAGAACTTCCGAAGAGATTTGAGGAACAGAAGGCTTGTTCTTACTAAAGAGTTTTTTGAGCGTATCGCCGATCAGGTGTTGGTCGTGAATCGAGGATTTTAGCTCCCCAGCCAGGAATGTAAGAACGCTGGACAGAACGGGAAGAGCCACGGGGGTAATGTAGGTGACAGCTTCCGCGACGCCAAATCCCAGTATCTCCTCCTTATGGATTGATTCACCGGAAACATCCGAAGGGGATTGCAGGTAGGCGGCGCTGACGGAGCGGTATAGGGGTAATTCCTGGGGAGCGGCGCGAGCAACGATATCCCGACCGATTTCGGCTGCGAGTTGATCAAATTCTGAACTGGACATACTGCCTCCGGACAACTTCAAAGCATTTTTCGCTGAACGTCCGAGGAGTCTTGCCTAGGTCGTGCGTTTAGGTCCTAAAGCGTTACAGACCATTTCAGGAATTTGAAACGAATTCTTCCTGCGGATCACTACTCAAGGAAGTATCCCTCCTCCGAGAGATAGGGCGTCAGTAGGAAGGAGAAGCAACATGCTCCCCAGTACGTTCCATCGTAATGCCTGGATTTGTGTAGTTATTCCAATCCTCGCGATGTTTACAAAGCCAGCGCGGGCACAGCAGGCGGAAGAAATCACAATTAACGTGAAGGGTATGGAAAACGTGGATGCGCGGGGCAACGCTCACGTGCAATGGGTGATGAACTTCACTCCTGCGCGGGGATACGATCGGATCAAACGAATCTATCCGAACCTATATGTATTGTTCCGTGATCTCGGACCCGAGCGATCGGGCTATGAGATCAATCGGGGAACGCTGAAAATCACGCCCGACGATGGACAAAGGTCTATCACTGTGAATGCCGATTTTATTGGGGCTGCAGTGTCACGGAAGAACCGATGGCAGATTCAGACCGAGCCGGATGAACAAATATCCAACCAGGACGGCAACAAGGTTTTTACAGTGGCGCAGTCTGGCCCAAAAAATGGAGTGAAGATTACATTCATCAACACGTATGTCCTGCCCGTGGGCGCACAAAACGTGCAACTGGGCAGCGATCACTTTCTGACATATTCGCTTGCTGTGGCTAAGGCATTGCCGGCTGCGGGACCACCGCAGGTAGACGTGAGTGTCCGTCACAGGAAACGATTGATGTCAGCAGTGTACAAAGTTTACGGAGAGATGGAAGCGGGAGACGGGGCCTATTGGGTGGCGAAGACGGTTTTCAAAAACAGCGGCAAGGTCCCGATATACAACCTGAAGATCTATTACCGGCTCGGTGACTACACGGAGACAAGCGTACCGGAGCCGTATTCATGGATCGCGGCAGGAGGGGTGGTGGTGGACCGCTATTACCCAGTGATCAGGAGCAAGGTAGCGGAATTGAAGAATGAAACACCGGTACAGCTGTACGTGCGGTACGAGTACGCCGATGCTGCTGGTAAGTCATACTCGGGTGAGGCGACGGAGCGGCTAGCGATACTCGGAATCAATCAGTTTGAGTTTTCGAATCTTGACGATGAAGATCGAACTGACAATTGGAGAGACTATTTCAACAATGCGCCTCTCCTGGCGGCCTTTGTAACGAAGATGGATGATCCTGTTCGGCAATTCGCGGGCTACGCGAGCCACAGGTCGGGAATGACCGCGCCCGCGTCGAGGACAGAAGATGCTATCGCGTGGCTGCAGGCCGCCTACGAGACCGAACTGCACAATGACATTGTGTACACCACGCCGTCGGGATCGTTTTTGACGGCAGACAATTCCGGAGTGCAGGACATCAAGTATCCGCGCGACGTATTTCGGGACAAGACCGGCACCTGCATCGACTTGGCAATCACATATGCGGCGTTGGCGGAGAGCGTTGGGCTACACGCAATCCTGATGGTCGTGCCAGGACACACGTTTGCAGTGATCCGGCTGCCGAACGGGCAATACCTTCCGGTGGAGAACACGAGCTTGGGAGGGGGAAACCAACGAGCAGGTTTCGAACAAGCGGTGAAAGCGGGCCAGAAAGAATTCGGAGAGTATTTGCAGGATGGGCGATTCTATCTTGTGGATGTGCAAAAGGAATGGGATACCGATCGAGTGCCTACACCGGAGTTGCCTCAACTGGCATCGGATTTCCTCGAAAAGAGCGGCATTCGTCCGTGGGATGGGCGAACCGGTGGAGGGCCGGCAACCGGTGGTGGAGCTCGGAACGCCCAGGCGGGTACGGCATTGGCAGGCAATGCGATACAGGGGACTGCGTACCGCGTGGTGCACGATCATGGCATCGGAACGCTTGCGGCTTTTTGCGTCGGCGTCCTGTACATTTCAGGAGAAGAGATCGCTTTCCAGGCGGAGCGAGCCAGCGACGGTCGAATGGATCGTTTTGTGATCAAGAAGAGCGACATTAAAGAGGCAAAAAAAAACAGAATGCCGTTGGGACAGAACGGAAACTACTTCGAAGGGTTCCACATTCGTCTGATGAATGGCGTCAACTATAACTTAGCAAACATCGACCAGAATGGGAGGGGCTTGTCTGCGGATACGGTTCTGATGGAATTGATGCGCGCAAATTGACATTGCAGTTGTTCTCTCCAGACATTCACAAGAACTCTACCGATACTGTTTGTGCGGCCTTGGCATTGTAAACATGCGACACACTAACCTTGATTGACAAGCAGCGTGAGCGGGTCCTCCATCCTTTTCAATGACTTAGCGTTCCTTACCAACGATTTCGCGGCGTGAACTGTATACGTCTTGTCAGTTGTCCGATCCTAGCGTCTAATGTTGCTGGAGGCTCTATGGACATTTTGGCGGCATTGAAGCTGGAAGAAACAAAGCTACAGCGACAGTTGAAGGGAGTGCAGGTAGCCATCGCAGCTCTCAATGGTGCACACCATGCTCAGCCTCGCGCACGTGTGGTCAGTCCCGAAGGAGTCCATCGTAAGCGAACGATGTCTGCGGCGGCGAGGGCGAAGATTTCCAAGGCAACAAGAGCGCGATGGGCTAGGTTCAGGGCTGAAAAGGTCAAAAAAGGGAAGTGATCGGTCCTCTTTTGCAAATGGGAGAGGCTTCGGAGTTGCGCACCCGAATTTCGCAAAGGGTATCCGTGAGCGGCGAACCGTTACAACGTCATATGCCTCGATGACCTTGGCCGTGCCGCACGGAAGAAGATGCTTCACGAAGCCTCCCGTTTCGCTTGTATACCATCTTGTCTCTACAATCGACCGTTTTGATTTCTGCCGGAGAATTTAGATCTTCCGTAACAACAACTTCTTGGTAACCATGTGCGCCCTGGCTTAGGACGCCCATCACTTCCGATTCTTTCAGATAGCGAAGTCGCGCAGATTCTTCCGTGCGAAGCGTCACCTGCACAAGGCCCATCAAGGTTGCACGCTCCGCGCTAGTCATCTTTTCGTTGAGCATCACTCCGCTTCGTTCCACAGCGACAAATGGCGGAGTTGTGTGTTGGCCGTTCCAGCGCTCTATAATTTTCGAAACTGCAACCGCAGGCGGCAATAGAGGCATTGTCTGACCCAGAAAAATAGCCTGGCATGGATAGAGAATGCCGCCTTTAAGGATCTCCCGGGACGCTAAGTCTGTGCCGAGCGCATGCAACGTATTGACATCAGGGAATTGCCATCTCGAGAAGCGCGCAATCATTGTCAGCACCGTGGTGTCGGGCTTTGGGAATCGCCGGGGAGTAATCGCAAGCCGTCGTTCTACTTCATACAGAAGTGCTTCGGCAGTATGGCAATGCTGCCCGCAGACGACCAGTCCGTGATTTCCAAGGATGAGAACGTCCGTCTCCGCCGCACCAGCGACCGCCTTTTCAATTTCTCGGGCGAGCGGTATGCCGGACGCTGCGTACGGAATCCATTGCCAGTGCAGGCCGGCCAGCCGCTCTTTGAGTTGCTTGGGTCCATCCAGACGTATTGCCCAGGCAATGGCGTTGATCGAGTGCACGTGGATGACAACACGATGCCGGAGGACGGCATGCATCGCTGTTTCAATGGATGGACGCAGCTCCTCGTTCAGAGCATGGTGCGACGCAATTTTTGAGTCGTCTAGGATAGATTCTTTAAGTCCCGCCAATTTCAGCGGCACGAATATCTCTTCCTGCATTGCCTGTGCGAGCCAACTGCCGGACGCCTTAACCCATAGAATTCCACCGAGTTTTATGGACGTATTCCCATTGCTGGCTTGCACTAGCAGCGGATCGCTGCCGACGCGTGCGGACAAATTGCGAAGGCACATGAACTCGCTTTCGTGCCGTGTGGACAGCAATTTTAGTTGGGCTCCATTCTTCACGAACTAACTCCTCCTTCGTTTCTGGATATCGCAACTTTCTTCTTATCCCTGCAATATCCGTAGTGCGTCCTTAGATTGGTGGTTCGCTCTAGACTTCGCTCTGCTCTGGCCGATCTTTATGGAGGCTTTGAAAATGGTCCCGACAGAAAGTATTCCTCCCAATTTGTGCGAAGCAATGGCGGCCAGGCCCATGGATGCGATGCACCCACAGGACGCGCAATCAGGATTCCCGCCAAACTGGCATGGAGTGATCTTTGTCTTTAGGTCCGCCGACAACGTCTGGGTCGTGAGCGCAAAAACACAGTCTTGGGGCCTCCGCGGTGGTGAGGCGAACTGTTGGATCACGGCCCGCGGCATATCGAGCTTCGGATATTGGCTCCGCAATTCCATCATTTCTGCAATGGCTGCGGTCCGCTCCTCAGGACTCAAGATTTCCGTCAGTTGATCTCCAACCTGAGGAGTAAATAGGCTGAACCATACCTTCTTAATTTCCGGGCGCGGTGTCCAGAATTCCAGGAATTCAGCCAAGTATCCCGGTCGCTTCATCATTTGCCCCGTGACCGTGCAATGGATCGTGACCCTCTGGCCCAAGATGTTTTTGAGAATGCGATCGTAGGTTGCTGGCGCTCGCCGAATATCGTGTTCCGGTTGCAGCCCATCAATGGATACGACTACGTGCAAACGCGGCAGGCTCGCCCAGGTTGGACCCATCGTTCGGAAAGCGCTGGTAACAATTTGCACGTGAATTCCGCGCCCTGTTAACAGAGGGATCAGCAGCTCTAGCTCGCGATACCGCACCAGCGGATCGCCCCCGACGATTGATAAGTGCAAAGGCTTCAGCCGATCGACCACTTCCAGAACTCCGTCCACCAAGGATTGGCCCCTTCGATCGTTCAGGTCGCGCAGTGTCTTTCCGCCGCCTAGATGTGCGTCGTCATACGCGTAACATCCCGGGCATTGCAGTGGGCATTCGCGTGTGATTTCTAACGAAAGAGAGGGATGTTCACCCTTAAGGATCTTGCCCCATGCTTGAAGAATTTGAGAGGTCTGCATCGATGATGGGCCTTTTCCGACCGCACGCAAATCGTACGGTCTGTGAGTGCGTTTGCTTGGTTGCAAGCCTCGCGGGAGGAACGGCGGGGCACCGATTTTCTTTCAAAGCAATATCGGTCGCTCAAGCACTTCGTGAGCTGGGGAAGGCTAGTTCTAGGAAAAACAGGGAGGAGAGGTGTCGGTCGCTTGACGCACTAAGGTCAGCGTGCAGGAAGGGCCTCGATTTTGGAAAATCTGGCCAATCGAAAATAGGCTGGCCCGAAAGTGAGGAACGCTGGCCAGGCAATCCGATACATGGCTCTTCGCAACAAAGAGTACATTGTACCGAAGCTGGGAAACTAGGTTGTTCTGATTACCCTGTGGCTTAACTACGGGTGGATCGGGTAGCCCGTCAAGAGATCCCCCAACCAACATCAGACACAACAAACATGCCGCGATTTGGATTCTCATGATCTTCCAGCCTGCTCGTCTATCGGCACGGAAAGTGTGTTGCTTGCGATCATCCCGTTCACAGACTCCATCTGGGTCATATTGCGTTCGATTGGCCAGCGACAACCCATCCCCCAGTTCCTTCGATCCGCTCAACACTACGGGAGATAGCTTGCAACGAGAACGGGATAGATGCAAACCAGGATTTTCATTTTCCATCAGTCCACAAAATCGATGATGGCGCCCTCGTGGCGATACAGGAAGCCTGCAAATTGTCCGAAGTTAGGCGATGCGACATTGTTGAACACCGCATTGAAATTACCGTGGTTTGTCACATTGAGCGTATAGACCCCGAGCCGAATGTGATGTGATTTACCGCTTCTGTTTCCGAGAAACGGCACGCGGAATTCACGATAGAGCTTCAAATCGAGAGAGAAAAATTCCGAGAAGCGCTGCCCGTTGGGAACGCCCACATACTGCTGCTGAACATCAACGGCCGAATAGGAATAACCCGAGTGAACGTCCGCGAGCGGACTGAACGTCATCTTCCATGGTATCGCGAAGATTCCCCAGGCAATCACGCGATGCGGAATATCCGAAGGGAGGATGCCATAAACATTAGGACGAATCACTGGCGCTGCAAATGGAATGGCAATGTTAGAAAGACTGTTCAAGTCTCCGCGAGCGCGGCTCCAAATGTAGGACACGTTCACCTGATCGTGCTCGCGAAGAGTGTAATGCGTGGTGGCTTCCAGCTCGCGATAGTGAGACGACCCTGTGTTCGTCAGGGCCATAAAGGATTGGCCGCCGGATGCCGCTGTAAACGGATTTACGTCGAAAAGATAGGTAGTGCGGCTGTCAAGGTAGCCTACCTTGAACTTCAGGTCCGACCGCAATTGCCGATCCACCTCGCCGTTCCAGGTGACGTTTCGAGGTGTTGTGTTCGTTTTGCTGGGCAAGCCAGAACCCAGGAGCGGATTAACACTGCCGGCATAGACGCTCGTGTAAGTGATCGAAGGACCGGTCGGAACGCCGAAGGCATCGAATCCGGTGATTGTGCGGCTGGGATTTGCCGCGAAATCACCGGCGAGCAACGGAAGCACGCCATAAAACATCCCAGCCCCCGCTCGAATTACGGTCTTGCCCGCTTTACCGGGTGAATAGGCCACACCGGCACGCGGCGCAAATGCCGCGGACCAACCGTAAGATTCGGTGGAAAAACGCGCGCCGAGATCAAGACTCCATTGAGGAGTAATCACCCAATGATCCTGGATGAATTCCGCCACGGAACTGTCAGAGGGTTTTTGAGGATTCGCCGACCCAAAGGTAATTTCTTGGGCCAAAGAGTTGTCTTGGCGCAACAGTTGAATCGGATGAGATGCAGTGGTTCCGAAAAAAGAGCGATAGTCAACGTCGGCGCCCACGCGTATTTCGTGTTCGCCGTGCCAGTCTTTCTTGGGAAATTGGTACGAAGGGACTGCCTGAAACTCCTTGCCCCTTCTCGACCACCGATTGTAGAAGTTACCGCCCCATCCTTCCGGTGTGATCAGCATGTCCGCGGGTCCCTGGCCGTGCGCATTACTGTCAAACCGCATGTACTGGCCAACAAAACTGAAAATTGCTCCGGAACTGAACTGATATTTGTCACTGAGGCCGATTGCCCACCCGCTTTGGTTCAAATCGTTGGACGCAGGCTGCGGAACCAACGCGCTTATGTCCGCATGCTGCTGGCGCAAGGGAAACAGATTGACGGTAAGGGTGAGCACATGATTCGGCGCAAGAATTGCCTCGAGCGTTGTGAACGAGTTGAATCCCTGGCGCTTGCTGATGTCGTCCGGCCAGGGGAGACCTTCCACTGTAGTTTTCTTCATTTCGTACTGGAACACTTCGGAGAGCAGGAATTTGTGAGGAATCAGGGGAGCGTCGAAAGCAACCCCGGGGATGGCTTCGGCTAAACCCACCATGTGGCCTTCCTTCCCAAGGACGGAAGGCACGATCCCCCTAAGTTTGAAGCCCCATTTATCGTCGGGGGGTCTCGTCTCAATCGAAGTCAATCCACCGGAGAAACTCCCCAAGCCGGCGTCGTACGGAGTCTTATAGACGGCAAAGGATTCGACCGCATCCGTGGGAATCGGAACTCCAAAGCTTCCCGTGATCGGATCGGTCGTGCGCGCGGAATTGACAATCAGCAGGCTCTGATTTTCATCCGCGCCCTTGAAGGTCAATTTGCTGTCTAGGGTGCGAATCACACCCGGCGTAATAGGAAGAACGTCTCTTACTTTTTCCTGCGGCGTGGGAATCGTGGTCAATTCGCTATTGGTAACGGTTGCCGGCGGCACGGAGGAACTCTCTGTGGTGATTGCCGCAGCAGTTGCATTCACCTCGACCTTTTCGGAAACCGTCTCCAATTGCAAAGTAAAGTCCTGGACACTTTGCTGTCTCGCGCCAAGGGTGACTGACTTCGCGATAGCCTTAAATCCTGGCGCGCCGACGGAAATAGTGTAGGTGCCGGGTCGCAGGCCGGAGAATTCGTATCGGCCGTTCTCATCTGTTTCGGCACTCAGGGGAGGACCATCTGCCGGAACGCGAGAAAGTTTTATGGTGATTCCTGCAAGACCACCTTCAGAATTTCCTGGCGCTGTGGAGATATTCCCGTGCAGAGAGGCGGTTTGATCGTTGACGTTCTTCGGCGCGGTTTTCTGCGCGAATGCGGTGTTACAGACGAAAAAGAAGACCATGGCGGCTGCCAATCGCGAAGACCACAACCAGGTCTTGCGCCAAGTCATGGCTCTCGAAGCTTGGTCATCCCCGCGCCGGCAAAATGGAGTTACGCCCATCTATCAATGGTAGCAGAGTCGCGCGCATGTTTCGCTTAGGAGAGCTACCGTGTGCTCATCCTTGCATGTGGGAATCAAATAGAAACCGGCGCAGATTGGCGTAAAACGGAAGGCGATGGCTCCCTCGCAGAATGCGATGGTGCGTTTTATATGTGGCAAGTTTTCCTCAGCTTTCCTTAATTCACAGTGTTATTTCTTGAACTGCGCAAGTACAATCGCGCTCAGCCGCATAAATGAACTCCAACTCGAACACGGTCACCGTCGCCGTAGGAAGCACACGAAAGCCGAAGGTTGGCGCAGTGCGCGAAGCGCTCACCTCCATCGGATTCCTCCTCGCTCCGAATAAGAAGATTGAAGTCGTCGGCGCAGAAGTCGAAAGCGGCGTTGGGCATACTCCCGTCAGCCGCGAGGAATTGATGCAGGGCGCTCGGCAGCGAGCGGAAGCGGTTGCCAAACTTGCGGCGAAGAATTGCGAACCGTGGAGTTACTTCGTTGGCCTCGAAGGCGGTCTCGACGTGATTATGGACGGCGGCCAGAGGCGCGTTTTCCTCGAAGGATGGGCTTACGTGAGCGACGGGATATACGGATTTTTTGGCCGATCCGGCAGCATCGAAATTGCGGAATCTATCGCCGGAGAAGTGATTGATCGCGGCGTGGAACTTTCCGTTGTGATTGACCGCTTTGCAGGCGAGGCCGGTATTCGTGACGCGCAAGGTGCGTGGGGCGTGCTTAGCGGTAATCTGATTACGCGGCAGGATGCGTTTCGGATTGCCGTGATCGCGGCGTTGGCGCCGTTCTATAATGCAAAGATGTACCGCCGCGCTGCGGTGGCGAGATAATAGCACGGAGGGTCAAGCGTGGACATCGTCAAAGGGAATATGGGCTGGATCGAAGTCGTGGTCGGGCCAATGTTTTCGGGCAAGAGCGAGGAATTGATTCGCCGACTGCGGCGGGCGGAATTTGCGCGCCAGCGCGTGCAAATCTTCAAACCCGCGATTGACGAGCGCTACTCGGTGGACGAAATCGTTTCGCACTCGGGCCTCGGTATTCAATCGGAGTCTGTGCATAAGGCTTCGGAAGTCATGGCGAAGGTCCAACCGCGGACCGAAGTAGTTGGAATTGACGAAGCGCAATTCCTCGGAGACGAGATCGTGGACGTTTGCACGCAGCTTGCGAATCTGGGCAAGCGCGTGATCGTGGCCGGATTGGATACGGATTATCTGGGCCGGCCTTTTGAACCAATGCCGAGACTGCTTGCGATGGCCGAGGAAATTACGAAGCTGCTGGCGATTTGCGTTCGCTGCGGAAACCCGGCCGTGCACACCCAGCGGCTTGTGGAAAGCGATGAACTGATCGTGGTCGGCGCTTCGGGAACCTATGAAGCGCGGTGCCGCCGGTGTTTTGAAACGAATCCCGCCCTCGCCAATGCCAAGAAAGAAGGCCCGCAATTGATTGCGCGCAGCCGGACTGCGGGAACAGCAGGGAAGTAACGCCAACCAATTTTCTCTCCTGGAAAAGGAAATATCTTGCGAATTGAATCGAAAGCACCAACGCGTGTCGACCTTGCCGGCGGCACTCTGGACATCTGGCCGCTGTATCTCTTTCATCCTGGCGCATTGACGATCAACGCGGCGATTACGCGCTACGCGAGTTGCGTAATCGAAACGCGCGATGCTGGCGAGCAGAAAATCCATCTGATTTCGCGTGACACGAAACGCGAAGAGAGCTTTGCTTCGTATGCAGCTATGGTGAAGGCAAAGAGATACAAGCTGCCGCTGCTTGCGGAGATTGCGAAATTTTTTCGCCCCGAACACGGTTTTACGCTGACGACAGATTCGGAAGCGCCGGCTGGCGCTGGAATCGGCGGATCGAGCGCGATGGCCGTGGCGATTTGCGCGGCGCTGGACCGTTTCACTTCCGCGGGCAAAAGCAAAGTGGACTGGATTCACATCAGCCGCGATGCGGAGGGAGTGGTCATCAAGGTGCCGACAGGAACCCAGGATCATTACCCTCCGGCGTTCGGGGGCGCGGCTGCAATTGAATTGCCGCCGGGCGGCGAGAGGCGCGTGGAATTGCGTGTGGACCTGCGTGAGCTCGAGGAACGGATTGTGCTGTGCTACACGGGAAAGCCGCGGCAGTCCGGGATCAACAATTGGGAAGTGTTCAAGGCTCATATTGACGCGAAGAAGCGCGTGTTTGAAAACCTGGAACGCATTTCGGAAGTGGCGCAAGCGATGCGAGGGGCGCTGGAAAAAGCGGACTGGAACGAGACCGGTCGCTTGATGCGGGAAGAGTGGAGCTTCCGGAAGAAGAACCTGCCGACGATTTCCACGAAGACGATTGACCGGATTATTGAGAACGCGCGGAAGAAGGGCGCGCTCTCCGGCAAAGTGTGCGGTGCGGGCGGCGGTGGATGCGTTGTGTTGCTGATTGAGCCGGAGGCGCGGGAATCGGTCGAGAAGTCAGTTGTGCAGTCGGGCGGGGAACTGCTGCCGATGCGGATTGACCGGTCCGGCGTGCAGGTGAATGTAAGTTGAGATTGGTCCCGAACAGGTAGGGACAAGCGCGAAAAGAGCAGTTCCACTTTGGGAATAATTTGACCCCACCCTGGTTGTTTTCCTAAGAGTGGTAAACAAAAGACTTACAAGTGAATTATTGCGCGCAGAAGCTTGAGCTGCCCCTACCCCTGGGATATTTCGGATCCACTTAGAGGCATAGTTACATTATCGGAAAGTGGCTCGCTACAGAAGGCAGTTGGCGTTGACTTGGGTGTGCTGGTGGCCTAGTATCCGGCGGCAATGCGGAAGTGAAAAACGAGGGTTGACCGGATGAGCGATTGGGTCTATCTGCAGGCAAGTCCCGGCGAGGAATTGATGCGGTTGCATCACTTTTCGATTGTGAAGGAGCAAAGTCCCGGCAATGTGACTTTTGCAATCACGGTCAAAGAATTTGCGGTACCACCCCCTGGGCAGCGGGTGAGGTTCTACGCGGAGGCGGACAAGGCTGTGAATCAGAAAACGGCTTCCTTTGTGCCGTGCGGGTGGGGTGATTCGATTTTTTCAGCGCTTGGCGATTGCGTGAGGTTGATCCGGCAGTTTCCGTATGAAGGAGAAGGGCGCGGGGCGTCATGATCTTGCAGTTCAAGAAGCGATCCTTGCAGGCAGGTGTGACCGCGCTAGAGATAAAGGGAAACATTCATTGCGGTCCGGAGTGCGCACGTTTGGAGAAAGAAGTGGATGGCATGATCGCGGCGCATGAAACTCGAGTGGTTTTTGATATGTCGGAGGTAACCCACGCCGATAGCGCAGCGATTGGTTCGATCGTCAGGTGTTTCACGAAACTCAAAAGTGCCGGCGGAATGCTGCGGATTGCCGCAGCTCAGCCAATGATTCACTACAGCCTGAAATTAACCAAAGTGGACAAAGTGATTGAAATATTCCCAGCAGTGGAGCAAGCAGTGAAGCGGTTTTCAGAGCCAGAGGCGGGCGCAAGTCCGCAAGCCTGACCTTTCCAGCAGTCCTGATAGGCAGAATGGCAGTTCCTCACCTGAAGTCGCTCATTGCCTCTGGTCTGCGGCACGAATTCTTGAGCCGTTTGCGGATGTCGACGGCATCTGTTCACGGGGCCGATTGCATCGTAGAATAGGGGAATCCGGTCCCCTTCGAAGCGCAGGGTAAACAGGGATCCGGGCGTGGGACTATGCCGAACTGGTTCGCGATTGCGGTGGCGGTGATGATGTTCGCCGATGCGGACGTGCCGCGCGTATATAATTTGCGGCAACCGGCGCAGCCCGCGGCTCCGGTGACGTTCGGCGAAGAGATTCCGCTCTTTCCCACCAATCCTAAGAGCGATGCGGATCAGACCCCGCCGCAAAATCCGGTCCACAAATCAGCGACCTTGCAGGAAGAGTCCAAGCTGGCGCTGATTCGATTTGTTTCCGGCGAGT
This sequence comes from Candidatus Sulfotelmatobacter sp., assembly GCA_035567915.1. Classification (GTDB taxonomy): domain Bacteria; phylum Acidobacteriota; class Terriglobia; order Acidiferrales; family UBA7541; genus Acidiferrum. The sequence goes on along the minus strand of DATMPA010000015.1, from coordinate 5,258 downwards.
TCGCGAAGGCTTCCAAGTCTCTGCCTGCGGGCAAAGAGGGCTTTTTAGTTTACGCAGATAAGCCTCTCAACACGCAACAGCTCGATCACACGGTGGCGACCCACGGCGCGGCGGTGCATGTTGGCGATAACGTGCAGATTACCAAGCTGGACTTCAAAGACCACGTGATCATAGTGGACGTGAATGGCGGGGGGCGTGGCAAGAAACGTTTTCTGGATCACCTACAAATTGGAATGGGCGGCACGCCGGTGCCGACTAGCACGGTAGCTTCGGAAAACCAGGGGCCTCCGGGATTGCAACCTGGTATGGGCAGCACGATTTTTCTGGAATTCAACAAGCCGATTCCGGACCTTACGCCGGAAGAGCTGAAACAGCTTCTTTCTCCTCTGCTGGATTTTTCGAAGCAGCGGTCGGCTTCGGTGCAGTGGTTCGATACGCTTCCGCCGGATATCAAGAAGGCGATTCAGGACCGGCGGCCTTTGATTGGGATGGATCGCGAGATGGTGGTGGCTGCAATCGGCAAGCCGGGGCACAAGGTGCGAGAGCGGGACAACGACGGTAACGAAATTGAGGATTGGATTTACGGGACGCCGCCGGCGAAGACGATCTTTGTGCGGTTCACCGGGGACCGCGTGAGCAGCATTAAACAGTTTCCGAATTGAGTTTTGGCGACTAGTCTAGTTCATTTTGTTCCCCATAAAAATTATTTAGAAGCGCATTGCGTTGACAATTCGCGCTGTAGCCCATAGCATTTTCTGTTCCACTCGTGTCGCTCGTTGTCACTGAGCGCCGCACCGGAATACAAATCTCACCGGAGGCAGCATGCCCATCAAGGTAGCAATCAACGGCTTCGGCCGCATCGGCCGAAATATCGTCAGAACCGCGCTCGACGACAAGGACATCGAATTTGTCGCGGTGAATGACGTGACGGATGCGAAGACGCTGGCGCATCTTTTGAAGTACGACTCGATTTTGGGGAATTTACCCCACACGATTACGCACACGGAAGACACCATTTCCGTGAATGGCAAGCCGTTCAAGGTTTTCAAGGTGAAGGATCCGGCGCAGATTGACTGGCCGAGTGTTGGCGCGGACGTGGTCGTGGAATCGACCGGGCTTTTCACCAAGGGCGAACAGGCGAAGGCGCACCTGCGCGGCTCTGTGAAAAAAGTGATTATCTCGGCGCCGGCGGACGGACCGGACGCAACGTTTGTGCTGGGCGTGAACGACAAGACTTACGATCCCGCGAAGCACAACGTGGTTTCGAATGCTTCGTGCACGACGAACTGTCTTGCGCCTGTTGCCAAGGTGATTCACGAAACGTTTGGGATTCAGAGCGGTACGATGACGACGATTCACTCGTACACAAACGACCAGAAGCTACTCGATCTGCCGCACAAGGATTTGCGGCGTGCGCGTGCCGCGGCGATCAGCATGATTCCCAGCTCGACCGGCGCGGCGAAGGCGTTGCATCTCGTGATTCCGGAATTGAAAGGCAAGCTCGATGGTTACGCGATGCGCGTGCCGACGCCGAATGTGAGCGTGGTGGACTTGACCGTGTTTGTGGAACGTCAAGCTACCAAGGAAAGCGTGAACGCGGCGCTGAAGGCTGCGGCGAACGGTCCGATGAAGGGAATCCTTGGCTACACAGAAGAGGAACTTGTTTCCGCTGACTTCAAGGGGAATTCCAATTCTTCGATCGTGGACTCGGAATACACGAAGGTTGTCGGCGATCGCTGCGTGAAAGTTCTGGCGTGGTACGACAATGAATGGGGATATTCTTGCCGGTGCCGCGATCTCATCAAGTTCATGGCGAGCAAGTTCTAAAGGAAGTTATCAGTCATCAGTTTTCAGTATTCAGTAAAGGCGGGTTCAATACGCTGATGACTGGGAACTGATGACTGAATACTGAAGACTCAAAAAATGGACAAACTGACAATTAAGGACCTGGAATTGCGCGGTAAGCGTGTGTTCATTCGCGTAGACTTCAACGTTCCGCTGAAGGATGGCGTTGTTACGGATGACACGCGGATTCGTGAAACTCTGCCGACTTTGCGATTGGCGATAGAAAAGGGCGCGCGGCTGGTGCTGGCTTCGCACCTTGGCAGGCCAAAAGGCGGGCCGGATCCGAAGTATTCCGTGCAACCTGCCGCTAAAAAGCTGGAAGAGCTGCTGGGCAAGCCTGTGGCATTTGGCCTCGACTGCGTGGGCCCTGGCGTTGAAGGACAAAGCAAGGCGTTGCGCGACGGGGAAGTGCTCGTTCTGGAAAATGTGCGGTTTCATCCGGAAGAAGAAAAGAACGATGAAGCGTTTTCGAAACAGCTTGCGGCATTGTGCGACGGACTGTTTGTTTGCGATGCGTTCGGTTCGGCGCATCGCGCGCATGCTTCCGTGGTCGGGATTACGAAGTTTGTCCGGAAGGCGGCGGCTGGGCTCTTGATGGAAAAAGAGCTGGCATATCTGGGCAAAGCGGTGACGAATCCGGCGCGGCCGTTTGTGGCGATCATTGGTGGGGCGAAAGTCAGCGACAAGATTGAAGTCGTTGAGAACCTGATGAAGATTGCCGATGCGATGTTGATTGGCGGCGGCATGGCCTACACCTTTTTGAAGGCGCAGGGATTGCAGATTGGAAAGTCACTCGTTGAAGACGACAAACTTGATCTGGCGCGGAAAATTTTGGCTGACGCCAAGGCGACAAGTTTCAAGTTCTTGCTTCCGGTGGACCACGTTACGGCCCCGGAATTCAAGGCGGATGCGCCAGCAACTGTAGGAGACGTGACCGCAACTCCCGCGAACCAAATGGGCCTCGACATCGGACCGAAGACGATTGAGGCGTACGCGGCGGAAATCGCAAAAGCAAAGACAATTGTGTGGAATGGGCCGATGGGCGTTTTCGAGATGCCCGCATTCGCCAAGGGCACGCTCGAAGTTGCGAAAGCGGTGGCTGCCGCGACGGGAGCTGGAGCGATTTCCATTGTGGGCGGCGGCGATTCGGTTGCCGCGGCGCATCAGTCCGGCGTTGCGGACAAAATCTCCCACATTTCTACGGGCGGCGGCGCTTCGCTGGAATTTCTCGGCGGGCGCAAGCTTCCGGGCGTTGAGGCGCTGACCAACCGATGAGCGGTACAAAGCGGCGCCGCGTGATGGCGGGCAATTGGAAGATGTACAAGACGCAGGCCGAGACCCGCGCGTTCTTTGATGCGTTCAAGCCGCTCGTGGCCGACGCCGATGATTGCGACATCATAATCGCGCCACCGTACACTTCGATTTCGGTGGCCGTCCAGTACGCACAAGGAACCAAGATCGGCATTAGCGCGCAGAATTTGGATTGGCGTAAAGAGGGTGCGTTTACGGGAGAGGTGTCCGCGGACATGCTGGCAGATGCGGGCTGCCGCTACGTCATCATCGGGCACTCCGAGCGGCGCCAATACTTTGGGGAAACAGACTCCGGCGTGGCGCAAAAGAGCAAAGCTGCCGTGGACGCGGGCCTAATTCCGATTGTTTGCGTGGGCGAACAGCTTGCCGACCGTGAAGATGGGCATACGGAGGCGGTGCTCTCTCAGCAATTTATTGGTGGTCCGGGTTCGTTGACCCCGGATGAGTTCTCCCGTATTCTTTTAGCATACGAGCCGGTATGGGCCATTGGCACGGGCCGTGTGGCAACGCCGGAAATCGCGGCTGCTGCACATCGGTTCTTGCGCCAGTGCGTGGCCGATCAGTTTTCTGCGGAACACGCCTCAGCGGTACGAATTCTCTACGGCGGCAGCGTCAAGCCTGAAAACATTCAGGGGTTGATAGCGCAGCAAGAGCTGGATGGCGCGCTAGTGGGCGGAGCAAGCTTGGTCGCGGAAAGTTTTGCGAAAATTGTGCACTGTCGCTAGATTCGGCAGTTCTCGGCTTATACGGATTTGAGGAGTAACGAATGCCTGGTTGGATGAAGTGGGTCGTTTCGCTGCTGGTTGGATTTGGGATTATTGTCGCAGGATGGAAACTATCCGATTCGCGATGGTTTTTCTGGTTATTGCCTGCATTTTTTGTCATGAACTGCCTGGTGCTGATTATCGTGGTGCTGCTGCAGAGCGGCAAAGCGGCGGATCTTGCCGGCGCGTTCGGCGGCGCGGGAAGCCAGACAGCTTTTGGGCCGCGCGGTGCGGCGACGATTCTTTCACAGGCGACGACGTGGTGCGCGGTGATGTTCATGGTTTGCGCCCTGGCTTTGGTGCTGCGAGTAGATCGTGGCTTGGATCGTGGCGGCTCGGTGATTTACAACACGACGAAGCCGGCTGCCACAAAGCCTGCGACGACAACACCGGCCCCGGCGGCGACACCTGCTCCAGGGACTCCGACACCGGGTACGCAGCCGCAACAACAGCCACAACAGCAACAGGCACCGGCTTCTGCGCCGGCGCCTCAGAAAAAGTAGGGCGACGTTCTGATTCGGTTGCGAGCTACGGGCATCGCAGCTAAGATAGTTTTCATCACCCTCGTGCGGCAGTGGCGGAATTGGCAGACGCACCAGCTTGAGGGGCTGGCGGTAGCAATACCGTGGAGGTTCGAGTCCTCTCTGCCGCACCAAACTTCGATCTTCAGCGATTCTAGGGCGGTCCTTTAACTCGGGGCCGCCTTTCCGTTGTTCCAGACTCACGATTTTCCGCAGCGGATGTATGCTATGAACCTGTTTTTGCGCTGAGGTATGGGTGCATCCATGGAATCGCGCGACCCCAAAATCACAGACAACAGCGAGCAACGGCGGGGCACTTTTTTCCGCGCGGTGTTCTCTACTGGCCACAAATCTATCGGCCTGCGATTTCTGTGGCTGGCGTTGTTTAGCGTAGTCGTCGGCATGACGCTTTCGCTTGCGATGCGCATGCAGCTTTCGTATCAGGCCGCTGGCTCGCTGGCCAATATCGGCAGTCCGGAGCGTTACGTTGCGATTACGCTCCTCCACGGTACGCTGATGGTGTTTTTTGTTCTTACGGCCGCGCCGCAATGCGGATTTGGATATTTTCTCTTGCCATTGCAGATCGGCGCGCGAGAAATGGCTTTTCCGCTGTTGAGTGGAATTTCTTTCTGGATGATGACGGCGTCGCTCGTGGGAATTCTTTTTTCTGTTCTGATTTCTCCCGAAAGCGGCGCGACGCTATGGCTTCTAAGTGCGACCTGCTTTTCCGGCGCGATGTTGCTCGCTTCGCTCAACATCTGCGTGACCACCATTGAACTTCGCGCCAAGGGCATGACTTTGCCTCGTTTGCCCATCT
>DATMPA010000014.1:0-3148 GCA_035567915.1 Candidatus Sulfotelmatobacter sp. | reverse complement strand
GTCGATCCAGGGCCGCGCAGCACGCTAGCTGGAATCGATGGCCTCTACTGGCACAACGGCAGCCTGATCGGAATTCAAAACGGTATCGGGTCGCCTCGCGTTGCGTTGTTTCGGCTTTCTAGCGATGGCCTTCGCGTGACGCGCACGAACGTGCTCGAAAATCGGAGCAATTTGTGCGTTTTTCCGACCACGGGCGCCATTCGCGGCTCCGACTTTTTCTTTATTGCGAACAGTCAGATCGATAACATGAACAACGACAAAGTTATGGACGTGACGCGGCTGGAAGTGATTCGCATTGGAGTCTTGCGGCTGCCTTGAGATGCTGATGCTGGCGACGCCGCCAGAAGACGGAGTGGAATTTAGCGAGCGAGCACCGTAGAGTAATAACGGGCATTCGCCAAAGGGTGATGTGGCGCGGGATGCTCGGCTGCTTAGTCAGGGGGTTGGACATGCGGGGAACACCAAGAGTCATTTTCGGCATGATTCTCGTGGTTGTGGCGATTGGACTAGCGCTGGTGCCTCGGAATGCATCGTCGCGATCCAAGGAAAGTTTGACACAAGACCTGAACGCGGAGCCCGTTCCGGCGTTCCACAACACGGTTCCGGCTGGACCATTGCCGGCAACCATGAACGCTACTCTCTTCACCGACCCAGTTGCCCAGAACGCGTACAGCGTCGCAGCGCGCATCAAGAAAATTCTTTATCAGGAGCCGTGCTATTGCCATTGCGACCGCAGCCAGGGCCACGGCAGCTTGCTGGATTGTTTTGTGAGCAAACACGCGGCGGCTTGCGGGATCTGCGAGCGCGAAGACTTCTACGCCTACGAGCAATCGCGCAAAGGCAAAACCGGCGCACAGATTCGCGACGGCATCGAGCGCGGCGACTGGCAAGGCGTCGATATGACGAAATACCAGTCCGCATTGCCTGACCCTGCGAAGTGAGCTCGGCTCTGAATCGACTTTGAGCTCGCGGAATCTGGTAACCTCATCCAGCCAAAGTGCTATCAAAAATTAAAATAGCCGTCGTGCTGCTCAAAATTGTGTTTTTTTCGCTCTCACTGTCTCTCATTGCGCCGGGAGTTTCCGCGAAGTGGAAGTATTTCCGCGCAGGAAATGCGGCTGACACTGTAGTCACGCCTCGTCCGGGCTTTGCGTTGATGGGTGGCGGCGAACAAGACCCTGCGTTGAAGTATTTGTGCGAACACGCAAATGGCGGCGACTTCCTGATTCTTCGGGCCAACACCGAAGACGAGTACGCTCAAAAGGTGAATGAGGAGATCCGCGCGCTCTGCCCGCTTAACTCCGCAGCGACTATTGTCTTTTCCGAGCGAGAGGATTCCGACGACGCAAAACTGGTGCAACATATTGCGCAGGCGGAAGCCATTTTTATTGCCGGCGGCGACCAATCGAATTATGTCCGATTCTGGCAGGACACACCTGTCGAGGACGCGATAAACCGTCACATTGCGTCCGGGAAACCCATCGGAGGTTCCAGCGCAGGGCTTGCTGTGCTCGGGGAATTTTCCTTTTCGTCGATGATCGACACAATCCATTCCCCGGACGCGCTTGCCGACCCCTACGGGAATAAGGTGACAATTTCGAGGGACTTCCTGCGTATTCCGCTGCTCGCCGGGATTATCACCGACACGCACTTTGCCCAGCGGGACCGTATGGGCCGCCTCGTCGTGTTTCTGTCCCGTATTTTGCAGGATGGATGGTCGAAGCAGGTGCGGGCCATTGCGGTTGAGGAAGGGGCCGCGGTTCTACTGGAAGCGGATGGTCAAGCGAAAGTCATCGGCGCCGGACCGGCATATTTTCTAGAAGCGAAAGATCCGCCTGATATTTGCCGAAGAAAAATTCCGCTCAGTGTTGGCGGAATCACCGTACACCGCGCACCAGCGGGCACGTCCTTCAACCTAAAAGATTGGAAGGGCACCGGAGGCGATGACTACAAGCTCTCTGTGATAAAGGGAGAACTCAAGGCACTCGATTCGAATCACGGAATCTACTAGGTGCGGAGTCCGCGAGGGGTTAGAAGTGGAATACGACTCCGCCCATGAGCTGAAAATTGTTCTGGGACTGACCGAAAAAGCCTGTGTGCACCCAATCTCCTTCCAAACGCCCGGAAAGTCGTGGATTGAATCGATAATCCGCGCCGCCTCCTGCTTCAATCGCGTAAGAGTTCTTACTATTACCAGCGGTCTGCGGCTGTTCATGGCTTCCGCCAAAGATGGCATGGGCCCATGGTTCCCATTTCTTTTCTCGCCAGGCGATTTTAGGTCCGGCGCCGTAAACCAAGAGTTTCACGTGCTCCCTGTCGAAGATTTCCGGAGCGAAGCCGGTGGACACGCTCCCTTCGATTCCGAACCACTCATTGGTGAAATATGTCACTGAAGTATTGATTCCGACAGCGCTCGCATTGAAGATTGAGGATCGAAACCTTATCCAATCCGCGCCAATCGCCAACTGCCACCGGAAATCGTCCCGGCCGCCGTATACAAACTTGGGGTCGGGGGAAGGGGATGGAGCGGCATCGGGCGCGGGACTACCCAATGCGGACGCGGGAGCCGCTGGCGGCGCGAAGTTTGGAGGGGAAGAGAATGCAGAGGGCTGAGAGAGGGACGCGGCCGGAAGCGGCGCGGCGGAAAAAATGGCCGCTACGTTTCGAGTAGCCGGCTGGTTCTCCGGGACTGCATCCTGCGCGCCAGCCGCGCATGTCGTCCCAAGCATCAGTGACAATACAACGAGTTGCCTCTTCATGATTCTCCCCTCAGAGGTGTGACCCCACGCCTGGAATCAGCCACTCTGCTACGGTAAACAAGAGCAAGGGCCTTTGTCTACGTTCTTTCGCAAGCGCGTTACAAAGAAAATATGAATAATGCTGGGGCAGGGAGGGTTGCCCCACATGGCGGGTCTGAGGAAGCGGCGCCTTAGCGTCCGTGCCTCAGATAATCGTCGGTCTTGTTTAGCCAATCTTCTCGCGGGGGATTGAAGACGTCCAAGTCGATGGTGTCTTCCACGGCCCAGGCCTCGTGAGGCATGTGCGGAGGTATACAGAGTACTTCCCCCGCACGCACCACGATTTCTTTGCCATCGATGGCGAACTTCAGAGCCCCTTCGAGAATGTAGGTTACTTGCTCGTTGTGATG
>DATMPA010000013.1:0-2044 GCA_035567915.1 Candidatus Sulfotelmatobacter sp. | reverse complement strand
CGGCATCGAGGTCTGGGGTGAATTGTCACCGGCGAAGCAGAAAGCGTTGCGAGCGGCGCAGCGGCTTGTGTCGATTACGCGTTTTACCCTGAACGCAACAATCGCGCGGCATTCCCTCGACAATCCGCGTGCCTTAATCCTTCCTCCGACTCTGCCAAAGGAGAAAGCGCCGCATCCGGCGACGGTTCTTACATTTTCAGGCGACTCGCGACAGCCGATAGTCCTCACTGTTGGACGCGTGGCCTCGTCCGAACGTTATAAGGGACACGATGTAATGCTCGAAGCGTGGCCAATTGTCCTGAGCCGCGTGCCGGATTCCGTCTATTGGATTGTGGGGGGTGGAGATGATTTAGCGAGACTCGAGGCGAAGGCCCGCGAGCTGGGCATCGCTGCCTCGGTGCGATTCGCCGGCCCGGTTTCGCCCGAAGAGCTTGCTGTCTGCTATCATCGTTGTTGCGTCTTTGCGATGCCGGCCCGGACAGAACTGGACGCCCGTACCCCGCGCGGCGAAGGTTTCGGCATCGTTTACCTGGAAGCTATGGCTCGTGGCAAACCCGTAGTAGGTCCGCGCGTGGGAGCGCCTGCAGAATTTATTCGTGATGGTGAACACGGCCTGCTTGTTGATCCTACCAGCGCGAGCGAGGTGGCAGAGGCGTTGAGCGAGCTGCTCGGGGATCCTGAACGTGCACGCCGGATGGGGGAATCGGCCCGGCAATTCGTGACGAGCGAGTTTAGTTTTGAGAGCTTCTGTAAACGCCTGCAAGAAGGCTTGCGAGAATAGCCGGCCCAATCCAGAACGGAGGAACCTGAAAGATGCGAATTCTTGTCACCGGAGCGACCGGATTTGTCGGGAGCCGCCTGCTGGAGCGCCTTGCGGAATTAGGAGGCCACGACCTCTACTCGCTACAACGCTATGTTACCGGGCGCTATGTTCTTAGCGCCGATCATAACGTGAAGGTTGTTTTTTGCGACTTGCGCGATCATTTCGCGGTCAAAAATGCGATCCGCGAAGTACAGCCGGAAGTAGTATTTCATCTGGCTGCCATCAGCCCCGTCTCGTACAGCTACGATCATCCGAACGAAGTCCTCGAAGCGAATTTGATGGGCACCGTGAACCTGGCCGAATCGTGCCTTCGTGAGGTGCCGCACTTTAAACACTTTCTCTTCGCTTCCACTTCCGAGACGTTCGGCAACGGTCCATTGCCCAAGCGGGAAGATACCCCGCAGGCGCCGAACAGCCCTTACTCGGTGAGCAAGCACTCAGCGGAAAAATACATTCTTTATATGTGGGACGCGTACAAGTTCCCTGTCACTTCGCTCCGACCCTTCAATACTTACGGTCGCCACGACAATACACATTTCCTCGTTGAACGCATGATCGTCCAGATGCTGCGTGGCGACGTCGTCAAACTCGGCGATCCCACTCCTGAACGCGATCTTCTCTACATAGAGGACCATGTAGACGCGTACTTGACATGCTTCGCGAAGCCAGATGCGAGCATCGGCCAGGTATTCAACTTTTGCACCGGCGAGAAGCTCACTGTGCGGGCTCTAGCGGAAAAAGTGCGCGATATGACTGGCTTCCGCGGCCAGATTCTGTGGGACACAATTCCGCGGAGGCCGCTCGATATCCAGGTTCTTTACGGAGATTCGACGAAGGCGAAATCTGTACTGGGCTGGGAAGCCAAAGTCAGCTTGAACGAGGGCCTTCGCAGCACGATCGAGTTCTGGCGCAAGAAGCTTTCAGTTGCTGAGCGCGCCACTCGCGCAAGCACGACGTGATGGACTTCGCTTTGGTTCCCGGGACAACGGTGTTCCGAAATCCGCTTTTTCAATCGGAGCTGAACACGGATGCTTCTTGTCGTCGCATTTTTGATTGTTTTGGTGTGGGCGATCTGTGCCTCGGTGATGGCAGGAATGGGCTCACTGGTACTGCAGAAACTCCGCGCCGAATGGAATATTTCTGATGCTTTTTGGATTGGTCTTTGCACATCTGTTGGCGTGCTACAGCTCTACCACTTCTTCAGACCCGTAGATAGTCTCA
>DATMPA010000012.1:0-178696 GCA_035567915.1 Candidatus Sulfotelmatobacter sp. | reverse complement strand
ATTGCGACGTTCGGCGGCACAACGACGAAGCAGGGAGTCTTCACGGTAACCCCTACTCCAAGCAGCACCATGTCGCAGTTGGTTCTGACCCCCGCGGGGAGTGTGTCGGTGTTCGGATTCAAAACTCCGATTCCCTATCCGTTCGGGGGCGAGCGAACGGGCTATTTAGTTACCGACATGGACGAAGCGGTCCGCGCTGCCAAGGCCACGGGCGCAGACGTCTTAGTCGCTGCCTTCAACGATCCGATTGGCCGAGATGCAATCATTCAATGGCCGGGTGGCGTGAACACACAACTGTACTGGCACACCACCGCGCCAGCTTATGCCCCGCTCCAAACTATTCCGGAGAATCGGGTTTATGTCTCGCAGGACCGAGTGGATGCATTTGTGTCCAGCTTTCTCGCGTTTTCCCACGGGAGTCTCGTCTCTGATGAACCGCGCGCACCGGGCGTCGAAATCGGAAGGCCCACGGAAACCTATCGGCGAGTGAGGATCGAATCGAAGTTCGGGAAGCTGACCGCGCTCGTTACCGACGGTCACCTTCCGTATCCGTACGGCCGGGAAATGACCGGTTATGAAGTGACGAATCTGACGGACACGCTCACTAAGGCAAAAGCGAGCGGCGTCGACGTCCTCGTACCCCCTTATGAAACCGACGAGCGAAAATCCGCTGTCGTGCAGTTCCCCGGAGGATACATCGCGGAAATCCACTCGGTAATAAAGAAATAAAAAGTGCAAACGCCTTCTGACGATGATCCGCGAAGCGCAGTGCCACACGTGGGATTGGAACGAAGAGATACATGCGAACGTTGATGATCTTAATGGTTGTGTCTCTTCTGACGCCGCCACTCTCGCAAGGGCAATCAGTTCCCACCGCTGAATCCCCGGCGCCTGCCCGGGTCTACCACTTGCTCCGCGAGGACGACGACTGGAGTTTTCTCGCCGATCCGGCTGAGCGGCAGGAGTTTTGGGACCCCATCAAATATATTCGTCTCCGACCAGGTCGGAATGACTGGTTCCTGTCCATGGGCGGCGAAGCTCGCGAGGTTTGGGAACAGATCGGAAACGACAACTGGGGCCAACAACCTTTCATGAACGCCTATTTCAACGAACGCTACATGCTTTATTTCGACGTTCATTACGGCAAGCACGTTCGCTCGTTCGTCGAGTTCAAAAGCGGTTTGAATTCTTACCGAATCGGTGGTCCGAGACCGATCGACGAAAAAAAGCTCGATTTCCAAGTAGCATTTCTCGAAGTCGGAACGGGAACGGGGGATGAACGCAACTGGATCAAGTTCAGAGTCGGGAGACATGAGATGGAGTACGGCTCCGGACGACTGATCGATGTTCGCGAAGGCCCCAACGTGCGCTTGAGCTTTGACGGGTTCAAGGTGAAGGCCGGTATCGGTTCTTGGCGGATTGACGGCTTCGCCATGCGCCCGGACCTGGACAAGCCGGGCTTTTTCGATAACGTCCCAAACCACGCTATCGGATTTTGGGGCGTATACGGCGTCCGACCTTTGACGAAGACCATCACACTGGACGCTTACTACCTTGGCCTCGATCGAAAAACAGCTGCATTCAACCGAGGTGTCGGCCACGAAGTGCGGCACAGTATCGGTGCGCGTCTTTCTCGTCCCGTCGCCGAGAGGAAGCCCGGCTCGGATTTCGACTATGAAGCGCTTTGGCAATTCGGAGCCTTCGGATCCGCAAATATCCGGGCCTGGACTGTGGCATCGGAAACTGGTTACCGTTTTCCGAACGTTCCGCTGAAACCGCGATTCAGCGCTAAAGCGGACATCTCGAGCGGCGACGATCCGAGGACGAACACGCTCGGGACCTTCAATCCTTTGTTCCCGAAGGGCAATTATTTTGGCGTTCTCGCCACGGCTGGCCCCGGCCCCATCAACTTTATTGACGTACACCCTCGCGTTGAAGCAACGCTGCCGCAGGGTGTGACTGTCTCCGTCGATTGGATCTTTCAGTGGCGGGAGAGTCTGCGAGACGGGGTGTATTCCGTTCCTGGATTTCTAATTATTCCTGCAGGAAAGAGCAACGCGCGTTTCGTCGGACACCGTCCGGGCACGGAAGTGCGCTGGCAGGCGAATCGCCATCTATGGTTTCAAGCCGACTACGGGATTTTTTATGCAGGCAAATTTGTCAAAGAAAGTCAGCTAGGCCGCAACCTGAATTACTGGGCACTGTGGGCCGGCTATAAATTCTAGGAGGCGACCGTGTCGGTGAAACCCTATGTCGCAGCCGCTGCCTAAGTACGCCACCGCCGCGAGATTCGAGCGTTCGACAGTCGATATGGCTGCGGATCGCCCCATTCTTGAACGAAGTGATCTTGTGCTCGCCTGCGCACATGTGTTGCATACCAACGGGCAGTCGACTCACGAAACGGTGCAAGCGGCCGAGCGGCTTGGCACTCAGCTTGGTCTACGAACCAAGATGATTGCGCACTGGGAAGAGCTGGAGCTGCGGGCCGCAGATGGCACTGGCAGTCAAGTTTCTTTCGAGCGCGGCAGTCCAACTGGTATGAACATGGACCGTGTTGCCTCGGCAATGTCTGCGATCGAGAATTGTGCTGTCGGCCGACCGCCGATCGGCGCCGCACTTGAAAACATCAAGGCGATTGCGCACGCACCACCGGCTCCAACCTGGTTGTTTACGCTCGCTGCAGCCGCGGGTGCTGCTGCGATGGCGGCGATCTTCGGAGTGCACCACCTGAAAGCAGTGGTGCTCATCATGGTCAGCGCAGCAGCCGGAGCGGTTCTTCGTCGCACGCTGGCGCGGTACAGCGCGAACACTCTTCTGCAGCCGCTTTGTGCAGCTTTGCTCGCCGGCATATTTGGTGCGCTTGCGGTGCGCTACAACCTAAGTTCGTCACTGCGGCTGGTAGCGGTCTGCCCCTGCATGATTCTGATTCCGGGTCCACACGTGCTCAACGGAGCAATGGATCTTATCGCGGCACGGATCAATCTGGGCGCCTCCCGGCTGGTCCACGCTGGTCTCATAATCTTGGCAATCTCCGTAGGATTGCTCCTGGGAATGGGCATTCTCTCCGTCTCCTTGCCAGTCGGAGAACCTGGCAGAGCAGTGCCCTTATGGCTGGACGTGATCGCTGCGGGCGTGGCGGTCGCCGCATTCAGTGTTTTCTTCTCGACACCATTGCGCATGTTGGGCTGGCCGGTCGCGATCGGCATGCTGGCTCATGCCGTGAGATGGGGCGCTCTGAAGGCTGGTACCGGAGTAGCGACTGGCGCCTTGGTCGCCTGTCTGTTGGCCGGCGGGATCCTTGCGCTAGTCGCGCGTCGCTGGCGGATGCCATTCGCCGCCATTGGCTTTGCCTCGGTAGTATCGATGATGCCCGGTGTCTTCCTGTTTAGAATGGCAAGCGGACTTGTGCAACTCGCGAACTACTCGAATGCAAACTTCGACCTCCTGTGTGCAACCATCGCCGACGCCATGACGGCCATTGCAATTATTCTCGCCATGAGCTTCGGCGTCGTTGCACCGAAGATGATCATTGATCGCTTCGGTGGCGGCTCGACGCCTACCCGAGTCGTGATCGGCTAGTGAGCATGAGCCCTACTCCATCCCGCGCGCTGCCTTCAGGACTCGCGCGCCAGCAGACCAGGTGTTGCAGGAAATCGGCCACCCGAAGAAGACCCGCCCACGCAAATGGCATGTCTTGAAAGGAGTGCCGACAATGAGCAATAGCAATATACTCGGTCGGCTAGTTATCCATGGCGAGCAGTCCAACCACTGAAAGGGTTATGCCCTACGCCCTGCTGGGAATGACGGCGGTCACTGGCCTCGTTGACGCTGTCAGTTTCCTATCGCTCGGGCGCGTTTTCACGGCGAACATGACGGGGAATGTCGTGATTCTGGCGTTTGCGACAGCGCGCGTACCCGGACTATCCATCGCGTACTCCTTAACGGCGCTCTTGTCGTTTCTAGTCGGGGCGATATTCGGCGGACGGATCATGGCCCGAGCCGGCGCCGACTCACAGATTCGATTCGCGGCACAAGCGTTCCTGCTGGAAGACGTCTTTCTCTTTGCTGCGTCGTTGTGCGCCATCGGATACAGACGCGACTTGGTGGAACATTCTTTTCGACCCTTTGCTCTGATCGCCCTGACGGCGCTCGCGATGGGCACACGGAATGCCGCTGTCCGCAAGCTCGCAATCCCCGATCTGACGACAACGGTCCTGACACTAACGATCACGGGCATCGGCGCGGACTCTTCGATCGCGAACGGCAACAACCCGAGATTGGCAAGAAGGGTTGAGGCGGTCTTCGCAATGTTCTTGGGTGCGGCGTTCGGTGCGGTCATCATACAATACTCGATCTCAGCGGCTTTGTGGCTTGGGACAGCGATCTCCGCCTTGTGCTGTGCGGCGTTGTTTCGCTCATTGCGCACGTCCGGTCAGCTGTGAGGGCGAAACTCGCCTTTCAACTGGGGAGCTCTACCTGACTTTACAGAGTGCAACAACGGTTCCCTGGACCGTTGTAACCTGGCAGGCAGCCGCGTTGTCGATTTCAATTTGGAATGCCGTCCCCTTCCCCAGACCCCTTCTCCTGCTAGGAGATGCAAGAACGCTTTTTCGAAAGCGGAAACTGTGCCCAAAAAAAGCTGTGCCATCTTAGGGGTTCACCTCAGTCGTGAATGTAGAGCAGTTCCTTCGCTCGGTCTCTGTACTGACGCTCCCCATGAATGAGGATTTTTTGCGAGAGAAAACTCGTCGGGTTCGCGATTTGTACTTTTCGTTTCGGCGAGAATAGGTATCCGTTCTCTTTGCCGAGCTCCACCTTCCACGGCGAGATCATCAGGATCTCGATGAATAGCCCACTGCTGCCTCGAGGGTCAAGGACCGACGCCTCCAGCTTTATTCGGCTGAATGTCAAGTTATAGCTTGCCAATTAATGACATATGGACAATCTATAGCTTGTTATTCCTAGTCATAAGCGCAAGTTATAGCTTGACAATAATAGGACAACTGTCAAGCTGTAACTTGATAGGACGCCCCTATGAAACGTGAATTTCGCCAGTTACGACTCTCGCAATTGGACCGGAGCCTTGAGCTCGTGCGGAGCCTCATGCCTCGACCCTCCGGCGGGTGGATCGCCTCAGTGCGCGAGGCTCTCGGCCTTAGCCAGCGCCAAGTCGGCAAGAAAATGCGGGCCTCGGGACAGGCCATCCAGCAGTTTGAAAAGGCCGAAGCCGATGACCGCATTACACTCCGTGCCCTTCGGCGAGTTGCCGGAAGCATGGGCTGCGAACTCGTCTACGTACTCGTGCCGAGGTCCGGCTCGTTTGCGCAACTCGCAGAACAACCCACTCGCGAGCAAGCCGCTCGTGATGTCAAAAGCGTCGTTCATACGATGGCGCTCGAAGACCAGAAACCAGAAAACACCAACCAACTGATCGAGGATGAGGCTCAGCGGCGCCTGAACCGCCGCAAGACACGATGAACCTCATCCTCAATCAAAAATACTCGGACGGGAATACTCCGATCCGGCCAGAAGAAGCGGAACAACTCATTCCTCGCATCAGCACCATGGGCGAGCTCAATGAATATGAAGCTCTGAGCATTCTACGGGCTCGCGAGTGGGTGTTTGACAGTCGAACGATGAAATCAACGGATCCGCTCGACGAACCTTATGTCCGGGAACTGCACCACCGCATGTTCGATAACGTCTGGAAATGGGCGGGCAACTATCGTCAAACAGAGCGAAACATCGGTTGCGACCCGAAAGAGATTGCGCAACGAATCTCCCAGCTTCTCGCTGACACCCTATACTGGCTGGAGAACAAGACCTTCTCAATGGACGAAGCGCTGCTTCGCTTTCACCACCAACTGACCAGAATTCATCCGTTTGCAAATGGCAACGGACGTCACGCGCGAATGATAGCCGACGTCGTCGCTGTAAAGTACGGCAGAGCGGAATTCACCTGGGGTGCTGGAAAAGACCTAGTCACAAAAGGTGATGCGCGCACCAGGTATCTCGCTGCGCTACGCACGCTCGACGCCAATGAAAATGACGTGAAATCGCTGCTCGAGTTCGCGCGCTCGTAACCGCGGCTGCGACGGCCTTCCGCTTCAATGATAGTCGTTCGATAGCATACCCACAGCAGGTCCGCTCGTTCACGAACGTTAGAGTTTCGCGCGTCCTATCGGAATCCGACGATTCTCTGGACCGTTGTACGTAAAATTTGCGCCAGCCCTGACAAGGTGGAGGTTCTCCAAACTGCCCCGCAGCTTGGACGCTCAAAGGTGACGGTTCCCTGGACCGTTGTAACAAATCTTCGAAGAGCACATCTTCTGTGTGACATTTGTCGTGATGCCACCACACCAACGATCCAGATTGAGCCTAGTGCGAGCACGCCCTTCGGCTTTCAACAGAAGGGTTGGTGTTTATCAAGAGGCGCGAACCGGTCGGGAGCGCTTTCGCTGTTATTTCGCTATGGGGAAAATTCGGGGGACTCCACGCATGGGGAGATACATTTCCGTACATCGTGCCACTACCAAATATTTTTCTAACTCGTTTGTTTTCAAAACTGAGATTGAAAAGGAAGGACTTCCAGGAGATATTACGCCTGCCTTGGGCGCAGGAGGCCCCCGGTTCAAATCCGGGCGCCCCGACCACTTTCTTTCGTTCCTTCCTATACCTAGCCATCAAAAATGACGCATCTATTCCGGATGCGTAGAACGAGGGTTAGTGTTTTGAATTGCTTGAGGCGTTTGCTCCCGCTGCTTCCGAATTTTTGAGATACCGGCTGGCGAACATCAGGAATGTGGGCCAGTTCGGTCCTGCGGTGTGGCCTCCCGTGTGCTGGCGAAAAGCAATGTCTCCCTCAATCAATGCGGTTTCGATCGCGGGGAATTCCGTCGTTCCGAGATCCTTCTTACCGAGCAGCTTGTACACGGGCCCCGCGCCAACCGCCCCCAGGAACATTCCCTTAGCGTCAATCCATCCGCCTTCCACTTGCTGCGAACCGCCGCTTACGAACACGGGTCGCGGTGCGCATAGCGCGATCAGTTCGTGCGCGTCCACTGGCAAATCGTTCGGCGTGAGCGGCCCGGCATACTTCAAGAAATTGCCAGCCATCCAGTGATATTCCGAAGTCGAAGCAACGTTCTCCACTTGCTCTCCGAATTTGCGTCGTAGGATTTTGGCTCCTCCTTCTCCTGACGAAGCAATGAACGCGATTGCCAGTCGCGGTTCATACGCCATTGCCACAAGTGCCGCCTTTCCGTAGCGGGACAGCCCTTCAATACCCACTTGCTTTGCATCCACATCTTTGTCAGTTTCAAAGTAATCAAGCGCGCGGCTCGCGCCCCAAGCCCAAGCGCGCAATGCGCCCCAGTCGTCCAACTTGCGCGGCTGACCTTTGTTCACCAAGCCAATGATGCCTTGCGTCAGCCCTTCGCCGTTGTCTGCCTGCACGGTGGCGGGAATCAGAATCGCGTAGCCCCAGCCTTTGGCGAGAACTTGATGCTGCCAGGTGGGTCCCGTTCCGACAAAACTCGCCCATTGCTCTGCGGTTAAGCGTTTTTTCATCGCTGCAAGAATTTCTGGGCTGATGGCGAATTCTATTATCACAGGCACCGGTCCGCGCGCATTTGCCGGAGTCGTCAGGCTCAGCTGTATATCCACAGAGATTTGCGGATACGCCGAGTTGTCAACGTGGCCCACAAGTCTTTTCGTGGTGGCCGGGATACCCTCGTTGTCCTCTTGCACGATGCTTGTTACTTCCCAATGAGCGGCTGGAGCCTGCGCGGGAACGCGTCCATAGATTTCGCGATCGAAGATTTCCACAATTTCCGGCCGCCGCTTTGACCACCAATCCTTCGCGGTTGTTACTTTCCCTCCATCATTTAATCGCAACGAATCGGGCAACGGCGGGTAGCGAGTGACTTTGGACTCATCGAAATTCGCAGCGTTCGGCGATTTGGGATCGCCGTCCGGCCCGCGCCGCAACTCTTTAATGTGTAGCAGCTCTATGGTTCGCAGATGATCCTGCTCGGACGTCAAATGCACTGGAGTCGGCAAAACGCTGGCGGGCTCCGGTTCCTGGCCAACAGTTGCCGAAACGCTGAACAAGAAGCAGATACCCAACAACAACGGATGCATGTTTCGGCAGGCTAGATTACACAAAACGCCCCTCCAAACCAGTGGCCATATATAACCCCAGTTTTTGTATGTGCGGATTCTAAAGAAGTTAGGGAGGCAAGCTCTGTAACTGCGGAATATAAAGGAGTTGAAGTCCCTTTAGAATGAGCAGATACGAGAGACTCGCGGGTGTGTTGAAAAGAAAAGAGTCGAGGGATGGCATTCGTGCCAGTGCGGAAAGCAAAGGAGTTAGGGAAAGAGTGGGCCGATTTCATAGAGGAGTATAGCACAGATAGAGATTCAATTAAAGTAACAGTACTAATGAACTACCATACGGCATGTCTGCGTGTTCCGTTCCCTCGCAAGTCTTCATGGCAAGTCAAGTCTCACTGCTTGCGAATTTTTCCATCCGCCGCCAAGCGGTCTAGCCACTTGCGCGCCGTCGCTGCGCCTTTGTCGTTCGGATGGTTTTTCAGGAACGCTCGCAAAGTTTCCGCGGAATCCTCGAACTTCCCTGTTGCGACTTGTGCCTGCGCGAGTAACAGCTCAATGCCCGGCTCTGCTCCGTGTGATTGGCTCAGGGCCTGCCGCGATTCCTTCACAGCACCTTCGTACTGTTCTTGCCGGTACAACGCTCTGGCCAAAGTCCAATGCGTCTCCCAACTCACCGAATCCAGCTGAAGCGACTGCTCCAACGGAGGAATTGCCAAGTCAAACTTGCCTTCGTCTACAAAAGCCATCCCCAAAGCGGAAAACGCGTGCGCATTCTTTGGGTCAATCTGAGTCGCCTTTTCCAGCGCGCTCTGCGCTTTTTCCCAATGCTTTTGTTTGAGAAAAAGCACACCCTGCAAATACAAGACATCCGGATGATTTGGCGCTAACTTGGCTGCTTCGTCGAGATATTTCTCTGCCTGTTCCAGCTTGTCGTCGTTGAGCGCTTGCAGCCCTTTGTCAAAGGCTTCTTTCGCTTTCGGAGCGAGCATGGGCCCTGCACCGGTCCCCACGCCTTCGTTGGATCCCGCTTCCCGTTGCAAAACAATCTCTTCCACATCCGTAATTGCCATGCGAATCGAAATCTCTTTTTGGGCTGACTTATAACCGCTCGCATCGACCGAAATGGTGTACTCGCCCAGACTATTTAGGATGAAAAACGCGCGGCCTTTGGACGCAGCCGCTTGTCCGCTGAGAGCTCCCATGTGGTAGAGCTTGACCGTTGCGGGCACGGTGATGACTGAACCCGAATTGTCTTTCAAAGTGATGGAAACTTCCGCCCGATTGCCACGGAAATCTGCTTCATCGCTGGTGCGAGCCTGGCCGAAGGACGGAGAAGGCAAAAAAAATCCGCAAACGAAAATCAGCAACAGGAGCAAAATGAATTTGCACTTGAGCATCATTGTAAGACCCTCCTACTCAAAACTTGGGAGCTCGTTGGTTTCTGCGTCAAGGCAACGCGATGGCTTGCCTCCCTGGTTACGGGCTGGGTGCAGGCTTACCGCCAGACATTTTCTCGGAGATATCCTCTTCTGCCTTTTGGTGCAGTTGCTGCACTCTTGCAAATTCCTTTTGGGCATCTTCTGTTTGGCCCATAGCCTGATACAAACGGCCCAGGCGGTAGTGAACTTCCGGTTGTTCCGGGTCGAGCTGCTCCGCACGTTGCAGCGCAACGAGCGCGTCCGCGTATTGCTTCTGCTGCGTCAAAATCACTCCGATATCCATTTGCGCGATTCGAATGTCCTCGCGGAGACTGACCGCCCGCCTCAACAAGGGAAACGCCTTCTCGGAGTTCTCACGCTTCAACTCCACATCACCAAGATAGGCGAGTGCCTGAGCATTTTGCGGGTCCACGGAAAGTTCGTTTTCGAACGCTTGGACGGCTTCATCATAACGCCGCATTTTCCAATAAAGGTATCCAAGACCAAAATTCACATTGGGCGTGCGGCGGTCCGCCTTAGCCGCCAACTCAAACTCAGCGATCGCTTCCGGCGTTCTGCCCAAACCATCGAGCGCCTGTCCCGTAAGCATGTGAGCCGCAGCAGAATCCGGATTGCGCTTCAAAATCCAGGAAAATTCATCCAGCGCACAATCGTACTTCTTTGCAGACAAACAACTTTGCGCCAGAACATTGTGCAGCTCCGCGTTCGACGGATTGGCTTTCGACGCCAACTCAAGATGTTTCGCAGCTTCTGCAAACTGACCCGCACCGTAGAAACTGAGCCCAAGCAACATTCGCGCCTGCAAGTTTTGCGGGTCCTGTTCCACCGCAGCCCTAAGAGGCTCGATAGCTGCCTGAAAATTGTTTGACTTGAACTCTGTCAGACCGAGATTGAGCTGCACTCCTGGCAATTTGGGATTGAGCGCGATTGCTTTTCTGTAAGCTGTCCCAGCTTCCTTATAATCCTGAAGTTTGGCGAGCACCAGTCCCAAACTAGCCCATGCAGCTGAGTCTTTCGGGCTGCTCTTGACCACGTCGCGCCATGCTTTAGCAGCCTCTGCCAGCTTCCCTTCTCGTTCAAGAGTCTGCGCATGGGAAGGATCCGCTGCCTGCGCCCCGATACCGACGGAAAATAAGAGCGTGACAACGATCAATGCAAGGACACCACGCTCATAACGGAAAAACGCATTCAAGTGAAGTGAGCCCACCGGCATCTCGCGCTTCTGGCTCAGCCAATGAATGGCGGCCATCAGCAATTGTGCACCAAAATCCAAAGAAAAAAGCCCCGCTCGCAGGGGTGTATGCGAGCGGGGCAGGGTGTGCGCTTCTCTTCTAGGAAACTCTAGAAGTAAATCTTGCCACCGAGCTGCATAACTCTCGGGTCGAAGGCTGAGGTGAACTGGCCGAAGTTACCTGAACCAAAATTGTTGCTGACTTGGTTGAATTGCGTGTGGTTCCACGTGTTGAAAGTTTCCAAACGCAGTTCGAGGCGGCTGCCACGTGACTCGCTAAATACGAAGCTCTTGAAGAGCGACAGGTTCCAGTTATCGCGGCCTGGACCGCGGACTGCATTGTGACCAAGGTCGCCGAAGGTTCCGAGTGCCGGAAACGCAAAGGCAGCCGGATTAACGTACTGGACACCTTGATTAAGGTAATTAATCTTGCCTACCAAGTCCGGACGATTGTTTGCGTTGGGCAGCCCGTTGTTGGAACTGGAGTTTGCGCCGCTGACCACGCCGATGTTAACAGGGATGCCGGATTCCATAGTCACAATGCCAGATACCTGCCAACCACCGAGCGTTGATTTTATCAGGCGGCTGGAATTGTTACGGAACACCGGAATGTCGTAAATGAAATTGACGACTGCATTGTGCGTGCGGTCATATCCGCCCGGGCCCACATCGTACTTCCAGCCCAGATAAGGGTTCGAGACGTTCTGCAAATCCTGGCCGCCGTTGCCGCCGGTGCCTGGATCGATCGTCTTCGAATATGTGTAAAACGCGCGAAGATAAAGGTCACGACCAACTTGAGAGTTTACGTCAAGCTGCAAGCCGTGATAGTGGGAGTTTGCCTCATTGGTTGAAAGGCGGACCGAGTGGTACCCGGGGAAAGGCAACCCTGGGGCAGTGTTGTAGCTAGCAGTGCCTTTGATGATTCCCAACAATGCCGACTGATTCGGCAGGTTGTATTCCGTGTAATCGTTTTGGTAGCGGTTGGCATTGCCCACATAGGCTATGGATACCACTGTTTTGGAGCTTAGCGCATGCTGTACACCCAAACTCCACTGGAAGCTGGCGGGCTGTTTGTACTCGCTCTTGTTCAGACCAGTGATACTCGCCGCATTGATTGGCAACGCCGCTGCGGTGCCGGTCGCAAGAGCGTTCCTCGGATTGACCATCTCCACAGGGATCGGGGTGTTGACCTGCAAGCTAAACGGTATGTTTGGTCCGGCATTGTACATGTCGTTGCCCTGGATACGTTCGTACATGATGCCGATCCCGCCGCGGACAACCGTCTTGCCGCTACCGGTAAGGTCATAGGCAAAACCGATGCGGGGACCGAAATTCGCCCAATGATTATCCACAAGGCCCTTCGGTACGCCATTTTGCCCTGGGATGCCGATACCGTTTAAATACAGCGGAACACCGGCAAGAATTGGATTTGGACTTGTCCCAAGTCCAGGACTTGCTGGATTAATTGTGCCATCTGCGTTCATCAAAGCCTTCTGAGTCGGGTCATACAGCGAGGGATAGAAGTTTCCCATGCGGTTGTTGGCTTCGTAAGTGTGAGGAACGCCGTCCCAACGCAAGCCGAGGTTCAAGGTCAAGCGCCTGTTTACACGCCAGTTGTCCTGGATATAAGCCGCCCACGAGACATTGTTCCAGAGTCCTTTGTCCTGAACTGCAAGTTCCTGATATTGCTTGGCGTCGCCGAGAAGGAAGTCAGCGAAGTCATTGCCAGTGAAGGTACCGTCAAAAGTGAAGCCACCCTGGGTCTGACCAAAAAGATCCTGGACTTTCTTATATAGAGCCCAGCTTGCGCCAAACTTGAATTGATGCGCGCCGTGCGTCCAAGAAACATCATCACGGATCTGGTAGTCATCAGCCTTATTGACCCACGGCCAACTGGAGATTTCAAATTTCGCGCCAGTCTTGCCGGTCAGGTCGATGTTTGGAATGCGATTGAGATTGTTCGGTCCGGTGAACAGTCTTGACTTGGAATCATCGTATCCACTAGGAAGCGCCAAGCTGCTAAGGCCCGCTCCGGCGAATGGAATAATATTGATGCGGTTGCCGTTGTAGTTGAACGCGACTTCGTTCAGCAACGACGGGCTGATTGCGTACGTCGTGTGTACCACCGCGCTATAGGACGGATTGCCGAAAGTATCTCCGACCGTCGGAATGTTTGCGCCGCTCCATTGGCTGATCGCGAATCCCTGCGTTACCTGCTCGGCAATGAAGTGCCCGAACACAGAGAACTTGCTGTTGAAATTGTGGTCAATCCGAACCACCTCTTCCTTCAAGTTGGTTGGCGTACTGACAGCACCTGTGAACTGATTATTCGGTGCAGTTGGAGCGGGGAAAATTCCCGCGCTGACCAGAGACGCAGCGTTCCCAGAAATCATACAGGAAGGAATAACGTTTCCGGGGAACGGTGCGCCCTGCACGACTCCCGCCGGGGCAACGCCTCCTGGGCAATGGGCAAACAATACGTTCGAAGAGACCTGTGAGGCGCTCGGAACGTTGACTGCCGTTGCAACTGAACTGAAGTTTCCGGTGTACGTCGCTGGATCGGGCACAGTTTGAGAAGTGGCCGGGGTACCCTGAATCAGCCTGCGCCATTCCATGTTGTAGAAGAAGAATGTCTTCTTCCTTTCCGGATTGTAGAGCTTGCCGAAAGTAACGGGACCTCCAACGTTGAAGCCAAAAACATTCAAGCGCAGCTTTGCAACAGGCTTCGGGCCTGGATTGAAGAACCCGCGAGCGTCAAACGCATCGTTTCGATTGAATTCCCACGCGGAAGCGTGGAGCGTGCTGGTTCCTGACTTCAGCACCATGGTCATCGTGGCTCCGGAGGACAGGCCGAAGTCAGCGCTGTAATTGGAAGTGAGAGCGCGGAATTCCGCGATTGCGTCCGACGAGGGCGCAATGCTCATGCCGCCCGCGCCGCCTCGATCATCGTTTTCGCCGCCATCCAGCAAATAGATGTTGTGATTCTGCCGTAAGCCGTTGAATTCAACGTTCGAGTCTCCGCCGACCGGAGTGTTAACGAACCCATTGATCTGGCTGGACGCGCCGGGCGTCAAAGCAGCCAGTTGATAAATACTGCGTCCATTAACTGCAAGCTGCGAAACCTGCTTGTCCGTAATGAGATTGCTGACCTCACCGGAGTCGGCCTGAACCGCGATAGCGTTGGCTTCCACTGTCACCGTCTCAGAAGCAGCGCCCACCGCCATCTGGAAGTCGATACGAAGGCGATCACCCACCGTCGCGACGACGTCCTTCTGTTCGACCGCCTTGAAGCCACTGGCGGTCGCTTTGATACTGTAGTGACCGATGGCCAAGTCCGGCACAACGTACTGGCCAGATTCGTTTGTTGTGATGGTTTTCACAGCGCCCGTTTCGGCGCTAGTGATAGTTATCGTTACCCCTGATACGACGCCGCCTGACGGGTCGGTGACCGTCCCCACAAGCGTCGCATTCTGGCCAAACGTCCGCGTTGGCAGCGCGACGAGGACCAGGAGTATAAGGAATAAGTACTTTAGATTTCTAAACTTCGGAGATTGCAACAGATCTGAAACAAAGTTCGAGACATCAACCCGCATCGAAACACCCCCTACCGTATGAGAGACGTTTTTGTAGCTACTACCCCACCCTGCAAACCGTTAACGTTAACGGTTACATCCCTTGTATTGTTTTAACAAATGCTTGTCAAGCGAATTTTTGCTGGAGTTGATAGAAATATCGTTATTCTCTAACGGGCAGGTACCAGTACAACTCCTTCTATGTCGTGGTTCGGCTGGGAGAGGGAAGGCCCTCCAGCTTGGAATCCGCCAGCCGCATTTCACGAAACAGGTGCAAATTTGAGGACATAACCAGACCGGGGCTCAAATGAACTTTCTGCGGGAACGGCGTTTTGTTTGTCAGATGGTCAGCCATCAAACGCACGGCAATTTGCCCCTGACGATGGGCCTGTTGGTAGATGGACGCGGTAATCGTTCCTTTCTGCAGATACGGTGACATCTCCGCAAAAAGGTCGGTTGTGATCAGCTTGACCTTGCCTGCAAGTCCACGCGCGCCTAGCGCGCGGCAAACAGGAAGACAGTTCACAGTGTTGACGTAAATACCGGCAAGCGTCGGCACGCGCCGCAATAAATCAAACGTCTTCTGAAAACTTTCGTCTTCGTCCTCGTGGCCCTCAATCACCCGAATGATTTTTCCGCCGGGGCAGTGGTGCGGAAACGTTTCCGAAAAGCCATCCGCCTTTTTCCGATGATCTTCCGCGCTCAACATGCCTGCAATGACCGCGACCTTCGAGCCTTGCGGAACCAGCTTCCCCATCAATTCGCCGGCGAGCGAACCATTGGTCCATGGCTCTACGCAAACAACGCTTGATCTGCGGCTTTCTGGCGCATCTGTCGAAACGCAAACGACCCGAATACCCTTTTCTTCGGCTTCATCAATGAGCGGCTGCAAATCCTTGGGATTTCCCGCCGTTAAAATGATCCCGTCCACTCCGGCTTCCACAAGTTCCCTGAACACGTCCGTATCGCCTTCTCCGAGCACTCGCACGGGACGGTTCACAAAATGAATCCCAAGATTTCCAGCGCGGCGCTCTTCCTCTAAGACACCGCTCCACAATTGGTCGTAGAAAAAATGGATCTCGCGAGGGACGCACACGCCAATTTTGGTGTTGGCCTTTGCGACCGACAACGCTCTCGCGGCAAGATTCGGCGTGTAGCCCACTTGCCGCGCGATTTGCAGAATGCGCTGTCGCGTCGCTTCATTGATTCCGGGGCGGCCGTGCAGCGCCCGGTCCACCGTGCCGATGGACACTTGCGCCAATTCCGCTATCTGATGAATGCCGCGTCTTTCCTTCGCCATGAGCAGACTCATGCTCCGTGATTCTTCGAATCAACTGATTGTGAGCACTTCGTTCGTGGAAGAAGCAAACGATATCAGGCTCTGAGCCTGAAGTCGCTGGCCTTTCCCAGACTCGCTATCCCGAGCGGCGAGCGGAACGATGCCGCGCCATACTACCGCGACTCATCCCCCCACGGTATCATCACGGTTCAGGAAGGACAGAATCCTGTGATTCCTTCTGACGCGGGCAAACCGTCCGAAAGAAACAGTAGCGCTTTTTCGCGATTTCCTTCGAATTCAAAAACTCCCACTTGACACAGGGACCAGTCCGGCAAATATAGTTCGCGCTCGTAGTCACTCACCGGAGGCGGTCATCAAGCTCTTTCTAGGCATAGACGTTGGAACCGGCGGTACACGCGCGCTCCTCATTGACGAAAGCGGCCGCGTCGTCGCGTCCGGCACGCACGAACATCAACCATTTGCGTCGCCGCAAGACGGCTGGGCCGAACAAGATCCACTCGATTGGTGGCTTGCCTGCGGGGCCGCGGTTAAAAAAGCGCTGCAACAAGCGCACGCAACGTCCGATGACGTAGCGTGTGTTGGCTTCTCCGGCCAAATGCATGGAGCAGTTCTGCTGGACGCCACCGGTAACGTCATCCGTCCAGCCATCATCTGGTGCGATCAACGCACCGAAAAGCAATCGCAGGAACTTGAAAAGAGTTTCGGACTCTCTCGCATTATTCAACTCACCTGCAATCCGCCGCTCACCAACTTCACGCTCACAAAACTTCTCTGGGTCCGCGAAAACGAGCCTCAAAACTGGGCGCGCGTCCTTCACGTGATGCTCCCGAAAGATTACATTCGCTACCGCCTCACCGGCGACCGCGCCATAGACATGGCTGATGCCTCAGGCACGCTGATGCTTGACGTTACGAATCGCCGCTGGTCCGTTGAAATCCTCAGCGGCGCGAAGATTCCGCAGGAATGGCTTCCTCCCCTCTACGAATCTCCGGACGTATGCGGAAAACTTTCAAAAGAAGGTGCGGAAGCCGTCGCGCTGAAAGTCGGCACCCCAGTCGTGGCCGGCGCAGGCGATCAGGCGGCAGGCGCAGTTGGAATGGGAATTGTTCGCGCCGGCGTCGTCAGCGCAACCATCGGCACCTCCGGTGTTGTTTTCGCCGCAACGGATCGTCCTGCTCTCGACCCGCAAGGCCGCCTCCACACGTTTTGCCACGCGATTCCCGGTCGCTGGCACGTCATGGGCGTAACGCAAGCCGCTGGACTTTCTCTGCGCTGGTTCCGCGATCAATTTGGCGCAGGCAAGGATGACGGCCGCGATCCCTACGATCGCCTTTCGGACGAAGCTGCGAGCGTCCCCGCCGGCTCTGAAGGTTTGCTCTGGGCGCCATACTTGATGGGCGAGCGCACACCGCATCTCGATCCCAATGTTCGCGGCGCATTGGTCGGTCTCTCTGCACTTCATACGCGGGCGCATGTCATTCGCGCGATTCAGGAAGGCGTCGCCTTCAGCCTGAAGGACACCTTCTCGATTTTTGAAGAAATGAAAGTTCCTGTGACAAAAATCCGCCTCGGCGGCGGAGGCGCACGTTCAAGCGTCTGGCGCCAGATACAGGCAGACGTGTACGCCCACGAGGTCGAATTGGTCGAAGCGGAAGAAGGAGCTGCATACGGCGCGGCAATTCTGGCTGCTGTCGGCGCGCGCCATTGGAATTCCGTGGACGAAGCCTGCGACGCCGTCGTTCGCGTCGCCGCGCGAGTCGCCCCGCGCGCGGACTCCTCAAAACTCATGCAGAAGAATTATTCGATTTATCGCCGCGTCTACCCAGCGCTGCGCGGCATCAACACCAGCGATTCCGCGCACCAATCCGCCTGATTCTCTAAGAATGCTTCGGCTTGAACTTCAAGCAATAGATTGCGCCGATTACAGCCAGCAATCCGCCCCACCAGATCGGTGCATGCAGAGAGAAAAGCACGACGGGATGCACTGGCGGGTGCCACAGCTCATACATCCCCGCGCTGAAAATCAGCACGCCGTCCACCAGCAGGGCAATCCCGATGAAAAACCAAATGGAAATCATCCTCGCAACCTCCGGCTACCAGAAGTAGATATTCAGGACGAAAAATATGACGACCACCACGCCGGCCCAAAAAAGCGGTTTTTGATAAATGGGCAAATTGCCGACAGACGGCACTTGTGTCAAACCGTAGACCAATCCATTCAGTTCGCTATCCGTCTTTGGTTTCGTCGCCAGGCTGACGACCACCGTTACTATCACGCAAACCAGAAACGACCACAGCGCCTGATACATATCCTGAGCAAGCGCCTTCGCGTGCGGCGACATCGCCACGTAACGCAAAGCCGAAGGATCAACCTTCACCCAAGCCCACATGCTGATCGAAGAGGCTGTGCCAAGCAGCAGTCCCCAGAAACCACCCGGTCCGGTCGCCCGTTTCCAAAGCATTCCCAAAACAACCGTGCCGAAAAGCGGGGCAATAAAAAAACTGAAAAGGGCCTGTACGTAATCCATGATGCTCGCGAACTGCATGACCAAATACGCTGTGCCGACGCTGATCAGCACGCCAATCACCGTGGTCCACCGGCCCATGTTGACGTAGTGATGGTCGGTGCCCTTGCTGTTAATCAGCGGGCGATAGATGTCATACGTCCAAACCGTGGTAAACGCAGTCACATTCCCCGCCATTCCGGACATAAACCCTGCGATCAACGCGGTAATTCCCAGGCCAAGCAAGCCAGGGCCGCAATAGCGGGCAAGCATCAATGGAAGAACGTCGTTATAGCTGTGCGCTCCGGTGACCGCGGCCACCGATTCGGGCACAAGTTTCATCGGAAGTACCGCCAAGCCCAGAAGCCCCGGCAGGATAACGATGAGCGGTACCATCATCTTGAATCCCGCTCCGATAATCGGCGCCATTTCCGCGCTACGGATGTCCTTAGCCGCGAGGATGCGCTGCACGACCAAAAAGTCCGTCGTCCAGTAACCCATCGAGATAATCGCGCCCAATCCGAACACAATACCGGTCCAGTGAATTCCCATCGGGTTGCCCGTGAAGGAACCTAAGCCGGACCACAGATGCACGTACTGTTCCGAAGCTCTCTGAGCGATTTGTATTTTCAGATTGCTCCAGCCGCCTGCTTCGTGAAGACCCAGAATCGGGATCAGCAGCGCGCCGGCCCAGATCAAGAAGAACTGCAGCACTTCATTAAAAATTGCCGATCTCAGCCCTCCGAGTGCGACATAAACAGCCACCGTGCCGGCCGACAGCCAAATGCTGACGTTGATGTCCCATCCCAAAACAATTTGCAGGACCTTGGCCATGGCAAACATGTTCACGCCACTCATCAGCACGGTCATGAATCCGAACGAAACTGCAGAAACCGCGCGAGCCGGTTCTCCAAATCGCAGTTTCAGATAACCCGGCACAGAGTGCGTTTTCGAAATGTAATAAAACGGCATCATCACCAGCGCGAGAAACAGCATCGCGGGTATCGCGCCAATCCAGTACCAGTGCGTCGCGAGAATTCCGTATTGGTAAGCGGAGCCAGCCCAACCCATCAGTTCCAGCGCGCCAAGATTGGCGGACAGAAAACTAAGTCCGGCCACCCACGCGGTCATGTCGCGCCCGGCCATGAAAAAATCCTCGCCGGTTTTCGCGCGGTTTCGAAGATAAAATCCGATAGCCAGCACGAGCGCGAAATAAAAAACGACGATGATCGTGTCAATCGTCGAAAGCCGGACTAGATGCTGCACTTGCATTGCCATGAGAAGTGCCATTGCGTCTATTCACCTCGCTCCACGTTCACGACTTCCCCTGCAACTTCCGCGATGCATGAAACGGCTACAAACTTGTTGGGAACGCACTGCTAGATTTCAATTTATTGCCGCATTGTATCGAAACGCGCCAAGAAATTTTCTAGCGATTGACCACATTCAGCGTCGTAGTAATCAGATCAACGGAATTTCCGCCAGCCATCACTTCGAATGTCCCCGGCTCTACCACGCGTTTCATATCACGATTCAAATAGGAAAGCTCGTTCGGACCCAGTGTGAAGTCCACCGTCTTCGTTTCGCCCGGATTCAGCGAAACGCGGTGAAATCCGCGCAACTCTTTGACCGCTCGCGTCACCGAACTCACACTCTGATGAATATAGAGCTGCGCCACTTCGTCGCCGCGAATCGCGCCTGTGTTCGTCACATCCACGCTGACCTTCGTTTGTCCTTCCGGACCAATCGCGTCCTGCGCGAGCCGCAGATTCGAGTACTTGAACGTCGTGTAGCTCAGCCCCCAGCCAAATGGAAACAGTGGTAGCACCGAACCGTCCACAAACCCGCGCTTCGCCGAAGGCTTCTGGTAGTAATAATCCGGCAGTTGTCCCACCGAACGCGGCACCGTAATCGGCAACTTTCCACCGGGGTTGTAATCCCCGAAGAGTACGTCCGCCGCGGCCGCACCGCCTTCTTGCCCCAGATACCAGCCATCCAGAATCGCGGGCACATTTTCCGCAATGTAATTGATCGAATTCGGCCTGCCGTGGAGCAAAAGCGCGACGCTCGGCTTCCCCGTAGCGACAATCTGTCTCGCCAATTCATCCTGGTTTCCCAACAAATCCAAACTCAGGCGATCCCCAAGGTGACTCTTCGCCCACGCCTCGCGCGAGGTCTGCTCATTTTCGCCAAGCACCAGAATCACTACGTCCGCCTTCTTCGCAACGCTCACCGCATCCGCAATCCGCTTGGCGTTCAGAACGGGGTCGCCCAGCGCGACTTTGTCCGCATCCCAGTCCGGCAGGGACTCCGTGATTTTGCAGCCTTCCGAGTACAGCACTTCATTGCCGGAGCCGAGCTTGTCTTTAATGCCTTGCAGAATGCTCACGCCGTGCCCGGGTTTGTTGCTGTACCCACCCAAATGAAGTTCGCCAGCGTTCGGCCCAATTACGGCAATGCGCTTATATTTCGCCTTATCCAGCGGCAGCAAATTATTTTGATTCTTCAGCAAAATAACGGATTCGTGCGCCGCCTTCAGCGCAAGTTGCTGATGCTCAGTCGAATTCGTAATCTTTTCCGCGTACGCCGGATCCACCATGGCGTCTTCAAATAGCCCAGCCACGAACTTCGCTCGCAACACTCTCCCCGCAGCGCGGTCAATCAACGCCTCAGAAACCTTTCCTTCCTTCACCTGCTCCAGCAAACTCGGATACGCGCTCGCAAACGGCAACTCAATGTCCACGCCGGACTCAAGCGACAATTTCGCCGCTGCGTTCTGCGTCGCGACGACGTGATGCACCCGAATCAACTCATCAATCCCGAAATAGTCGGAAACCACCAGTCCATCGAATCCCCACTCATGCCGCAGAATATCGTCGAGTAAATGTTTGTTACTGTGAGCAGGAATGCCGTCAATTTCGTTGTAGGACGCCATCAGAGTCTGCACACGCCCTTCTTTGACCGCCGCTTCAAACGGCTTCAGAAAATATTCGCGAATCACGCGCTCCGAATAATTTCCCGGCCCCACGTTCGTTCCGCCTTCCGGCTGCCCGTGTACCGCGAAATGTTTTGCCGTAGCCATCACATGAACCTTGTCAATCCACTGCCCATCTCCCTGAAATCCGTGAATCGCTGCCAAGCCAATGTGTGTCACCAAATACGGGTCTTCGCCGTACGTCTCTTCCGTTCTTCCCCACCGTGGATCGCGCGCCAAATCCAGCACCGGCGCCAGGCATTCTTGTGCTCCACGCGCCCTAACCTCCGAGGCCACGGACGTAAACACATCGTGTATCAACCCTTCATCCCACGTGGAGGCCAGCCCAATCGCTGCCGGGAACACCGTCCCCTTCGACGCGGCGTGCCCATGCAAACACTCCTCGTGAAACATCACCGGAATTCCCAACCGGGTGTTTTCCTTTACCCACTTTTGAATCGCGTTGGTAAGTTCCGCCATCTCGCGCGGACCGCCGTTTCCACCTGGATTCTCGCTGGGTCTGGAAACCTGCCCGATTCCGTTCTTCAGTGTGATTTTTGCGGCGTCCGGCAGGAACACACCCTTCGCGTCCACGACAAACGGCTGCGTCTCTCGCACAAATCCTTTGTTCTCCCAGACGCTTTCGATCTGCGCGAGTTTTTCCTCTAGCGTCATCCGCGCGAGCAAGTCTTCGACACGCTGATCCACTGAAAGTTTGGGATTCGTGTACCTGGGAACGTCTTGCGCGGACGTCCTATACACAGCGGTGCCGCAAATAACCAGCAAAGCAACAAATGCCAGGACACAAGAAAAGAGCCGAACTCTGTTTCTCAAGCGACTGCCTCCTGAAGTTTCACCGTGCTTGCAATCACGCGAGCGCGTGGTACTATACACGCCCGTTAACGTTAACGGCAAAGAATTTCGTGTCCATTCATTTGCGCGGCCGATTTGAGAGATTCAATTTTGTAATCAAGAACCTGGGGAGAGTTTGATGAGCGCCGGACCATTTCAACCGAAACCGGAACACAAGTTTTCGTTTGGACTATGGACTGTCGGCAATCGCGGCCGTGATCCTTTTGGCGATTTCGTGCGTCCCCCCATTTCGCCGGTCGAAATCGCAGCCATGCTGGGCGAAATCGGCGCCTGGGGCGTAAATCTTCACGACAACGATTTAGTTCCCATTGACGCCACCCCTTCCGAGCGCGAAGTGATCGTCCGCGACTTCAAACGCGCCTGTAAGGAAGCCGGCATCGTCGTCCCGATGGCAACAGTTTCCCTTTTCTTTCACCCTGTGTTTCGCGATGGCGCTTTTACGGCAAACGATCCTGAAGTCCGCGCCTATGCTCTGCAAAAAACAATGCGCGCCATGGATCTCGGCGCCGAACTCGGAGCAAAAACGTTTGTCCTCTGGGGTGGCCGTGAAGGCGTGGAAACCGATGCCTGTCGCCGCGCGGACGAAGCCGTCAAGCGCCTGCGCGAAGCCGTGAATTTCCTCTGCGAATACAACATTGATTGCGGCTACAAATATCGCTTCGCCATGGAATCGAAACCGAACGAACCCCGCGGCGATATCTACATGGCCACAACCGGCCACTACCTTGGATTTATTCCCACGCTCGACCATCCGGAGATGGTCGGCGTCAATCCCGAAGTCGCACATGAACAAATGGCGGGACTAAATTTCATGCACGGTGTAGCGCAAGCTTGGGAAGCCGGCAAGCTCTTCCACATCGATCTCAACGATCAGGCGCCCGGCCGCTACGATCAGGACTTTCGGTTCGGCTCCTCCAATCCAAAGTCAGCGTTCTTTCTTGTGAAATTTCTCGAAGACGTCGGCTACAGCGAGCCTCGACATTTTGATGCGCACGCCTATCGCACGGAAGATTACGAGGGTGTAAAGGACTTCGCACGCGGCTGCATGCGCACCTATCTGATCCTCAAGGACAAGGCCGCCCGCTGGAACGCGGACAAAGAAATTCAGACCATCCTTAAGGAAGTGAACGCCGGTCCCAAGGATCTGCCCAAAACTTGCGAGTACTCTAAGTCGAACTCGAAAACGCTTCTCGGCCACGTCTTCGACAAAGACGGCATGATGAAAAAACGCCTTCCCTATGAAAGACTCGATCAGCTGACAATAGACATTCTTACCGGTACGCGCTGAGCAATCTTCTTTCGAATCGCAAATCATCGCGACGCGCTTCGGCTATCATAGAATTTCTAAGGTTTTGAACTCGTACGTTCGGGGAGCGATTCATGGATTTCATCCACGATGATTTCCTGTTGCATTCGAAGGCCGCTCGAACTCTTTACCATGACTACGCCGAACAAGAAGCTATCCTCGACTATCATTCGCATCTGCCCGTACCGGAAATCGCGGCAAATCGTAAGTTTCAAAATCTTTTTGAAATTTGGCTGCAAGGTGATCACTATAAATGGCGCGCCATGCGAGCAAACGGCGTCGCGGAACGCTTTTGCACCGGCAACGCTGACCCCTACGAAAAATTCCTGGCCTGGGCGCGCACGGTTCCGAACACTTTGCGTAATCCCCTCTACCACTGGGCTCATCTCGAACTGAAACGCTACTTCGGCATCTCCGAATTGCTCGACGAACACAACGCCAAGTCTGTCTGGGACCGCGCCAATTCTCTCCTGGGGAGCGATGCGCTTTCCCCGCACGGCATTCTTCGCAAATTTGACGTTCGCGCCATTTGCTCTACCGACGATCCCTGCGACGATCTTTCGCATTACAAAACCGTCAACGCGAAGACCGCCGGCTTTCGCATCTACCCGACCTTCCGCCCCGACAAAGCCCTCCGCGTTGACGCCCGGCAGGTTTTCGTTCCCTGGCTCGACAGCCTAAGCGCGGCCACCAATATCAGCATTTCAAATTTCTCTCAATTTCTGGATGCGCTAAAGAATCGCCACGACGCATTTCACGCCGTTGGCGGCAGGCTCTCCGACCACGGCATGCCTCACTGCTACGCCAATCCCTGCATTGAATCCAAAGCCGCCGCAATTTTTGGAAAAGCACGCACAGGAGAAGAGGTTTCTCCTTCAGAACAGGAAGAGTTCGCCTCATTCCTAATGCTTTTCTTTGGCCGCCTCGACACAGAAAAGGGTTGGACGAAACAGCTCCACCTCGGCGCCCTCCGCAATGCAAACACTCGCGCACTGCAGGAAGTGGGCCCGGACACAGGTTTCGATAGCATCGGCGGCCGAAATCAATCCACCGCTCTCTGTTCCTATCTCGATTTGCTCAACAAAGAAAATGCCCTTCCAAAAACGATCGTCTACAATCTCAATCCCGCTGACAATTATGTCTTCGCCTCCGCCATTGGAAATTTTCAGGACGGCGCAATCGCCGGAAAGATTCAGTTCGGCAGCGCCTGGTGGTTCCTCGATCAAAAGGAAGCCATTGAGTGGCAACTCAACGCGCTTTCAAACAATGGTCTCCTATCGCGTTTCATCGGTATGCTTACCGATTCGCGCTCTTTCATGTCTTTCCCCCGGCACGAATATTTCCGTCGCATTCTTTGCGACCTCTGCGGCCGCGAAATGGAAAACGGTGATCTCCCCAACGACGAAAAACTAATCGGTGGCATGATCCGCAACATCTGCTTCGCCAACGCAGAAAAATACTTGGGACTCGCACTCGCACCACCGTCCGAACAAAAATCTGTGTCCGCCTGACCGAGGCATTCGTTGAAACGCATCGCCCTCTTCACCATCCTCGCCTCATTTATCGCGGGTTACTTTCCTTCCGCGCAGTTGCACGCCGAAACCGGGGCCGAAGCCTGGCTTCGTTACGCCCGCCTAGACGTGCACACCACGGACCAATACGACACCTTGCCCTCCATCGTGGTGGTTTTGGGTGATTCCGTAATGTTGAATTCCTCCCGCCAAGAGCTTATCCGCGGAATTAGTGGAACATTGGGAAAAACCCTTCGCCTCGAAAATCAACTGCCACAAGAACCAGCAATCTTTTTGGGAACTATTTCCGCCGTACAAAAAGCGATTCCGGAATTGCATCCCCCTGCAAATCTCGGACAAGACGGCTTTTGGCTGACGAACACACACATTCCCGGCAAAAACTGCCTCGTCATCACCGGCACCAATGACCGAGGCGTCCTTTACGGCGTTTTTTCTTTGCTCGGTAAGATCGCGCGAGCCGAATCGCTCGCAAACCTCAACGAATCGCAGCAGCCCTACGCCCCTATCCGCTGGGTGGACCAATGGGACAATCTCGATGGCCGCATCGAACGCGGCTACGCGGGCCGTTCCATCTTTTTTGAAAACGGCAGCGTCCGCGCCGATCTCTCCCGCGCCGCGGCGTATGCGCGCATCCTCGCCTCCGTCGGCATCAACGGCTGCACCATCAACAATGTCAACGCCGATCCGCGCCTCCTCGAAGACGATTTCCTCCCTCAACTTGTCCGTGTCGCAAACGTATTTCGTCCGTGGGGCATCCAACTCTCTATTTCCGTGGACCTCGGCAGCCCGAAGACCATCGGCGGCTTCGATACTTTCGATCCGCTCGACGCGCAAGTCGTCAACTGGTGGCGCAAAAAATCCGACGAAATCTACGCCGCGATTCCAGACTTCGGCGGCTTCGTCGTCAAAGCGGATTCCGAAGGCCGCCTCGGTCCGTCCGTTTATAACCGCACGCCCGCCGACGCAGCAAACGTCATCGCGCGCGCCCTCAAACCGCACCACGGCGTCGTCTTCTATCGCGCATTCGTCTACAACCATCATCTCGACTGGCGCGACCCCAAAAACGATCGCGCCAAGGCCGCCTACGACAATTTCCATCCGCTCGACGGAAAATTCGAAGACAACGTCATTATCCAGATCAAACACGGCCCCATAGACTTCCAGGCTCGCGAACCTGTTTCACCTCTCTTCAGTGGCCTGGAGAAAACAAACGAAGCCATCGAACTGCAAGTCACGCAGGAATACACCGGCCAGCAACACCAT
This sequence comes from Candidatus Sulfotelmatobacter sp., assembly GCA_035567915.1. Taxonomy (GTDB): domain Bacteria; phylum Acidobacteriota; class Terriglobia; order Acidiferrales; family UBA7541; genus Acidiferrum. The sequence goes on along the minus strand of DATMPA010000012.1, from coordinate 152,587 downwards.
CTCTGCTTCCCGATTCCCATGTGGAAAGAAGTTTTGGATTTCGATCTTCGCGCAAGCGGCGTGAGCTCGCCTGCAAAAGATCTCGTCACGGGAAAAACGTTCCATCGCCCCACAGGCGGCTTCGTCGCCGTAGTCAACGTCGGCCTCGACGAAAACTGGCTTGGCCATCCGCTCGCCATGGCAAATCTTTACGGCTATGCGCGCCTTGCCTGGAATCCAAATCTCTCCGCACGCCAAATCGTAAACGAATGGACCGCACTCACTTTCGGGCGCGATCCCAATGTCGTGCAAACAATTTCTTCGATGCTTCTCTCTTCATGGAACACCTACGAAAGCTACACCGGCCCGCTCGGCATGCAGACGCTTACGGACATTCTCGGCAGCCACTACGGCCCAGGCATCGAATCCTCTGAAGAAAACGGCTGGGGCCAGTGGCACCGCGCGGGTCAGAAAGGTGTCGGCATGGATCGCACCGTCGCTACGGGCACGGGCTACGTCGGCCAATACTCTCCGCTCGTCGCAAACACTTACGAATCGCTCGAAACTACGCCTGATGAGCTCATTTTGTTCTTCCACCACGTTCCGTACACCTACGTTCTTCACTCCGGCAAAACTGTCATCCAGCACATTTATGATTCGCACTATGGAGGAGCTGAGCGCGCCGCCGACTACGTCAAGCAATGGCAATCACTAAAAGACCACATAGACGATGAGCGCTACGCCTCCGTCTTTACGCGCCTCGAATATCAATCCGGCCACGCTGTCGTCTGGCGCGACGCAATTTGTGACTATTTCCTTCGCCTCTCAGGAATCGCCGACAAAGAAAACCGCGTCGGCCACTACCCTGGCCGCATCGAAGCCGAATCCATGCAGCTCACAGGCTACACGGCCATCGCCGTCACGCCGTGGGAAAACGCCTCCGGCGGCAAAGCCATCGAGTGCACCTCACCGCAACTGCAGACTTGTTCAGCAAAATTTGAATTTAGGGGAATTACGGGCCAACACGAAATTGACGTTCAGTACTTCGACACAAACAACGGCGAAGCAAAATATCGCCTCTATGTCGGAAATAAATTAGTCGATGAGTGGACCGCAGACGATCATCTGCCCACTACAAAAATCGGCGGCGACTCTTCCACCCGCCGCCGCATTCCCAAAATCTCACTACAGCATGGCGACGAAATTCGCATCGAAGGATTCCCCGACCGCGACGAACATGCCGCACTCGACTACGTCGAAATCACGCCAAGGATCCAGTAATCACTCGCGTTAGTGCAACTTCACGTACTCAAAATCCATCGCCTGCGTGTTGATTCCTCGTTCTGGCGGCGCAATCCATCCCGCCATTTTCCCGCGCTCGAACACGCCCTTCATCAAACTCCGGACATATGCCCGATCCTCTTCCGTAGGCAGCCACTCCGTTTGTCGCGCGGCAAATTCTTGCTTGCTGATGGGCATTCCGCTCAAGTCCGTCGGCACGTTCGCCCAACTCCCCACAGTCCTACGAAATCTCGCGCTCGGCAGTGCCATCCGATGCGGATACCCGCTGTCTTCCAACAGTTTATTCCACCGGGCTAATCCCTTTTCGCAATCGCGCACGTAAGATTCGCGTACGACTTCATTCATCGCATTGCGCATCTGAATCTGTTCTTGCCGCACGCCGCCTTTTCCATCCGGCAATTCCAGCGTGTAACTCTGTTCAACCGCCAGATGATCCTCGTAGCGCTCTTCGTCTGGCCTTCCCTTCAATCCATTTGCAAAATACGAAGCCGCGTTCGAAGAAGAATCGCCTCCAAACAAATCCAGCGACGAGCTGAACCAAAAATTCAAATACCGTTGTACCGTAGGCAAATCAATCGCTCCCGCCTTGCGCAACGCCACGGGATCGTCCGTCCCCAGCTCCTTCATCACTTCAATCGTCCGCTTGATGACTCGTCCGATTCCCGTGTCCCCCACGAACATGTGGTGCGCCTCTTCGGTCAGCATAAATCGGCATGTCCGTGAGAGTGGATCAAAACTCGACTCCGCCAGCGACTTCAGCTGAAACTTTCCGTCGCGGTCCGTAAAATACGTAAACATATAAAAACTCAGCCAGTCGTTGATCGGCTCGTTGAACGTGCTCAAAATTCGCGGCTTATCCGCATCGCCCGAATGCCGCTCGAGCAATTCTTCTGCTTCTTCCCTGCCGTCACGTCCAAAATACGCATGCAACAAATAAACCATCGCCCACAAATGGCGCCCTTCTTCCACATTCACCTGGAACAAATTCCGCATGTCGTACAGCGAAGGCGCCGTGTGGCCCAACAATCTCTGCTGCTCCACGGACGCTGGCTCCGTATCGCCCTGCGTCACAATCAATCGCCGCAATGTCGAGCGATGTTCTCCCGGCACTTGCTGCCACGCCGCTTGCCCGTAATGATCGCCAAATCCAATTCGACGATCTGCTTCTGGCTGCGCCAGAAAAATTCCCCAACGGTATTCCGGCATCTTCACGTACCCAAACGTCGCCCAGCCTTTCGTATCCACGGAAATCGCCGTGCGCAAATAAATTTCGTTCGCATTGAAGTCGCTCGGCCCTAGTCCGTGCCACCAATTCAAAAACTCCGGCTGCCAGTGCTCTAGCGCGCGCTGCAAAGTCCGGTTTGATCCAAGGTCCACGTTGTTCGGAATGCGATCCTGATAATTTGATTCCATCAAACTCTCTCCCAATCAAATTTCGCTTTCGAACCCTTTCCAAACACCTTCAGAGCGCCCTGCTCCCCCGTAGCGTTCGGCCGGATGAAAACCCAGTTCTGCCAAGCCGAAAGCCGCCCAAAGATCTTGGTCAGCAGATTTTCATTCCCCGCAAAGCGCAAACTTGCTTCCATGCCCGTCAGCGCATCCGGTGAAAGACTTACGCGCTCCTCAATCGCAATCCGAATCTCGTCTTCCCAGTCCAAATCGTCCGGCGCTACCGTCACCAATCCCGCCTCAAGCGCCGCCGCCGCGTCCAGTTCTTGCCCGCTCAACTTCTTCAACTCTTCGATTTTTCCCAAATCACCGTGGAATCGCGATGCGAGCCGTCCCGCGCCATTCACCATCGGCAGCAAACCAAAATTCATTCCTGAAAGGGCAATTTTCGGAAGTTCACCTTCATTTTCTGCCGCAGCCAGCATGTAACTCCGGTCCGCCGCTAGCGACAGCTCAAACAACGTCCCCGCAAAACACGATCCCGGCCCAATCACAGCAAACATACTTCGCGAGCTCACATCCAACCGTGCAAATGTCCGCCGCAACATCCCAATCGTTTCGCGCACCAGCCAATCCCCGCGATGCTCGAGCATCACCGCATCGTTCGCCAGCACCGCCTCGACGCCGCCCTCCGTCTTGAACAAGAGCAGTCCAAGCTCCGGCTCATTGGTCCGTAACATCAAAATCGCATCATCCAACTCTCGCGCCATCGCCAGCGGCCACCAGGCATCGCCCGCCGCATGAATTTCTTCCACTGTCTTCGGCTGCGCTCCCTCTGGCCCACTCACTTTCAAAGTTGCCGTCCGCGCCGCGCGATCGAAAATCACATCCACATGCTTGTAGTGGTACCCCACATCATCAGTTTTCCGGGCGAGTGCATTCAAACGAATTCCCTTCACATCTGCACTCCTCCTGGATGCCGCCGCTAAATTCTGCGCGCATTCCTCCACTAACTTCCCAAATTTCGCCGGCGCCACAATTTCATCCACCAATCCCCATTGCTTCGCGCGCTCACCCTTCACTCCGTCAGCATTTGTGCAGAACAAATCCGCCAAATCGCGGCGCACTCTGCGCTTGTCCACAACGCGCGTCAACCCGCCTGTACCCGGCAGCACTCCCAGCAACGGCGTCTCCGGCAAACTCACCGCGCTCGACCGGTCATCCACAAGCAAAATTTCATCGCACGCCAGCGCCAGCTCATACCCTCCGCCCGCCGTAGTGCCATTCAGCGCCGCCAAAAATTTCAGCCCATCGTGCCGGCTTGAATCTTCCATCCCATTTCGAGTTTCATTCGTGAACTTGCAAAAGTTCACTTTCCATCCATGCGACGAAAGCCCCAGCATGTAAATGTTCGCGCCCGCGCAAAACATCCGTTCCTTCGCGCTCGAAATCACCACGCACGCCACTTGCGGATGTTCAAAACGAATTCTCTGCAGCGCATCATGCAGCTCGATGTCCACGCCCAGGTCGTATGAATTCAGCTTCAGCTTGTATCCCGGCCGCAGTCCGGCATCCTCGTTCACGTCCATCAGCAGCGTCGCCACGCGGCAGTCCACCCTGAGCTTCCAGTGCCGGTAACTATCCGGCGCCGCATCAAACAACACCATCTGCTTTTCCATCACATCCGGCATGAATGTCGCTTCCCTTTCGAGAGCTTCTGCACCACAAGTGTACTATACCGCCTGCCATTAACATCAATAAGCAATATAGTGCATATCACAAATCCATACATTATTACCCCGCCTTCACCGCCGCCGCCAGTTCCGCCGCGGCCTGCTTGGCCGTCTTTCCGCTCGTATTCACGCAAGCATCCGCCTTCTCATAGAGCGGTTCCCTTCCCGCCAAAATCTTCCGTAAATCCGCCATGGCCCACTGACTACCCGCCATCGGCCTCCGGTCACCCTGCGCAATCACGCGTTGCATGTGATCCTCCGGCTTCGCCTTCAGCCAAACCGTGTAGCATGCGCTGCGCAATCGCGAAAACGTTTCCGGCTCGTTCACGATGCTCCCGCCCGTCGCCAGCACAAACCGCTCATGAGTCTCCAATATCCGCTCGAGCGCTTCTCTCTCCAGCCGATGAAATCCCGCCGGCCCATACAAATCAAACACCACGCCGAGCTTCGATCCGCTTTCCTGTTCAATTTTCCGGTCCAATTCAATAAACGGCGCCCCAATCCGCTCCGCCAGCAGTGCTCCCAACGTAGATTTCCCCGCGCCACGCAACCCAACCAGCGCGATTCGTCCGCGCCGTTCCTCCTCGCTTCGCGCCCCAAATTTTTCCAGCAAAAGCGCGTGCGCTCTTCGCCGTTCTTCCGGCTTCAGCTTTTCAAGCAGCCCGACTACTCCCACAATCTCCGGCACATCCCCATTTTTCTCCTGTGCCAACCGCTCGACACCCAATCCCAGCGCATGAGCGATCCTCCGCAACCGGATGATCGAAATATTCCCGTGTCCCGTCTCGAGTTGCGCCAAAAACCGCTCCGATACCGCCGCGCACTTCGCCAATTCCTTCCGCGTCATCGTGCGCCGCAAACGCTCCTGCCGCACGCGCTCCCCCAGCATCTTCAAGAACTCCGTCTCCGGCCGTGGCCCGCCCTGCACTTTGCTTCTCATGGCCTCTCCCAACCGGCAGTATAGTACATCTCCTCGCGCCCGATGCCGTGCCTATTGACGCGTCCCCTCGATGAGGGCATCATCTTCCTCCGCGATTCCCGATTCCTTTGCTTGCCGTACCATTGCTAAAATCTCCTCCCGGAGAATTGACCCGTGCCCAAATCAAAAACTAGCTCACGCCCTACTAAGCCCAAGCAGGCAAAAACAAGAGAACTCACCGAAGCCCAAATTGCCGTCCACTGGAAAGAAGAGGAATACTTCTATCCAACGAAAGAATTCAAAGCGCAAGCGAATCTCACTGACTCTTCCTTCATCAAGAAATTCTCCGAGAAAAACTTCCCGCAATGCTTCGACGCTTACGCCAATCTCCTCAATTGGGATCGCAAGTGGACCAAAACGCTCGACACCAGCAATCCTCCGTTCTGGAAATGGTTCACTGGAGGCAAACTCAACGCCTCCTACAACTGCGTAGACCGCCATCTCGCCGAGCACAAAAACAAAGCCGCCTTCATTTTCGTCCCGGAACCCGAACACGAATCAATGCAAGTCCTCACCTATCGCGAACTCTACATCCGCGTGAACGAAACCGCCGCGATGCTTCGCGATTTCGCCGGACTCAAAGCCGGTGACCGCGTCACCATTCACATGCCCATGATTCCCGAGCTTCCCGTCACCATGCTCGCTTGCGCGCGTCTCGGCGTAGTTCACTCCGTCGTCTTCGGCGGATTCAGCGGCGAAGCCTGCGGCCTCCGAGCAGCCGATTCCGGCAGCCGCGTCCTCATCTACGCCGATGGCTACTGCCGCAACGGAAAATGGATAGACCACAAAGGCAACGCGGACATCGCCGTGGACACCGCGAAAAAAGAAGGCCAGCAAGTTGACAAAGTTCTCATCTGGCGCCGTTATCCCGGCAAACAAATGTCGGACGCGCCGATGATCAGTGGCCGCGATTTTTTCGTCGAAGATGTTCTGAAAGATTACAAAGGCAAAATCGTCGAGCCCGTTTCGCTCGACGCCGAAGCCCCGCTCTTCCTCATGTACACGAGCGGCACCACCGGCAAACCCAAAGGCTGCCAGCATCGTACCGGCGGCTATCTCGCCTACGCCGCGGGCACTTCGAAGTACTATCAGGATATTCACACCAGCGATGTGTACTGGTGCATGGCAGACATTGGCTGGATCACCGGCCACTCTTACATCGTGTACGGCCCTCTCGCTCTCGCAGCCACCAGCGTTCTCTACGAAGGCGTGCCGCAGTTTCCGGACGCAGCTCGCCCCTGGCGCATCGCCGAACGCCTCGGCGTGAACATCTTCCACACTTCTCCCACTGCCATCCGCATGTTGCGCAAAGCTGGCGCCGACGAACCGAAGAAATACAACTACTCCTTCAAGCACATGACCACTGTTGGCGAACCCATTGAACCCGAAGTTTGGCGCTGGTATTACGAAGTTGTCGGCAAGAACAAGGCAGCCATCGTGGACACCTGGTGGCAAACCGAAACTGGCGGTTTTCTCTGCAGCACGAAACCCGCCCTCGATCGCATGAAGCCCGGCAGCGCCGGGCCCGCTGTCCTCGGAATTTTCCCGATTATCTGGGACGAGAATCGCAACGAAGTGAAAGCGGGCCAGCAAGCCGCGGGCAACATCTGTATTCGCAATCCCTGGCCCGGCATCATGCAAACGATCTGGGGCGATCCCGACCGCTTCGTGAAGCAATATTACGAAAAGTATTGCAAGAATCCGAAAAGCAAAAAGTGGCAGGACTGGCCCTACTTCGCCGGCGACGGCGCCATGCTTTCCGCCGACGGCTACTATCGCATCCTCGGCCGCGTGGATGACGTCATCAACGTCGCCGGCCATCGCCTCGGCACAAAAGAAATCGAATCCGCCTGCCTCACTGTTCCGGAGATTGCTGAAGCCGCCGTCGTTCCCGTCGTCGACGAAATCAAAGGTCGCGTCCCCGAAGTTTACATCTCCATCAAACCCGGCGCCGCTTCAAACAAACAGGTCGTGGATAAAGTCGTCCAGGTCATCGAGACCATGATCGGCAAAATCGCGCGCCCCAAGCGCATCCACGTCGTCCCCGACATGCCCAAGACGCGCTCCGGCAAAATCATGCGCCGCGTTCTCGCTGCCATTTCCAATCGCATGCACACCGGCGACATCACCACGCTCGCCAACCCGGACATCGTCGAACAAATCCGCGAACTCGTTCAGGGCCGCGACGCCGTCGCCCTCAACGAAGGCCCTGAAGACATCAAACTCTTCGGCGAAGACCGCTGACCAGTTTCGCGCGCTACTTTTTCAAGTACGCCGCCAAACTCGCTTGCTGCAGTCCTCGCAACTCAATGCACGCGTTAACGGACTCTTTCGCGTTCTGCAATATCCTTTGTGTCCCCGGAAGATTCTGCGCGGCGAAAAATTGCTGCGAATCGTCCCGCAGCTTTACATCACAGAACACGCTTGCCGCTTGCGCGAATTGCACCGCCCCGGGCCCATCCATTTTTTTCATGATTGCTGGAAAGTCGCTCTTGAACAATTCCCAAGCGGTCGCTTGCGTAGGATAGTTGGACAGCGGTCCAAACAACGCAAATAGATCCTGATTCTTCACCTCAGGCCCCAACGTGAAATCGTAGGTCCGCTTGACCAGCGCTGGATCAGGAAAAACGCCTAGCGCCCCAAAATACGCGTAGTACTCCTCTGGGGTTTTTGACGCCTTCATGTGTTCGAGGTATTTGTCATAGAGGGCTGAGTCGCCTTGCAGAGCCGCGGTGGTCAATGCGTTGCCGGCAATTGCGGAGTCCACGGAACTGGGATCTTTCATATACTGCTCCGCGACGTCTCGTGATTTTGCCAACAATTTTGGATCGCGCCCGACCTGCGCGAGCATCGCAATCACGTCCGCGCGCATTCCTCGCCGATCGTCGCTCTCTCCCGCAACGGGCTGATCACCTAAATCCGCTGCAATCGGCTCCAGAATCTTTCGGACCCAAGCCTCGAATTTCTGCCGGTCCTCGGCTGCAACAATCGTGTCGTGTATCTCTGCGAAACGGCCCATCATTACGCCCACGACCGCTCGTGATCTCTCCGCCTGCATTTTCTCGAGCGTTGCAAGATAGTCCCCGATTCCCAGTCGTCCAACCCGGACCTGTGTCCATACATCACCGAGATAATGAATCCTCTCCTCAGGGCTGAACGAACTCTCCAGTTCGTCGCTCATCTTAGCCAGCGTGGCCGCGCCGTAGCTCGACCGGAAATATCCCCGCCCGCTCGCGTTCACGTACACCCACGCTGCACATCCCGGCAATTCAAACGTTTGCTTTCGCTCCGTCAACAATTTCTGCGTCACGGTCTTGGATCCGGCCGCCCGCAAACTGACGGGAATTTGCCAAATTTCTTTCGATCCTTCCTTCATCTTGGCCGCGTCGGCAAAATACCGCTCTTGCGTCAGCGTCAATTGCGTCTTGCCGCCGCTGCACGCACTTTGCACGCTTACGAGCGGCGCGCCGGACTGTTCCGTAAATGTCTTCATAATCTTGTCCACAGGCTTCCCCGAAGTTGTAGTCACCTGATTCCAGAAATCTTCGGCCGTCGCATTTCCGTACGCATGCTTTTCTAGATAGGCGTTCACGCCTTTCTGAAATACCTCCGGCCCAACGTATGCTTCCACCATTCGCAGCACAGACGCCGCTTTCCCGTAAGCCACGCCGTCGAAGAGCGCCTGAATATCCTGCGGCGTCTCTGCGTTTGCTCGAATCGCCCGCACGGACGCAATCGCATCGTTACTCAGCGCTCCGCCCGTTTGTTGAATCTCCTGTTGCTCCTTGTGCCATTCCGGCTTGGCCGCTTCCACGGGCTTCCACGCCATCCACGTCGCAAATCCTTCGTTCAGCCAGATGTCGTCCCACCACTTCATTGTCACCAGGTCGCCAAACCATTGGTGTGCCATTTCGTGCGCCAGTACATCCGCCACCGCTTCATGCGAATCCACCGACGCCGTCTTGTCGTCAATAATCAGCAGCGTTTCGCGATACGTAATCGCCGCGACGTTCTCCATGGCTCCGGCTGAAAAATCAGGGAACGCAATAATGTCCAGTTTCTTGAACGGATATTTCAGGGAATAATATTTGTCGTAGTACTTCAAAATGTCTTGCGCCGCCTCCAGCGCGAATCCCGTGAACTCTTTTTTCTCCGGCACCGCACACACGCGAATGGGGATGCTGTCCGCGGCTCCCTCGCGACAAACAAAATCTCCCACCATCATCGCCACAAGGTAGGTAGATATCTTCGGCGTCATCGAAAATTTCAGTGTGTGCTTTCCCGCCCAAGGTCCTGGAGTGTCCGATTCAATCGTGCCGTTGGAAATCGCAGTGTCGCCCTTATCGATCACTAAATTGATCTGGAAGGTCGCCTTGTACGCCGGTTCGTCAAAACCGGGAAATGCTCGCCGCGCGTCTGTCGCTTCAAATTGCGTAACCGCATACCGCCGCTTTTTCGTCTCGCTCAAATAAAATCCGCGCAACTTGTCGTTCAGGATTCCCGTAAACTTGATCCGAATCTCCGCTGCGCCGGCGGGAATTTCCTTAGCTACCGTAAGCGTTGCCATCTCTTTCGCTTCGTCCGTCGTTACTTCAGCCTTCTGCGTTGTGCCACCCGATACCACGCTCACTTCCTGAAATTCGATCTCCGCTGAATTTAGCGTGATCGTCTTCGCTGCCTTCTCCAGCCGCACGCGAATCAATTCCTCGCCGCCAAATGTCGCCTTTTCCAGATTCGGCGTAAACGTCAGCTCGTAAGTCTCGGGCGTCACATTCCCCGGCAGCCTTTGCGCCGACGCTCCCCACACGCACAAAATCAAGCCGACGCTCGCAATCAACACCTTCTTCATAAATCCACCTTTCGAGGAGTCTTGCATTTGCCTCTCCGAGTGCTCTCCACAAGTTGCGTGGACAGAGCTACAGCTATTTGGCCTTGGAGTAGTTAGACGCAGGAGAGTTCAGAAGATTGTCTCAGAAAAGTAGCTTTTCAGCGTGGACTCTGGAGCCCTATCTGGATTCTTGCAGGCAACCGCCCTAGCGCTTGCACAAGGCTTGCACAGCCACCTGCACGTCAGGATCGAACTGCGCGTCGGCAAAACTCGCAGAGGAACAAACCTGCGTTGCCGTCAGGCCGAGTGCTCCGTGAAAATCGCCGCCGTCCAATTTCGCCCCATCCATCAGCGCATCCCGCAGGACGGCTGCAGTGAAAACCGCGCCGCGCAGATCTGCACCGCGCAAATCCGACCCAAGAAAGATGGTTCCCTTCAGTTGCGCGCCGGCGAGGGTTGCGCCGCCCAACTTTGCGCCGGAAAAATCAGCCAGTTCCAGATTGGACAGTGAAAGTGTCGCGCCCTGCATCTGCGTGTCGCGTACGTCGGCCCGCGTCAAATCCGCCCGCAGCCATTTCGTTCTCTGCAAGTTCGCTCCATACAACGATGCGCTTTCGAGCCTTGCATTTGCAAAAGACGCTTGTTCGAACACGGCATACGTCAAATCCGCTCCTCGCAGATTTGCTCCCGTTAAATTCGCCAGCGTTCCGTCCGCGGAAATCAACACAGCTTTTTCAAGATTCGTGTGGTCGAGCACGGCATCTCGCATTTTTGCCTCGCGCAAATTCGCGCCGTGCAAATCCGATTCCGTCAAATACGCTCCTACCAAATCTCCGCGCCATAATCTTGCGTCAGGCAACGAAGCCCGGTACGCCCGCGCGTAGCGCAAACTTCCTTCATTCAATTTTGCGCCATCTTCAGAAGCGGCTTCACCCTTTTTCCGCGGCAAGACGAGCGAAGACTCGATTAAATCTGCGTACGGCCGGTAACCAACCAAACGAAATCCTTCCGCAGCCCAGCGGCGCGGACTCGCGCTGAAATATCGCTGCGATGCTTCCGTTTCTGCCGGAACTCCCCAGATGACTCCCACTGACAGCAGCATGAGAACGAGGCCGGCTGCCACGGGAATTCGCAGCGTCATGAACGCCAGCCGTAAGATGCTTCGAGAACTCGGACGCCGGATCTCTCCCGGCCGCACCACGCGGCTGACGACCGTGGGCAGCCCCGTGGCAACGCTCAAGCTCAGCACAAAAAACAGTACATGCAGGGCCGAACCGCGAAGGTCTTGCCGCACCAGATAGCGCATCCAGATCAGCGCGATCGTCGTCGGCACGACCCAATACGCCAAAATCGTCGCGGTCACATTCTCGAGCAGAGAAACCGGCGTCTTCGCTTCTCTCAGCCACCGGAAATGGCGCCGCACCAGCCCCATCAGGTACCACGGCCCTTCGCGCTCCACCGTTTGTCCATCTTGGAAAACCGCGGGCAGCGCCGCCATGCTTCCCCATACTCGCAAAAGCAAAAATTGAAATCGCACAAAAATAATAAGGAGTGCGATCGGAGCAATCAGGTAGAACGCATTGATGGGTAAGAGATTTCCCAGCCGCCGAATGGGAATCGTAGATCCATCCAGAATCAATCGCGCATCGGAAGTCGTCGCAACCACCAGGCAACAAATCGCGCTCACACTCAGCATCAGAAAATAAAACCAGCGCGCGCTCCTTGTCGCTTCCCAAACCGCTTTCGATCCGTCAATCGACGAGATTGTTTCCGGCAGCATCGCATCGTACAAATTCGCGCCGCCCAGTCTGCCGAGCCACAATCCTTCCGCGCCGTAAAGCGTCGCGCCCATCAAATTTGCGCCACGCAATTCCGCGCCAAGAAGATTTGCGTTGCACAAATCCGCTTGCACTAGCGAAGCGCCGCGCAGATTTGCCATGGAAAGATCAGCGTTGCGCAAATTCGCGCGCTGGAGAATTGCGCCTTGCAAATTCACTCCGGTCAAATCCGCGTTTTCCAGATTCACTCCGGAAAGGTCCGCTTTTGCTCCCTCATCGCCACCGCTTTCCACCCAGATGCGGTGCCGATCTAAAGTCGAAGCAAGCTCGAGCAAGTCAATCTGTCGCGCCTGGTCTTCAACGGGGATTTCTGGAATCGGAACAGGCCGCATCGAAACCGCAGCCTGCGGCGCTTCCACAGCTGTACTCTCTGATTGATGCTTACTGGAAACTATTGAACTTTTTGGGCTTTCGTTCTTTTTCATGCTCTCGATATTCTTGCTGTTCTCGCCCTTTCCCGCCGCGCCGCCATTTCCGCTCGCCGCCAATTCCGGTCCCGCACCGCTTTGCAGCAGCGAAATCAATTCATCTTTCGTAGCCATCCGCTCGGTTCCCGGATCGAGCGAAACCTTTTGAAGAACGTCTATATTGTGCGCCGGTGAGTCCGGCATGGGCGTACCCCTCAGGCGATTTCTGGAGACGCGCGCGTCTCCTGCAACTTCGGCTGGTAAGGTGATAATGGCGCAAGAGGGCGGGAATGTCGCCTGCCCTGAAGGACAGGAGCGGCGAGAATGCAACGCGGAATCAGAAACAGCGGCTGCAAAAAACCGCTAAAAAAGAGCCGGGGCGCTTCGCTGAGGGGCCAAGGCACCCCGGCTTATCCTGCCCGCCTCCGCAGTGAGCGAGCAAGAAGACCGTTACATCTAAACTTTCAAAACTGCTGCGCGAGACTCTGTTCAAAACCAACTGCAAAAAATGCGAAGAGTCTTCCTTAGTGAAGACCAAATTCAGTTGTCTTCGTCGCCGCGCAGAAATTCGTAGCGCTCGATCGCGGCCACAACGCCCACAGAGGCATCGTCGCGCGGCTCGGTGCGCTGAACCCGGCCGAGGCAACGGACGCGAACCGGTCCGGCCAGGGTGATCTCGTTCGGAAGCGTCAGGAGGATCTCGACGGCGGAGCCCTCCTTGACGTCCTTGGCAAGGTAGAAGTAAACCCCGCGGGAGCTAACATCGCGAGATTCGGTGCTGGTTTCTCCAACGGCGGCCCCCGTAGTCCAACGAACGGTAAGGGGAAGCCGCATGGAGAAGCGCTGAGTTGTGCGGCGTTCAGAGCCGGTCAAGGGAAAACCTCCTCGAATTGAAGGGCCAGTGTAGCTGCCTAGGCGCTGGGGAACAATAGGACAAGAGGTACAAAAAGAGGCTCCAAAACAAAAGTACCGAGGTACTAGGAGAACAGAGGTTTGATGGGAACCGCGGAGGCTTGCACTCATAACTGGTGCCCGCAAGGCCAAGAAGAGAAGCGGGAACGTGAATCGCAGGGGGATCTTGGTTAGACGCGCCCGTTCGGCCTCATTCCGAGCAGGCGAGAGATCCCTTCCTGGTTTTTGCGTAAGTGTTGATTACAAAGGGGGTTAAAGTAGTTTGTTTCCATGCACTTTTTGCAAGTGTTGATTATAAAGGAGATAGGAAGAGCGGAGATTGTGTGGCAGATTTCCGGAAAAGTCGGCAAGCAGAAATGGGGCAAGTCTAAACACTCGGAAGAATGACATAAAATAGTTACTAAATAAATATATATGTATTAAGTATTCGAACGCTTTGCCGCCCGAAAAACTAATTGGCGACGAAGAAAAACACGGAACCTGGATGGGCCAGCGGCAATTTACAGCGAAACGGACGGAAGACTAACACGAGTCTTTGTAACTGACTAGGTACGCACACAACAAGTCATATGACAGTGGTTTGAACCGCGTAGTGCGCAAGCCCCTGCTTGCTATTTTTCGCCTTCGCCTACGGGTTCGGGGCCGGTGTGGAGAAGTACGAAGCCGGGGTGCTGGTCGTTGATGGTGAGGCGGACCGGGCCTTCGTTACGGAGCATGTCCACGATGCCGACGAGGGCGCTGCGTTTGAAAAAGATTTTTGCGCTGCTGAGGTCGGGCGGAAAGACGGGCTGCGGAACGGGCAAGCCATCGTCAATGAATTCGATTTGCGCGATTTTACCGTCGTCTCCCCAGAGCTGGAGCTGACCCGGAGCGCCGATGCGCGCGTCAAAGGCGTAGTTGTATTGTTTGATGTCATGGACCTTGAAGGACATGAGAGGGCCTCCCCGTCAATATTGGTTTCCGCTGGCCGCAGAGCAAGACTCGATAGTGAAATTTTAGAAGATGACGATTGCGTTGGATAGTTGGCCTGAGGGACAGGTGTACTTCCGGTGGTATCACCGGCCAAGAATGCGGCGGCGCGTCAGCTCTTGGATGGAGCGGGCGAGCTTTTCTCCCCAGGTTTGATGGAAGAGCGGACGACGACGATTTTGCCCAAGATGTCAAACCAGAAAGGTGCGCCCAACGAAGCAGCGCAGGCAGTGAGAAACCAGCCCAACAAAGAAGCACCCCAAAGAAATGGATACATACGGAGATTTTCCAGAACTTTTTGGTTCCAGCCGATTGGGATGCTGGTGCTCTTGAGTTCATCAATATCGGCTTTCAAGCCTTGATCGAGATTGGAAGCATTCGTGGAGGCCGGAGCTGAAGTTGCGGATGCAGGATGCTTTTCTAGATAGCCTTGTGCAGCGCCGACGAGCGCATCGCGAGTGGCTTTGTTGGTCCAAAGATCCTGTGCGAGCGAAATGGAGTTGACGTTCATCGCGACGGCAATGATGAAGCCGAGCGCGAAGATAATGACGTGCGTGCGGCGCTTGTACCAGCCGGAGACGCGGTCCATGGCGCTGTTGAACCAGTCCTCGAGGCTCTTGCGAAATTTCTGAAGGTCGCCGCTCGCGTCGTCATAAAGAGTGAGAAGAGCGGATTTGACCTGGGGATTGGTAATGGTCGCGATGGCCGCCTTGATCGAGTCCATCGTGATGGGAGCATTTTCCGGGGCAAGAATGCCGCTGAGTGCGGTGGCAAAGTCTTGCGAAGGAATATAGGAAGGCAAAGTTCTTTTTTTTATGGCTTCGTCGTAAGTGCCGCGGTAGAGGCTGAAAATTAATCCGTGGTTGTACAGCTTCTTGACCAAGCCGGTGTCGCTGCCCAAAAGACCGATGATGCCTCTTTCGAGGTCGCCGGCGCGGTTTTTCAAGCGAGTTTCGAGAAGTTCGTTGAATGCGGAGCAGATGAGGCTGAGCAATAGAAACGTGAAGGCCATTCCGATGGCGACGTCAAGCATTTCAGAGCCGAGCATGGTGGAGTGACCTCCTAAAGCAAACATCCAAGACGAGGGGCCCGCTTACTCGATCATAAGAAATTGGCTACACCGAAATAGGGATGAACGCCCTCCCCACCGCCGAGCCCTACGTACGCACGGAAAACGACTTTGCCCGCGAGAAAAAAGGAAAGGCCGCCGCCGAATCCTTGATGCAAGTTGGAGAAATTGAGATCGCTGCGCGCAAAGGTGACTTTGCCGGCGTCATAGAAGGCAAGAATGCCTACCGGCCCGATGATGCGGCGGTCGTATTCGGTTTGAACGAGAAATGCGTTGGGGCCGCGAAAACGGAAATCGCGGAAGGAGCGGAGCGTGGCTTGGTTGTCAATGTCGCTGCCGCCGATGGTCTCCTGCAAGTAGAAAGGGATGGCATTGGAGGCACTGGCATCGGACATGGAGATTCTGACGCGCGCAGTAAAAACACTGTCGAGTCGGCGATGGCCATTTTCAGATTCGGGATACAGGCTGTGGCCGAAATCGGCGACGAATCGGCGGAAGGAATAGTGGCCGGTGTCGGTGTCGTGAAAATAGCCATAGCGGAAACGATAATCGAATTGAAGGTGATTGGAGATGAGACTGAAGTGTGGGCGAAGAAAGGCTTCGAAATGCAGAAACGTGGGCTGCGAGGTCAAGCCGGGAGCTGTCGCTTCGTCATAAACCTCGCCGATGGAAGTGACCTTGGTAGAAGAGACGTTGCCGACATCGGGGAACAGAATCTCGAAAGTCCCGCTTGTGGAAAGCCAGGAAGTCAGCGGACTGGCGACTAGACCGCCGGCACGAGTATCGCGTTCGCTGAAATGAACGGCGTTATGGACATTGGTGTCCGGGCCCAGGCCGTAGAAGGGCAAATCCTGCAGTTGCTTGTTGCGCGCGTAGAACTGAAAGGCGAAATTTTCGTCAGAATGAAATGAGCCGAAGTGCGGGCGGCGTGAGGTGAATTTCGCTTCGGTGAACCAGAACTGACGGATGGTCATGACGCCGGTGAATTCGAGTTTGTTCTGCCAAATATCCCTGTTCAAATCGCGGCCGTAGTATCCACCCCCACCCACGCCGCTGCCAGGAACAACACTTTGTACTAGGAAATGAAACGGACGCGAGCGGAAGGTGCTTGTGCCGCAATTAAGAACGGAATCTTTGGCGAAATTGTGAACCATGTCAGAACAGTTGCGTTTCCAATCGCTCCAGTCGTCCGTTCCGGTGACGGTCGGGTCGGAAGCCCACATGGGAGGGTTCGTAGGAGGGCTGCTCGGGGCGATTTGCGCGAAAAGAGGAAGTGCTCCAAAAGTGGCCGCGATAAGAATGAAGAGAAATGGTGTGATTTTCCAGTCAGTGGGGACGATGAAGTTCATTCTGGGCGTTCCTAGTTCCCTTTCCCGGCACCGGCGGCGCCGGGCTGGACTTTTGCTTGAGCAAGTAACTTGGAATGAACACTCGCCAAAAAGTCGGAGGCTTGTTTCTCCGATCGAATGTGGTCCGGATCAACACCGCTTTGCTGTTCGGGTGGAAGGACGGTCTTTTCGAGATGGGAAGCCATTTCAACGTGAGCGGCGAGATGGTCGTTGATGTCGGCGTTCAAGTGAGCTGCGTCGACGTGTGCGGCGCCAAGATCGGCGATGGCTTGGTGCGGCGGATCGGTCAATTTGAAGCTGATGGCATCCGTGCGAGGAGAAGCCAGCGTCAGATTGGCTTCGAACGTGTTGGCGCTACGGTCGCGGCTGGTCAGGGATGCGCCGGCGATGTTTTTGAGAAGGAGCTTGCATGCGGTGGCGATGATGGAACTGTGATCGTAAAGCGTGCGGTCGATCGTGCCAGCCGGAATGTAAGGAGAAATCAGGACGGCGGGGACGCGCACGCCGAGGCGCGTGAAATCAAACGCGGGATCGAGGGAGTTGGGGCTGCCGGCCCAGTTTTTGTTGTCTGGATTGACAGCAATCGGTGGAGGAACGTGGTCGTAGAGACCGCCGTGCTCGTCATAGACGACAACGAGGAGCGTCGATTCGCGGAGAGATTGATTGTTCCAGATAGCGTTGAAGGTATCGCGGATGAGGATTTCGCCTTGTTCGACGTTGTGGTCGGGATGCTGATCGCTGGCGGAGAAGAAAGCGTTGTTGACGGGATCTTCGCCGTTGGCATAACGCGGCTCGATCAAGCTGTACGCGGGCAGGCGATTCTTTTTGCAGTCTGACAGGAAATCGTCAAAGAGGCTGAAGTAGCGGCCTTGATTCATCAGGCCCTTGAACGTCATGGCCATCGTGGAGTCGTGATAGTAGATGCGAGAGTCAACCTTGTTTTCCGCAAAGAGCTCGTAAATGGTTTTGGACATGCCGAGCCAGTCCACGCCCATGTCCACGCGACCGATGGAAGTGGCGCCATGAGCGAACGCGCGATTGGGAAATGTGGGGCCGGGAACCGAAGAGAACCAGCGGTCGCAAACGGCGAACTGGCGGGCAAGTTGAGTGAGAACTGGAACTTTATCTGGTGTGAAACACTTCATGATGCGATGGGCGTTGGGAGAATTGTGCGTCTTGCCTTCGTAGCTGAGGACAAAGCCGTTCATAGTGGGATTTTGCGAGACTGGCGTAGAGGCGCTTCCGTACAGCTGCGTGAGCGTATCGAAGAGGGCGTGGCCCGGGTCGGGAGTGAAGTCTCCGGAGTAGCGGGCGTCGTTCGAAACGGTAGCGAATTCTCCGGTGGAATCGCGATTCTTTTCGCTGCCGGTTAGGCCGTCGATTTGCCAAGTGGGAGTAGCGGCAAAGCCGAGCATGTGGTCGAAGGAACGGTTTTCCATCATGAGGACAACGATGTGCTTGAGGTTGTCTAAACCTGCAGTCATGGGGACTCCTGGGACAAGGGGGCTGTCGAGTAGTGAAGAATTCTAACCGGGCGTTACAGATCTTGGTGAAAAAGATATGGATGAGAATTGCGTCGGATGGCCTCCCTGCGTGGCCGGGATGCGATTAGGAATGATCAATCAACCTGTGGTGAATCGCATAGAGGGCGAGTTCGAGGCGGTCGGAGACACCGAGTTTGTCGAAGATATTGTGGAGGTGATTCTTTACGGTTTGCTCGGAGATAAAGAGCTTTTCTCCGATTTCCTTGTTGCGGAAACCCTGGGCGACGAGCTGAACGATTTCTTTTTCGCGGTCGCTGAGGAGCGGCTTTTCGCGACGGGGGCCTGATTCGGACGATTTTGCAAAAGCCTTCATGACTTCGGCTGTCATGCGATTGTCGAGCCAGATTTCTCCGGCGTGGACGCGGTGAATGCTCTTTACAAGAAGATCGGTGGCAGATTGTTTTAGAACAACGCCGCGTGCGCCTAGACGCATGGCGCGAACGACGTCGCGATCATCTTCGGCAGCGGTGAGCACGATGACGCGCGTGGGAATCGTATCGAAATTGACTTCTTCGAGGACGGCGAGGCCGTCTTTTTCCGGCATGCGAAGGTCGAGCAAAAGAATATCGGGCTTCAACTTGGCGAGCAGCTTGATGCACTCGGCGCCATTTTGCGCTTCGCCGACGATGGTGATGTCTTCATCGCCGTCGATAAGTTTGCGAAGGCCATCACGAAAGATCGCGTGGTCATCCGCCATGAGAATTCGAATTTGTGGTTTGGTCTTCGCCATAATTTAACTCAGGGTTTCTAAGTACAAACCCCGAAACTCTATTTAACCCAGGTTTGTAAGTACAAACCCTGAAACCCTCAGCCGAGCGGAATTTCGATCGCTAGACGCGCTCCATGCCCTGGGTTCGACTCGACAGTCAGAACCCCATTCACAGTTCGCGTGCGCTCCTTAATGGAAATGGGACCCAGCCGCAGACGATCCAACTCATCCCCGGTGAAGCGGCCCGCAAAGCTAAAACCCTCACCGTTGTCGTCCACGACTAAAAGAAGACGGCTGTCGTCCTGCGAAAGTTTTACCACGACATGGGTAGCCTTAGCATGCTTTTTTATGTTGTTGAGTGCTTCACGGTAAATCTGGAAAAGCTCGCGGCAGACACGGTCCGGGGCACGCAGATCTGCGGAATCTATCAATAAATCCAGGGCTAGCGTGGATTCATTGCGAAAACGCTCGGCAAAACCGCGCATGAGGTCCACAAGGTCGGCGGACTGGACGCGGACGGGGCGAAGGTCCGTGACGAAGCTGCGAAGTTCGGCGGATTCGTTTTTGACGGTCTGCTGAAGAGAGGCGAGGTTACCGGAAACCTGGTCCGAGCTACTGGCTACGCGGCGGCGAAGCACGTCTAGCTGAATTTCGATGCTGAGAAGCGTTTGGAGAATGCCGTCATGGAGGTCACGCGAGATGCGGGAACGTTCCGCTTCGATAGCGCGGGCACGAAGGTGGCGCAGAAGAAAGAGATTTTCGAGGGACGGGCCGACATGCCGCGCGACACGTTCGAACCAGGCGAGGTCGTCCTTGGTATAGGGCTTATTGCCAGCCTTTCCATTAAGGAGAAAGAGGCGGCCGACAGGACGATCGCCTTGATCGAAAGCAACCGTAATGAACGAACGAACCGCAAATTGCTGCTGCGTGGGACCTGGAAGACGCGGAAGGATTTTTAACATGCGGCCGTCGCGGCGATCCCAGCCAAATCCGGCGCCAGGACCCTCAACCGAATTCCAGCAGAGAGTGGCATCGAAATCGTCGAGGAGAAAGCCGTCGGAGCGCGCGAGCGGAAGGCTCTCTGGAGTGAGGCGTTCGCTTTCGCCGGATTTGAGGCGCCAGACGAAGATGCGCTCGAGGTCGGCGTCCCGATAGACGAGCAACGCTTCCGGAGATTGGAATGAAATGGCGAGCTCATTGAGAAGAAGACGGAGCGATTCGGCGAGGCCCTGATCCACCTGCATGGTTGCGGTGATGTGCGAGAGGTATTCGTTTTGAGAGGCGAAATTACGGCTGCGCTCGCCGAGGAAAGCGATACCCGCGCCGGCGGTAAAAGTTGCGGCAGTTGCGGCAAGCCACGAAACGACGCGCATCCATTGCATGTCAGAGCGCGCGGCGGAAACCAAAACGATGCTGAGCGAAATGAGACCGGCAATAGGTAGAGCGAGTTGGAGTCCCCAGCGAGAGCCCGCGGAATAGCAAACAAAAAGATACGGAAACCAAATCGGGACGGTAGCGGGGCAAACGTAGATAAAGAAACCCAGCGCGAGAAGATCGCAGACCAGAGGTAAGTGCCAGTCGGAATCGTACAAAAAATCTTCGATGAGAATGACGATGATGGAGAGAATCAAGTAGACGATGAGGAAGGAGATGGAGCGAGAGGATTGCCGCGACGGGGCGAGCTCAAAAACGGCAAGCAGCGCCAGAATGATGATAATCGGGCGCGCGAAAACGATTTGCCGCTCAAAATGGCGGCGATCAGTTTCATGGGGGCTCATGCGCGGGGACGCAATTCCGAGTGCTAGTTTAGCAAGCGGGGAAGGAGCGCAAAGGACGGCGTGGGGCACGGTTTCCACTTTGCTAAGAGCTTTTTGGCGGGGGAGGCCTGTTTTCGGGAGGGCTGAGGGCGTGTTAAACTGACGAAGAGTGGTGGGAGTAGCTCAGCTGGTAGAGCGTCGGTCTGTGGCTTGTACGATGTACACACCTAACACGCTGATTCGGCACCGCTTGTTCTATTTTTCAATTTTCTTAAATCAACCCCTGAAATTGCCCCTTGAAATAAGGCGGTTCAAATGATCGCTGTAGAAAAAGAGAAAGACAGAACAAGGCGATTCGATACACCGCTAGGAACTCTGTTTGTGTGGGGTGTGGTCAATTCAGAGACACGTGGCACCGCTGGTTGGCACTTTATGCTTAAGGGTGCGAACGGGCCGAAAAACTTCTTCTCTGAACATGGGAATGTTTTTTCAAGAGTCTCTTTTCACTCCGATGGACTTCAAGCAAAGATCGTACTTGAAGAAGCGGAGACTGACACAGAAATGGTCAGGTTTTTGAGGGAATACTGGGAAGAGTACATTGAACGTCTAGATTTCTACGCCGTCTAGCACCGCTTGATGGTCTTCCTTCAGGGATTCTTGTTCAGGCTCCCTTTTCTGCAAAAGTTGTGCTGAATCCTTAGTTCAAAGAGAATCGGAAAGGGAAACTGATGTCAAACCAAGAAGTGCATATCCACATTGACAACTTTGAAATACTTGGCCCGGTTATCGCCGCTCAACTTACCGCCGCGTTGTATAGCAACGCGGTGTTACAGCAACTGAGAGGAGAAAAGCCAGAAGAGATTATGAACGAAAAGGCAATCGAATCTGTGATGACTACGTGGTCTGGAATGTGGACCGCTTTGGGCATCGTTCAGGATGGAGTCAAGAAGATGAAAGAAAAACCATGAATCGGCCCGTGTGACACTTAAACGACAAGCGTTTTATATATTGGCGACGCTATGCGGCCTTCAGGAATTCTGCGCAACCAATTCGACAAATCTTGGCAGTTTCTCAATTTCGTCCCGCGTCAATTGCCTGCCTGACGTTTGGGTGCTAGTCCCCGTGCTGGAATCTCCGCGTCGGCATTCGCAACTGTGATTGTAGCCGACACCCAGAGTGCCTTCCGTCGAATAGATCACAGTCGCGTTGCCGATCTTCTTTTCCCACCTGTCAGAGACCCGTTCTCCTAGCCAAACAACTCTCCAAACGTCGTTCCCTTTCATCTTCGCTTTTTCAACTGTCCATCCAGAACTCTGACCGTTCATTTCCTTGCAATACGATTCGGCGGCTTCTTTCGTGGGGAAAGGGGCAGCATTTTCGTATTCAGTTTCGATTGGCGTAAACTCTTTCAACTTCATCCCTTTTTTCACGTCTTGTGTTCTCCCTGCTTAGAGCATCAAGGGTTCTTGGGTGTGTCTTTTTTCAGCACACTCTGTCCATACGCAACACCGCCAACAAAGGCTTCGCTGAGAAGTAGCAGAACCTGTACCCTGAACCGCGCTTCATCCTTCGTGGTATGCAAGGCAGAAATCTCTTCCTCTAATTTCTTCTTCCTCTCAGGTTCCAACATATTGACGAAATTTTCAGCCATCTCACGTCTCTTATCACCAATCAATTGCTGTTTTGCTCCTGTCATGACCTTCAGCATTCCTGCTTTAACTTCTGCTTGCTCTTCTGCGCTCAGCTTTGGGTCAATGAACGTGAACTCTTCAAACTTGAATTCCATGTTTACCCTCACGTAAGTATGCTTCAATCAACGCCTAGTTTAGCGCAAGCTAAATGCCGACCAGTTAATGTTCCGATTCATCATACAAAGAAAGTGTGAACCAACCAGCCAAGCATCAGTGTGACCGAGTAGCCAATAAGCCGCCCAAAAATCTGAAAGCCAAGTTGCGACCAGATGCCTTCCTCTTTCTGCTTTAGCTCATCCCGTACCTTTTGGGCTTTGTGCTCTGGAACGCAAGCATCCAAAACCAAAAACAGATTTTCCCAAAGCAAATCCTCCTTTGGGTTTTCACTAGTGTCGCCAACAAAAAGCTGCACTACCCACAGCAGCCCCAACACCTGCCAGAAAGAAATAGCTTCGGTATGGAAGACAGGAGACACAAACCAATTCCACATCAACATCAGCACGAACGCTTTGAATGCTCCTACAAGCAAGCTTACTGCGAAAGCCATAGACGCTTTTGTTGGGGTATTCACGGCTGGGGGTCTCCTTGCCGTGTACTTTACCAAATAAAAAAGACCCGACCACTCCGAAGAGCAGCCGGGCCGATCTGTTTAGGCACGCGACAAAGCTAAGCTCTGTCCGCGTTGCAAATCTCTAAAAATCTGAGGCTGTGACTTACGGAATGAATCTGCGTCCGTCACGCCATGAACTTGAAGTACGTTCTGAACGGTGATGTTCTTTGAGTCTCCGGTAGGGATACTCGGAACAACCGTGCCTGCACTTCGCGGCATGAAAAGTTCAGGACGTTTCTCACCGACAATGTAAGCCTTGCCCGGCTGCGTATCGCCACCTTCAGCAAGAAAGCCGCCGAAGAAGGAGCCAATGCTGCTGAAAAAGCTGCCGAATCCACCGCCGATCTTGCTCGCCAAGTTGGTGAGTCCACCGGTTGAACTTAGCGGAGAAGAACTAAGCAAGCTGCTCAGGTTTCCCAACGGCAGACTGCCAAAGCCAGCGGCTGCACCGGCCAATGAACTCGTATCGAACGTCACGTGTAACGGATTGTTCGCAGAACCGTCTGGCTTTGATGAATCAAGGCCGAACAGACCACCGAGCGAACCGAAAAGCGATGACTCACCTTTTTTCAAGACGGATGAAACCAGATTTGTTGAAAGGTCTTGCCCGATCTGTTTTATGTTCAGCCCTTTGCCAGTTGTGACAAACCGCGCAAGCTGTGCGTTCAAACTTTCGATTGCAGAGCCGATGTCCTGAGTAATAGAGCGCGCGAAGTCTCTTCCGCTGGCTTCAATCTGCTGGAACATGTCCTGCCACGCGTCGCGGAACGTGCTTGTGCCCGTGTCCTCACGAAGTCTTTTGAGACCTGCTTGCCGCTCTGCTTCGATTTTCAGGGAAATATCTTTGAACTGCTCTTCTGTAATCTCTTGCAGATTGAACAGTCCCTGAAAATGCGCCCACTGTTTATCGTAGGTTGCGTTGACGGAATCACTGGTGCCTTTGGAATTTCTGTCCCAGTCCCTGTAGAACTCATCAACTGAGTCCTTGCCGACTTCTATCTTTTTCAAAAACTCTGGCATTCCATCAAGGCTCTTCAGAATGTCAGGCTGTCCGATGTCAGGCGCACCTTCCAGCGGATTTTTATCTCGGTTTAGGTTTGGAAACAGGACAGCCAGTTCATTGTGCTCAAGCGGCTTCTGTGGAAGCGCGGGTTTCACAAAAGCAGCACCCTGCTGAAGCGATTCCATTGTCTTTCTGAATCGTTCCGCCGTTGCCGCTCTCTGCACTTCCAACTGCGCTGCTTTTTCCAACGCCGGTAGTTGAGACTGAATCGCGCTGGCTTGCTTCCACAGCCCATTCTGCACCGCGCCTTCAAGGTCTAAACGAGCTTGGGACAATGCGTAAGCAGCAGTGCCACCAAACTTCAAAATGTCAAAATTCTTTTGCAGCGAGTTGTTCAGTTCTTCCTGTTTGTGAAGGCTCTCATTTTTCTTCTCGGAATCTTCGTTTGCTTCAGCCGTGAGTGCCTGTTGAGCTTCTAGTTGGGCTTTGAGAACTGCGGCAGCACCACGGCCACCACCCAACCCAGCGAGCACGCCCTGAAAACCGCCGTGCGTATTGAACCAGTTCGTCAGTTTCGTGAGAGTAGGCAGCACAGATTGTTCAACGTCAACTTTCATCCGGTCATATTCGAGTGAAAGTTCTGTGACGCTCTTTTTGTGTTTCTCAAGAGCATCAACGGCTTTTTCGCCAACTATCGGCCCAAACTTATCAACAGCCTCTCGCCATTCCTCAATCCCTTGACGGCCTTTGTTCATGAGTGGGATGAGTTGAAGACCGCTCTTCCCAAACAATGCAACCGCATCAGAATTTTTCCGCGCACCGTCTTCCATTTTTGCGAAGGCATCTGCAACTTGAAGCAGGGCTTCACGATTGTCTTTCGCGGTGACACCAAGCTCTTTCAGAACTCCTTGAGAGGCCGTGCCTTTTCCAGTGTTCAGCAACGCTTGGTCAAACTTGCGAAGGCCGGTCACCATGTCATCAAGCGAAATGTTGACGGTTTTGCCCGCTGCCTCAAATACCTGAAGGTCACGGACTCCGATGCCGGTTTTCTGGCTAATTAAGCTCAGATGCTCAACAACTTCAGCGCCGCCTTTGCCCAGTTCGAGCATAGCGCCAGCCGCTGCGATTCCTGCCGCTGCCAGACCGCCAAGTGCGCCGACAGCTAGCGTGATTCCACTAGTAGACTTTCCGATTCCATCAAACGCTTCGGACATAGTTCGGGAAAATTCACCGACAACTTGACCGAACTGACCAAAGGACGCGAATGCACCTTGAAGGCTGCCGCTGATTTTGTCGCCCAGATCACGAAAAGATTCTTGTAGTTCTTTCTGGGCTTTCCTACCTGCATAGCTGGCCTTGTCCATTCCGGTGATGAAACCGGCTGTGTTTGCTATGAGGTCTACAACCAAACTGCCTAAGGAGATAGACATTTACTTAAAACCTTTCATTAACCGTTCCAGCTACTGCGGGAGAATGTTCAAAAAATCTCGGCCCAATTTCTTCGCCGCTTCGTTGTAGCAATGGGCTGCACTTTCCTCATTGTCGAAATATCCGAGAATTTTCTTTCTGCCGTTCTCGCTGATGGATGCGCGCCAAGCACTCTTGCGCTTGTCCCAACTGACGCCACGAAAACGGGAAGAAAGTTTTATTACTGTGTCGGCGGGCTTGTAGCTGTATTTCATTATTCGTCTTTCAAAAAAGAGACGCGGGCAGATCATCCGGTTTGCCCGCGTCTGTTGGATTATTGTTAGAACGTCGCCAGCGTTGCACGAACCCAGACGTTCGTTGCCACACACACATAGATGTGTGTCGCGTCAAAAGCAATCTGTCCGGGTTTGCCGGTGGATGTTGCAGTCGCCGGTGCCGCAACGATGATGGCCGCGTTGTCCAGAATCGCCGCGTGGTCATTGATCGCTTGCGTAACAGGGTCAGTCAAGTTCTGGT
Organism: Candidatus Sulfotelmatobacter sp.; assembly: GCA_035567915.1. Lineage (GTDB taxonomy): Bacteria > Acidobacteriota > Terriglobia > Acidiferrales > UBA7541 > Acidiferrum. Next base: position 126,575 of record DATMPA010000012.1, on the reverse strand, counting down.
TCAGCGTGGTAAGACCAAGCTTTGCGGTTAACGCGTGGATACCGCGAGAGATGTAATCTGCTGTGCTCATTTTGTTTTTTCCTTTTTCCTTTTTCGTCTTAGCTTGCGGCCTGCTGCAAAACGGCAAGGGCATTCGGGTCTGTGGTCACGCAGTCTTGCCGGTGCGTGAGGCTGTAGTAGGCTTGGCCGAACTCCGCATAGCGTTGATAACTGACCACTAGCAAAGGCGCAGTCTCGCGGATTAACACACCGCGCTTGAAGTTCCCGAAAACAACTGCCTTGGCGTTAGCTGTGAAGCTGGCGGGCATTGCAGTGTTCAAAACGTACGGATAGCCAAGCAGCATTTTGTCTTTCATCTCTGGGAAAATTCGTAGCCCAGATGCCGTGGCCACCATAGACTTCAGCACGCGTTCAATTCCGGGTGAGAACATATAGACGGCACCGGGCAGATAGCCAGCGTCAATGTTCTGCGCAGCCACAAGGTCTGCAACCGTCACCGAAGTGGTGGAACCCGTCGCTGCAACCGGTACGTTCGTGATGCTGGGCAACACACCAGCAGGGCCACCGCCTGCACCGTTCGTAAATTCAGTGTTGGTAATTCTCCCGATACGCTTGGCAAACATGTCTTGAAGCCAGCCGGAAAGATCAAAACCAATGTCTTCCGCAAATTCAGTGGATAGCTGGACGCCTTTTGCCGTATATCGGAAGCTGTTCAGTGTGTTGACGCTGACAGTTGGGTTAGCCAAGCTCACCAAGTCTGTTTCATTCAAGCGTTCGCCGTTATTGGCGGTGTCGTCTGAAAATGGATATTTCCACGTGCCACCGGTTTTGGTGGTGATGACGTTCGCGCCCGCTTCACGGATTCCAACGAATGACTTCAGGCGGTCAAGATACGCACCAGCCCACTGGTTAGGAATTAGAACTGCCGCAGTCTGTGAAGTCTCAGGCTGGTAGGTTCTTGCGTTGAGTTTGTTTTCGTTGATGAAAGCGCGGCGCTCGGCGGAAATGTGGGAAAGCTCACCGGTTCGCAAATACAACTCAAAACCCTTCTCGGCTTCTGCTGCGCGCTCTTCCTCAGTAGTCGGCAGGCCAATTTCTTTTGCCAGCGCCGTCACGCGTGCGCGGCGTTCATCGTCGCTGCGCAGATTTGCGGCCTTGCTCATCAGCAAGTCGCACTGTTTGCGTTCGCTGGGAGTGAGCGAAGGCTTTGCGAGTAGTGCGTCAATCTGACGCTGTAGCTCTCGCCGTTCAATTGAAACATCCATGATTCTTATTTCCTCTTTGGTTTTTTTCTTCTGCACACTTCCACGAATGCGCGAGTGCAGACCCGCGCTGACTATCGAAACGCAATGATGCGTTTCAGGTAGAAGCTTTTAGTTGAATAGGTTGTCACGCCGCGTGCGCAGGCGTTCTATGTCGGCCATCTCTGCGGAGACTTGGTTTGCTTTCCAAGCTTCGTGATCGTTCAAGATTGCTTGCGCCTTGGCCCTGCGTGCCGCAGTTTCTGCCGTGAGATTTGCGTCAGCCATGCGCTGTTGGATGTCAGCAGCAACGACATTGCGAGCTTGCGCGGAAGTCCCAGCGTAAGCCGGAACCGTCACAATACTGGCATCCCAAAGTTGCAGGTTCTTCAGTGTACGAAGCATTCTGCCGTTAGGCTGCGCGCTCCACACTTCGCCGTCTGGTTTCACCGTAAAGGCAAAAGAACACTCTGACAAAATTCCACTCTGAATGTTTTCGTACACGTCCCTTGCGATGGTGCTGTCATTCAGCGTGCAATCGAAACGAAGACCAACTTCGTCTTGTTCCAATTTCAAATTCACACCTGCACGTCCCAGCAACATCGAATCATCATGATTGAAATTCATGACCACTGAATCAGTGTCTAAGCTACTGAAGGGCTTGGGGCTGATAATTTCATCGAACTGCCCGATGTCCGTCTGGTTGTTCCAAGTGCAGGCATATCCTTCAATCCTTTTTTCCTTGCCACTGCCAGTGGCGCGCAACTCGCGGGCCACTAAAAAACGTGTTTCCTTCATTTCACTCGCTTCTTTCTCTTGGAGTTTTTCTTTCTTGCTCCGACTTTGTACCAACGCTTTGTTGACCCGTCCGAATAGATCACGCTCTTGATTGCAAAAATTCGGCCAGCGCCGGGCTTTCCTTCGGTGAATCCGGTCAGGTCTGCCGGTTCGTTGAAGAAAACCGGGACGACTAGGTGCTTTTTGGCGTGGGTCTTCACCGCGAAACTGCTTTGCGCAGCGCCGCGAGTTGTCGCGGACTCATCTGCTGCAAGATCGTTTCAATTGGAAGGAGCTTGGCGCGTTTCTTTGCAACGCCGGGATACTTGACCACTCGCTGCATGGCGCGCATAACTGCTAGTGCATCTGTGCGATTCTTAATCAGCCCGTATTTCAACAGCAGTCCGTGTGAGTACGGCAGTTCCAGATCACATCTTAAATTCGTTGGAGTCTTCTTCATCTTTCGTTTTCTGTTTGCGGGCTTTCTCTTCCTCTTCCAGCCCGGCAATTTGTTTTTTTAAATTGTTGATAGCGCGCATGGCTTCGCGTTGAATTTTCAAGCTGGGATTGATGCGGTCAACCTTAGAAACTTTTCCGTGTGAATCAGTTACAACTGTCTCCACCAGAAGGCCGCGTGATGCGATGTCTGCCGTGGCCAATTGAAGGTTTTGCTTCATTGCTTCCAGAGCTTCACGGCAATCAGCCAACTCTTCTTCTGGATTTGCTGGTTTCTTGCGTGCTTCTTCGCGTGACCGCTTGAAAGTGTCCTGAAGAAGTTTCTGTTTTGCGCTTTTCCGAGTTGCTGCCATCTAAAATCTACTTTCTTAGCTATTTGCTTTATTTTGTTGGCGGTAAGAAGCGGTTTTCATGCGCCTAGGCAAAAGAAAATTGATGGCGGCGGTCACGCTAAGCTGCTGACTGGAAAAGAGATAGCCCCTACCCTTTGTTATCCCCAAGGAGTGACCACTAGTCTGCATTCCCGCGATTCTTCACTGTTGGTTAACCAGCGGGCCAGTATTATCAACTTGGGAGATACCAAAACTACACAAGACGCCATGCCTAAAATCCGAAACCTTCTAATCAGTCTCGGTGCGTTTTGGCTCTCGCTTCACTTAACGGTCTTATTTGCGTGGCTCTTCGGCAAACTCAACGAGAGAGTTATATACGGGGACAGCGTGTTCGCAGCGATTGCCATGGGTGCAATGACTTCAATGGGTCGGGCTTTGGCCGCCTCTCTTGCCGCAGTGCTTGTGACGCTGGTGGCAGTCAGTCCCAAACCTCAGCGTTGGGCGTACATCGTTGCCCTGTTGTATCTGGTAGCCCCTCCGGTACGTTATCACTGGCACGTGCCGCCAACGACGTGGTATCGCTTATGGCAAGGTGTTGACCGGGCTTGGCCGGTCGTTGCTTGTATCTTGGCTGCGGTTATCACCGCGCGATTACAGCAGAAAATACGGGAAGCGAAAGCGGAATCGGAGATTGGCTCTGTATCAAAGCTTTAATTCACCGCGCTGCTGAAAGGCGCGTCCGATTCATCCATGTGCTCAAAGACTTCAGCAGAATTGAAGTACTTCAGTTGGCACTCAATGTTGGTGGCCAGAATCACCTTGCCGCGAGTCTTGAAAAAATCTCTGGCAAACTCCAGCACGTTCTTCACTTCAGCAATGACCTGCTCTTCAGTTTTGCGTTCCCGTTTTTGCTCTACCACTGTTGCTGCGTTCATCTCACCCACTCCATTTCAATTTTTTCCAGTAACCGATCTGCGTATAAAGAACCCAAAGCCCGTGCTTCCTTTGCTTCCACATCTTGAGCATCCAGCGGTTGTGCGGTGCAGGGGTGCGCACTGCCGGGCCGTGCGGATGGTGGCTGCTCTCCTACCTTAAGGCCGTGTGCTTTTGCGGCCCCAGTCAGAATCAGCCAGACTGATTGGCGCTCTGTTTCTGGAATCCCAACCGCATCAGAGAACCTATACAAAGCCGTTTTGATGAGGTTCAAACTTTTCTCCGTGTCGCACGGAACAAAGACAGGAATTTTCCACGTATCGGGACGCAATGGGTCCCCAACGTAGGCGAACGATGACGCGCTGCAATCAACACCAGCTACTTTCTTGGTCTTCAAAACATTCCCTTCAAAAACAACGCGGGCCGGAAAAAAGAATCGAGATAAAACTTAAATCCGGCCTGCGCCTGCTGTTTGACCGTCGCCACGCCAATGGATTCCGGTCAAAGTCTGGGGCAGCCCATAACGACTGCCCGGCCCACGCCAAACTAAGCTAAAGGACTTAGGGTCGTGGGGAATCGAAAAACAAAAATGTGCCAGCACTGGAGGATTCAGCTACAGTGCTGGACTTTTCACGCGATGCGATGGTTTAGCCTCTTGCGAGACATTGCTTGCGCATCCCCACCAAAGGCAACGCGTGTTAGTGGCAATGGGAGAAATTCGCTTTCGCAAAAGACCATGCCAAATTCAAAAAAAAACTGGCTGTAGCTGGAAGTGGGGTCGGCCACGTTCCAGCTAGCCAGTGAGCGCGAGACGCAGGCATTTCTGTCTGCTGTGGTCAGTTTGTAGTCTGAACACAATTTAAGTCAGCGCATCAGCCAGAGTTGCGCGGTGGGCAAGCAATGGCGAAGTCGTAGTGTGAAATTATTTGTTGGGGAAGGTATTGCAGGCCGAACCAGACTGACGCCTGTGGCCTAACAACGCACTCGGTGCGCCCGACCCTACTAGCGATGATCTACAAAATCAACGCTTATTCAAAATCAAACTAGAACCATTTTAACACGGATTCTCCGGGTCGCTAGTGGTTTTGACCACAAAATTGTGTGCAAACATGCGAAAAACTGCATGGATAAAGGCTAAATAAATTTTTCAGCTTCATGTACCACCGGGGGTCACAAGGTGCAAGCAGTTGCACCATCCGTTTCTTGTGTCGCTTTCAATTTCGGCATGTGGCGGATTGCTTCCAAGTTCAAAGCGTAGCAGTTCGATCTGCCGGGGTTCTCTGAGACGTGAAGCAATCCTTTCTTCTCAATCTTCTTGACGGAGTATTGCAGCGCCCGTACGCGGATACCACAAGCCGCAGCCAACGTGTCCACGCGCAGATGCGAGCAGCCCTGATTGCTACTCACGCCAGCCAGCTTCAACAAAATTACTAGCTCAGTTCCACGGAACTTTGCCGGGCACCGACTCCAAATCAAAGCGGTCAAGGTCTTGTTCATGTCACGCGGCCTTGCCTCTGCGGAAGTTCATGACGGAACTGGTGAACCGAACAAGGTGGATTGCCCCCATCTTGCTGTCCATTTTCTGAAACTTTCGGCCTGCCACTCTTATGCCTTCCACCACAGCAGCAAAACCGTGCAGTGACAACCACGTGCTGAACTGCACCGTAGAAGGGGTATGCTCTCCCACAGTGACTTCCCAAAGCTTGCTAAGCGCGGCCAGTTCTTTTTCGCGCTGTTCAACTTCGTGCAGAACATTTTCCAGTGTTGTCATGCCGCCACCTTCGTTTGAGCTTTCGTGTAGTGCTCAAGAATCGTTGTGAAGTTGCTGACCAATCCATGCGCTCCGTGCTTCCGCAGTTCGTCAGACCACCACTCATGCAGCCGCGCAAATTTTATGATCGGGCGTAACTGGGCATCCGTATGTCCTGCGTCAAACAGTTTTTGCAAATCAACTGGCCACGTGGTGCGCCAGTCTGCCGGTATGGTTCCGTTCAGATTCACACGCAGAGACTCTTCCAGATCGACGGAGAGCTTGACGGCTTCCGCCGTGGGTTCTGCCCCATGTATTGACGGCAGCTTCTTCAACTCTTCCACATTCAAAAAGTATCGGTTGCTGTGTCCAACACGCTTTTGGGTCTTTAGGAACTTCGTCTTGTCCAACCTACGCAGCGCGTAGCGCAGAGCGCGTTCCGTCACACCGCACATGACGGCAAGACGTTCAACGCCAGCAAAGGCACAGCCGTCCTTGTTATTGCTCAGACCGGCCAACTTCAGCAGCAAAACCAAATCTGTTCCAGAGAACCGGCTAGGCGCGTGTTCCCACACCATGACGGTCAAGTTTTCCTTATCACTCACGTTCGTGTTTCCTTCTTTCTTGTTTTCGGTAGCTTCTACACTTGAAACAGAGGGGCAATCTATGCCCCCCGGCAGCCCATTGCCCCCGGAAACCCGCTGCCCCCCACCCCGGCAATCCGTTGCCCCTCCACCCCGGCAAAAACTGGTACGTACCCCGGCAACCCATTGCCCCCATAGATAGAGAGATTGAGGTTTAGATAAAAAATAGACTGAGCTTTCCGGCTGCTCTCTTTTTTAGGAGGGCAGAAATCAAAAAGCCGCTAGGCTTAGACCTGAGTGCGGGAGGGGCAAAAACTGATATATAGCCGCACCGCGTGCGCGTACCACTTTTTTCAGGGGTCACTTTCCGGCCTGCTCGCTCGCCTTTCGTTTTAACTGACGCAGTGCTTCTCGCTCACGCTCTTCACGATCTAAGACATTCGCGGCACGCTGCCGGTTGGCTTCAATCCTCTTCCGCACCTCGCGGCCAATGAATCGGTTCATGGTTCCTTCCTTGGTTCGGTGGCCCGGTGTAAACCACGCGCGCCACTGCCCTTAAAAACAAAAAGGGCCAGCCGCGTGTAACTCTGGCTGACCGCTTCTTTGATACTTCGTCAGTCTAGGCTGCCGGTTCCTATCCGGCGCTGCTTCGACTCACTCAACCATTATACCATCAAACGGAATGATTGTCAATAGGGTACCGATTACCATATGATTGACAAACCCAAGCAAACATCAGTTGGCGCACCGAGTGCGTTTGGCTTTTCGATTTAAGGCACCTAAAATTCTCTGCAAGCCGATGACGCACAACTTGCCGCAAAGAGTCCCGTGACGGACCGTTTCTGTCGCGGCGTTGAGCCTTCTAGGGTTGCACGCGGATGGGTATTGAATCGATAACGCAAATGCCAAGGCCGACGCAGCAAAACAGCGCAAGCCAGAAAATGTAGCTGCCCACCGTTAGGGCATACACTGCATTCAGGCTGACTGCCACGCCCGGTCTCGGTGGTCCGATAAACATGGCGTAACGGAAGACAACGAACGCTGCGAACAACACCAGACCGAGACCAACACCCTTTGCAATCGCAATCCACATAGACCGTCTCCTTTGCGCCCACGGTAACCCTATCGCCACGTTCCGTCAATGGAACCAGCACCCGGCCATCCCAACGCGGGCAGCCGGGCCGGTCTGGGACGTGCCCCGCCAGACAGGGCCGGTGTAAACCTTCAGGCGGCTTTCTTGCCGCGCACCGGTTGCGCCGCTTCCAAAACCAGCCGGGCGAACCGCGCCGCTTCCGCGTCAACCAGCTTGTATACCAACGTGTCGCGGGCCGCTGCGCTCTCTGGGATGTCCACGTCGAAGGAAGCCGCGCAGTCCGTAGCAGTCAGATACAGGGAACGCCTTGCTGCGTCACGGAGAACCGGCAGCACAGCCTTACTGTCCATCCCTGATGTGAGCATCTGCGCCACAACCGGCCTTAGCACATAGTCCAAGTCTTCGTGGGCACTGCGCAGAGTTTGCCTCATTGATTGCAACTGCGATGCTGTAAGTTTCACTTCGGCTGGGCTACTCATTTTTATTTTGTCCTTTGCGCTGAGTTCAGCGTGGAGACAGTTTGGCAGCGAACCGAGTATACGTAAATGGTACTTATGTACTGAACAGTACAACTAAATTGGTTGTGAACCCAACCAACCTAGTTGTGAGTTGTTAAGCGGTTCCGTCTATCCGAACTCGTTTCACCAACTCACCATAAAGTCCAATGGTTGCCTCTGTATCAACTTCAATGTACGCACCGGGCTTAACGCCCACCAACAAGTGGGTGAAGTTCACCGGTACGCTCACTAGGAATCCACTGCTAGACAATGTAAGAGTGTGACCGGCAGGCGGAAGACTTCTATAAACATAGTCTTGAAACGTACCTCTATAGGTTCTTAATTCTGTCTGGCCTTCCTGCGATGTTTGTTGTTGAGGCTGAAGTTTGGCCCTTATCTTCCCCCAGAACCATATGTCACATTTTTTCCATGCCGCTGATGTCGCTGCACCAATTGCTTTTTTCTTTATTAGCGCAAACAAAGCCAGAAGGGCTGCGATGACGTAGCCCCACGGATGCAGTGCAAGAAAGACTTGCCACAGGTGGAGAATGAAGGTCACGGTTGCAAGATACATTAGCAGTCATTTCGCGGCAACATGCCTTGACGCTGACATTCCTTCTCATAAACTTAGAGTATGTCTATCGGGTCACACATCATCCCGCGCTTTTATTTGGAGCAGTTCTCCAACCCGGCGAAGCGCAAAGGAAGACCGGGAAAAGTGTGGACATACGAAAAGGGAAAGCCAACGCACCCACGCGCTACAGACGCGCAAGGATACGAGAACGGTTACTTTGCCCAAGTACAAGAGGATGGGCAGCGAGATGAATCCTTCGAGGCAAAACTTGCTGAGCTAGAGGCAAGATGCAATGACGCACTGGTGTGCGCCAAAAGCGAATTGTACGAATTCAACTTAACCAACAAGAATACCCTCGCGTTGTACATGGGACTGCTTTCTGCACGCTCTTCAGCACGAAAGAAATTCACGGCTGGGAACTGGGCAAAGTTGAAGGAGCCATTCTCTAAACTGGAATTCAACGACGAATATGTGAATGACACTGCCGCTCATTTTAGCGAAACAACTGGCGAGATCATAAAGCCAGACTTGATTCGAGAGATGATTCGCAAACACGCTGCTACGTTCACTGAAAACAACATGATCGGTAACACATTCGTTCAAACCATTCTTTTCCACGCCGAAGTCATGAAGAAAGAACTTGTACCAAGGCCGTGGCAAGTCTGGAAGGCACCGACTGGAACGGAGTTTGTGACTTCGGACAACCCAGTGGTTACATTCATAAGGCTCAGAGAGGATGCTTGGCATCCGGGGCACGGATTCAGAACGCCGGGAGTGGTGATTGCTTTCCCGTTAGCGCCGACCGCCTGCCTCACAATCGGAATAGAAGGCTGGTATTTTCGAGATGTGGATGAAGCCACGGTCATACAAATGAATGAGGTGACCGTGCGTTGTTGTGACAGATTCGTTTACTCCAAAACTTTTGATAAGGGTATCGAAGAAATGGTCAACTCATTTGCCAGAACATCGGTGCCCGGCGTGAACGCTTTTGTCGGACAGTTCCCCGGCACAGAGCAAATTGAAGCACATCTACGGAAGACGATGGGCATACGAAAGCGAACTGCGACTAGTGGCAAATGAATTGACACACCCCACGCGGCTTTTGCTTGGGTTTGTCAATTGGTAAGCGATAATCTACTTGACAACAAATCCAGTTTGAAGTATAATGTAGTTTGAATGGCGCACTTACGCGCTCGCTGGCCACGTTGGGCCGGTCTGCAAGACCCACCTGCCGTTCTTCAGGATAGACGCAAACCCTGACAACTTAGCACCACGTCTCCTTCATCGGCAGACGTGTGTGAACAGGGAACGCCATTGGAAATTTTGGTTTCTGCGGAAGCTGGTGCTATCGTGTCGCCAGCGGTGCCGATTACAGCGAGAAAGCGAAGAAAGAGCATGTCTCGCAGAATCGGTCAGAATGGAACAATTGAAGTGCGAAACGGAGCTTATCGCGGCAGATGGTTTGAAGACGTTGCGGGTCAATCGCAACGGGTCAAACGGTCTGTTGTCCTTGGCTTCGTGAAAGAAATGAGGAAGAGCGAAGCGCGAAGGAAACTGCGGAGCATCATCGAAGCAACGGGAGCGAACAGCCCCAGCTACGTGATTCCTTCGTCAGACCTTTTCGCCAAGCGCGTAGCGTGGTGGGAAGAAAACTATCTCTGCCGTCAGAAGCCATCAACGCAGCGAACGCTGAAGTATCACGTTCGCAAATATCTGCTGCCAAAATGGAGCAGGCATCCAGTTGACTGCATCACGGCTGAGAGAGTGAATGAGTGGATTGGTGAGCTTTCGCACCTGTCACCGATGTCACAAAAGCACATCGTCACCACGCTCTGTCTAATCCTTGGAAGATGGTTCGGGAGAAAGAAAATTTCTTACGTATCGGTCAAGGAAGAGCAACAGGAAGCAGTCTGCTACACGCCAGATGAAATGGGCAGCATCATTTCTCAAGCTCAAGGCATGTGGAAGGTTTTGTTTGCCACTGCCGCTGAGACTGGCGCGAGAGCAGGCGAGCTTTACGGGCTTGAAGTGGCTGACATTGATTTTGCCCGAAGCATAATCCACGTTCGCCGTTCGGTGTGGGAAGGACAGAAGCAGTCCACCAAGTCACGGAACGCGAACCGGGCAATAGATGTTCAGCCCAGCTTAATCACCATGCTGAAGGACTATCTCAACGGACGCCAAGCAGGTTTGGTGTTCTCATCGAAGAACGGGAAACCGCTGCGCAACAACAACGTGCTTCGCAGGCGTCTGCATCCAATTTTGCAGGCACTGTCCATCCGTGAAGGTGGAATGCACGGGTTCAGACACGGCAGGGTTTCGTTCCTGATTGAGAACAATACGCCGGTGGAAGTCATCAAAGCGTGGATTGGTCACGGGTCAGAGAGAATGGTTCGCCTGTACACACACTTGCGTCCGCAATATCGCTCGCGTGTATTGGCCTCAATTCCCTCTTTAGTTGGCAATAAAATTGACGTGATTGACCCATTGACCCCTCTTTTGCACATGGAAAAAGTAGCGTAAACTATTTGTTGTCAATCAGTGGTGGGAGTAGCTCAGCTGGTAGAGCGTCGGTCTGTGGCACCGAATGTCGCGGGTTCAAATCCCGTCTCCCACCCCAAAAAGTAAGTTTTCAGTTGTCAGTGTTCAGTTTCAAGCCGCTCATTTTTAAGCGCCAATCCCAATAGATAACGAAACAAATTTTGATGAGACGAAGGGCGCCGACGCGCATCCAACATGCACAGAGTAATCTTTTCACGGGCCTGAGGGGCAAGTATGGCGAAACCAGTTTTGATGGCGGTGGATGACGATGGCGAGGTGTTGCGTGCAGTAGAGCGCGATCTGCGCAAGCATTACGCGGAGAATTACCGCGTGATGCGGGCGAGCTCCGGTGCGGCGGCGTTGCAGGCTCTTACGTCATTGAAACGCAGAGGCGAACCGGTGGCGCTGCTTCTGGTGGACCAGCGCATGCCGGAAATGAGCGGCGTGGACTTTATCGCTAAGGCGATGGGCGTCTTTCCGGAAGCAAAGCGCGTGCTGTTAACTGCGTACGCGGACACGGATGCGGCCATTCAGGCGATCAATCACGCGAAAATCCAACATTATCTCTTAAAGCCGTGGGACCCGCCGGAGCAACAGCTCTATCCAATCCTGGACGATCTGTTGGGCGATTGGCAGGCGACATACCGGCCTGCGTTCGAAGGCGTGCGCGTTTTGGGGAGCCAGTGGTCGCCGCGATCCTACGCTGTGCGTGAGTTCCTGGCGCGGAACCAGGTGCCGTATCGTTTCTTTGATGTGGAAACCGCGGACAAAAGTTCGGAGGTTCGCGCGTTACTCCAAACGGATGGCTGCGACAAATCGAAACTGCCGGTCACGATTTTTTCGGATGGCACCGTTCTTTGCGAACCGACGACGTCGGACATTGCCGCACGGCTCGGCTTGCGCACGCGAGCGGAAACTTCATTTTACGATTTGCTGATTATAGGGGGCGGGCCGGCGGGACTGGGAGCCGCCGTCTATGGAGCGTCAGAAGGATTGCGCACGGTGATGATTGAAAGCGAAGCCCCCGGCGGCCAGGCGGGTATGAGCTCAAGAATTGAAAACTATCTCGGCTTCCCTGCGGGGCTGAGCGGTGCCGATCTGGCGAGACGCGCGGTTACACAAGCCAGAAAGTTCGGAGTGGAAATTCTTTCGCCACAGGAAGTCACAAAGCTGCGCGTCGAAGGCGCTTCGAAATTCGTGACGCTGCTGGATGGCACAGAAATCGGCGCGAAGGCGCTGGTGATCGCGACGGGAGTTTCTTATCGCAAACTGGCCGTGCCTGGAATGGAACGTGTACAAGGAGCTGGCGTGTATTATGGCGCTGCGATGACCGAGGCGGCGATGTGCAAGGGCGAAGACGTTTACATCGTTGGCGGGGCAAATTCCGCAGGACAAGCGGCCATGTTTTTCTCCCAATACGCGCGGCGCGTGATTGTGCTGGTGCGCGGAAAATCTTTGGAAGCGGGTATGTCGCAATATCTCGTGGACCAGATTCGCGCCATGGAAAACATCAGTGTCGAATTGAACAGTCAGGTGACAGAAGTTTTTGGAGAGGAACGGCTGGAAGCGATTTCTGTGCTGTGCGCAACGAGCGGGGAGACGCAAAAAGTTCCCACCAACCATTTGTTTGTGTTTATTGGTGCCGCGCCGCGCACGGAATGGCTCTCCGACGTTCTAATGCGTGAAGAAAAAGGATTTATCCTAACGGGGCCGGATTTGATGCCGGATGGAAAGCGTCCGAAGAGTTGGCCGCTGGATCGCGATCCGTGGCTTTTGGAAGCTTGCATTCCGGGTGTGTTTGTCGCGGGAGATGTCCGGTACCGCTCGGTGAAACGCGTGGCATCCGGAGTGGGCGAAGGAGCAAATGCGGTTCAGTTCGTGCATCAATACTTGAGCACGGTGTGAGATGACAGAGACCGATAAGAGCACGAAAGTTCAGCACATTGTCGAAGAAGTGCGGAAATTTTCCGTTTTCGCCGATTTGCCAGAGGAAGATCTGTTCTGGCTCGCGGAACGCATGGGCGAAGTGACGCTCGAAGCCGGGCAAGTCTACGCAAGGCCCGGCGACTCCGTCGATTATCTCACGCTGATGCTCGAGGGCGAGCTGCAGGTTTCTCAATTGACTTCCGCGGGATCACCGATCTTTGTGGCCGTCGCAGGCGAAATCACCGGAAGATTGCCATTTTCCCGCTTGAAACAATTCAAAGGCATTAGCCGCGCCGTGATGCATACCCGGATGATTCGTTTGCACCGGCAGTATTTCCCCGACTTGGTACAGCGCATGCCGCTGCTCACCGAGCGCCTGGTCGGATTGATGTCCGACCGCATCCGGGAAGTGACACGCACGGAAACGCAGCAGGAGAAATTGATGGCCCTCGGCAAACTTTCCGCCGGGTTGGCTCACGAACTGAACAATCCGGCAGCCGCGGCGCAGCGGGCGGCGCAGAATCTGCTGGGGGCGATGGAAAACATTCGCGAAGTAAGTCTTCGACTGTTGAAGTACTCATCCACGGAAGCGCAGCGGCGTGCGCTCTTTGATTTTGAATTAACAGCGGGACAAAAAGCTGCTCAGCTGGCGGAGCGAGAGCTTGATCCGTTGGAATTGAGCGATCGAGAAGAACGGGTAGCTGCGTGGCTTGAGAAGCGAGGAGTAGCCGAACCGTGGAAAATTGCTTCGACGCTTGCGGAAGGCTGCGTAGACGGAGACGAACTGGATCAACTGGAAGCAAAAATCGGAAAGGAACTCCTGAGCGATGCGGTACACCGCGTGGGGGGGATCATTGCGGTGTTCAGCCTCATCCGGGAAATCGAAAACAGCACGCGGCGGATCAGCGAACTGGTCGGCGCGGTCAAGCGCTATTCATACATGGATCAGACTTCGCTTCAGGAAGTGGATCTGCGCGAAGATCTCGAAAATACGTTGAAGATATTCGGGCACCGTTTCAAGAGCGGCGTCACAATCGTCCGTGACTACGATGAAAACCTTCCCAGAGTATGCGCCTATGGGGGCGAGTTGAATCAGGTCTGGACGAACTTGATGGATAACGCAATTGATTCCATGCAAGGTAAAGGCGAGCTGCGAATTAGGACGTGCAAGGAACTGGACTACGCGGTGGTTGAAATTGAAGACAACGGCCCCGGGATTCCCAGGGAAATCCAGTCCAGCATCTTCGATCCTTTTTTCACCACAAAGAAGGTCGGCGAAGGCACGGGCTTGGGCCTCGATACGGTTGCCCGCATCGTGAGGCGGCATCACGGATTCATCGAGGTTGAATCCCAACCCGGCCAAACCAGCTTCACGATTCGCCTTCCCTTCAAGCAGCCGGCAATGCAACCTGCGGAAAGCGAGAATGCCCCCGCATGAGCGATACTTGCGAGCACATCAAGCACGCGAAAAAAGTGAAGCCGCACTCAAGGGGTTGCGAAGAGTGCTTGAAGATGGGCGACAGCTGGGTACATTTGCGGCTGTGCCTTGAATGCGGACACGTGGGCTGTTGCGATTCCTCGAAAAACAAACATGCGACGAAGCATTTTCATACTTCGAAGCATCCGGTGGTGCAATCGCTCGAACCCGGTGAACACTGGATGTGGTGTTACGTGGACGAACTTTTTGTTGATTCGTAACGGGAAGAGTGAGCGGTGGCTAGCTTGCGCCCGGGTTGCCCAAGCCGAATTCCCGGTGCAGAACGCGCAACGCGGATTGCATGGATTTGTCATCCACAACAAAAGAGATGTTGGTTTCTGAAGAACCCTGCGCAATTGCGATTAGATTTACTTTTTCCTGACCCAGCGCATTGAACGTTTTTCCGGCTACCCCGGGTGTGCCGCGCATGTTTTCCCCGACAACGGCGACAATCGCCACGTTTGGATCCACAGTGATGTGATCCACGACTTCGTGAGCGAGGTCCTGCGCAAATTCCTTGCGAAGTGCGTCCACGGTAGCGTGAGCGTGAGGTTTGGAGACGAGGAAGCAGATGTCGTTTTGCGAAGAAGACTGAGAGATAAGCAGGACGTCGGCACGGAGTTCGGCCGTGGTCGTGAAAGTGCGGCCAATGACGTCCGGAACGCCAACAATGCCTGGACCGCCGAGACTGATAAGGGCAACATCGCGAATCGCGGTTAGGGCTTTAACGCCGCCGCCAATGCTCTTCCCTTTTTGCGTGATCTTGGTACCGAGTTTTTCGGGCGCAAAGCTGTTGCGAATCCAGACGGGGATACCGGCGGGCAGAACGGGCCTGAGCGTTTTCGGATGAAGAACTTTTGCGCCGAAATAGGCAAGTTCGGCGGCTTCGCGATAAGAAATTTCAGGAATAGTGCGCGCGTCGGGAACGAGGCGCGGATCGGCAGTCAAAACTCCTTCGACGTCGGTCCAGATGATGATTTCATCGGCGTCAAGAGCAGCGCCGAGGATCGTGGCGGAATAATCCGAGCCGCCGCGGCCTAGCGTGGTGAGTTTTCCATCGTGCGTTGCGCCGATAAAGCCGGTGACGACGGGAACCTCTCCTGCGGCGAGCAAAGGAAGAACGAGCGCGGAGGAACGCTTGCGAGTATCTTCGGCACGTGGTTCCGCGCCTCCGTGATAGTCATCTGTGACGATCAGTTCAGTAGCCTCGATGGAACGGCTTTTCGTTTCTAGCTGCCACAGGGCGGCGGCGAATATGGGAGCGCAGAGGCGTTCACCGAGGCTGGAAATGAAATCCAAGGTACGCGGCGTGAGTTCGCGCAACATAGCGGTACCATCATAGAGGCGTTTGCCTTCGGCAAGAATTTCCTCGAGTTTATGTTCGACAGCAGCGCGGGAAGATTCGTCGGACACCAAGGCAGCCAGCGCGGCGTGGTGCTGCTGGCGGAGAGCGTCCATCAAGGCACGGCCGGCTTCCACGTCGCCTTCACCGGCGCGTTTTGCCGTTTCGACGAGCCGATTCGTGATACCGCTCATCGCGGAAACAACCACGACGATGCGCATTTCTTTCGCGGCGGTCGCCGCGATTTGCGCCGCGCGGGCGATGCAAGTGGCATCGCCGACGGAAGTGCCGCCAAATTTCATGATTTGAAGCGGTTTTGACATCACTTTTGGACTGGAAATAATTCTCAATGATAGTGTTACTGCTTTTGCAGCTATACGCAAACTTTCCGGGATGTGTCTCGCAGTAAGCAGCCGTGCTCAGCAGATTTCGTGGCACTGGAAATTATGTCTATCATGTATGGATGACGAAAATTCAGTGTGAAGGCATTTTGTTCGACCTGGATGGGGTGTTGGTTGATTCGACTCCCGCAGTGGCGCGCGTGTGGAGCTGGTGGGCGCAGAAACACGGGTTTGACTCCGAAGATACGGTGCGGCGCGCGCACGGGCGGCCGAGCATTGCAACGATTCGCGAGCTGCTGCCGAATGCGGATGCGGAAGAGGAAAATCGAGAAGTGGAGCGCCGCGAAATCGAAGATGTGGAGGGTGTCGTGCCTCTGCCGGGCGCGCTGGAATTATTGCAGGCGCTGCCGCTGGAGCGCTGGGCAATCGTCACTTCCTGCACGAAGAGACTCGCGCACGTGCGCGTTCGCGCGGCGGGATTGCCCGAACCGAAATTCATTGTGACTTCAGATGACATCGTAAATGGGAAGCCCGATCCGGAACCGTATCGGAAGGGTGCGCAGACGCTTTCCTTTTCCCCGAAGAATTGCGTGGTAATTGAAGATGCGCCTGCGGGAATTCGCTCGGGCAAGGCGGCGGAAGCACGCGTGGTGGCGCTGCAAACGACCGAGCGGGACGAACTGCTGCGCAATGCAGGAGCGGACTACATTGTTAAGGATTGTTCGGCGCTGAAATTGGTGGCTTCGCGGGAGCAGCTTCTCTTCGAGCTGCAAAACGCGCAGGCAGCCTTTCGTTAAGAACCATTCGCGGCTAGAATCGGTGACCTGCGAGGGTCCCAACAAAATCGGTATTCAGGAGAGACGCATGAGGAAGCTATCCCAGCTCGGGATGTTGGCGGCGATGTTTGCGTGCGCAGTCTTGTGGCCCGCGCTATCGCGAGCGCAAGAGAAGGAAGAAAAAAGCGGAGATAAAGACAGGAAGGAACAACCCGCGGATGCGGGAGAGAAGCCGAAGGAAGAAGTCTCCGTCACGGAGCACACGATCAAGATTGGCGGGCAGACGATTCCTTACAAGGCAACCGCGCAAACGATTTTGTTGAAGGATGAAAAAGGTGCGCCAATTGCACTGGTGTACTCGACGGCTTACACGCGCAGCGACGTGAAGGACGCGAGCACGCGGCCAATTTCATTTTTATATAACGGCGGCCCCGGCGCTTCCTCCGTGTGGCTGCACATGGGGTCATTCGGGCCGCGGCGCGTGGTCACAGTAAACGCCGGAATTACGCCCCCTGCGCCATACAAGTTGCTGGACAATCCGGAGTGTCTGCTCGACCGGTCGGATTTGGTTTTTATTGATCCAGTCGGGACAGGATTCAGTTCGGCTGTGGGCAAAGCGCAAAACAAAGATTTTTGGGGCGTGGATTCTGACGTTAAGTCACTGGCGCAGTTCATCAAGGTTTACATCACGCGGAACAACCGGTGGAATTCGCCGAAATTCCTGATTGGTGAGAGTTACGGCACGTTTCGCAACGCGGCGCTGACCAATTATCTCCAAAACAACGACAACATTTATTTGAACGGAATCGTGATGATCTCTTCGGTGATTGATTTGGGCACAATTTCGTTTTATCCCGGCCAGGATCTCGCTTACATCTTGTATTTGCCAAGCTACGCGGCGACGGCGTGGTATCACAAGGTCTTGAAGGACCGGCCGGAAAATCTGAGTGCGTTTTTGGATGAATCGCGTGTGTTTGCCAAGGGCGAATATGCCACGGCGTTGATGAAAGGCGACACGATCAGCGCCGAAGAGAAAGCAGCCGTCGCGAAAAAGCTAGCGCGCTTCACGGGCTTGAGCGAAGACTACCTGGTCAAAGCAAAGTTGCGCGTGAAGCTATTCCAGTTCATGCAGGAGTTGCAGCGCGACCGTGGATTGACGACGGGGCGTCTCGACGCGCGCTTTGCGGGGCCAACCTACAATTTGATCGGTGAGGCAGCGGATTACGATCCCCAAGAAACCGCCATCAGCGGCGCGTTCGTTGGTGCGTTCAATGGCTACCTGCGCGAGGAATTGAAGTTTGGCCAGGACAAAAACTATCAAGTCGCTGCAAATTTTGGAGAGCATCGTTGGGATTGGAAGCACGACAGCGACTTCGGATATTTTCCCGGATCGCCAAGCGTGGTTTTAGACTTGGTGGCAGCGATGGTTGCGAATCCGAAATTGAAAGTGGAAGTCGAAAATGGTTATTACGACCTGGCGACTCCGTTCATGGAAACGGAATACAGCATGGAGCACCTCGGTGTTTCCGAGGAGCTGCACAAAAACTTAAAGCTGAAATATTACGAAGCGGGCCACATGATGTACGTGAGGGACGAAGACCTCGCTAAACTGAAAACCAATGTGGCGGCGTTTATTGATAGTGCGTCGAAACCTTAGCCAACCAGAGGCGTATGCGGGAATTGCAGCGGCATGATTCCGGTTGCCGCAACTACGCTTGCTTTTCTTTTGGCAGCAGCTTTCATGCCGCGCGCAAGCGAAAAATTGTTTGGCGCTGTTGAACGCGCATTTGGACAATTGAGCCGCCATCGCCTGCGTGGGATGGCGGCATTATTCTTTGGCGTAATTGTCGCGCGTCTCGCGCTCCTGCCTCTTTTGCCGGTGCCGACGCCAGGTATCCACGACGAATTCAGCTACTTGCTGATGGCGGATACATTTGCGCACGGGCGGCTGGCGAATCCAACGCATCCGATGTGGATGAGTTTCGAAACATTTCACGTGAACTGGTTTCCGACCTATTCCTCGATGTATCCGCCTGCACAGGGAGCCGTGCTTGCGCTAGGGCAAGTGCTCGGCTCGCCATGGATTGGCGTGTTGCTGAGCGCGGCAGCGATGTGCGCGGCGATCTATTGGATGCTCTGCGCATGGATGCCATCGCGATGGGCCTTTTGGGGAGGCGCGCTTGCCGCGCTCAAGCTGGGCTTGGCGAGTTATTGGATGAACAGCTATTGGGGCGGCGCAGTCGCCACGATCGGCGGTGCGCTTGTGCTTGGAGCGCTCGCGAGGCTTTTTGAGCGAGTGAGTCTGCGGGACGCCCTGATTCTTGGCATAGGCGTTTCCATTTTGGCGAACAGCCGGCCCTATGAAGGATTGGTTTTTTGTGCGCCGGCGGCATTTCTCTTGTTGCGCAGGTTTTGGCAAAAGGCGAAGAGCAAAGGTGCGGCAAGTATTCCCTGGGGCAGCGTGCTTGCACCGCTTGGTGCAGTTCTCGCGCTCACACTATGTTTCATGGGCTATTACAACTGGCGGCTGACGGGGAATGCGACATTGTTTCCTTATCAGGTGAATTTGCGCACATACAACTCAGCGCCGATGTTCGTCTGGCAACCATGGCAAACGGAGAAACACTACAACAACGATCGTTTTGAAGAGTTTTACAACGTCTGGGAGCGCGAAGAGTACCCAAGAAGCTGGGACGGACTGCTTACGGTCTCTCACACGAAAACGACGCGACTGGCTTCGGCTTTTTTGTGGTGGGGATTGTTACTCGCGCTGCCCGGACTTCCCTTCGCGTTGCTGGACCGCAAGTATCTCGCGCTTTGGGTGACGCTCTTTTGCGTCCTGATCGCTATTTACATTGTCGCTTGGTCCAACGCGCATTACGCGGCACCAGCGACGTGCCTTGTGTTCGCGTTGATTGTGCAATCGCTGCGGCATCTTCGAACGATGGGCACCAAGCGTTTTGCCTGGGGAAAGGCTCTGGCCAGGGCCGCGGTTTTGGTGCTTGTCGTGGATACGGCGATGGCTGCCTCTGACGGTAAATGCGATCCACTGTTCTGGACATGCACAGGCGATAAAAGCCGCACGCTGGTTATTGAGAAACTACAGGCTGAGCCCGGAAAACATTTGGTGATTGTGCGCTACAACGAAGATGATTTGAGCGTGCACGACGAATGGGTTTACAACGGCGCGGACATTGATAATTCAAAGATAGTCTGGGCGCGCGAGCTGGACAAAACGCAAGATGAAAAATTGTTTGCATATTTCAAGGATCGAAAGGTCTGGCTCGCCACCACGCAGGATGATCATTTGGTTTTTGGACCGTACGAAGAGCCGAAAGACAAATAGAGCGCCCACTTCTAGTAACACAATTCGATCATCGCCGCCCGCCAAGGGTGATTTGGGCGCGAGAGCTAGATAACGAGCAGAACCGCAAGCTGCTGGAGCATTTCAGGGATCGCAGGGCGTGGCTGCTGCAACCGGATCGCGCTGGGACTCCGCTGGTTCCCTATGTCTTAGGAATGCGAACTGGAGCGGCGACTTTCTCAAGCAATACGGCGAAGTGAAGCCTGCGAGCGGCAATCCACCCGATGGGAACTGGGTAGAGCGGAATCTTCGTGACGAAAAAACGTTCCTCAAGACCACACTCGCGGAATTGTTCCTTCCAAACTTTCCGGCTCTGGTAACGGTAAGGCAGAACGACTCCTTGCGGGCGATTACCGACCCAATCCATGAATTTGAGGACCAGAAAATCCAGGCGATTTTCACAGAGATGATCCTTGATCAGAAGAAACCGGCTGCTTACGCGAGCAAGTTCGCGCAAGGAGGCAGCAACATCGTCCGTATGGTGAAGAACGTCAACGCACATGCAAACGTCGAAGCTGCCGTCAGCGTACGGAAGCCGTTTGCCATCATACTGCTGGCACGGAATTTGGCATCCCGCCCTGACCAGAACTTCCACTCCTTGGATTCGCACATCCGGGCGCACGCGCATGATCAGACTGGCGACGGCACCGCTACCGCAACCGACATCAAGCGCAGATGCACCGGGAGGCATGAGCTCCGCAAGAACCTGGGCGAGGGCGCTTACGCGTCGGCCCAGTACAAATTTTTTGTGAAGCCGTCCGACGGAACGGATGGAAGCAGCTGAACTCATTAACTTTCCTAGCTCAGCCGGCGATTTGGCGAGCTTATATATGATAGCCGTTCGGATGCTCGCGATGCCAGTCCCACGCCGTCTGCATGATGGATTCGAGCGTGGCGTATTTCGGTTTCCAGCCCAATTCCTTGCCGATTCTTTCTGAGCTGGCGACGAGTGTGGGCGGGTCTCCGGGACGACGCGGGGATTCGATCACAGGAATAGGATGGCCGGTGATTTTACGCGCAGCTTCAATCACCTGGCGGACGCTGAAACCGTTGCCGTTGCCGAGATTGTAGGCGAGACCTTCACGCTCCTTGAGCGCGTCCATGACCAGCAAGTGCGCCATAGCTAGATCATAGATATGCACGTAGTCGCGGACGCAGGTGCCGTCCGGCGTGGGATAGTTCGTGCCAAATACCGAAACGGATGGGCGCTTGCCCATCGCCACCTGCAAGACAATCGGAATGAGGTGCGATTCCGGATCATGGTGCTCGCCGTGACCATCCCATGCCCCCGCGACGTTGAAATAACGCAATGTGGCAAAACGGACGCCATGAATCTGCTGGAACCAGCGGAGCATGGCCTCGACTTGCAATTTGGATTCACCGTAAGGATTCAGCGGAGCTTTGGGGGAGGATTCCTCAATGAGCGGCGTTTGCGGATCACCAAATATCGCTGCGGTGGAAGAAAGAACGAAACGAGAAACCTTATTCGCGGCGCAGCACTCGAGGAGGTTCAGGGAGTTTGTAACGTTGTTGCGGAAGTAGCGCTCAGGAAATTTCATGGACTCGCCGACGACAGCGAACGCGGCGAAATGCATGACGGCGTCGAAGTGACTCTCCTGAAAGAGCGTGCTGAGGGTTTCCCTGTCGCTGAGATCCGCAATGACGAGCCGCGCTTGAGCCGGAACAGCTTCGCGATGGCCCTGGGAGAGATTGTCAAGAGCGGTGACTTCGTGACCATGCTTTACGAGAAGGCGTACAGCCGTTGCTCCAATGTAGCCGGCTCCACCGGTGATTAAGACTTTCAATCCCATAGGTTTCGTGCGTCCTCTCCAAAACAAACGATTCGCGTTTGAGCCTTCATCGTGGCAGATCGTAGTCGCCGATGTAGGTTCCGCGGCTGATGCCGAGCATGCTCAGGAAAAACGAAGAGAAAATAATCTGCAGACCGAGAAACAACCACATGGCCCAAAACAAAACCCAGCGAACGGCATGCAATGGTCCGAAACCACTGGCCGCCCACATCCAGGTAATCCACACGCAACCTGCAAAACCAATCAGGGCGAGCCCCCCGCCAAGAAGTAGCCCCGTTTCGAGCGTTACACGCTTGAGGATTCGCTTGAGCGAGACGGTTCCGCGGTCAAAACGTTCCGCGTAGCTAAACACTTTCGCGAACGCGCCTATCGAAATAATTTGCGCCCCGAGCAGTGTGAAAATTACACCGAAGATCATTGTGTGGATATCCAGGACGACGCGCGGCGAAATGCTGCGCGGACCGGGCAGAAGCCAGAAAACAAGGACCAGCCCAATCGCGACCAAAAAACTTCCGGGCAAGAGGAAAAGCCAGTTCGGCGCGTAAAGCAACATGAAGCGAAGGTGACGCCAGCCGTCACGGAAGCTGCGTAGATGCGGCGGCCGGCCGCGCTTGTCTTTCCACAGCGTGATCGGAATCTCCGTGATTTTTGCGTCAAGTTGCGTCGCCTTGATGACGAATTCGGACGCGAACTCCATTCCGGTGCTGCGCAAATCCATCTGGTCATACACCGCGCGAGTAAAACCGCGCATGCCGCAATGCGAATCGCCGATATTCGCGTGAAATAGGACGTTGAGCACGGCGCTGAGCGCGGGATTGCCGATGTACTTGTGATGCCACGGCATCGCACCTGGCTTTATTTCGCCACGAAAGCGATTGCCCATGACGACGTCGTAGCCCTTGCGCCACGCTTCGACGAAACGCGGGACCTCGGTGAAATCGTAGCTGTCGTCCGCATCCCCCATCACGATGAAGGTGCCGTGGGACCCGCGGATTCCGGCTTGCAAGGCCGCGCCATAACCTTTTTGCTCCGCGTGTACCACGCGCGCGCCGAGTTTTTGGACAAGTTCCACGGAGCCGTCCGTCGAGCCATTGTCCGCGACAACAACTTCGCCACGCAAACCGGCAGATTGGAATGCGGACAGCGCTTTTTCCACGCAATAGCCAATCGAGTTCGCCTCGTTCAGACACGGAATCACGACGGAAACTTCCAGCGGCGACTGCTCGCTCTCCACACTCACTCCTTGCACACATTCTTCCGCGGCCGATTTACCGTGGAATCGAAACCACTTCTTCCGGCTTGCAATTTCTGGTGCCGCCAGTATGATGACGGCTCTCAAGTCTCGCTGAGAATCCTATTGTCCTCTACTGCTGACGCATCTTCCAGCGAACGCAACGCTCCGGTGCACAACCGGGGACGGCTGCTGCAAGTGCTTGGTGTGTGGTTCGGAATCGCCGCCGCGATCGGCAATACGATTGCCGCGGGCATCGTTCGGACTCCGGGCGATGTAGCTGAACGGTTGCCAAATCCTTGGCTGTTTCTTGGCGTTTGGGTTCTCGGCGGAGCGTACGCGCTGGTTGGCGCGTCGTCCATGGCAGAACTTGGCGCGATGATTCCTCGCAGCGGCGGCCAGTATAATTTCTCCCGTCGGGGGATTGGCGAATACGCCGGATTCTTGGTCGGGTGGAGCGATTGGCTCTCGACATGTGGCACGAACGCCGCGGTCGCGATTGTCATCGGTGAATACAGCTTCGGATTTGTGGACCACCTCAATGGGCATCTGCCCCTTCTATTCAATTTTGTAACGAGCCTCGATGCGAATTCGCGCACGCTAGGTATCAAAGTCATCGCGGTTTCCATTCTGATGCTTTTTGCGATTTTGCAATGGCGTGGGGTGAAGTGGGGCAGCAGTGCGCAGCTGCTCACGGCTGCAATGAAAACCGGCGCCTTCATCATTGTAGTAGCAGCGTGCTTCATGCTCGGCGGGCATTTGCGGGAAGCCGCCGCGGGCTCTGCTGTGGCTTCGCCCGCTATACATCTGGGATGGCCCCTCATCACCGCTTTCTTGGTAGCGCTGCAAGCGGTGATTTATACAGTGGATGGCTGGGACGGAGTGATCTACTTCGGCGCGGAAGTCAAAAATCCCGGGCGTGACGTGCCCCGCGCGATTTTCGGCAGCGTGTTTTCCATCATGGCGATTTATCTTCTGCTGAACGCCGCCGTGCTTTACGTTTTGCCAATGAGCGAAATTGCCGGGAATAATTTTGCGCTGGGCGCGGCGGCGAATCGCATTTTTGGGCACAGAGGCGATCCGGCCATCCGCTTAATCATGATTGTTTCGTTACTGAGTTGCATTAACGCCTGCCAGATGTTCGCGGCTCGCACGCTTTTTGCAATGAGCAGCGACCGGCTCTTTTTCAAGCAAGCCTCACGGGTAAATAAAGGTGGTACGCCCGTAACCGCGCTTTTGCTCAGCACTGTTGTGGGAATCATTTTCATTCTTGGTTCGTTTGAGCGCGTAATCGCCATGCTTTCTTTCTTTTTTGTGGCGAACTACGCGCTCTCGTATGCGTCACTTTTCCAATTGCGAAAACGTGAGCCAGACGCACCGCGGCCTTACCGAGCTTGGGGCTATCCGTGGACGTCCGCAATTGCTCTCGCCGCATCAGCTATTTTTCTTGTGGCTTCACTCGCGACCGATCGGAGTAACGCACCCCTAGCGTTTCTCATTCTTGCGTTGAGTTATCCGATTTATCGAGTGATGAAATGGGCTGCGGCCGCCGCCGACAAAGTGCTAAAGATCTAAACGACTTTTTCTGCGATGGATTTTGCTTGCAGAAAATGCAGCAGGTAATCTTTCCCGCCAGTTTTTGAATCCGTGCCGGACATATTGAATCCCCCGAAGGGATGCGCGCCGACCATCGCGCCCGTGCACTTGCGATTCAGATAGAGATTGCCAACGTGAAATACTTCTTCGGCTTTTTCCAGCTTAGCCTTGTTTTTTGAATAGACCGCACCGGTAAGACCAAATTCCGTATCGTTCGCAATTCGCAGCGCGTCATCGAAATCTTTCGCTTTAATCACTGCAAGCACTGGCCCGAAGATCTCTTCCTGCGCGATACGAGCTTTCGGATCCACGTCCGCAATAACCGTCGGTTGCACAAAATAGCCATCGCCGGGCGCCCGGCCTCCGCCCAGGACCAACTTCCCTTCCTTCTTGCCGACTTCGATGTAATTGAGAATGCCGTTCATCGCTGACTCGCTCACAACCGGGCCCATGTAGTTCAGGGGATCTTCGCTCGGGCCAACAGTAACTTTCTTCGCGCGTTCGACGAGCTTTTGCACGAAAGAGTCATACACTTTTTCCGAAACAATAGCGCGCGAGCACGCAGAGCATTTTTGCCCCTGATAACCAAACGCCGCTAGCGCAACGCCCTCGACCGCCGCGTCCACATCGGCCTCTTCATCCACGATGGTTGCGTCCTTGCCTCCCATTTCCAATACGGCACGCTTGATCCAGAGCTGTCCGGGCTGGCGCTTCCCGGCCGCTTCACTAATCAGCAATCCGACGTCCTTCGAACCGGTAAACGCAACGAACCGCGTCTTCGGATGCTTAACCAGCGCGTCGCCGGCAGTCTCACCGAGACCCGTAACAAATTGCAGCGCCTGTTTCGGAATACCCGCTTCGTACAGAATCTCCACCATCTTCGCCGCAATCACCGAGGACTCTTCCGAAGGTTTCAGCACGACCGTATTGCCTGCAACCAGCGCCGCTGCCGTCATGCCCGTAGCAATCGCCGCCGGGAAATTCCAGGGAGGAATCGCCGCGCCCGCGCCCAGGGGAATGTACACCATGAAATTTCTTTCATTCTGGTAAGGCACCACTTTGTGCGGTCCGGCCAACCGCAACATCTCGCGGCCGTAAAATTCCAGAAAGTCGATTGTCTCCGCGGTATCGGCGTCCGCCTCCGCCCACGACTTTCCAACTTCATAGCAAATCAATGCCGACGTTTCGAATTTACGTTTCCGGATAATGTCAGCCGCGCGAAAGAGCATCTCTGCCCGCTGTTCTGGCGGAACCTTTTTCCAAGTATCAAAATAGCCGTGCGCTGATTCAATCGCCTGCCGCGCCTGTTCCGCGCTCGCGCTCTGCACGATGCCGATGACCTGTGATGGGTGTGACGGGTTGGTTGACTTGATCTTCTCGGCGGTTGTCACTTTTTCGCCGCCGATGTACATCGGATATTCGCGGCCAAATTCTCCAGCCACTTTCTTCAATGCGGCTGCCATAGCGGCCCGGTTTTCCGGCTGGGAAAAATCAACGAACGGCTCGTTCGTGAACTCCGTCTTTTGCAATCTTGCTTCGGCAGTAGCCATGGCGGGTTCTCCTCTACCTGTGGGAACACCCTAGTTTACTGCGCGAGGAGTACCGCAACAAGTTGGGTTCGTCGCAAAGCTCGTCGCTCGTGCTTGTCCGTCAGTCAAAATTTGCCTGACCTTTGCGTGCCAGCTCATATAAGGAACAAGCGCATCAAACCACTGTGTCCTCACCTTTTTCATCACTTCAGCGTCATGCTTCAGAATCGCCGGTCGGTTTGTGTCCAGGATTTCCTGTAGCTTCGGATATGCGGCGCCGGCTTCATCAATCAAACGGGTAACTGCCTCTTCGAGTTGATTCTCCCATTCCTTTTTTCCCGGAAACGCCAATTTCTGATGGCCCGCGAGAGCAGTCCATTCCTGCTCGGCTACGATTTTCGAGGCGGACATTTTTGACAAAGCCTCAGCCTGATTCAGCTCGTTTGTCATGTCGACTGCGTTCAACGTCGGATAGGTTTTCTCGAGCGCCGCCCGTGTCTGCGCCTCATTTCCTGCCTGGGCCCCCAACTGTTTCCGAGAAGGCAGTTCATCTTCCGTGATTACACGCTTGACTGCGCCGGCCTTTTGCCGCTCTCGTGCGGTTCTTGCCGCATCGGCAACGGAAGGTGTTGGCTGAGTGGCATCCTGCTGCGCGGTACCCCACAGCAACACACAAAGGCCGTAGCTAAGCAAAAACTTGCTCATGGCAGCTCTCCTGTTTCCCGCGTCGGCCAAAGTCACTTCGAATGGTGCTATGAATTTGTCTTTGCTGTTGACCGCATAATTCGGTATTTGCTTTCTTGATAATCAGAAGCGGAGCAAAACTTCGGACAGTCTTTCTCCCTGCCCATGCGGACACCAAAAAAACTGTCCTTCGGGGCCATTGTGCACTGCTTCGCGCGTCACTAGACTCCGCCGCAACCGTCACCCCAGCTCACAGGCAATACTTTTTCAGCTTCTTCCCTCCCGGAGCAGAAATTCCTCTCGAAGTGGCCTCGTCGGAATCAGAAGTAAAGGAGTGTGTGTCCGTTTCACGGACATGCAATTACCCCAGTATGGAGGAAACAAAACGCAGGTTGTCCCAACTTTGGAGCCGCATCGCTGCAAGGTCCTCAGCGGTTCTGACGCTGGTCCTCTTCTCGGCCGCGGTGGCTTTAGCAATGGCCGCCACGGACTCTGGCAGACCGCCACAAAACTCTCATTCACCTTCAACCAATCGAGTTGCCACGCCGCTGGACGTGCTTGCAACAACCACCGCTGCTCCAACCGAAGCTCCCGCCGGCTTCGACGAGCAGTCAAACGGGCTAGTGGACAGCTCCACTCACGGAATGGACGCAGGAGTATTTTCGGAAGTGGAAGACGCCGCGGGAGGACTCGGCCCTCTCTTCAACGCGCAATCCTGCCGCGAATGTCATCAGAATCCTGCCGTGGGCGGAATCAGCCAGGTGACCGAACTGCGAGTCGGCTACGTTGATGGACGGGGAAATTTCACCAACCCGAACATCACCATCGGCGACGGCACCGTCACCATTCCCAATCGTTCGCTTGTGAATGACCGCGCGATGTGCCCCAGCGCAGATTACCCCGAAAACGAGGTCCAGGAGCGCGCGCCCGATCGTGCAAACGTGCGCACTCTGCGAACCTCTCTGAACACGCTCGGCGATGGCTTCATCGAAGCCATCTCCAGCTCAACGATCATTGACATCGCCAACAAGCAATGCAGAAACTCGTTCGGCCAGGTTTGCGGACAAGTGATTCAAGTGCCCGTTGCGGAAGCGCCGGGCCAAACGCGCGTTGCACGCTTCGGTTGGAAGAATCAGCATGCAAGCTTGCTGTCTTTTTCCGCCGACGCCTACCTAAATGAAATGGGAGTGACCAGCCGCCTAAACCCGACGGACCTGACCACCCTTTGCAAGAATACCCGGGATCCCGAGGACCATCAGGACGCGGACGGTATCTCTGACATCGACCGCTTTGCCCGGTTCATGCGGGCGTCCAAGGCGCCGAGCCGCGACGCGACTCTGGCGAACACCGCAGACGCGGAAGCTGGTGCGCAGATTTTCGATCGCATCGGCTGCGACACCTGCCACGTCAGCACCATCGTGACGGCTCCTACCGGCTCGGTGATTAACGGCGGCTTGCTCGTTGTTCCCGACTCGCTGGGCAACAAAATCATCCATCCTTACAGCGATTTCTTGCTCCATAACGTCGGAACAGGAGATGGAATCGTCCAGAACGGCGGACCGGCAACCGCGCAGAAAATGCGCACGCCGCCGCTTTGGGGAGTCCGTTTGCGCAGCCGTTTGTTGCACGATGGCCGCGCGCTCACCTTCATCGAAGCGATTCGCGCGCATCAAAACGAAGCCAACCAGGCCGTGCGCGGCTTCTTCAACCTCTCCGATCAGGAGAAACAGCAGCTCTTAACCTTCTTGAAGTCGCTCTAGATTTCAGGAGAGAGTTGCAATCAAGCGCGGGTGGCTCTAAAACCAATCGGCTGCCCGCGCTTTCTTTTTTGGAGTGCGGCTCGTCCTGAGCTGCGCCGAAGAGCGGCGCGACGCCGCTTTTTACGGTGAAACATTTCTCTCAGGAGTTCCCATCAGGACGCCTGCCCTACGCCACGAGTTCCGCCACCGCTTCTGCAAAAACATGCGTGTGAAAATCAACGTCCGCTTCGGTTGTCGCAGGGCTCATGAGCGCCATGTTGTGAAACGGCGTGAGCAGGACGCCGCGATTGAGCGCATGCAAATGCAAAAAGCGCTCAAGCCCGAAATCCGCAGCCGCCGCGGATTCGCCGCCATTGCGCGGCGGTGTTTTCGTGAAGTGATATTCCGCGCGTGCACCCAGTTGGATCACGTTCCAGGGCAAGTTGTGTCTTCCGATTTCCTTGGCGACGCCATCGTTGAAGCGCTTCCCAAGAGGAATCATTTTTGAATAGGCTAGGGCCGTGAGAACTTTTTCAAGCGTCACACGCATGGCCGCAAGGGAAAGCGCATTCCCTGCCAAAGTTCCACCGATTCCTCCGACGTCGCAATCCTCAAGATGAATGCGCGAGGAGATGCGCTGCGCGACTTCTTCCGAAACCCCATACGCTGAGCCGGGAATTCCGCTGCCAATCGGCTTTCCGAAAACCACGAAGTCCGGGTCCAGCTTCCATTCGCGCGTGCAACCGCCGGGGCCGGCGCAGATTGTATGTGTTTCGTCGGCGATTAGCAAAGTTCCGTACCGGCGCGTCAATTGGCGCGCAGCTTTCCAATAACCGTCATCCGGCAGAATGATGCCAACGTTAGTCATTGCAGGTTCGGCCAGAACGACGGCAACATCGTGATGTTTTAGGGCGTCTTCCAGCGCATTCAAATCATTGAACTCAATAACGCGCGTCGTTTCCGCAAGATTCACCGGCGGCCCGATATTCCCACGGCGAGGCCCGACGACGCCGGCGTGAACTGTCGCAAACGTTTCATCCACGGTGCCGTGATAGCAATAGTTGTAAACAAGAATCTTCGAACGCTGCGTGATCTCGCGCGCGATGCGAATCGCGAAACGATTTGCGTCGGTCGCCGTCAACGCGAACTGCCAGTAAGGCAAGCCGAAACGGCGCTTGAGCTCATCGCCGACCCAAAGAGAATCTTCTGTGGGCAGCATCAAGGTGATGCCTTCGCGCACGCGCCTCGCAATTGCGTCCGCCACGACGTCCGGTGAATGCCCCGTCATTGCACCCGTGTCGCCGAGACACAGGTCCACGTAGTCGCGCCCGTCCACGTCCGTGAAATGCGCGCCCTTCGCGTGGGCGACGAAAATCGGAAAGTCGCCCGCCCATTTTTTCATCCAGTTCATGGGCACGCCGCCAAGAAGCGCTTCTTTCGCGCGTGCGTATAGCTCTCCCGACCGCGGATGTTCCGCGACGAACCGTTTCTCTTCTCTTTCTTTAAGGGCCTGAAGTTTGTCGCGGCGAATCACAAGCTCACCGCAATTCGTGAATGATTTCTTTGGCTGCGTTCGCCCCACTCGCGCCCGTCAGTCCATTTCCCGGATGCGTGCCGTTCCCGCACAAAAATAACCCGCGAATCGGCGTCTTGTACCGCGCCCAATCCAGCACCGGCCGCATCGTGAAAATCTGATCCAGCGCGAGTTCGCCATGAAAAATATGCCCGCCCGTGAAACCGTATTCAGTTTCGAGATCTTTCGGTGTGATGACCTGCATTCCTTCCACAAGACTAGGCAGATTCGGCGCGTATTGCGCCAGCGTCTTGATGACCGTGTTGCCGAGTTCCTGGCGCTGCGTTTCCCAATTCCCTGCCTTCAATTTGAATGGCGCAAACTGTACGTAAACGGACGCCACGTGTTTGCCCTCCGGTGCAAGTGAGGGATCGAGAATCGTGGGAATCGTCATCTCCAGATACGGCGCTTTCGAAAATTCGCCGTACTTCGAAGCGTCAAACGCACGCTCCAGATAATCAATTTCCGGACCGATATGAATTCGGCCAGAGAGCGCCGCGCGGAAACCGTCGGGCCCGACAGCGCCAGCGAGCGACGGAAAGGAAGGTAAATCACCGAGCGCCAGATTTACTTTTCCGACTGTTCCGTTTGCTCGGAAGTTTTTCATCCGCGCCGCGAAACGCGGGTCGAGTTGCGCGGGGTCCACCAAATTGAAAAATGTACGTTTGGGATCGGCGCCGGAAACTACAGCTTCGGCGGCGATCTCTTCTCCGTCCGCGAGCACAACACCCGCAACAGCGCCATCTTTCAAACGGATGTGCTGTACTTCTGCGTTTGTACGAATCTCGGCGCCAGCCATTTTTGCCGCTTCGGCCAAAGCGCTGGTGAGTTTTCCCAGCCCACCGCGCGCAAAAGCCGCGGAGCCGACCGGATTTGCATCCACGGATGCGCGGAGAAGTAAAACCGCCGTCGATCCTGCCGACCACGGGCCAAGCGCGGTCCCAAAAATTCCGCGGGATGCGACGACGGCGCGAATCAATTCCGTTTCAAAAAATTCTGCTGCAAAATCCGCAACAGCCATCGGACCCCAGCGCAGCAAATCAAAAATGCGCTTTTTCCCGAGGCGGCGTACACCCCGGCCGGTCTTGAAAAGATTCCACAAGTCTTCTGGTGTCGGCTTATCAATCGCGGGCGGAGTGATGAAAGAAAGTTGCGCGAAAACCCCGGCAATTTCTTCAAGGGCTCTTGCAAATTTAGGGTATTGTTCACCGTCTTTCGCCGAAATGCGCGCGATGCCGCCAGCGGTCTTGGCTACATCGTCATAAAAAAGCAGTGCGCGCCCATCCGGCGCGGGCGCAAACACGCGCGGGTCAGGCCGCAAAATTTCGCAATCAAATTTCTCAACTTGTAAGTCTGCCGCAACATCTGCACGCAGCGGCCCAAGCGTATGCGCAAGGCTCGAAACGCGAAAGCCGGGATGAAATTCCTCGGTGACGGCGCCGCCACCCACCATTTCCCGCCGCTCCAGCACGACCGGCTTAAATCCCCCCTTTGCCAAATAAAAGGCAGTAATGAGCGCGTTATGACCGCCGCCAATGACAACCACTTTTTGACCGATGGGCATGCTCAGCTCGCCTTTTTCCATTCTTTCAAGATCACTTGGCTCGCAATGCGTCCAGGCGCGGCCATGATGCCGCCGCCCGGATGCGTCGCCGAGCCGCACATATAAAGGTTGTTCACAGGCGTTTTGTAATAAGCCCACCCGGGCACGGGCCGCAAAAAGAAAAGCTGCTCGAGCGAGAGCTCACCCTGAAAAATATTTCCTTGCGTAAGGCCGAACTCACGTTCGAGGTCCAGCGGCGTCAAAACCTGCCGGCCAACGATAATCTTTTTGATGTTGGGCATGTGCTCGCTCAGCGTGTCAATCACGTTGTCGCCGAACGCTTCGCGCTGATCATCCCAGGTACCTTCCGCCAGTTTGTACGGAGCATATTGCACGAAGCACGACAGCACATGCTTGCCCGGCGGCGCGACGGAGGGATCAGTCAAACTCGGAATCACCATGTCAACGTACGGTCGGCGCGAAAAGTGCCCGTATTTCGCGTCGTCGTAGCCGCGCTCCATGTATTCAACGCTCGGCGAAATGGAAATTGCTCCGCGTAAATGTGGGCCGTCGCCCGGCATGCTTTTTAACTCCGGCAGCGCATCGAGCGCGAGATTCACTTTCCCCGAAGAGCCGCGGAATTTGTAGCGCTTCACTTCTTCCAGAAAATCTCCGGGCAGGTCGCGCGGCTCGAGGAACTTCTCAAACGTCAGGTGCGGATCAACGCTCGATGAAACTACATTCGCCGTAATCTCTTCCCCGCTCGTCAGCGCCACTCCCGAAACGCGGCCATTCTTCACAATAATCTTCGAAACGCCGGCTTTCGTGCGAATTTCCACGCCCGCTTCGCGCGCCGCCGACGCAATTGCATTCGATATCGCGCCCGTCCCACCGCGGCTGAATCCCCACGACCGGAACGCTCCGTCAATCTCGCCCATATAGTGGTGGAGCAGTACGTACGCCGTACCCGGCGACCGAATTCCCAAGAACGTGCCAATAATTCCGGAAGCGGACATCGTCGCTTTCAGCACATCCGTCTCAAACCACTGATCCAGAAAATCCGCCGCGCTCATCGTCATCAACTGCACCAGCGTGTAGCGCTCATCGCTCGAGAGATCGCGAAATCTTTGCAAAAGAAAATGTAATTGTTTTAGATCCTTTGGCTTGAGCGTCGTCGGGTCCGGTGGAATCATCGAAAGGATAGGTTTCACGAACCGGCACATCGGCGTCATCATTTTTGAAAATTCTTCGTATGCCTCCGCATCAATCCGCGAGTGCCGCCGGATTTCCCGCACTGTCCGCCCATGATCATTCATCCGCCACAAATAATCACCGCCCGGCATCGGCGTAAACGTTCCATCCAGCGGCAGAATTTCCAGTCCATGCCGAGGCAAATCCAGTTCTCGAATGATTTCTGGTCGTAGGAGAGAAACAACGTAGGAGCATTCGGAAAAAAGAAAGCCAGGAATGATCTCTTCCGTAACGGCAGCACCGCCAAGCACATGCCGACGCTCCAGAACGAGCACTTTCTTTCCCGCTTTGGCAAGGTACGCGGCATTGGTCAGTCCATTGTGACCGCCGCCGATGACAATCGCGTCGTAGTGCTGCCCCATTCGAATGACCCCGATTAGGAAAAGAAACAAACCTGAAGAATGACCGCCCATTCTACTCGACGTAAGCAAATCTTTGAAGTCATGTAACTACATGAGTTAGAAGACTTGCCAGGCATGCTCGCAGAGGAGTTTGAATTATTCTCCTTTAGTACTGTTACTTGACTAGATATATTCATCGTGCTATACTTGTTCATGAAATCGGACCACAAATCGCTTAAGTCCTCTATATTCTGCACTTACGCCCTTCGCATCTGCTCATTCTAAAGGCACTTCAACCCCTTTATATGCTGCACTTACAGAACGCCTTCTTCTAACCTCTTTGGAATCTGCAGATACAAAAAACAAGGGTGGGTATACCCCTCCTCCGCGTGGTCGCATCCGCCTTGTTCTCACTCGTCACTCCCTTCTATAATTCCGCCACGCAACATCAACAGGAGACCATCTTGCCCGTCGGAACCGCATTCCACGAACGCACTCTCGCCCTCTGCGAAAGCCTCAACTATCGCGAGTGGTCGGGCTATTACACAGTCAGCGTCTATGAAACGCATCATGAGCACGAATACAACGCCATCCGCAACTCCGCCGCGCTCATTGACATTTCTCCGCTCTACAAATACCGCGTCACCGGGTCGGACGCCACACGCCTCGTCAACCGCGTCATCACGCGCGACATCAACAAAGTCGGGGTGGACCAGGTCATCTATTGCTGCTGGTGCGATTCCGAAGGCAAAGTCATTGACGACGGTACCATCACGCGCCTCGGCGAAAACGAATATCGCTGGACCGCCGCCGATCCCAGCCTCCGCTGGTTTCAGCAAAACGCCATGGGACTCGACGTCACACTCGAAGATATTTCCGAACGGGTCGCCGCGCTCGCGCTGCAAGGGCCGACATCCGGAAAACTTCTCCACGCTGTCGCCGACGCAAATATCGCCAACCTCAAATATTTCCGTGTCACGCATGGAAAAATTGCCGGCGTCCCTGTGGACATCTCCCGCACCGGTTACACCGGCGATCTCGGTTACGAAATCTGGGCTCCTTGGAACGACGCTGTGAAAGTCTGGGACAAGCTCATGACCATGGGCAAGATATTCGACATTCACCCCGCTGGAATGATCGCGCTGGATATCGCACGCATCGAAGCCGGCCTCATCCTCATCGAGGTCGATTACTTTTCCAGCAAAAAAGCTCTCATTGACTCGCAGCGATACGCACCGGCAGAAATTGGCCTCGGCAAATTGGTGGATTTGAACAAAGAGAACTTCGTCGGGCGAGACGCCCTCGCCGCCGAGGCAAAACGCGGCGCCGAACGCGCGTTGGTCGGCCTCGAAATAGATTGGAACGAAGTCGAAGCTATCTACGAAAAAATCGGCATGGCGCCGCAAGTTCCGAGTATGGCGTCGCGTGTTGCTGTGCCCGTTTATCGCGGCGGACGGCAAGTCGGCAAGGCGACCTCCACCACATGGTCACCAACACTGAAGAAAATGATTGCCCTGGCCTGCGTCGGGCGCGACCACTCCTCCCTCGGCGCCACTCTCCACATCGAAATGACTGTCGAGGCCGAACGCAAAACCGTCGCCGCCAAAGTCGTCCCGCTCCCCTTCTTCAATCCCCCCCGCAAAACCGCGGTCCCAGTGATCTGACATGAAGACCATCGCCTCGCTATTCATTTCATTGCTGCTCGCCTCTTTGGCTGCCGCACAAGCAAGTTCCGGCCAAGCTGGAGCCTCTACGAACACGCAGCCCGCAACCGCGCCGGCCCAAATAAGCAGCGAGTCGCCAAGACCCACTCCAGAGATGGAAAGACTAATAAAAATGTGGGCGGGACGCTGGAGTACCGTGGAACAGTTTTAGCCTTCCGACGAAATGCCGCTGGGCAAGCAAGACAAGGGCACGGAAACGATGCGTCCTGGCCCTGGCGGCTTGTCGCTGATCGGAGACTACGAATCTCACGGCGCTTTTTTCGGCCATCTTGTGGTGACCTGGATTCCTCAGGAACGTCTTTACAAATCCTTTTGGCTCGACAGGACGCAGCCCGGAGTTTCCTTCTCAACCGGCCGATGGGAAGGAGAGAAGCTGGTGTTTACCGGCGTGGATGAATCCACGGGCAAGAAACTGGCAGTCCGGGACACTTATTCGGATATCACTCCAAATTCTTTTACCGATGTACTCGAGACGGGTCCGTTAGGCGGGCCGATGAAAAAGATTTTAACGGTCAAATACACCAGACAGGACAGCGCAACGCTTCAAAGAGATCCTTGCGATGCTGCACCAATGCGAAGGGATAGGAACGCGTGCTTCAGTCAATTCGCTGCGGCAAATTTTTGGGCATCGGCAAGAAGCTGGTCGAGCGCGGTGCGATCCAACAACTTGCCGCGCAATACTACAGTGTGGATTTTTTGAGTGTTGCGAATGTCATCCAGCGGATTCGCATCGAGCAGAAGCAAATCGGCGTTCTTCCCGGCAGCGATCATTCCTTGCGAATCAAGATGGCCCAGAAATTCAGCGGGATTGCGCGTCGCGGCTTGTAGCGCTTCCATCGGCGTCAGGCCAGCCTTCACGAGGAGTTCCATCTCGTCATGCAATCCGAAGCCGGGGACAATGTAAGGAGCTGCGCTATCGGTACCGGCCAGGATTTTTACGCCGCTCTTTTGCATCCGCCCGACAAGGCCAAGCGATTTTTCGAGGAGTGCGGCACGCAGCGAAAATTCTTCGTTGGAGATATTTTTAATTCGTTGCTCGTAGCTTGTGCGCCAATTCTCGAGAATCTTTGCCGGCACATATTTTGTGCGCGGATCGGAGGTCAGATTCAGACTGGCGGAAGGAAAAGCGTCGTTGCGCAACAAAATCAGCGTGGGAGTCTGCCAGATCTGTTGCTCGCGGAATTTTGCAACTAGCTCAGCGGCCTTTTGATCGGAATAGCTGTCGAGCAATTCGCGCTGCCAGGCCAGATTCCGCGCCTTGGATTGAGCGGGCGTCGCCTTTTTCGTAAGTACACGAAATTGTTTCCCCATCAAGTCGGCTTCGTTCGAGGAGCACGCGCGCAGTTCGCACGTTAAATGCTCAATGGACCTTTGGCCCGCATCGGCGGCCTCCCACGCGGTGACGCGGTCTGGGACGTGTCCGACAAAAGTGAGGTGTTCCGTGCGGCAAGTTTCGGCGATCGCGAAGTACGCGCCGCGAGAAAGATTGGACTGAACCTTGATGAAATCTACGCCTTTCTTTACGAGCACGTGGACATCTTCAAGGGCTTGCGTGCGATTCGTGACGACCAGTGACGGTTGGAAAAATGGCGGATCGCCGTCGAGATATGGACCCGCGAAAACAATGCGTGGTCCGAGGCGCTTGCCCTCTTCGATTTCCTTGCGCAAAGGAACGAGCGACTCGAGATAGCCGCCCATGTCTCGCACAGACGTGACTCCGTTCGCGATGAGAAGAGGAAGAAAAAACTCGCGGCTGCCGCCCGGCTCGCCGGCTCCAGTGAGATGCAGATGCATGTCGCTCAAGCCGGGGATGAGATATTTTCCGCGCGCGTCAAGAATTTGTGCACCCGGTGGAATTCCGACGGAAACGGGCGGGCCGAGCGCAATGATTTTTTCTTTCTCGATGAGAACTGTTTGATCGGGCATGGCCGACGCGCCAGTCATATCGATAACAGTTACATGAGTGATTGCGAGAATTGGTCTTTGCGGTCTCTTGCAGGCGACGAACAAGCAGCTCGCTGCAACGAGAAGTGAGAGAAAAGCAGCGAGCCGTTGGCGATTCAACTGAGCCTCATGGATTTAGGCGATTATATTTTTTAAGGATGGCGCGAAGTTTTTCATGGTCGAGTGCGATCACGCGATGGTTTTCAATGCCGGTCATGGTTTCGGCGGCGACCATTGCATTCACGATTGCCTCTTCTACGGATTGCACGGTAGCGCCGAAAATGGAATCGAGCCTTTCGTTCGGAAACATCTTCAAGTCCGCGACTCCTTTTTCCTTGCTGGCGCCGGGATTCGCCGTGGAAAACGCGATGAAAATATCTCCTGAACCATTGCCGGAAATGCTTCCGTCGCGGCCCAAGCCAAGGGAAACGCGGCGGGCCAGCCGCTTCAATTGGTGCGGCAGAAGCGGCGCATCCGTGGCGACAACTACTATGATCGAGCCGCGCTCCGATGCATCGAACGACGAGGAAGTGTACGCCGCGTCATCCGGAATTTCCTTTCCGACGGGAACTCCAGCGATGCGCAACTGAGGCCGCCGGCCGTAATTGCACTGCACGAGAGCGGCAAGGGTGAACGCGCCTTCCTTCAGTTTCACGACGCGGGAGGAAGTTCCGATGCCGCCTTTGAATTCGTTGCAGATCATTCCCGTGCCGCCGCCAACGCTTCCCTCTTCTACGGCGCCGGAATGAGCGGAATCGATCGCGTGGAACACATGCTCAGGTTTTACGTGGAAGCCGTTGATGTCGTTGAGCCAGCCGTCCCAAGTTTCCGCGACGACCGGAAGCGACCACCAGTAACTGGTGGGGTCGGGCTGGCCATGATTCACGCGCCATTGGATCACTGCGTCGCGCACTACGCCGACGCTGTGCGTATTCGTGATCATGACAGGACCTTCAAGAAAACCGGATTCCTCGACCCAAGTTGTCCCCGTCATTTCGCCGTTTCCGTTTTGCGAGAACCATCCGGCGAATACGGGATCGTTCATGGAATTTTTCCCACGAGGAAGGACCGCGGTGACGCCGGTGCGAACGGGACCTTTGCCAACTTGAAGTTTGCCCTCGCCGGAAATTAGCGTGGTATGGCCGACGAGGACACCGGGAACATCGGTGATGGCGTTTCCGGGGCCGGGCGTGCCGTCAAAAGGAATTCCCAGATCGCGCGCGCGGGGTTTCGTTTGCGTTTTTTCCTGAGCTTGCACGAAAAATGGAGCAGCGAAAATGGCAAACAGGAACAAGAGAATGCGGGAATGATTCCGAATCATTCGTTCTCCAAGAAAGAGATATGAGTGCAACTGTTTCGTACGAGGAGAATAGTCTATCTCAGCGAGATGGGAAAACCTGCTGCAATGCGAATTCGAGTGCGGTGGCGATGAGTTGCGTTTCGCCCGAAGTGAGAATGAATGGGGGCGCGAGAAGAATGTGATCGCCGCGGAGGCCATCCACGCAACCTTGCGATGGGTAGGTGAGGACATTTTTTTGAAGCGCGGCCTGGCGAATTTTTTCGGAGAT
Organism: Candidatus Sulfotelmatobacter sp.; assembly: GCA_035567915.1. Classification (GTDB taxonomy): domain Bacteria; phylum Acidobacteriota; class Terriglobia; order Acidiferrales; family UBA7541; genus Acidiferrum. The sequence goes on along the minus strand of DATMPA010000012.1, from coordinate 88,037 downwards.
GTTCTCTTCCTTGGAAAAAGGCTCGCGCGTGGATTTATTTTTGACGAATTCGATTCCAAGCAGCAGACCGAGGCCGCGAATTTCGCCGACATTGGGATGCGAAGCGAGAGGCACGAGGGCATCGCGCAGATTTTTTGAAACACCGTTCACGCGTGCGAATAGATTTTTATTTTCGATGTAGTCGAGAACGGCATTGCCTGCTGCGGTGGACACGGGATGTGCCTGATAGGTGAAACCGTGTTGGAATGCGCCAGAACCTTTTGTGAAAACGTCTGCGACGCGCGAGGAGACTAAGACTGCACCGAGCGGAGCGTAACCGCTGGCGACACCTTTGCCGACGAGAATGAGATCCGGCTCGACACTTCTCTCTTGCATGGGCCGATGTTGAACCGCAAAAGGTTTTCCGGTGCGGCCCATGCCGGTCATGATTTCGTCGGCGACGAGAAGAATTCCGCGGTTGCGGCAAATTTCCGCGATGCGTTGGACATAACCGTCGGGCGGAGCGGCTGCGCCGAGGGTGGCGCCTACAACCGGCTCGAAAATAAATGCCGAGACCGAAGCCGCGTCATTGGCGGCGAGAAAGGACTCGAGGTCGTCGGCGCAGGTGATGTTGCATTCGGGAAATGTCTTGTGGAATGGGCAGTGATAGCAGAAGCATGGCGCGATGTGGCCCCATTCCTGAAGGAGTGGTTGGTAAGGCGCGCGGCGGGCGACGTTGCCGCTCACGGACATGGCTCCGAGCGTGCTGCCGTGATAGCTCTGGCGTCGCGAGACGACACGGAATTTTTGCGGTGAACAGGATTCGAGATGGAATTGGCGAGCCAGTTTGATTGCGGTTTCGGTGGCTTCTGAGCCGCCGGAGGTGAAATAGACGCGGCCTTTCGCGAAATTGGGCGGGGCGAGAGCGAGCAGGCGCGAAGCTAGTTTTTCGGCGGAGGTGGAATGGAATTCTGTGGTGTGAGCGAATGCGATTTGTGAGGCTTGGGCCGTCATGGCGTGGGCGATTTCCTGGATTCCGTGGCCAATGCTGATGACGGCGGCTTGGCCGGAAGCGTCGAGGAAGCGATGACCGTCGGAAGAAATAATCCAGGAACCTTCGCCGCGAACGGCGATGGGTAAGGATCTTTTGAAATTACGGGGGAAAAGGGCGGAAGTGTCAGCAGCCACGGTGAAAAAGATTGTAGCAGAGTGCGATTCGTAACCGGGGGGCGCGAGATTGCACGTCGTTGATTTTACCGGGATGCTTGCGCTGAGGTCCTTCGCGCATCTTCGTGGATGCGCTCAGGATGACAGAAAAGGAAGCGTTCAAGACGCAGCGATCTGGCCGCGATGGGGCGCCGCAACATGTTGCGCTCTACGGTGGTGGGTGAATGTGGTAGGCTGGCGCGGAATTTTTTGGAGGAGTTGATGATTCGAGTTAAGCGGGTGGCAATTTTATTCGCGATGGCGATGGCGTTTTGCGGCGTGGGCGCGCGGGCGCAGCAAACTGGCAAACCTGTGAAGCTGGAAGTGGATCTGCGCGAGGCTGCGCGTCGCGTGTACCACTCGAAGATGGAATTTCCCGTGAAACCCGGGGCGCTCACGCTGGTTTATCCGAAGTGGATTCCGGGGGAACACTCGCCGAGCGGGCCGATAGTAGATGTTACGGGCGTGAAGTTGTTTGCGAATGGAAAAGAAGTGATTTGGCGGCGGAACACGCTGGATATGTACGCGTTCGAGTGCGAAGTGCCCGCAGGCGCGGAGACGCTCGAAGCAACTTTGGATTATTTGCTGCCAGTGGAATCGGGGACGGCGGGAGTGCCTTCGGCTTCGACCCAGCTCGCAGAGTTGCCTTGGAATCTGGTGGTGCTGTATCCGAAAGAGGCGAAATCGGATGACGTGAAATTTTCCGCGAAATTGAGAATTCCCGCTGGATGGAAATTTGCAACGGCGCTTCCGGTGACCAAAGAATCGAGCGACGGAATCGAATTTGAAACAGTTTCGCTGACGACGCTGGTGGATTCTCCGGTACTGACCGGCGAGCATATGAATAGGTACGATCTCTCACCCGGGCAAAGACCTGCGCACCGATTGAATACGGCAGCGGACAGTTCGGCGATGGCGGAAGCGACTCCGGAAGAGATCACTGCGCTACGGCAACTTGTTGCGGAAACAGGAGTGTTATTTGGAGCTCGGCATTACCGGCACTACGATTTTTTGCTGGCGTTGACGGATCATTTGCAACCGAACGGGCTGGAGCACCACGAATCGAGCGACAACCGCGTGCCGGAACGGACGCTCCACGATGCGGACATACTGGAAACGCAGATGGATTTGCTGCCGCATGAATTTTTTCATTCGTGGAATGGAAAATACCGACGCCCGGCGGGATTGGCGACACCGAATTATCAAGAGCCGATGCGCGACGAATTGCTCTGGGTTTATGAGGGGCTAACGCAGTATTACGGCGTGATATTGGCGGCGCGCAGCGGATTTTGGAAGCCGGAAGGGTTGCGCGAATATCTGGCAGCGACTTTTGCGACGTTGAATGACCGTCCGGGACGTACCTGGCGAGATTTGGAAGACACGGCGATAGCCGCGCAACTCTTGTATGGTGCGCGAACGGCCGGGACTTCGTGGCGGCGGCCGGTGGATTATTACGAAGAAAGCGAACTGATTTGGCTGGATGTGGACACGCTGATTCGCGAAAAGACAAACGGGAAGAAATCGTTGGATGATTTTTGCCGCGCGTTTCACGGAGGAGAAGGCAGCGAGCCCAAGGTGATTCCGTACTCGCTGGATGACGTGGTCGCGACGCTGAATGGAATTGCGCCACACGATTGGAAGACGTTTTTTCAGGAGCGAGTGCGCGGACATGGTCCCGGCGCTCCGCTGATGGGCCTCGAACGGAGCGGTTGGAAGATTACGTATAGCGCCGTGATGAACGAGCATCAGAAAGCGGTGGAAGAAGCGGAACACGTGGTGGACGCCGAGTTTTCGCTGGGATTCAGCGCACACTATCCCGGCGGAGATAACGCGGATGAGATCGCGGACGTGGTTGTCGGGTCGCCAGCTTCGAAGGCAGGATTGGCTGCGGGAATGAAGATGGTGGCGGTGAATGGACGGAAGTGGACGCCGGATATCTTGCGTGAGGCTATTCGCGCGGCGAAGAGTAAGAAAGAACCGATTGAGTTGCTGGTTGAAAACGGCGACTTTTTTCAGACAGTAAAGATTGATTTTCATGAGGGGGAACGGTATCCGCATCTGGAAGCGATTGGTGGGAAGACGGATGTGCTGGGTGCAATTGCAAAGGCGAAAGCACCGCCGGTGAAATAATTGGGCGCACAGGCGCACACCCTCATAAGAACCATCGGGCGATGGAGCCTGGTAGCGCTGATGGTCAACTCCATTATCGGGGCTGGAATTTTTGGATTACCTTCGCTGCTAGCGGCGCGGCTTGGTGGTTACAGTGTGGTTGCATCGCTTGCCTCCGGTGCGGGAATGCTGATCATCGCCGGCTGTATTTCGGAGGTTTCCTCGCGATTTGAAGAAACAGGTGGTCTCTATTTATATGCACGTGTGGCACTCGGCAGATTCGCGGGCTTGCTTGTGGGTTGGTTGATTTGGCTAACCCGCGTCGCGGCCCCGGCAGCAGCCGCGGATTTGTTTGCCACCTACGCAGGGCAATTCTTCCCTTTCCTCCGCGGGCGGTCTGCAGAGATCGCTGCAGTTGCGGTGTTGCTGGCCCACCTGGCAGCGATCAATTACTTTGGTGTGAAGATGGGGAAAGTAGTGAGCGACACGTTCACTGCGATCAAGGTAGGAATCCTTATGACATTTATTTTGAGTGGACTCGCGTCTCTCCTGCTGCATCCCGAACTGCGCGTGGGGCTTTCGTTTGCACCTGCGCCAGCGAAGAGCTGGTTTGAGGCGCTACTTTTGCTTGTGTTTGCCTATGGAGGATTCGAAGGCGCGCTGATCGTGGGTGGCGAGTCGAGTAACCCCAAAAAGGACATGCCGTTCGCGCTGTTGATGGCGTTGGGACTGCAATGCTTTATCTATACAGGCGTGATTTATGTAGTGGTGGCAACGCTTCCGGGGGCGGGAGCGTCCGAACGGTCTTTGGCAGACGCGGCGCAGCGTTTCCTGGGAGGATGGGCAGCGGCGGGAGTTGGCGTGGCGGCGCTGATTTCGACATACGGATATTTGAGCGCAAATTTGCTTCACTCGCCGCGGATTGCTTTTGCGCTAGCGGAGCAGGGAGACTTTCCAGCCGTCCTGGCACGAATTCACCCGCGGTTTCGAACGCCGCATTTCTCCATTTTGCTGTACTCGGTGATTTTGTTTGCGTTCGCTGCGGCGGGAACCTTTCAGTGGAACGCAACGCTGTCGGCAGTGTCGCGGCTTGTGGTGTATGGGGCAATTGCAATTGCGCTGCCGATCTTGCGAAAGCAGAAAGGGCCTGCCCCGTTTGCGAACCCTGCGGGAGTGATTTGCAGCATCGCAACGCTGGTGATTGCGCTTGTGCTGCTGAGCCAGATGGGGCGCAGTGAAGCAATTGTAATAACGGCGACGGCGTTCATCGCGCTTGCGAATTGGATTTTCGTCAGGGGAAGAGGCGCGGGCCAAATTGGAGGGTGATTCGCCGGCGAGGCGTGACGGAAGAGAAGAAAAAGAAAACGCACCCTTCGAAACTCAGGGTAAAGAGGCGCAGAGTTCGCTGAGGAGCGCGGAGAGAACTTATGACGATGACGCGGATGGGAGGCGGCTGGGTTCCAGCGGATCAATATGGGCGGGCGCTGCCGACGTTTACGGTGAATTTGTTGGTAAAGGACGTGGCTAGGTCTTTGCCGTTTTACCGGGACGTGCTGGGAGCGACTGTGCGTTACGCGGATGGGGACTTTGCGGCGCTTGCTTTGCGGGGGACGGATTTTATGCTGCACGCGGACCATACTTACGCCCATCATCCAACGTTTGGCCGGTTACAAAATGCCGGACCGCGTGGAACAGGGGCGGAAATTCGCGTGATGGGAATTGATCCGGATGCGGCAGAGGAACGTGCGAAGAGAGCGGGCGCGAGGATAGTGCAAGAGGCACGGGATTTTCCACATGGATGGCGGGACGTGATGCTGGAGGATCCGGATGGGTATGTTTGGGCGGTGGGAGTGCCGATTGGTGGGGAGTAGAAAAAACCGCAGCAACACTTTGAGCTGTACTTGTTCTTACGTTGAGGTCCATCGCGCATCTTCTTGGATGCGCGATGGATGACAACACCTGTTGGAAGTAACCTGCAAACGTGACATTATTTTGGCGACATTTTTGGGGCGGAATAACAGAATTGTGTCAGTTCATCGGTACGAGGAATCCATGAAAACTATGCGGAGTTTTTTGATGGCGGCAGCGGTGTGCTGCGCGTTTGCGGGCGGTGCTGGGGCGCAAGAAACGGCGAAGCATGCGATTGCGTTTGATGATTTGATCAAGCTGCAGCGGGTGAGCGAGCCGCAGATTTCGCCGGATGGAAAATGGGTGGCGTACACGACGGCGGTGCCGGACTTGGAGGCGAACCGGAACGCGAGCAACATCTGGCTGGTGGCAACGTCTGGTGGCGAGGCGATTCAACTGACGCAGAGCGGGAAAGATTCGTCTCCGCTGTGGTCGCCGGATGGAAAGACGATCGCGTTTGTTTCAGGGCGGAGCGGAGATTCGCAGGTGTATTTGCTTTCGATGGAAGGTGGGGAGCCGCATCCGCTGACGAAGCTTTCGACGGGCGCGGATCTAGCGAAGTGGTCTCCGGACGGAAAGATGATTGCGTTCACATCCGGCGTGTATCCGGAGTGCAAAGATGACGAGTGCAACAAAAGGAAGGATGAGGAAAAAGAAAAAAACAAGGTGAAGGCGCATGTAGCGGAGGCGCTGCTCTACCGGCACTGGACGCATTGGAATGAGGGGAAGCGGTCGCACTTGTTTGTAGTTGCGGCCGATGGGAACGGTACAGCCAAGGATTTGACTGAGGGCGCGAATTACGATGTGCCGCCGGACGAGCGGGGCGGACCGGAAGACATTAATTTTTCGCCGGACTCGAAAGAGATTTGCTTCACGGCAGTGACGGACAAAGTGGAAGCGATCAGCACGAACGGAGATTTGTTTGTTGTGTCGGCGAACGGCGGTGCGTCAAAGCGGATTACGACGCAGCCGGGATTTGACGGAAATCCTGTTTATTCGCCGGACGGAAAATACATCGCATATCACGCGCAATTGACCGGGGGATATGAATCGGACCGGTGGCGCGTGATGCTTTACGACCGGGCTGCTGGGAAAAATGAGAATTTGACGGAGATGTCATTCGATCGGAGCGCTGCGAATCTGGCGTGGTCGCCGGATAGCAAGGCGATTTATTTTGGCGCTGAAAACGAAACGCTTGAGCCTATTTATGAAATGGCGCCGCGGGCCGGTGCGACACCAAAGAAGCTGATTGACGGATTCAATGGAGCGGTTTCCATCAGCGCAGACGGGAAAACGTTTGTTTTTGCGAGGACGAGTTTGACTATGCCAGCGGAAGTTTTTGCGGCGGCGAGCGATGGAACTGGTTTGCGGCAGTTGACGCATCAGAATGACGCGGCGCTGGCGAAGATTGAGATGAATGCGCCGGAGAAATTCTGGTTTGAAGGAGCGGAAGCGACGCGAGTACAGGCGATGTTGATCAAGCCGCCGAAATTCGAGGCGGGGAAAAAATACCCCCTGCTGGTGCTGTTGCACGGCGGGCCGCAGACGATGTGGGGAGATTCATGGGGATACCGGTGGAACGCGCAGGTATTTTCGGGCGCGGGCTACGTGACGCTGATGATCAACCGGCGCGGCTCAACGGGATACGGGCAGAAATTCACGGACGAGATAACGAACGATTGGGGCGGAAAAGCTTACGTGGACGTGATGCGCGGCGTGGACGCGGCGCTGGCGAAATATTCGTTCATTGACGGAACGAAAATGGCGGCGGCGGGGGGTTCGTACGGCGGCTACATGGCGGATTGGATTGCGACGCACACGGACCGATTTAAGGCGATCGTGAGCCACGCGGGAATTTGGGACAAGAACTCGATGTATGCGACGGAAGAGTTGTGGTTTGAAGAGCACGATATGCAGGGGATGCCGTGGAGTGCGCCGGAAAATTATAAGAGGTGGGCACCGATGACGTATGCGACGGCGTTGGGGAAATACAAGACTCCCACGCTAATTGTGGCAGGAGAGAGAGATTATCGCGTGCCATACACGCAGTCGTTGGAGTTTTTTAGCGCGTTGCAGCGGCAGGGAGTGCCGTCAAGGCTGGTGGTGTTTCCGGATGAGGGGCATTGGGTGCTGAAGCCGCTGAACAGCCAGTTTTGGTATAAGACGTTTTTGGAGTGGGTGGATAAGTATACGAGGTAAGTCTGCAGCGAATTCTGAAAGCGAAGAGAGATTTCTCTCTCCGCAAGCCAAGCGATTCGCAGGAAGCCGATCGGGAAGAGAAAGCGTTGGCTTGCTCCTTTCGAAATGACGGGTTGTGACGATAGAGCAGAGCACTCCAAATTAAAGGGTTTGGAGAGTGTTGCGGAGGAAGCGGAAGAGTTTGCTAAGTAGGTAGAAACAGAGAAGCAAGAGAAGTGCGACGAGCACGAGCGCGAGGATGGGATGCGCGGTCGTGAACCAGGTTAGCCAGACGGCAAGAAGGTCTTCGCCGATGCTGAGCGCCCAATTACTGAAGGGTTCGGGAACGGTGTTGGCGGCGGCGCGCGTGGAGGCTTTGGTGCCGTGCGAAGTGAGGGCGATTCCGCCTGCAAGAAGCGCGGCGGCCCAGCGCCATTCTGTGCCGATACCGGCGGAGACTCCGAATGCGAGAACGGCGGCGGCGGGCGGGCGAATGAAGGTGTGGAGAAAATCCCAGACGGTGTCGAGGTATGGAACTTTGTCGGCGAGAAATTCCAGAATGTAGAGGCCGATGGCAAAACCGAGAACAATCGGGTGAGAGAGGACGTGTAGTTTTTCAGGAAGGTGGATGACGCCGAAGCGCTCGAGGAATCCCAGGGTAGCCACGGTGGCGTAGAGATTCAGGCCGGAAGAAAAACCGGCGCCCAGAGCGAGGCTGATGGCCTGGAGTGGGTTCATGGGAGATGGAGTTTCCGCCGCACGCCAAGGTTGTCGGCAAAATCCTAAAAGAAGGTAACACGAGAGTTAGAAGAAAGAAGAATTGGCCACGTGCCGACGCAAAAGAGAGTGATTTCGTTTTACTTCTTTTTCTTTCGTTTTACTGCGACGGGAAGTAGACTCAGGCGGTTCGGTTTGAGCAGTGGTCCTCAATGGAGGAACCGTAGCGGAAATGAGGCGGAATGGCGTATGGCGATTTACGGCGACCATGTGGAACTGACGCGGATTGCAAAAGCAAACACAGGAGATGAGCAAGACGTTGGAGATGATTTCGCCTCGACGTTGGGAACGGGCGGCGTGCTGGGAACGAAATTCAAGAACGTGAATTTGTATCCGAGCAAGGAAGAGCATTGGAAGAAATGGATTGGGCTCTACAACGCAAAGATGCTTTCGAAGGGTGATTTCTGGATTTATACGTGTACGGGTACGATTTGCCGGAAGGGTATGCGATCGAAAAGAATGGCGCGATGTATTACGCGTTTTACGCTCCAGAGCCGCCCGGAAAAGGTGGGGGACAGAAGGAAAGTGGAGCGGCGAAGTGGAATTGCGCGGCCTGGCGAACAAGACGTATCACGTGACGGATTACGTGAATGGAAAGGACTACGGCACAGTGACCGGGCCAACGGCGAAACTAGCCGTCACTTTCACAGGAAGTCTCTTGCTCGAAGCAAACTGAACCGGTCTAAAGACCGGCTAGTACACAAGATGACAGCCAACTATGATTTCTTGGGCTTCGAAGAGCTGAGGCCAGAGTTTCCGATAGTCAACAATGCTTCGGCGGGATCAACCGGCTCGAGGCGAATAGAAGGCTGGTGCGTCGTTCTTTCGTCCACGATGACGCGGTAATAAAGAATCCTGCCCGACTCGGCGGTAAAGCTGACGGCGGAAGCGAGTTTTGACCAGCGCTTGAGTGAAGATTGCCATGCGGAGCAAATGCGATGGTCACCGGGATCAACGGCAACGGCGAAGTATGAATGGCCGTGATTCGCACCGACCCAAGCTCCATCCAAACCTACGCGTGTGGTGACGGCGCCAATCTTTGTTTTGTCACCATCCCAACGCTCTTCTTCAAAAACATAGACGAGCGCTTTGCCCGATTCGGGCTGAGGCGATGGATGCTGACTCTTGTCCACTTTCACGTCGAACTGAACGTTATCGGGCCCGCATCCAGCGGCGGCGCGAGCCGCGGACTGGGAATCTTGAGCGAAAAGGGGTGAAGCAAAGAGCAAGGAAAGTACGAGAAGACGCCTCATTTTGGCCTCCGCACTGGACTGTTTTCTGGTCTATTGGTCTAACCCGCCACCTGAATAAAAGACGCGGCTTGGCACCGCACGGTTTCGGGGGGGGCAGAGTGTTGTTCTTTCAGCGCAACAGAAGAATCTAGTGGGTGGCAGCGAGCTGAATGACGGCCGCCTCCACGGACGGGGGAAGCGACTTGATGCAGTAGATGTAGGCACCGGCGCGCCACATGTCTTCGTCCGAGCTCCAGAACCCATTTGCGAACATCCCCGTGCGGCGAATGCCGCGCTTGGTTACCCAAAAGATTTGAGCTTCGGTGAGCGTGGAGCCGACTTCGGGGAGTTGCGGAACAGGAGGCAAAAGTTCCTGACCACCCTTTGGATTTGGTTTTCCCGGCGTGCCATGGCAGCCAGAGCAGCCATTCAGATAGACTTTCGCGCCCGCAATTAGGCTTTCGTCCGTGGGTGCGATTGGATTGGGTTGTTCAGGCGCTTCCCTTCTTATCGAAGCATGAACCGCGCGGGTCATGATGGCCGACTCCCACTTGCCAGGAGGTAGGTCCGCACGAACTTCGGAAAAGCCGAGTCGCAGGTAGGCGTAGGTTCCGAGAGCAAGCACTACCAGAGTAGTCAAAACGCCCAGAAGGAAATGCTTCACAGAGACCTCCGAGGAATGCGAAGGAACTATGCGATAAGACGCGCAAATCGCTTAAACGCTAGCGCACGGAATTGCTGCAGCCTCGGAACAGGGCTAAGCGAGCTTGCCGGTTTTGGCGAGCTCTGCGTACCATTTGCCGGAATCCTTGATCGTGCGCTTTTGTGAACGGAAGTCCACGTAAACCATTCCGAAGCGCTGCGTGTAGCCTTCGGCCCATTCGAAATTATCGAGCAGGCTCCAATGATGGTAGGCACGCACGTTGGCACCGTGCGAAATAGCGCGGCCGAGTGCGCTCAGATAGCCGCGCATGAATTCAATGCGGCGCTGATCGGGAACGCGGCCGTGTTCGTCCGGCGCGTCGACGTACGAGCAACCGTTTTCGGTGATTTCGATGGGAATTTTGTTGTACTCGTTGCTGATGCGCACGATGAGATCGTGGAAACTGTCCGGCCACACTTCCCAAGCAAAATCGGTGAGGGAACCTTCGTGGCCGTCGAAGTTGTGGACGCCTGTACCGTCGCCCCCCGGGGACGCAGAGGAAACGAGCTGGCGGCGGTAGTAGTTGATACCAAGAAAATCGAGTGGCGCTTTGCACAGTTCCATGTCGCCGGATTTGATGTCCATCATTCCCATGGAACCCTCGGTCAGAAATGCTTTCGGATATTCGCCCTTGAGTGCGGGATGCACGAACCAGACGTTGCCAAGAGCGTGAGCACGGTCAGCGGCTTTCTTGTCTTCCGCGCTGGAAGTGGAGGGTTCGCAATTGGCCATGCTGAACGCAGTGCCAACCTGGAATTTGGAATTGATTGCCTTGAGCGCGCGTAACGCTTGGCCCTGCGCGATGTTCACGACGTGCGTTGCGCGCATGCAATCTTTGTGGTTGCTTCGCGCCGGAGCATGTATGCCCCATGCATAGCCGAGGAAAGTGAAGACCCACGGTTCATTGAAAATGCACCAGTCTGTGATGCGGTCGCCGAGAGCTTTGCCGACGATTTGCGTGTAGTCGGTGAACTTGCCGACTAGATCGCGATTGGGCCAGCCGCCTGCGTCTTCGAGTGCTTGCGGAAGATCCCAGTGATAGAGCGTGCAGATGGGACGAATTCTTGCCTCCAAGAGCGAATCCGTGACGCGCTTGTAGTAGTCGAGACCTTTTTGATTGGCGGCTCCGGTGCCGTTAGCTTGAATCCGCGGCCAGGAAACGGAAAAGCGGCAGCTCTGCAGATTGAGCTGCTTCATGATGGCGACGTCTTCTTTGTAGCGGTGATAGGAGTCGCAAGCGATGTCGCCGGTGTCGGCGCCTTTTACTTTGCCTACGGTGTGAGAGAAGCGGTCCCAGATGGATTCACCTTTACCGTCTTCGTTCCATGCGCCTTCGATTTGATAGGAAGCGGTGGCGGAGCCCCAGAGAAAATCTTTCGGGAATTGATAGGGCGCGAAGGGCGTGGATGCGTCCAGAAATTCGCGAAGGAGGCGATGCCCGGTCGGGTAGATGGAAAATCCTGCGGCTGCGCCGAGAGTGGTTCCGAGAAAATCGCGTCGCGTAAGCACGCCAGATCTCCAGTGGTTCATTACGAGCCTCCAAACCTAATCGATATTTTATTGGGGATTGCCGGCTTTCTTCGATGGAAATAGTACATCAAGAAGAACGAGAATGGCACCGATGGTGATGGCGGAGTCGGCGACGTTGAATGCGGGATAGCGGTAAGTCCCGAGCCAGACCTCGAAGAAGTCGGTGACGGCGCCATGGACAAGACGATCTGTGAGGTTGCCGGCAGCGCCGCCGATGAGGAGAGCGAGACCGGCGAGGCTGCGCCATGTAACGGATTTGCTGGTGAGGAGAAGCCAAGCGAGCGCGGCTATGAAAAACAGGGAAAGCACGATCAGACCGAAATGCAAAAGATGAGAATGCGAGTTCGCAAACATGCTGAAGGCGATGCCGGGATTTTTGCTGTGGACCAAGTAGATGAAATTGTGGATGAGTTCGTGGTGCCAGCCCTCGGTGGTGCGGGCTTCGACGAGAGCTTTGGTGGCGCGATCAGCTACTACGATGAACAATGTCAGAAGCAGCCAGCGAAGTCGCGACGGAAAGATCATGCGGAGGCGGCGATCGAGGATTCGATTTCGGCGAGGGCGGCGGAGCAGCGCTCGCAGATGGTGGGGTAACGCGGATTTTCGCCGACGTGGGTGGAATAGTTCCAGCAGCGGTCGCACTTTTTGCCGTCGGCTTTTTGAATAGTGACGGAAAGAGAGGGAACAACGTCTGATTTGTACTCGCCTACGCCAGCACTCAGGAAATCGACTTGAGAGACGATGAAGAGGCCGGGCAATTGCGCGAGGTGCGCTTTTAGTTTTGCCTTGAGCTCCAGATCGGCTCCGAGCAGGACTTTTGCTTCGAGGCCGGAATTGATTTTTTTGTCGTTGCGCGCTGTTTCGAGTGCTTTCAGAACTTCGCCGCGGACTTTTGCGAGCAACTCCCATGTGTTGACCAGTGCGGGCGCAATGCCCGCGCGCAACTCGGCCTCTTCCGGAAACAGCGAAATGTGAACCGAAGATGCATCGCCGGCAGCCTTCGGCAGATATTTCCAGATTTCTTCGGAGGTGAACACGAGGATGGGCGTGGCGAGGCGGACGAGGGCGCTGGAGATTTTGTACACGGCGGTTTGCGCAGAGCGGCGCGCGAGATTGTTCGGCGCTTTAGTATAGAGGCGATCTTTAAGGACGTCGTAGTAGAACGCGCTCAGATCTACGACGCAGTAATCGTGGATGGCGTGATAGACGCGATGAAATTCGTAGTTGGCGTACCACTCGCGACATTTTTTGACGAGATCGGCGGTGCGTTCGAGCATCCAGCGATCCATTTCTTCGAGTTGATCGTTGGCAACGGAATTTCTTGATGGATCGAAGTCATTGAGATTGCCGAGTGCGAAACGGAACGTGTTGCGGATTTTGCGATAGGCTTCGCTGAGCTGCGTCATGACGCGCTCGCTCATTTTCACGTCGGCCTGATATTCGACCGAGGCGACCCAGAGGCGGAGGAGATCGGCGCCCCACTTTTCACAGATTTCGTTGGGCTCGATGGAATTGCCGAGGGATTTCGACATTGGGCGGCCCTGTTCATCGAGCGTCCAGCCGTGCGTGACGACGCCTTTGTAGGGTGCGCGATCTTTTACGCCAACGGCGATGAGCAGTGAGCTATGAAACCAGCCGCGATACTGGTCGGGGCCCTCGAGATAAACGTCGGCGGGCCATTCATCGCCTTTGAGCACGGCAAGGTGGGAGGAGCCGGAATCAAACCAGACGTCGAGAATGTCATTTTCTTTACGCCACTTTGATTCGCTACAGGAACATTTTGTCCCTGCAGGAAGCAACTCTTCGGCGGAATGTTTGTACCAGGCGTCGGCGCCTTCTTTCTTGAACCACTCGATGACGTTGCGGAGCGCTTTGAAATCTTCGAGACGTTTGCCGCAGCCTTCGCAATAGAAAACGATGATGGGGGTGCCCCAGAAACGCTGACGCGAGACGCACCAATCGGGGCGGTGTTCGATCATTTCGTACATGCGGTCTTCGCCCCAAGCAGGAATCCATTTCACTTTGTGAATTTCGTCGAGGGCTTCCTGGCGGAACGTTTTGGATTCTCCCTTCCCGGTCTCATCCATTTTGATGAACCACTGTTCGGTCGCGCGGAAGATGACGGGGTTGTGGCAGCGCCAGCAATGCGGATAGCTGTGTTTGTAGGGATGATGACCGAGCAGCGCGCCATGCGCGCTGAGGAGTTTTACGATGATGGGATTCGCGGTGAAAACATCCTTGCCTTTGTATTCGGGCAAGCCTTCGGTGTAAACGCCGCGATCGTCGAGGGGAGCGACGGTCTCGAGATTGTATTTTTGGCCGGTGTTGAAGTCGTCCACGCCGTGACCGGGCGCGGTATGCACGATGCCGCTGCCTTGATCTAGCGTGACGTATCCGGCAAGAACGCCCGGAACTTGAATCGGAAGAAACGGGTGCTGAAACTTCATGCCCTCGAAGTGATGGCCCTTGAGCTTTGCGAGGACGCGAACTTGTTTGATTTCGCAGTCCGCTTGCAACGCGGCGACGCGATCCGCGGCGAGGAGCAATTTTCCTTTTTCTGTTTCGATGACCACATATTCGAAGTCGGGATGAAAGGCCAGCGCGCGGTTGTGAGGAATGGTCCACGGCGTCGTGGTCCAGATGACGGCGCTTACATCGGCGCCGATTTTTGCGGCTTCTCCGCTTCCATCGCCGACTACAGGGAATTTCACCCAAATCGAAGGGCTGTTGTGATCTTCGTATTCGACTTCGGCTTCAGCGAGCGCGGTTGAATCGTAAATGCACCAATAGACCGGCTTACGGCCGCGATAGACGTAGCCTTTTTCGATGAAATCGAGGAACGCGTTTGCGATGGTGGCTTCGTACTCGTGGCTCATCGTGAGATAGGGATCGTTCCAACGGCCGAAGACGCCGAGGCGCTTGAAATCGCGCTTGTGCTGCTCGACGTAGCGCGTGGCAAATTCGCGGCAGAGGCGGCGGAATTCGGCCGGAGGCACTCTTCCTTTGCCGCCGAGCTCTTTTTCGACCTGGGTTTCGATGGGCAAGCCATGGCAATCCCAGCCGGGCACGTATGGGGCGTAATGGCCCGCCATGGACTTGGTCTTGACGATCAAATCCTTGAGAATTTTGTTCAGTCCGGTGCCGAGATGAATCGTTCCTGTGGGGTAAGGCGGACCATCGTGTAGAACGAAGAGCGGCTTTCCCTTACGTGCGGACAGAATGGCTTCATAGAGGTTCGCATCTTGCCAAGCCGCGAGCTGTTTAGGCTCGTTCAGGGGCAGGCCGGCTTTCATTGGAAAGTCAGTTTTGGGGAGATTGAGCGTCTTCTTTAGTTCGAGTGGTTCGGCCATTTTAGAGCGAGCGCAAATCCCCTTTAGGTAGTCATTTTCCCAGAGAACACGGCGGGAAACATCGGAAAGCGGTGTAACTACGTATGTTACAATGAATAGCAGAGTGGTGTCAGCCGTCGCGAGCGTGCAACCAATCCTGGGCCCTCCGAATCGTAACGGTTTGATACCCCGCGGGCTTTTGTGCGTCTAAATAGAGGGTGAAACAAGTGACGGGCTCTTATCTCAAGCTGGTTCCAGATGACGCGATTCCAAAGAAGCCGGTTGCTGGCTCATCTTCGGCTGGCGCGGTGCCTGACAATGTTGTGCCGAGATTCACACGCCCGACTTATCTGAAAGCAGAAGACTTTGGCTTCTGGTCCAACCTGAAACAATTTCTATTTGAAAAGCCGATTAAGTTCCGCGGGGAGATGAAGTCGCCTTTGATGCCTGCGGAATATGGCGGCGGGTTTTGGGCTAACCTGGGCGAATTCTTCAGTTCGAAACCCATGCCGAAAGGTTCGACAAAGGGGCAGCTTTCCAATCGCTGGGGAACGAGTTTTGGCGGGTTTAGCGATCGGCTGAAGGAATTTTTCTTTCCGGCAAAGCAGGCTCCGCTTCCTTTTGAGGTTAGGCCGGTTAAGGTGAAGGAAATCTGGTCGAAGGATGAGAACTTCGGCTGGACCCAGATAATTTCGATTGGCGTGCATGCGGGTGCGATCGCACTGATGTTGGTACCGTTCCTTTGGAATCTGACGGGATCAACGAAGGCAGTGGAAAAGACAAACGTCACACCGCTTGATATTTCGGACTACCTTGCCAAGCTGCCTGCCGGCGCGAACAAGGCGGGCGGCGGTGGTGGCGCAAACGATCACACGCTGACGCCAGTGAACAAGGGCAAGCTGCCGAAATTCAAGATGACGCAGTTCACGCCGCCTCAGGTGAGGCCGGAGAATCCGAATCCAAAGCTGGCGATGGATCCCTCTCTACTTGGGCCGCCCGATTTGAAAGTGGCGAGCCCGAATTTGCCGACGTTTGGCGATCCGCTGGCGAATGGCGTTTCTGATTCGCTGGGACATGGCAACGGGACCGGCATCGGAAGCGGAACCGGTGGCGGACTTGGTCCTGGCGAAGGAGGCGGAACGGGCGGCGGTGCATTCCGCGCGGGCGTGAATGGTGTTGGAGTGCCGACGTGCTACTACAAGCCGGACCCACCGTACTCGGAAGAAGCCCGCAAAGCAAAGTATCAGGGCATCGTGGTTGTGGAAGTGATTATTGAGACCGATGATCGCGTGACGAACGTACACGTCGTGAAAAGCCCTGGGCTGGGTCTGGATGAAAAGACCATCGAGACCGTTCGCACGTGGCGTTGCAAGGCGGCGAGCGGACCGGGTGGGAAGCCGGTGCGGACGTCGGTTCCAATCGAAGTTAGTTTCCGTCTTTTCTAAGAAAACCAAAAACGACAGCGCAAGCAACCATTTTGCGATTTAGCGGCTCACAGATGACAACGTGAGCCGCTTTTGCATTTGGCGGCAACGGCTCGTCGGGCCAAATACAAATTTGGAAAAGGAGCCGGGCCATGGGCAATTCCCTTTCGGTGCGGGTGCGCAGCGTTTTCCAAAACTCAAATGAAGAAAGTTGGCTTAGCCGCGTGAAGGACAATGCGCGGGCGTTTTTTGATTTGCGAAGAGTGGCGATGCCGGGCGGCGCGGGCGCGTTCGACTTGCTGGACGCGAAGCCTGAGCCCGGAGCAAGACGCAGACAAGCGGCATCTGCGTTGGTGCACGCGTTAGTGATTGGGGCGCTGCTGCTGCTGGGACGGCAGGCTGTGGATAAGCTGCCGCCGTCGTACGAGATTTGGGGAAAGGACAAACCACTGCTCCGTTGGAATCCAGAAGTGGCTGCGCGCACGCAGAAAGCCGGAGGGACAAATGGATCGGGTGGACATTTGGGTGAGCTGCCGCCAAGCGCCGGAGATTTTGCCGCGCGATCCAATGTCGTGGTGATCCATCCACGTTTGCCGGATCACCAGGAGCATGCGCTGCCTGTTGAACCGACAATTTTTGACGTCACGGCGAATGATGTGCGACATGTTCCGCAGATTGGTCTGCCGAATATGAAGGAGAGGAACGATTCAAACGGGCCAGGAAAGAAAGTCGGGATGGGATTCAACGGCGATGGGAACACGATGGGCATCGGCGAGGATAATGGAGTAGGAGAAAGCGGCGACGGAAGGCCTGGAAGCGGCGCTTATCCGGTGAAGTGCGTGTATTGCCCCGATCCGGAATACACCGAGGAAGCTAGAAAAGCAAAACTGCAGGGAACGGTTACGCTGCGCGTGCTGGTGAGCGCGGATGGAAGAGCAGGGCGAGTGAAAATCATCAAGGGCTTGGGACTTGGATTGGACGAGCGGGCAATGGATATGGTTCGCCAGTGGAGATTCGAACCAGCGCGCGATGCAGGACGGCATGCGATTACGGAATGGGTAACGGTGGAAACTACATATCGGCTGTTCTGATATGAAGCGCGCAGCGATCGTTTTGACGGCGCTGGCGGCAGGCGCGATTTACTCACCATCGGCGGCTGGGCAAGAAACGGCAGCGCGCGGCTCGATTCGAGAGCAGCAGTTGCGTTATCCGCGCGTCCGAACAGCGAGCCAGGAAAAAGACGGGGTATTGCGCAAAATGCTGGAGGCGAGAGGGCTCGTCTATCCACCACGGGCCATGTTGCTGCGCGCGCTCAAAAAGGAAGGGGTTTTAGAACTTTGGGCGGCGAGTTCGGAATCTGACCCCTACACGCTGATTAAGTCTTAAGGCATTTGTGCGACGTCCGGCGTGCTTGGGCCAAAGCGGCGTTTCGGCGATGAGCAGGTGCCAGAAGGATATTACGACCTTGATTTTTTTAATCCGCAAAGCAACTTCTTTTTGAGCATGCACATTAACTATCCGAACGCGGCCGACCGGATTTTAGGATTACGCACGAACCTGGGAGGAACGATTTATCTACATGGGAATTGTGCTTCCATCGGTTGCATTCCTATCACCGATGACGGCATCAAGGAGGTTTATTGGCTTGCCGTTTTGGTGCGCGATGGCGGGGCGAAACATCTTCCGCTTCAAATTTTCCCGGCGAGAATGAGTGAACAGGGATTTCGGGAACTAGCCAAGACGCACATGGGGCAGCCTGAATTGATTGCATTCTGGTCGAATCTGAAGGAAGGATTCGACGCGTTTGAAAAAGACCACCGGTTGGCGAACGTGCGGGTAAGCAAGGATGGCAGATACGAATTTCTTCAAGAAGTCGCCCGCGGCAACGGGCGTTGACGCTGCTAGGATAAACTCCATGAGAATACTGAGAGATTTGTCTTTGGGCTCTATCCTTGTGCTCAGCCTGGGCGCAGGAGTCGCCTCCGCACAGAGTGCGACGGGGACAGGGGCCCTGGAGTTTGTGGCATACGTGAGTCCGACGGCGGCCAAGCCGGAACCTGTGCGCGACTTTACCTTCTACGTACTCACGAAAAGCTACGAAGATATCAAGCACGAAATTGTGGAGGCCAACGGCGCGCCGGACAGGGAAAAATTTGTTGCTGGACTGAAACTTTCTCCGGAATTGCGGGAGTGGCTAAAAATACATGAGGTTCTGGATTTGACGATGCCGGGTTTGGACAAGTTGCTTACCGCTGACGACATTCTTCACATACCGGAATTTTTGCTCGGGTATCAGCGGTCAAACAGCGGCGGCGTTACGAACGGAATTCCCAAACCAAAATACAAGGATGCCGACAAAACGGAGAATCCGGAAAAATACGAGAAGCAGCATCAGGAATACTTCACTGCTCTGAAAAAATTCATTCAAGGCCATCCGGAGACGGTGGCGGGCATTGAATTGGAGATGGACGGGATCAATCCCGCGCGGAAGTGGGCAGAGGCGCAGAATTCGTTCAAGCGCCGCGTAAGACAACAGGCACCGATGCAGGCACAAACAAAATATCTTGTGGCAAAAGTGGACACGAACCTGGAAGGCCGCGCCAGCCTGCCACGCCTTCCGGCAGGGAGCTATTGGGTCAGCACTCTTGACCTCGATGCAGGCGCGGGCGACTCGCGGCTGAAGTGGGACCTTCCCATCACCATCGAAGCTGGCAAAACAACGCGCATCGAACTGACAAATTTGAACGCGGCCGATCCCTCCAAAGCGCCAGAAGCCGTACACTAGAGGACGGCGGTCCGGTTCAGGCCCGGTCCGCTGTGGCGGTTTCCGTGCGGTAAAATCAGACGGAGCGATGAACTCACCCTTCCATTGGATTGAATTCAACATTTTTGTGCTGGTTGCCGTGGCTCTGGATCTTGGTGTGTTTCACCGGCGGCCGCACAGAATTGGCACTCGGGAAGCGCTGCTTTGGAGCGGGGCGTGGATTGGCGCCGCTGCATTATTTGCAGTCGGCGTGTATCACTTCTACGGACCGCAGCCAGCGCTCGAATTTTCTACAGGCTATCTGATTGAAAAATCGTTGAGTGTGGACAATCTGTTTGTGTTCCTGGTTTTGTTCCGCACGTTTGGTGTGCCCGCGGAATTTCAGCATCGCGTATTGGCGTGGGGAATCCTGGGCGCGCTGATCATGCGTGGTGTGATGATTGCAGCCGGTGCGGAGTTGATCGAGCAATTTGGCTGGATCATGTACGTTTTTGGCGCGTTCCTGATTTATGCGGGCATCCACATGATGTTCGCAAAGGAGGCGGAAAAGCATCCGGAGAAAAGCTGGATCGTGCGTTTCTTTGCGAAGCATCTGCGAATGACCAAGGAGTTTTCTGGAGAGAAGTTTTTTGTGCGCCAACAAGGCCAACGATACGCGACGCCATTGTTCCTGGTCTTGCTTGTAGTTGAGGTGACGGACGTAACGTTCGCCGTGGATTCGATTCCTGCGGTTTTCGGAATTACACGCGATCCGTTCATCGTGTACACATCCAATGTCTTTGCGATTTTGGGCTTGCGGACGCTCTATTTCTTGCTGGCGGGCGTGCTGGACCGGCTCACCTACCTCAAGTTCGGGCTAGCCGCCGTGCTGGTGTTCGTCGGAGCGAAGATGCTCGCGGAACCGTGGCTGCACATTTCCGTTCTCGGCTCGCTGGGCATCGTGGTTGGCATATTGGCCGTGGCGACTATTATTTCCCTTCTTTCAAAGCCTAAGGAGATTGAGTGAGAGAGTTTCCGTTACAATTTTCACGTCAATACCATGGAACTGAAAAACCAGATTGAGCGGCTGGCTTCAGGGGATCCCGCAGGGAGACAGGCTGCGGCTGAAGAGATTTTTCGCGCCGGGCATTCCTTGGCCGAAAGAGCGACGCAAGATTGGCTTAACGATGGCGAATTGACTTCCCTGCTTGGCACAACTCCCAAGATGACGGTTGGCGTCGCCGTGAGAACCGCCACATTTGAACAGGTACGAAAGGCGAGCGGCAACCCACGTCTTGCTGAAGTACCGCCGGATCAAGATGCCGAGGAATTCGAATTGCACTTTGCAGGCGGTATTTCGCTAGACGTTCTGACATCGAAAACGGCCGGTGGCAAAGGAGCAATTGCGCGGTATCTGGCGCGCTTTGGCGAGGGAATCCAACAGGTGGAATTTCTTTGCACGAACATAGATCGGGCAACGCAAATCCTGCGTGAGAAATTTGGAATAACGCCGATATACGCCGAGGCGCGACCGGGCGCTGATGGGACAAGAGTGAACTTTTTTCTTGTTGCTACGCCGGAGCACGAGAGAGTCTTGATCGAGCTATACGAAAAAAGCGACGTGTGAAATTCGCGAGAGCGGTTTCGTTTTCAGGAAAGCAGCTTCCAGCAGCGAATCAATTCCGCAACGGTCCAAGCCTGTGCGATGCAGCCACCGGGCACGTATGGCTCTTCCGCATCAAATACTTCCGCCAATGAGCCAAGACCGTACGTTGTTATTATCTGCGCTTGTGGTTCAAGAAGGCAGCGCGCTTCAGCGCTATTTCGATATACGCGAAAGTAAGCGAGCGCGAAGGGACCGAGGAGCCAACCCCACACAGTGCCTTGATGATAGGAAGCGTCGCGTTCCAATGGTCCGCCACGATATTGCGGCTTATAACCGGGGTCGTGCGGTCCGAGGCTGCGCAGGCCGAACGGTGTGTAAAGCTCAGCGCGGCAGATATCTACCACGGCTTTTTGCTGCCCTACTGTGAGCGGGCTGAACGGCAAAGAAACGGCTAGGATTTGATTGGGGCGCAGGGAGCTATCATTCCCGATGCTCGGGGAATCAATTACGTCGTAGCAACAGTTTCGCGCGGAATTCCAAAATTTCGGAAAGCTTCCCCTTGCGACGGAACTCAGCGACTGATAACGATCCGCTGGCGACTTTAGTGCACTCGCAAACTCGGCCATGGATTCAAGAGCGTTGATCCAGAGAGCATTGATCTCGACAGGCTTTCCAATGCGTGGCGTGACAACCCAGTCGCCAATCTTGGCATCCATCCAAGTGAGTTGCACCCCAGGGCCGCCGCCGTAGAGCAGACCATCGGCGGGATCAACATGGATGTTGTAGCGAGTGCCAGCAACGTGGGCATCAATCATTCCGGCGAGAATCGGGAATAGCATTTGCAAGGTCGAGACGTCGTGTGTGGCTTCGACGTACTGCCGGACAGCCTCGAAGTACCACAGACCAGCATCGATCGTGTTGTATTCGGGCTTGCCGCCTGCGTCAGGAAAATCGTTAGGCAACATGCCGCCGTCAACAAACTGGGAGAACGCGAGAAGAATCTCGCGCGCAAATTCCGGGCGGCCGGTTGCAAGGGTGAGGCCAGGAAGGGCAATCATAGTGTCGCGGCCCCAGTCACCGAACCAGTGATAGCCGGCGATGATGCTGTGGCCATCAGGATCGCCAGGTAGTGCGCGCTTCACGATGAAGTGATCCGCCGCCAAAGCAAGCTGTTGCAGCCACGCTGGTGACGAATCTGCTTTGCGGCCGGAGGAAGACTTTTCAAATGTTTCAAGCAATCCGGAATCGTGAGCGGTTTGTTCGGAAAGAGCAGAGGCACCGTCGAGGAGCGTATTTTCTTCAGTCGTGAAAACGAGAGTAAGCGATTTGCCCGGTTCGAGTAACGCACCGAATTGAGCGGCGAACAAGTGATCTTCGTGGTCGTCGAGGCCACGGTCTCGCTCGATTCTGAAGAAACAATCGCGATACCAGATGTGCTGAGGTTCAGTGGCCGCATCCGTGCATTTCATATAGAACGGGACGGCGCCGTCGTAGGCAGCAACGCGAACGCCTTGCGGAATAGTGTCAATACGCATGCGCCAATCACCGGCATGTGTTGCGCTGTGGAAGTCGCGGTAATTGACAAGGGCCTTTGCCTGGAATCGGATTGTGGAGGATGCGCTAAGCAGTGTGTAACGAATGTAAGTGGTGTTTTCGCCCTGACGCATCCAGATGCGTTTTTCCAGGTGCGCGTCGCCTAGCGCGTAAACCCAGGCGGGAATTGATCCGTCGAGGCGAAAACTTTCGATGAAATGAAATCCCAGAGGAGCGACTGCGCCGCTGGCCCATTCGTGCGTCGCGAGTTCGTAGTTTTCTCCCGCGTAGCTGACGATCTCATCGAGCGCGGCGACAATTTGCATGCGGCCGACGGGCGGCTTAAGCGCTGCTAGAAGAACACCGTGGTAGCGGCGTGTGGCGCAGCCGGCGACCGTTCCCGAAGCATAACCGCCTATGCCGTTGGTGACGAGCCATTCGCGGGACGAAGCTGCTGCAAAGTCATTGCAGATGCTTCGGTCAAAGGCGACAACCGGTTTTGCTTTCGGCGCCGTCACTCACCGCTCTGTTCAAGAAGTTTTGCCACGAGTCCGGTCCAGCCGGTCTGATGGCTGGCGCCGAGGCCGGCGCCGTTATCTCCGTGGAAGTATTCGTGGAAGAGCACAAGATCGCGCCAGTGCGGATCAAATTGAAATTGCTCAATGCCGCCGGCGACGGGACGCCGCCCATCCTTGCCGCGCAGAAAGATGCGGCCAAGACGCTTGGAAATCTCCGAAGAGACTTGCCAGAGATCACTTTCCTTGTCGGTGCGCGCGGGGCAAGCCACTTTAAAGTCTTCGCCATAGTAGTGGTGAAACTTCTGCAGCGATTCGATGAGCAGATAGTTCACTGGGAACCAGATCGGTCCGCGCCAGTTCGAATTGCCGCCGAATAGGCCGGTAGAAGATTCGGCGGGCTCATAGTCGACACGATTGACGTTGCCATTCACGTAAACCTCATAGGGATGCTCGTGATGGAAACGAGAAAGGGCGCGGATGCCGTGCTCGGAAAGGAATTCCGTTTCATCCAGCATTCGGAAAAGGATGCGTTTGAGTTGTTTGCGATTGACAAGCGAGAGCAGCCTGCGCACGCCTCGCGCAGAACGCTGCGTCATTTCAATGTGTTCCGGCATGGCCGAGTGATTATCTATGAACCACTGCATGCGACGTTTGAAGCCGGGCAAGCGGTCTATAATTTCCGGTTCAAGCGTTTCAACGGCGAAGAGCGGAATCAAACCGACCATGGAACGCACTTTGAGATAGTGCTCTTCCCCGTTCGGAAGTTGCAGAAGGTCATAGTAGAAACCGTCTTCCTCATCCCACAGAGAGACGCCATCGGTGCCAAAATCATTCATCGCGTGCGCGATGTGGACGAAGTGTTCGAAGAATTTACTGGCGACATCTTCGTAGGCCGGATCTTCCTTAGCCAACTCTAGTGCAATGGCGAGCATGTTCAAGCAGTACATGCCCATCCAGCTCGTGCCGTCGGATTGTTCCAGATGGCCGCCGGTAGGAAGAGGCGCGGAACGGTCGAAGACTCCGATGTTATCCAGGCCCAGGAAGCCGCCCTGGAAAATGTTCGCACCGTCAGGGTCCTTACGATTGACCCACCAGGTGAAATTCAGAAGCAGCTTGTGAAAAACTTTTTCGAGGAAGGCGCGATCCGCGACCCCGCGAACGCGGCGCTCAATTTTGTAAACACGCCAGGCGGCCCAGGCGTGAACAGGAGGATTTACATCACCGAAAGCCCATTCGTATGCAGGAAGCTGGCCGTTCGGATGCATGTACCATTCGCGAAGAAGCAGGATGAGCTGTTCTTTGGCGAAGTCCGGATCAACGAGGGCCAGCGTGATGCAGTGGAACGCGAGATCCCACGCGGCGTACCACGGATACTCCCACTTATCCGGCATGGAGATGATGTCGTCGTTATAGAGTTGCGTCCATTCCCTGTTGCGGCCTTTCTTGCGCTCCGGGGGCGGTGTAGGCCCGGCGGGATCGCCTTCAAGCCAGGTTTGTATGTCGTAGTGGTAGAACTGCTTCGACCACAACATGCCGGCATAAGACTGGCGCATGACGTTCCTGGCATCCTGCGAAAGTTCATCTGGAATTCGCGACGAGTAAAACTCGTCCGCGTCCTTGATTCGGGCAGAAAAGAGGGCATCAAAGCCTTTGCCGAAATCGTTTGTACCAGGAACATCCTCCTGCCGGTCAGCGTGGCCGGGCGAAGTGATAATGCCGACCATCGAGGATTCCGGATCCATTCCGCTTAGCGGCTCAATGTCCGTCAAGCGCAATTTTATGGCGGAACATTGCCCCGCGCCGATTTCCATCGTGTAGTGAGCAGCCATCTTCGTGCCGGATTTCGCAGGATTCACCGCGTTTTTATTGCCGCGGATCACATATTCGTGGAACGCGTCCTTTACGTATGGCGTGCGATTCCGCGAGTTGAAAAGTCGCGCGTTGTTGGTTTCATTTTCAGTGAAAAGCATTTCCGGCTGGCCCGCGCATAGTAGCCAGCGCTTGCCGTATTGCCAGTGTTGCAACTCCGCGCAAAGGCTTCCGGGGATATCGGTCGCTTTGCGAACTACGGGCCTTCGCAAATCCTTGCCCCAGGACCAGGTATTGCGAAACCAGAGTGTCGGCAAGAGATGCAGGGAAGCAGACACCGGGCCGCGATTGTGAGCCGTGATGCGAATGAAAATATCTTCGTCATCGGCTTTCGCGTACTCCACGAAGACGTCGAAGTAACGGCTCTCGTTGAAAACACCAGTGTCGAGAAGTTCGAATTCTGGCTGAGAGCGGCCACGCTGTTTGTTTTCGTCAACGAGCCAGCGGTACGGATACTCCGCCTGCGGATACTTGTAGAGCATCTTCATGTAGCTGTGCGTCGGCGTGGAATCCATATAGAAGTAATACTCTTTGACGTCTTCGCCGTGATTGCCTTCGTTACCGGTGAGGCCGAAGAGACGCTCTTTTAATATGGGATCGCGGCCATTCCACAAGGCAAGCGCAAAGCACATCATCTGATGGCGGTCGCTGATGCCTGCTATGCCGTCTTCTCCCCAGCGATAAGCGCGGGAACGCGCGTGCTCGTGCGGGAAAAATTCCCAGGCAGTGCCGCCCGGGCTGTAGTCTTCGCGAACCGTGCCCCATTGGCGCTCGGAGAGGTATGGTCCCCAGCGTTTCCAATAGCCTTTTCGTACTTTGTTATCTTCCAGGCGACGGTCTTCGGTCGTTTGAAGTCTGGGCATGAATGGCGCCTTTTGCAGAAATTTGCACTGCCAGTGTGGCTGCAACTGCGGCTTCAAGCAAGGCCCGAAACTAGGCGAATTTCACCCGCTGCGGCAGGCGAGCCTGAGTTCAATTTGCTATAGGATGCAGACGGCGACAAATGCGATTCGAACTAAAGATGGATAGCTGTTTTTTTGTGGGCGAAAGAATAAGAGGGGCCCCGGCGTTCCGGGGCCCGTTTTGGGTTCACTTGTTTAGTTGAAATAGGACTGAGATCTAGCCGTTGGTTTGAACAACGATAGAAGTGGCTATGTTCCTTCCATTGTCGTCCGTACGGTACTCGACGCTAGCAGTGGCGCCGACTTTGACGCTGCCGGTGACTTTTGTCTTTGCGTCCACCACGAACTGCAATGTGGATGAAGCGTCTCCCGCCTTAACGTCGAGTGAGAAGCCGCCATTCGCAACGGCGGAAACTTTGCCGGATGCAGACTGATTCACCGTGGCCATTCCCTGCTTCGGCGGCGCTGCTTGAAAAGTAATTGGAAACGCGCTCGACGCAAGCGTCGCAAGAGAAGCGGCAAACACGCCAATGCGGACAAGAGAAATGCTCTTCATGGATACTGCCTCCTGGCTTGTTTACTGGGATAGAAGAAGGAGTGCACTCGATGTGCCAAATTGTTCGTGATTTCCGCGGAGAATTAGTGCTTTTGATTTCAGGAAGTTAGCCAAAAGAGGGCTCGACAAAAATGGGCGCATGAATAAGGCGGTGTGAAACTATTCACCAGCGCCGGTTAGATTTTTCACTTACAGGCATTTCGGTAGGAATTGAACGGCGGCCGGCTAAGACAGCTCCGCGACGGCGCGGAATGACTGGTCTATGGCAACGTCTGTGTAAGCAGTCGCGCCGGAGTCAGAGTTTGCAATCGTGATGCGGCCAAACGGCTTGCGGCCGATGAGGTGTGGCGCTTCGCCTTCCGGCCACTGAGGGTCGAAGAGAGGGTTGTACTCGTACCCGTAGCCGTGTGGCCAGCGGTTCACGGTGATTGCTTCGATGTCGCGCGCCGGATCGAAACCGCCGGCGGAAAGAGAACGCGCAAGTTGATCGCGTATCGTGCGCTCGAATGTTTCAAACGATGTGATGAGGAGTTCCATGCGACCGGCCTTGTGCTGTTCGCGTGCAGGTAAGCCTGGTTTGCAAGGCGTGCGGCTCATGTGCAGGAGAATCGGTTCTTCCGGTAAGCGCGGGCTTTTGTAATCGCCAATATCAATCGGCCAGTTCAATCTGACGGAATTCCAATACGCCCTGGGCGCCTGAATGGAATGAACTCCGAGTTTCTGGAATGCCGTCCAATTGCGCAAGCCAACGCTCGTGTAAACCAGTGGCACTTTCACGAGATAGTGAAGCGCCTCCTTTTGTTTTTCCGGCAGGTCTGGGCACAGGTACGGAATAGTCATATTCCAACACGCGAGGACGCAGCCCTTTGCCCGCGCGGAATAAACCTTTCCGTTCGCAGCGTAAGTAACAGCAACTTCCTGTTCGGCTTTAGCGCTGCTCACATTTTGCGCGCGAACGACAGTGCTATTCAGCCGAATACGAACGGGATTCGCAGAGTGGTCCAAGCGATCGAACGCAACTTGTGCGGTTACGACATCCTCTGCGAAATGGCCTGGCACGGCGTCAGGTATCAGTTCGCGGACAAGCAATCGCGCGATGGAGGCGTTGCCATCGGGAAAATGAAAGCGCGGCGAGCCTCCCGTAGAGTAGCCCGCCGCCGAATAACTCATCCGCGGAGCGGCGCCGGGATCGAGATTCATTCCCTGAAAGCCCGGCAAGCCTAGTGCCCAGCAATCGAGTGCGGGCTCAGCGTCGATGCCAACGCCCCATTCGCCGTTGGTGCGCGTTTGGAAGAACGCGATCACGCCGGGATCGACTCTCGCAATCTTCAGCAGAAAATCCTTGTAGCTGATGCGCGAAAGGCGGTCTTTTTTCTCCGCGGACGTTAGACCGGGAAGATAGTCAGTCGCATCCGTTTCGATCCGGAGAATGTCCTGCCTTACTAAATCGGACAGAGGCGATTTTTTCAGGAACTCGGACCATTGCGTGCTTTTTGCATTGGCGTTTTCGGATTCCATCCACTCGCTGGGAGCCCCAGTGACGAGGCGATCTACTCCAAAAGTTTGCTGGTCAAAGAAAACACCGGAGCCGAGACCAAGCGAAGAATAGAGATCGTGGATTGGATACTTCTTTTCGAACGCAACGGGGTCAATACCGAGTTTGGTGATCAGTCCCGCCGCTTCCTTGCTGTAAGGCGTCGGGCTGTCAATGAGCATCGTTCCGCCATTCAGGAGCTGAAGTTTGCCTCCCAGATGGAACTCATTGCGTCTCGCGTGGCCGCCAAAATCATCATGATTTTCGAGGATGAGGATTCGCGCCTTTGGGCCAAAGCGTTCGCGGAAGAAATAAGCGGCGGAGAGTCCGCTGATACCGCCACCGACGACAATCAGGTCATAGACTTCGCCTGTGTCTATCTGCTTGCCGGCAGTTTTCCAGAATGTGCCGTCGCGAAGGCTGTGCGCGATTTCGAATGAGCCGGGATGACTGCCGCGTAGGCCTGTTGAGATGGGCGGATTGGAGCCCGGATGAGGTGTCTTGACGTCTTGCGCGGCCACGGGGATCGCGCCCTGCGGAATTACCGCAACGCCAATCGCCATCGCTGCCCCATTTAGGAAATCGCGGCGCGTGATCGGGCGGTCCATGCCGAGTTCCCGGTCTTGCGCGGAATTTCTCTCGTCGTTTTCCGTTGTCATTCTGGACTGTTCCCGCAATGCCTCACGCGCTTCCCTTACGCCGATAAGAGTTCTTGCACGGCGCGATGCGCCTGGTCAATTGCAGTGTCGGTGTAGGCAGCCGCAGCCGCGTCGGAATTCGCAATGGCGATTCGCCCGAACGGCTTGCGCGCGATCTCGCATGGACTCTGGCCCTCGGGCCATTCCGGATCGAAGAGATAGTTATATTCGTATGCGTAGCCATGCGGCCAGCGATTGACGGTGATTGCGTCAATATCGTGCGCTGGGTCAAAACCGCCCGGACCCAACACTCGGCCAAGCTGGTCGCGAATGTTGCGCTCAAATGTCTCGAAGGAAGTCGACAGCAAATCGCCGCGCCCAGCGCGATGCTGATCGCGCTCTGGAAGTCCCGGCAAGCAAGGCGTGCGCTCCATGCGAACCACTACCGGCTCGTCGGGTGATTTCGGCGAATGATAGTCGCCGATGTTTACGGCAAGCTCGAGGCCGACTTCGTGATGGTACATGCCCGGAGTGAAAACATGGCGAACGCCCAGATTTTGAAACGATTTCCAGTTGCGAATCGCGACCGACGTATAGACGAGCGGAATTTTTACGCCGTAGTGCATCGCCTCTTTTTGATTTTCAGGAAATTCGGGGCAGAGGTACGGAATCATCATATTCCAGCACGCCATGACGACGGACTTGCCGCGCGTGGTGAAGGGTTTGCCGTCGCGCAGGTAAGTGATGTCCACTTCCCTGGAGGTGCCTGTCTCGCCGACGTGTCGTGCGCCCACAACAATGCTGCTAAGCCGAATTCGAACAGGAGATTCGCTGCGGTCAAGCTGGCTGTAATCCACTTTGGCTGTGACGACGTCTTCGGGCATGCTTCCCGGCGTAGAACTGGGAATCAGTTTGCGCACAAGCATGCGAGCGATGGATGCATTGCCATCCGGAAAATGAAAGGAGTACGGCTCCCTGGGCGACGCGTAACCGCGCGGCGTATAACCCATGCGCGGATGTGGACCAGGTTCAAGTTTTAGACCATTGAAGCCAGGAAGGAAGAGAACCCAACAATCGAGCGCGGGAACGGCGTCAATGCCTACGCCGAAGAGTCCGTGAGTGCGCTTTTGATAGACCGGAAGTACGCGCGGATCTACCTTCACAACATCCAAAAGATATTTTTTGTAGCTAATCCGTGAGAGACGATCTTTCTTCTCGGCGGAAGTCAGGCCGGTGAAGTAATCCTGGTCTGTTGTTTCCAGGCGGACGATGTCGTTGCGAACCTTCTCCGGCAGCGGCAAACTGGCGATAAATTTCGCCATTGCTTCCGGAGTGGGATTTCCAAATTCCCCCGGCGCGCCGGTGACGAGCTTGTCCGAACCAAATGTTTCTTTGTCAAAGAAAACTCCCTGCCCCAGTCCCTTGTATGTTTCGCGCGCATAACATTTCTCGGCGAGTTCGGCGGGATGGATGCCGAGATCATTCATCAAGCCTCGAGCCACTTTGCTGTACGGAACGGGCGACTCGATGGCCCATGTGCCACCGTTGACGAGCAGCATACGGCCGCCCGCGCGAAATTCATTGCGCTTGGCGTGACCGCCAAAATCGTCATGATTGTCGAGAATCAGAATCCGCACGTCGGGTTTTTGAGCGCGCCAGAAATAGGCTGCGGCAAGACCGCTGATTCCTCCACCTACAACCACAAGGTCGTAGGACTCGGCCGTGTCTGTAGATTTTCCCGCCGTTTTCCAGAAATTGCCGTCGCGTAAGTTGTGTGCGGCTTCAAAGGAACCAACATGGCTGCCGCGCAAGCCAGTCAACATCGGCGGGTAGTATCCGGGCCGGTCTTGTGGAGCAATTCCGGCACCCGCATCCGCCCACGCCAAACTTGGCAGGAGTCCCTCGGCAGCCGCTGCGCCTGCGCCAATTGCAATTCCATTTAGAAAATCGCGCCGCGTGATCGTGCGGTCCATTCCAAGTTCACGATCGCGTTCGTTGCTCATTGCGGGGCTCCAGATACCGGGGATTAGTGAGCGTCTTTCTTTGGCGCCGCGGAATAGTGGAGAAACACGACCTTCCATTCTCCATTCCGTTTGAAGAGCACGTCGGATTCCTGGTTGTCTTCTTCCGTGATTTTTCCGTCTTTCAGTTTCGTGCGAACGTGGAGTATGTAACTGGCGACGGCGGTATCGCCGCTCGGACCGATTTGAATGTGCATGTCGCTAAGCTGGACTTTTTCGACGCGATTCCCTTCCCCAATGTAATCAGTCCACTCCTTCTTGTAGGCGGCCAGATCCGTGCGACCCTCTGGAAGATATTGCGTGAAATCGCTGGCGTAGAACGAAAAATACTTTGGCAGGTCGTTGGCCTCGTAGGCGGCGTTGGCACGCTGCTCAAAATTACGGACTTCTTGTTCGGGAGTTTCAGAGCGGCCGTTTGCCCTGCCCAAAATGAGTGCCAAGAGGAACACTAGAAAGACAGCAACCGACACAACAATTCTTTGCTTCATGAACACGCCTCCGCTGTATCAGCCACCTTACTATAAATCCGTAAGGTTTGGACATTCAGAATCTCGGAGCCGTGGAAGGATGCCGTCAGTCTCAGGTCGCAGCCTGGCCCGCGCGCCTGGCAGGGTTAAGAACATCCATTTTTGTCTAATTCGTGGAGCTTCTTAGTCGCGGCCGGATTATTTTTCTCTGAGGCCACGAGCAGCAGCACTCGCGCTTGCAAGCAGTTCACCGGTACACCATCACCACGCAAGTAGCGGTCAGCAAGTAGCACGGCCGCGTTTGTATCTCCTGCCTGAACTGCGGACCAGAGTTGTTGTGGTGTGGCCCCAGACTTTCTCGCGACAGTTGTATCGCCCTTTTGGAGTTGAACAGCCCTCGATACGGCAGTGGGCGCGCGGTTCCCTTCCAAAAAGGGTGAAGGAGACAACGGCAAATTGCCCTTCGCAGGGTAATCAGGATAGGGGTGGGTGGCAACGGATTGCTGCACGTTCTTGGGCGTGGAAATATTCAACGCTGCAGGGACATTTGCATTACCCGACGTTGCCCCAGGCCCGGCTTCCGAGTTGGCAGAAGCGGGAATATCGTTCCTCACCGCGGCCTGGGGACTGCCGCTCCGATTTCGAGAGCTAAAATAGCTGAAGATAGGGATGGCAACCAGCGACGAAAACAGGATTCCAAGCAGCACGCCGATAATTAGTTGCCTGCGGCAGACGGCGACGTGCCGCTGGAGAGATATTAAATCTGTGGAGTTCACAGAAGCAGGGAGCGGTCGAGCGGTATTGACCGAACTATCGAGAAGGCTGTGAGAGCGATATCCCTCGGTCTTTGATTTGAAATCAAGAGAGGCATCCGAAGGCCACGGGTTCGATTCTAGCGCGGCCAGGCTGGATACGCGCTTCGATAAAGCTTCAAGAAAGCGCTGTCCTCTTGCCGGAACTTCCGCGCCGTACTGCTCAGCTGAATTTAAGCGAATGTGCTTTAGAAGGCCCTCAGTGGGATTGAGAAACCGCAAGCCCCCCATTTTGGTTTCCGCATCGAGCCAAGCAACTTCGCCGGTTGCCTCAATTCGATCGCGAAGATTCAACGAAAACCAGAATTGAATTTTTTTCGGCTGGCCAAGCGGAGCGAATGTCTCGAAGCACAGGCCTGCTTCGGAAAAATTCAATATCTGGCCGCCTTCATCTCCCACAATTTGAATGAAACCAAATTTAGCTGGCAGCTTCCTGGCATAAGTACGACTGTTTTTGTTCATGGTTTGAACGGCATCCGCAGTTTTTCGGCACTATCTTCAATGGGCGGGCGAAGTGAAGAAATACCGTACAGCTGGGCCCAGGACACGGGTAAGGCTCAACTGAAAGATACTGCAAGCTCCATTTTACTTGGACCGCTCTTGTTTGAAAATGGTTTTGCGAGACAAATTGAGAATTGAAGCTCCGCGGCCATTTCGCCATGGTCGGCCGGTTCGCTCCAAATGGGCGCAATAACAGCTCTTGTGCCGGCCTTGACCCTTTTTTCGCTGTTCGAAATCTCGCACTTCCTGCAGTGGATGTACCGCTTGCTGCTCAGGAAGGCTGTGACTAACATCCCACGCCGAAGCTTTTGTTCTGCAATTTCCCAAAATAGCGGGAGGGCACACCATGTTTGCATTGGCCAGGGTCAGAAGAATTCTCAGAATTGCACTCAGCGTGATGCTCGCGGCTAGCCTGTTGGCTACTCTCAATCCATCCATTCGCGCAAACGAACCGGAACCAATTCGACTCGATCCGAAAAATCCACATTATTTCCTGTTCCGCGGAAAGACAATTGCACTCATTTCAAGCGGCGAGCACTATGGCGCGGTCCTGAACGCTGACTTCGACTACAAAAAATATCTGGTGACGCTCGCGGCCGACGATTTGAACTACACGCGACTTTTTGGCGGAATCTACGTCGAAGTCCCCGGCAAATCTTTTGCCATCCAGCGAAACGACCTCGCACCACAGCCGGGACGCTTCATCGCACCGTGGGCTCGCAGCGATGCACCCGGATATACGGGTGGTGGTAACAAATTCGATCTCGCGAGATGGAATCCGGAGTATTTTGACCGCCTAAGAGATTTTCTTTCGGAAGCCGCCAAGCGTGGAATCGTTGTGGAGCTCACGCTCTTCTCTTCTCACTACGGCGAGCAGCAGTGGAACGTAAGCGTTTTAAATGCGGCCAACAACGTCAATCAAACTGACGCAATCGAATGGCAAAAAGTGCAAACGCTGGAAAATGGAAATCTTCTGAAATATCAGGAGCAATACACTCGAAAACTCGTGCGAGAGACGAATCCCTTCGACAATGTCATCTATGAGATTCAAAATGAGCCCTGGTCGGACCGGCCCCTGTTCGCCGACGTGATCAATCCTTATTTGCAGCGGCCGGCGCGGGATCGCTACCCAAACTCAGTGGATCTAGCGGACGAGCTATCCATTTCGTGGCAAGCCAGAGTAGCCGAATGGATTACGAGCGAAGAGTCCTCCCTTCCCCACAAACACTTGATCGCGCAGAACTACGCCAATTTTCGCTTTTCCGTTCGCAAGCTGTTGCCGCAAGCCAACGTTATCAATTTTCACTACGCCTATCCCGAGGCCGTAACTGAGAACTACGACTTGGACAAGGCCATTTCCTATGACGAAACAGGATTTCTCGGCCGGGAGGACGATGCCTATAGACGGCAGGCGTGGAGCTTCATGCTGAGCGGTGGAGGCACATTCGATGGCTTGGATTATTCCTTTACACCCGGCCACGAGGATGGGACCGACACAGGACCAAATGGCCCTGGCGGCGGAAGTCCGGCATTGCGCAAACAACTTGGCATTTTGCAGAACTTCCTGCAGCGATTTTCGCTGGCTGAATTGAAACTGGATCGGCAAACGGTAAAACACGCGAGTGGTGTCAGCGCGCGGGCACTATCGAATCCCGGCCGGGAATACGGCATCTATCTGGACGGCAGTGGGCCAGCCGAGATCACACTCGAATTGCCGCGCGGGGAATATTCCGTGGAATGGGTGAACACCAAGACGAGCGCGGTCGAGCGCTCCGAAAACTTTCATCATTCTGGTGGCCCTAAAGTGATGCAATCGCCGAAGTTCGTCGATGGAATCGCCCTGCGACTTGCAAGCGCCAATCAATCTGTGGCTAAGCCAAGAATTTATTGAGCGGCTGCCAATAGTTCTTTGTCCAACCCTCTGCCAAGTGCTGCCCGGAGCCGATTGGAAAACCGGTATGGTCGAAGACGAGTTTTGTGACGTCACCTTGTTCAGTGAGCTCGAATTTAGCGATCGAGAAGACGCCCGGATCCCAGTTGCTCACGCGCCAAGCCTGAACGATGCGCTGGTTCGGAATAAGTTCGATTTGGCGCCCGAGAATGTGTCCGCCAAACAGGTTAAAACTGCCGCCGGCCTCGCGGCTAATTTCCGTGGGACTCGATCCCAGCGACATCGACTGTATGGCGCCACTGAGCTCGATCACTTTTTGGAATTGTTCAGCGATGGTCAGCACATCATAGACGCGCTTGCGATTCGCTTTGAAAACTTGCTCCTGATGGATTGCTTCCGCCGAGCGAAAGACTTCATCACCTGCGCCTGGCCGGGCAGGGCTACCGAACTTCATACCGCCGATCACACAAGCGGCGCCAGCAAACAATTGCCGCCGTTTGAGTGAAAATTGTCCGCCGCCATTTGCCATTTTCCCTCACTTTTTGTCGAGAGTATTCTCGTGACTTCTTGTTGCCCTATCATACAAACATGAACGCAAAATATGTTCAAAGTAATATTTTGGGCTGGGGTATGCTTGCCTCGCGCTGTAACGTTGCGATTTCCAGAGGAGGTCTCTGTGCCCTATCCGGCCGGCCATCGCGGAAAAGTGCGAAAGAAGATCATTGATAGCGCTCGAAAACTATTCAACCGGCGCGGTTTTGAAAATGTTTCGATCGGCCAGATTATGGCAGACGCGGACCTCACGCATGGCGGCTTCTACAGTTATTTCGGGAGCAAGAGCGATCTGTACGCTGAGGTCCTGAATTGCTTCTTTACCGACCCTGAATGGAAAAATTGTTGGGAAGGCGTGCACGTTGACCTGTCTTCGACCGATGTTGGACCGCAAGTAGTGCGGGCGTATTTGTCGCGACAGCATTACGAAGACGTTGAGAATTCGTGTCCGATGGTTGCCTTGCCAACCGATGTCGCACGCAGCGGCGTAAGCGCAAAGCGCGCGTTCGAATCGGTATTTACGGCGATGGTGAGCGTTCTGGAGCGCAGCCTAGTGGACAAGAAGCGTCCACGCCGGACGAAAGCGCAAGCAATTGCTGCGCTGTGCATTGGAGGGATGGTTGTGGCGCGGACAATGGTCGATCGCGCAGCGGCGGATGAGTTGCGGAAAGCGTGTGCTCTGATGGCGCTGAAGCTCGGTGGTTGGGAAACGAAGGGTAAAGCCGGAATTCGCTGAAGACGAGCGGAACGTTAAGAATTTGGCTGGGAGGCCTGGACTCGAACCAGGATACCCAGAGTCAGAGTCTGGTGTCCTACCAATTGGACGACCTCCCAGCCGATGGAGGCACAGCAACAAAAACGAATCGTAGCATCTCCCCGATGATCGGGACGGCCACGATTCATCCTAATTAGGTTAAACGGGAATGAAAAATCCGTCAACCAAACGGCTGCGCGCGAGTTTTGCAGCGTTCACTGCGAGTTACGAACGGGGATCATCTCGCCTTTTTTCATCGTGAATTGTGCGTCGCCCCAGGTGACGCGGTTCGAAGCGAAGCTGGCCAGCCAGATCACAAAATGGATCGCGTCGCGCAAAGGAACGAACCACCAGCGGCGGCGCACGGTTTCGTCGTGCAAAACGCAGACGCCAACCGACCACGCCATGGCAAGGCGCAGAACCAGGTATGCGGCAAGGCATGCGGCTGCGACCGCTTTTGTGGGAGCAAGAAACGCAACAAGCACGGTCCAAAGCAAACCATGCGTGAAAATCAGTCCGAAATAAGAGAGAGGCCGACAGAGCCGCACAGTGCGCGCCCAGCGCAACTGGTGATCCCAGAAACCTCGCAACGTTTGCCGTGGGTACATCGTGGCCACTACTTCGCTAGAAAGAACCACTTCTCCACCAGCTTCGGCGATGCGATGACCAAGCTCGTAGTCGTCGGCTAACAATTGCGAAATGGGTTCGAGCCCGCCGATGCGCTGAATCCAAGACTTTGTAGTGACAACGGAAGCGCCAAGGGCGAAATTCAGGCCTTCCATGCGTTCAGCGACAAGCACGCCGGCAGCGAAATCGGTCGCTGAGCCAAGCGCCTCGAGTTCGCCAAAGAAACTGTTCTGAGCAACACCACGATAAAGGCTCGTGGAGGCTCCAGTGCCGCTGTCTGCGAATGGTGCGACCACGTTACGCAGATAGTCGGGTCCAACGCGGACGTCGCCATCGGTGATGACAAGAATTTCGTGGCTCGCTTCGCGGACCATGAGTGCAAGATTGTTTACTTTACGGTTTTCTCCGAGAAAAGGCGCGCCGGTCAGCAGGCGAATCGTGCGTTCAGGATGTTCCGCGATGAGTTTTCGGATGAATGGGACAGCGGGGTCCGATTCATCGTTCACTGCAAAAAGAATCTCGTAGTTTGGGTAGTTCTGGGCGCAGAAACTTGCGAAATTTTCCTGCGAGCCGAAATCCACGCCGTGGACGGGCTTCAGAACGCTGACGTGCGGAGTGAACTCCGGGGATTCCTTCTCCCGCTTACGAAGCGGGAAACGAAGAGCGGCGAGGGTAGCCACAACATAATACGCCAGCGAACAGAAAAACATGAGCCAAACAAAGTAATGGCCCAGAATCACCAAAGTATGCGCGTGAGGCGCAAAGAAGAGCGCCGCAAAAACGGTTTCGCGTGAGTTGAGCAGAAAGCACATTTTCGTCAAAGGTCGTGGACGCTCGGCGCGTCAACATCTAGCTTACCCGTTGGCAGAGGTCTCCCGAAGCACAATACGTCCGCCTTTGACCAACTGATAGCGTTTGTCACGCCAGACTGCACGCTTGCTGAGGTAGCTCGCGCACCACACAGCAAACCCAAGCAGGTCACGCGCCGGATAGAGCCAGGCGCGATTACGCGCAACAGGGTCTCGCACGACGGCCCAACCGATTGCCCAGGATTCGATCGTTCGATTCAAGAGCGTGGCCAAGAATAAGCACAATCCCGAGATCCAATGCCCAGCGAGAATTCCTCCGAGCAGGCCAAGAATTCCATACGGCACAGCAAAGATAAGGCCCGTTCCAAGGTGGCCCCTGGGGCGCGACCATCGTGTGCCTTTTGCCCAGCGGACCTGTCTGTCCCACATTCTCTTGAATGTCATCGGCGGAACTACATGATCAATGATGTGGCGCGAGAGGACGACGCGATAGCCGGCTTTTTCGATGAAATTTCCGATCACGAAATCGTTGGAAAAATATTCTGCGGTTACGCGATAGCCGCCGATTTTTGCGACAGAGTCTTTGCGCGTGACGATAGTAGGGCCAAGGCCGAATTTCATGCCTTCGAGTAAGTTCGCCGTGACAACTCCCGCAGTCATTTCGATGGACATGCCGATCGCATCCATGCCGGACCAGAAGCCGCCAGCGTTTTTGCCGCGATAGACGCAAGTCAACATGCCGACGGAGGGATCGAGCATAGGTGGGACGACCTCGGCAAGGTAATTCGGCGCGACCTCCACGTCGCTGTCACTGGTCACGAGGACGTCGTACGAGGCGATTTCCGCCATGCGCGTGAAAGAAGATGCCGGAGGGTTTGGGTACTGTGGGGGACCGGTAACGAGAATGCGGCAATTTATTTTTGGATGGCGAGCCGCGACTTCTCGAATGATGTCGAGTGCGGCGTCACTTTCTTCATCGGCGGCAAAAATAATTTCGTAATCGGGATAATCTTGAACGAAGAAGCTTTCGATATTTTCGCGCAGGCGCGCTTCGGCGCCATGCACGGGTTTAAGCAGCGAAACGGGCGGAAGAGTCTTGTTTTCGCTGGCGAATCGCTCCTGCTCGCGCGCTTCACGATGGAACTTTGCGGCTCCGATGAGTGCGAGAATCACAAAAACAGTGGAAGATGCTATTCCAACGAGTGCAATCGCGAGAAGAATGAATCCGGCGTAATGAATCCACGCGCCCACTCAGCACCTCTGCCGCGAGATTTTCGCGCGGGCGGAAGACAACGGCAAATCTGTTGAATCCATCGGAGAGGCGACACTTTGAAAATAGTGGACAGAGTCTTCGGGAAAATCCGAAATCACATCGTCGGCGCCAACGCGACGGAGTTCCTCAGCACGCTCGGGCGCAGTGTAACCAACGCATTTCATGCCACCGGCAATAGCCGCCTGCACGCCCGCGACGGAATCTTCCACCACGACAACATTTCCAGGTTGAACATCCAGTTTTTGCGTCGCGAGCAGGAAAATATCCGGCGCAGGTTTCGCTTTGCGCACATCGTCGCCAGTAATAATGGCGGAGAAAAATCCGCTCAAGCCCAGCAGTTCGAGTGACTCCAAGGAACGCTTGCGTCCGGCAGAAGTCGCCAGAGCGCACGCAATTCCCGAGTGGCGCAATTGAGAGAGCACGCGCGCGATTCCCGGTTTGGCTTGCAATGCCTTGGCCGCCATTTCATAAAGCTCGTCTTTGCGACGCCCCCAATGTTGCATTTCCGAATCGCCGATAGAGCCAAGGTAGTGCTTCAAGATTTCGCGGCGCGGATGCCCCGCATAAAGATAATCAACGTTAATGGTTCTTGGATCGAGACCAGCTTCCGCCAACAATCCTTTCCAGGCCACCTCATGAATCGGGTGGCTATCCGCAACGACACCGTCTAGATCGAAGATTACGGCTTTTAGCATGACGCAAAAAAAAAATGAGTCCTGTGAGCTATTCGACATGTGCCTGCGTCATTCGATGGCGGATCGCGTGAAAAATTGCGTGCGTGGCACACAAATGCGCGTCCTCGATGTGCTGCATGTTGTCCGAAGGAACGATGAGGCAAAGATCCGCGAGCGCCTTTACGCGTCCGCCGGCAAATCCGGTAAGGACGAGCGTGCGAAGCCCCAGCTTTCGCGCTTCTTCCAAACCCTGCACGACATTCGGCGAGTTTCCGCTGCCGGAAATTGCCAGGACCATATCGCCTTTTCCAGAGAGACCAGCAAGCTGCTCCGAGAAAATATCTTTGTAAGCAAGATCGTTGGCGAGCGCCGTCATCAGAGGTACGTTGTCGGTCAGAGCGACCGTACGCAAGCGCTTGCGCCCGGCAGCGACCGTGCCCTTTCCAATGTCGCACGCGAAATGTGAGGCCAGCGCCGCGCTGCCGCCATTACCAAAAACATACAGGGTACGTCCCTTATCGTAATTTTCCCAGATCGCTTCCGTCATCCGGTCCACGATCGAAAAATCGAGGCGAGCTAGTACCTCTTGCAGCGATGCGAAATACTCTTTGGCTGCGAGCATGGAACCAGACGCGATGGAGGTGTTGTTCATCTCTTTCAAGAGAAACCCCAAGAACGGAATACCTTAAAAGTATAACTTGGCCACAGAGGGGCTACAACGCAATCCGCTGCAGTATCGAGAGAATGCACTTCTAGGCGGTCTTGCCAGCGGCCAGGATGGGATCGTTTCTTCCGTCGTCGTGAAGTACTTGCGAACCTTCCTCCGTCAGCGTGATGGACATTTCGCGAAGGCCACTGAGCGCTTCTCGCACTTGCTTTTGCTTTTCCTCGAGGCAACTCAAGAGGAGAAAACCGCCCGCTCCCGCGCCGAGCAGCTTGCCGCCCTCCGCGCCAGCCTCGCGGGCAAGCTGATAATTTGCTTCGACCACGTCATTTGTAATTCCGCTGGCTACGCCGCGCTTCAATTGCCATCCGCGGTGAAGGATTTCGCCAAATGAAGTCAGATTGCCCTTTTCCAACACAGCGCGTAGTTCAACGGCAAGCTCGACCATTTCTTCGACGCGGCGGAATTTTTCCTTGTCCGCCATGTTGCGCGATTGTTCAGTCAGGATTGAGGATGCTTCCCTCTCCTGGCCAATATAGAACAACATCAGACGGCGAGAAATCGTCTCGCGTGTCTCCACCGTACAGTTCAGAGGCTGTACTTCCACGCTGCCATCTCCGTGAAAACGGATGAGATTCAATCCACCGAACGCGGCAGCGTATTGATCTTGTTTGCCAATGGGAGCTTTCACGCGCTCCAGCTCAATTTCGCATGCCGTCAAGGCCAAATGCGCGGCGCTCGGCGGAGCGCCGGACCGTGCGTAGAGCGCGTGCAACAAGCCAACAGTAAACGCGCTGCTCGAGCCCATTCCGGTCCCGGCCGGAACATCCGCGAAACTTGCGATCTCCATACCGCGTTCGATCCCCACAAGCCCCAAGCATTCGCGCACAATCGGATGCGCAATTTCCGCGACGCTCGAAACGTCT
The DNA here is from genome assembly GCA_035567915.1 of Candidatus Sulfotelmatobacter sp. Classification (GTDB taxonomy): domain Bacteria; phylum Acidobacteriota; class Terriglobia; order Acidiferrales; family UBA7541; genus Acidiferrum. The sequence goes on along the minus strand of DATMPA010000012.1, from coordinate 47,792 downwards.
TCCGTGCGCGAATACTTGATGCGAATCTTGTCGTGAAAATAAGGGTGAATGGCGATGTACATTGCCTTGTCAATCGTGCAACTGACGACCGCGCCGGATTTGCGGCGGTAGAATTCCGGCAAGTCGCTGCCACCCCCTGCAAAGCTCACGCGAAATGGTGTCTTTGTCAGAATCATGAAAGTTTTTCTTCCAGCGCAGCGAGTCCCGCGGGGCTGCCCATGTCGTAAAACGGCTCGGAAGTCACCCAAGCGTACATTTCGCCGTTCGCAATCAAACGCGGATAGATTTCCTCCTCCAAAGAACAACGCTGCCCCAGAGGAAACATTTTCAGAATTTCTTTGCCCAAGACGATGGCTCCCGCATCAATATGCGTCAAACCTTCCGCGTCGTGCTTGCGATATGCTTCCACACGCCCGTCACGGCTCACAGCCAAATTATTGGGAACGTGATCCGCTGGCAAAACGGAAAGGCCCGCGCTTGGCTTCCTGTAGGCCACGATCAGCGCGAGACATCGCAACATGGCAAACTTGAGCACCAGAGCCGAGTAATCGATCTCAAGATAGGTATCTCCATTCAAAAGCACAAACGTTTCTTGCAGCATGCCTTCCGCATTCTTAAGGGCGCCGCCGGTGCCCAAAGGCGTTGGTTCATAGGAGTAGTTGATGTTCAAACGAAAGTTAGTCCCATCGCCAAAATACTCTTCGATCCTTTCTCCTAAGTAGGCGACCAAGAGTAGAGATCGATCAATACTGCACGCCCTGAGCAATTCCAATTGATGCTGCAGGAACGGTTTTCCTGCGACCGAAATCATCGGCTTGGGAATTGTTTCCGTGACGGGCCGCATCCGCGTGCCAAGACCGCCCGCCAGGATCACCGCCTGTGCATTCGGCGCATGGATTGGCGAGCTCTGAAACTTTTCGAGAGGAAGCGTTTCGGTCATTTGGCGAATGATAGTCGACCTCAAGAATTAAGACTACTTATGACGAGACTCCATCAACAAAGCTGTCGCAGTTGATGGCAGGTTGGAGTACACCGCTTTGCCCCCGCTCTCTGCGATTAAATAGGTTCCCGCATTGGGAAGGTGTTTCGCTGCGTCATCGCGCTTGTCCGAAGGAACAAACAGGAACACGCGATGTGCGCTTTGCCACAACGGAAGAAACTCATCGTCCTTCAGGAAAATGTGCGGGGCGTCCGAATAGTAGGAACCTGCTTCAAGATTGTTGTAGCGCCCGTTCCAGATAAGAAGTTTTCTGCCCGTGTAAAAAGCGACGCTGGAACTCGCATCAAATTCGCCGTAGATGGCCACTGTATCGGCCGGTTCGATCTGCGTTTTGACTTTTTGCACAAGCGGCTTCGAAGAGAGGTACGGGCCGAAAGCGCCCAACGCGATATTCGCCGCAAAGAAAAATAACGCCATCGTCGCAGCCATCGTGAGCGTGGCAGCAAGCGGCTTTTGCTTTCGGCGCAACCACCATGCTGCTCCCAAGCCAATGAGAAAGGCCACTGCTGCCAATGTCGCAGGCAGGCGCAGCACCGCAAACGCCTGCGGCGTCAAATCCAAGATATGCGCCATCGAAACGCGGTAAACATCTTCTTTTTGGCGTTCAAGGAGCGACGAAATATCACCGCGCACCTGAACGTTAGCGGATTTCACGAGCAATGTGATCAATACAGCTGCCAAAACAAAGCCGACCAAGGCAAGCGCCCCTTGAATCCACGAAAGCCAGCGCTTCCCTTCTTCTTCAGCCTTGGCTAGGCCGATTCCCAGCAGCATGGCAATCGCTGGCCACGCACCAAAAGCGTAATACTCCATGCGCGAACCAAACGTCATGGAAAAGAAAAACAGAATAAATCCTCCCCAAAGAATGAGGAGCAGGCGTGCCTGCTGTTCTGCGGACAGATTTCTCCACGACTGCGGTTTGCCGAGGCCACGAAGCGCGGCCGCTAAAAAAATACTCCACGGAAAAAACCAAATCAGATGCGCACCAAGCCACAGCCACAGCGGCACAGCTTCATAATCCGGCGGGTAGCGGGTACCAACAGCGCGCTTGAAATGCTCGTTGATGAAGTAGGACCAGAAAAAAGTTTTCGCCTGAAGACTCGCGAGGATATGCCACGGCGCGGCAATCACCAGAAAGATAAGCGTGCTGGAAAAAGGCCGTAACTCGCCCAGCCTTCTCCAACTACGCGTCACAATGATGAATAGCCCCAAAATAGCAACGGGGAAAATCACGCCCACAAGTCCGCGCGTGAGCATAGCCAACGCTGTGACCGCGGCGACTCCCCAGTAAGCAAGGCGCGGTTCAAGCGAACCAGTCCATCCGCGCAAAAACAAATAGAAAATCGCCGTGAACTCGAGCGCGTAGATTCCTTCCGGAATCATGATGCGCGTGAAGAGAAAGAACCCAGCGCCGGTCAGCACGGCAAGTCCGCTGTAGAGTCCCGCGCGTACTCCAAAAAAACGCCGCGCGAAGGAATTCACAAGTACCGCGAGACCAATCATGGCTAGCGCCACGGGGAGCCGCGTGGAAAATTCATTTCTGCCGAAAACGCCATAACTCAGCGCGACGGCCCAATAGTGCAGCGGCGCTTTCATCAAATAGCGGATGCCGTTCATGTAGAGAATTGCGGGGTCGTGCCGCTGCAGCATTTCCCAGGACACCATTGCGTGCGAAGCATCAGCGTCATCGAGCAAGCCGGGAAATCCCGCGTTTCCGAGATAGATAATCGCGCCAAGAAAAAAGACGAGCAGCACCGCAACTGCGCGAGTGAGCCTGCCGTTTTGCTCAGATGAGATCGAGGAAGTGGTCATGAATCAACGAAGAGGAATGCTGTCCAAAGAAACCAACGCCACACCGATGCAAACAAGGACGACCCCCGCCCAGCGTGCCGTGTTCACTTCTTCCTTCAAGATATATTTCGCGCCAAGCGTTCCCACTACATTGCTCAAAGCAGAGGCCGGAATCACAAAGCTAATCGGCTGCCAGGACAGCAGCACGAGCAATGCATAAAACGAAAACGCCATCAACGGAATGCCTACCCAGAACCAGCCGTTGCAAACCGCGCGCCCAAGGAACTGCAGCACCTGCTTTGGCCGCAGTCGTTCCGGTTCGCCCGTAGACTTCATGCCATAGGTCATGGCAATTTCTCCGCCGGTGGTGCTGCATAGGAATAGCGCGAGCAGGAGGAAGGTAGCGGTCATGCCGTCACCTTTTGCGGCGCAACAGCTTCGGTTGTGCGCGGCTTCGTCTGCCCAACCAGCATCACGCCAATGCAAATCATGATTACGCCAATCCAGCGACGCGGCGAAACGCTCTCATGCAAGAAAATAACGGCAAGAAAAGTGAGAATTGCATAGCCAAACGCGCCCGCCGGCATGACATAGCTGTAATCCGCCCAGCTCAACACCGTCATGTAACAGATCATAAAGCCCAGCAAGAAAAGGATTGCGAGCCAGATCGTGGGATTCGTTACCGTGAGGCGAAACGCATGCGCAAGTCCGCTGCCGCTGACCTCCACCGCTCCAATATCCGTCATGCCGCGCTTCAGCAGGAGGTCTCCGGCATTGGCGCACACAACCATTGCCAAGACCATGACCAGCGTCTTAATCCTGAGCCTGCTTTCGCTTCCCATCGTGTGTTTCGAGCTAGTCGTTCCCGGATACAGACGTTGTTTCCGGCACGCTGATCATCGGCTTCGGGGCATCGCCGCCCTGCCGAACCCACTTCCAGCGTTCCGAACGCAACTTCAAGAAGCTCGTCGCCTCGTGATACAAGCGTTTGCGCTCGTGGCTGTCCCACAAGGCTTCGCGCACGATCCGCCATGCGACTCTCGGGCGGAAATAATATTCGTCGTAGAAGCGGTTCACTGCGCCCATCATCTCCGTCTTTGAAAGGTGTGGGTACTCGATGTGCGGCAATTGGTGGCCGCCTTGATCCGCAAGCGCTTCTACGCGCAGGAAACCTTCCTTGGACATCTGGTCATGCAACTCTGTGCCGGGCATCGCATGTGCCAACGAAACCTGAATCGTTTCGCAGTCCAGCTCCTTGGCGAAATCAATCGTTTTCTCAATCGTTTCCTTGGTCTCACCGGGCAAACCGATGATGAAGTCACCGTGCACCTTGATACCAACCTTCTTGCAGTTCTTCATGAACTCGCGCGCCATATCAACAGTCGCGCCCTTCTTGATGTTCTTCAGGATCTGCGGATCGCCGGATTCAAAGCCAACGATAAAGAGCCTCGCGCCACCATCCGCCATCGCTTTCAGCTCTTCGTACTTGCTATGGCAACGCGCGGTGCAGGACCACTGAAACTTCAGTGGCTTGAATTTTTGACTCAGTTCAATCGCACGGTCCTTGCGAATATTGAACGTGTCATCGTCGAAGAATATCTCTTTCATCTGCGGGAAGTATTCCAGCGTCTTCTTCACTTCGCTAACGACGTTGTCCACCGAACGCGTGCGCCACGCATGGCCGGAAATCGTCTGCGGCCACATACAGAACGTGCACATCGCCGGGCAACCGCGCGTCGTATAGAACGATACGAACGGGTGCAGCAGGAACGGCACGTTGTAGCGCTCGATCTGCAGGTCACGCTTGTAAATATCGGAAGCAAACGGCAGAGCATCGAGCTCTTCCGTGTGCAGCTGCGGCCGCGTCGTGTTGTGCACGATCTTGCCGTCCTTGCGATAGCTGGCTCCAGCAATTTGCTCAAGCGGCTTGCCATGCGCGTATTCGGCGACGGCATGGTCAAACTCGCCGCGCACGAGAAAATCAATATCTTCGCTCGCCGTCAAAGTTTCATCCGGACGGATATGTCCGTGTGGACCAACGAACGCGATCTTGATCCCAGGATGAACTTCTTTGATCTTGCGGATGAGCTTCAGGTCGCTATGGAATCCAACCGTGGACGTATAAAGAACCAGGAATTCGTAGCTCTTGCTGATTTCAATGGTCTGCTGCCAATTCACCTTGTGCGGCGAAGCGTCCAGCAGCCGGCTGCCCGGAATTAATCCGGCCGGGTACGTCAGCCATACCGGGTACCAATAGGACTCAATCTCACGAGTCGCGGGCCACCGCGAACTTGCTCCGCCGTCGAAATTCTCAAAGCTGGGCGGATTTAGCAACAAAGTCTTCATTACATCAGGCATTCTTCACCCTCAGTTCACTGCCAGTATCGTGAACTAAATTCCCTCGTGTCTGTGGTTTACCGGGCTCATTCCCCACCGGTCTGCTAAACAACACTTCTAGTGTACCCGACTTGGTGGCATCGCCAAACCACAATTCGCACATGTTGCGAACATCAATACGATGCGGCGGGCCGTTTCGGCGTTGTGACTTTTCTACACCGTGACTATGAGAATCAAAACCGCGTTTCAGAGTACGCCTCAAGGAGTCGCTCCCAAATTGGTTCCAGCCATTCCAGATGCTCGGGCTTCATAAGGACCGAGCGTAAACACGTTATGGTTTCGGCCGGATCTGCGGTTGCGAAGGAAGCATTGTCCCAAAAACGCAACGGCAACTCGGCAATTGCGAGATGGAGGTCTCGTTTCGCCGCGGTGGCAAAGATATTTCGAGATCGAGCGGATGCTTTTTCTTTGCTTCCTTCGCGCGGCAAGAAAATGACGATGTCGAGCTCCGGTTCAAATGCAGGCGTGAAGCGGTCATCGGCCTGAAGTTTTTTGTAAAGCTGCTGCGCTGCTTCCCTGCCGCACTCGAGTCCTTTGGCAAATTGGCCGTCCGGCACAAGTGGCAAGAGTTTTTGCGTCGCCCAAAGCGCCGCCGCTGTGGCTCCCGGACGCGAACATTCCAAACTAATTTCGCCCAAATGCAGCTCAGCCGAACTGAAATAAGTGTAGGGCGATTCATGTTGGTAGAGCTTGCCCACAGCAGGATCGCGGAACAGCACGCAGCCGCAACCGTACGGCTGCAAACCGTGCTTATGCGGATCAATCACGATGGAATCCGCTTTGCTGATGTTCGAAAAAGCTCGCTTTGCGGTGGCCGCCAGATTCGAAGCCAGCGTGAAGTACCCGCCATACGCAGCATCCACGTGAATTCGAAAGCCGTACCGCTCGCGTAGTGCAAGAATTTCCGCCAGCGGATCCACTGATCCGGTCGCCGTAGTGCCCAGAGTCGCAACGACGGTACCGACGTCACCTTTTTTCAACCGATTTTCAAGCGCTTCCAAATCGATCCTGCCACGCGAGTCGCAACGCACAGTTTCGAACTCCAGCCGCAGCACCGCGCTGATTCGCTTGTGCGTATAGTGCGCCTGTTCGTTGGCGAGAATTGTCTTCCCGGGATGAATCTGGCCCGCCACCCAAAGTGCTTCGAGATTCGCCATCGTGCCACCGCCACACAGATGGCCAAGAAATTTCTTCCAGCCGAACATCGCGGCGATCTCCACAACGGCTTCCTTCTCCATCGCAGAAGTTGCCCGTCCACCATCGAGTGCGTGATTGTTCGGATTGATGTACATCGTCAGCGCGTACGCCAAGCGCGCCACGGGATGCGGCGGCTTCAACATCTGCCCAGCGTACAGTGGGTGGAAATAGGGAAAATTGTCGTGAAGTTTTTTCGCGGTAGCAGTCAGAACTTCGTTAAGGCGTTCCGCGCCGGAAGATTGCTCCGAATATTCCGGCAGACTCCGAAATCCAGAGTCGAGCTTTTCAAGAGCCGCAGTAAGGATTCCAAGACTTTTTAAATCAAGCATGCAGTTTCCGGAAAGCGGCCGCCACGACTATTCCAGCACCTTGTCTAATTGCCCGGCCGTACGCAGCAATTCCACCTGTGCCTGTTGCCGCTGAAATGTCGCGTCGAGGTATGCCATCCAGCGGTCGCTCTCGTCAAGCCGCGCACGTTCCACGTCTCGCAGGTTCGTTTTACCTTCTTCAAACTGCGATTGCAGCGCTCCGACGTTCTGCTGCGCCAATTGCAATTGCAACCGCGCCACTTCCTTCGCCGCATCCATCTCGCGCAAGCGGCGCGTCTTCCGCCGCACGTCCGCGCTCACCTGGTTTTTCTTGTTCTCCAGCGACGCTTTGGCGACCTGCAGATTCATGTCGGCAAGTCCGACAGCCGCTTTTGTTCTGGCGCTGAAAATCGGCATCTGTACCTGAACGCCCGCGTTGAAATTATTTCTTTGGAAGGTCTGGAAGAACTCGGCGTAATTGTTGAATTTTGCGAGCAAGCTGTAAACGCTCACGAGTTCGAGCGTGGGCAAATACCCGCCTTTTTCACCTCGGTAGCGAAATTCCTTCGCGCGAACATCCGATTGCGCCAAACGGATGTCCGTATTATTTTCCATCGCCATGGCCACAAGGTTTGCTCCTTCCTGCTCGGCGGAGCCCGGCAGATCATCTGCACTCAAATCAAACTGCTGTTCCGCCGCCAGTCCGAGCTGACTGCGCAAATAGGTTTCCAGCTCGTCTTCGCGGCCCTCAAGTTGCAAGATCTTCTGCGTAACTTGAGCTTTCGTCAGTTGTGATCGCGTCACTTCCCGCGGCAGCTCGAATCCCTCATTCGCGCGTTCTTGCGTCACCCCGAGAATTCTTTCCGCGCTATCGTTTTCCCTTTTCAACAGTTCTAGGGAATGTCGCACTTTCACCAGCTCCAAATATCCCGTTGCTGTTCCGGCAATCACGGTATTGCGAGCATCCTCCAGCAGAATTTTTTGCGCTTTCGCCTGCTCTTGCTGCTCCTTTGCAGCTCCGCGTAGAGGTAAATTGAAAACCTGCTCGGTGTATGTCACGTTAAAAACGGAAGGGGCGCGTCCACCCGGGGTTTCCGGAATACCGTACGTATAACCAGCGCCGGAGCCGACGTAAAGATTTGGCAGGAAATCCGCCTTGCCGATCATCGCGGCGCGATCCGCCACGGACGCCTGAATTCGCGCAAGCTTGATATCCCTGCTGTTTTGCAGCGCAAGTTCCAGGGAATGTTTCAGCGTGAGTGTTATCGGAGCCGGCGCTTGTTGTGCCGCCGCGCTTGCAGCCGAGAACGTCGCACACAATGCAATCGTGGCTGCCCTATGAAGTCGAAACATGGAATTCCTCCGCTGTATCACTACTCGTATCGCAAGGATTCGATGGGCTGCAGCCGCGCCGCGTTGTTTGCGGGCAAGTACCCAAAAAAGAGTCCGGTCGAACAGGAAACGACAAACGCAACCACAACGCTCAATGGAGAAATCGGCACGCGCAGATTCCCTGGCAGAAACAGTTGCGCGGTGACTGGCACGGCCAGCCCAATCAAAATCCCCATAACCGCTCCACCGCCGCTAATCAAAAATGCTTCGATTAGAAACTGATAAAGAATATCTCTTCGTGGGGCGCCGATGGCTTTTCGAATGCCGATTTCGCGAGTGCGCTCTTTCACTGTAACCAGCATGATGTTCATGATGCCGATGCCGCTGATCAGCAGCGCGATAAACGCAATCACAATGAGAACGATGGTGAGCGCCAAAGAAATATTCTGTGCGGCAACGAGAATCGCCGTCAGCGTTTGCACGTTGTATTCCGCTTCGGGCGGATGTCGGCTGCGCAGCAGCAACCCCACTTGCTTTTGTATGCGCGCAACTCCCTCCGCACTTTCAGCTTGAACGTCCACAACCCGAAGCACGTCAACGCCGTTATAGGATTTCATCAAGCCGAACGGAATAACTACCGACTCTGCCTGAATATCGGATAGTCCAAACGTTTCCACACGCTCTTTGAAAACACCAATGACCGTAAAGGTGAGTTCTCCCATGCGGACTGCCTGTCCGATCGGATTTTCGCGGCCAAATAGCCTTTCGGCTAACTGCGGGGTAATAAGGCAGACTTTCCCCCGACTCGCCATGTCCGTTGCGTCCAGGTATCGCCCCCTCAACACGACAAGTCGCCGAATGTCCTGATATCCGGCCGTCACTCCGATGAGAGTTACCGGCCTGACGATTCCCTGCGCAATTACGGACATCTGCATATCGCTTGTACCGGCGACCTGCACGACACCGGGAATGGTTCGAGCTGCTTCCATGTCCTGAAGCGTCAATTCGTGACTAAGGGGCTGCGCCTTGTCCGGTGTTTTGACCATCTCCGCCCAAACTAGGTTCGCGCCAACACTTTCAATCTGAGAAATAACGAATCGCTTGCTCGTAAGCGCAACGGTAACCACAAGCACGATGGACGCGCTGCCGATAATCACGCCAAGCGAAGTCAGCGCCGCGCGCAGTTTGTTGGCGCGAAGTGCGTCAACGGCAACGGTAAACGTCTCATGAAGATGCATCATCGGAGGTCACTGCTTCTTGGCGCGTTTCAGCGCTTCGCCCGCGTACTTATTTTTCGGTTCCAGTTTCAGCGCGGTTTCATACTCGCTGATCGCGGCGTCCTTCTGCTTTTGGCTTTCTGCAAGCCGTCCAAGCCAATAATGCCCCATCGAAGCCGATGGATAGTTGTTCCGTCGGGGAGCTTTGTTCAAATACTCGCGAATAGTCTTTTCCGCTTCGCTAAGTTTCTCTCCACGCAGAATATGCGCTGCTGCAAGGTAGAAAGGACCGCGCATGTCCTTGCCGTCCAGCTTCACTCCGTTTTCCACAACAGAAATCAATCGCTCCGCCTGGTCCCGTTTCATTGCGTAATCGCCGATGTCGTAAACCAAATCCGCTGATTTCGGATTGCTCTCCAGCGCCTTCGTGAATTCCATGTCTGCCGCCGCAAAATCTTTCTTCTGCCTGCGGCAATTCCCGCGCGCGTAGTGTCCTTCCGCCGCGTCCAGCAAAGCGAGCTTTTCAATTTCTACCTGTGCCTTGTCTTCTCCACCACCGGCAATTCCGGGAGCGCTGCAATCGTATTCAATCAACGCCTGCATCGCTCCAAAATTTCGCTCGTCGAGATCCACTGCCGTTGCAAATTCCCTCCGCGATTTCTTTGCGAGAGCAAGCGCGGAAAACCAGCCCGAATGTTCGGCTTTCACGCCATACGTCCGCCCAAGCCATTCGTGATACACGGAACTCTTCGGATCGATCGCCACCGCCTGCTCGGCGCTCGCGATCGCGCGATCGCGCTCTTCCATTTCGAAATAAGTCTTAGCGAGGAGCAGATGAATCTCACCGTTGCGCGGTTCGGCCTGGCTCGCGGCCTCGAGAATCTGTACGGCTTTCGTATAATCGCCCTGTGTGTAAGCGCGCAGCGCCGCCTCGACAGCTTCGTTGGAATTCAGCCCACTCTTGGCCCACAAACCAACGCAGACAAACAACGCAGCAGCCGCGCAAATCAGTCTGCTAATTCGCATTGGGCCGGCCCAGAAATGTCGAAGCATCTGGATTGATAACTCTCACCAGCATTCCGTCGCGCAAATCGAAATCGCCCGGCAATGCAACCATCTCACCGCCGCTCAGGCCCGCAATTACTTCATAATTCGCCGCGTCCGCGATGCCAACGATAATCTGCCGCTTCTCTAGCGAATTTTGCCCGACGTTTAACCCGCCATCTTTCACCACGAAGACGTACCGCTTACCTCCGTCGGACTCCACCGCCGAACGTGGCACCGTTAGAACATCGTTTCGCTCGCGCGCGCTGATTCGCACGTCCACGTTGATATTCGGCAGCAGTTCCAATTTTTCGTTGTTCACGGAACAAAGCAATTCGCCGACGCTGCGCGACCCGCGCGGAACCACCTGCTTTGGAATCACTTCCGTTTTTCCATCCCAAGTTCGATTCGGCAGCGCGTCCCACGTAATGCGCACAGCCTCGTTCGGCTCAAGCCCGCCCAATTCCGGTTCGTCCACAAAAGCCCGCACGCGAACCTTGTGCAGGTCCGCCATTTCCGCTAGCAAATCACCGACCTTCACAAAATCTCCCTGCCGTACGGGAAGCGAATACAACGTGCCCTCCGCGGGAGCCGTGATTTTCCCGCCGCGCGCCTTTTCAGCCAGCGCTGCTACCTGATTCTGCGCTTGCTGCACTTGCAAATCGTATTTCCCCGCGTCGAGCTTCACTCCGCGGTCAAACTCCTGCTTTACCGCGCTCAAGCGGTCTACTTCCGCCTGCGTTTTGGTCAGCTCAAGCTCGTTCGCCGCCAGTTCGTCTTTCGTCGCAGCCTGCTGCGCGATGAGCCGTTGCAAAGCGTCACGATTTCGTTTGACGCGATCGCGTTCCGCAATCGCCTTCGCCAAATCGCCCGACGCTTTCGCAGCTGCGTCCGAACGTCCGCCGCCCAGTGCCGCGCGCAAATCATCCTGCGCCTGCAGCAAACGCGCTTGTGCCTGAGCGAGTTGCGCCGCCGCGTCTCTCACATCCAGTTCCAGCAGCAGCTGCCCCTTCTTGACTGCCTGCCCTTCCATCACATGAACTTTTTGGACGAACGTATCAAGTTGTGCCCGCATCACGTAGGGCGAAATCGGCTCTACTTTGCCGTTGCTGGAAACCGAGGCGACCAGATTTTCGCGCACCGGCTTTACCGCCATGATTTTGGCGACGGGCTGACGCCCGCTGAGGCGCACGAGCAGAAAAGCTACACCCGCAGCGACCACAAGAAAGATTAGGATTCGATTGCGAAGTTTGCGTTCCATGCGCTGACTGCTCTCGCCTCACTCCGTCCCGGCACACGGCACTCTTCAAACGCCCCGGCGTTCTGTTCCCCTTTTTGAACTGTTCCGAAGCTTGCTTGCCGCCGCCCAGCGGGACCCTGCCTAAACAGTCTACCAAGAGCCCCCAAACTTCCACTACACAAAGCGCGGGTGTATCTTGTCCACACTCAAAAAGATGCGGGCTGGGGCGCGAAAGATGCAATCTCCAGAGGCCCGCTTCAGGAGCCCAGTTTTTGCCACCCATCTCGTTTGTTATCTTTCGCCGCCTTGGGACGTAATATCATCAGAACGGTTGCGCTTCGTATTTCAGCACTTTCGTGAGGTCCTCCTGTGATTGAAGCTCGCGGTCTGTCCAAACGATTCCGGGACAAAAAGCGCGGCGAAATCCGCGCCGTGGATAACGTCAGCTTTTACGCAAAGCCTGGCCAGATTTACGGATTGCTCGGCGCAAATGGCGCGGGAAAAACCACCACGCTTCGCATGCTCGCCACCATTCTCGAACCCACCGACGGCACCGCAGTTGTCTACGGCCATGACGTCGTCGAACAGCCCGAAAAAGTCCGTGCTTCCGTCGGGTTTCTTTCGACGGCCACCGCGCTCTACCCACGGCTCACTTCCCAGGAGCTGGTGGAGTATTTCGGCCGGCTCAACGGCCTCGACGAACCAACTCTCAAGAAACGTGTGGACTATATTTTTGACCGCTTGGACATGAACGAATTCCGCGACCGTCGTTGCGACAAACTCTCCACCGGTATGAAGCAAAAAACCTCCATCGCCCGCACGCTAGTTCACGACCCGCCTGTGATGATCTTTGACGAGCCGACGCTTGGCCTCGACATCATGACTGCCCGAAGCATTATCACTTTCATCCGCGAATGCCGCGACCGCGGAAAAACCGTCATCTTCTCCACTCACGTTATGAGTGAAGTCGAAAAGCTGTGCGATGTTATAGGTATCATCCAGAGCGGCAAGCTTCTGGCGGAAGGTTCGCTGGCACAACTGCGAGAACAATGCGGAGAGCAGGATCTCGAAGAGATTTTTGTCAAGCTCGTCGCGCCGCTTTACTCCACCACGGAGGCACTCTGACATGTCCATCCGCAACGTTGGCATCGTCTACCGCAAGGAATTAAGAGAAGCGCTTCGCGACCGCCGCACTGTAATCGCCAGCGTCGTCGTTCCACTTCTTCTCTTCCCACTTCTCAGCGTTGGCTTTGGCGCCGTAATAACGAGCATTATCGGCAAAACAAAGGAAGAGTCGCCAAAGATCATGATTCTCGGCGGAGAAGATTCTCCGGGCGTCATCGCAAGCCTCAAAGCGACGCCCAAAATTGAAATCGTGACCGCGGCCGCAAACTGGAAAGATCTCGTGATTAACAAGGATGTTCCTGCCGTTATAGAAATCCCCCCGGGTTTCGATAAGGCCGTGGCGGATCAAAAGGAACTTGACGTCACCATCTACAACTATTCGGGTGATCTGAAGTCTGAAATCGCCGCAGGTAAAGTGGATAAAACGCTCAAGTCTTACCGTGATGACGTCGTCAAGAATCGTCTTCAGGCGCGCAATCTGCCCGAATCGGTCTTGAAGCCGTTTGAAGTAAAACAGCAAAACATCGCCCCACCCGAAAAGTCCGGCGGCGCTCTCTTCTTCGGTGGATTTATCGCCTATATCGTCGTGTTCCTCTGCTTCAACGGCGGCATGCACCCTGCGATTGACCTCACGGCGGGCGAAAAAGAGCGTGGCACGATGGAAACCATTCTTTCCAGTCCGGTTTCACGTGCTCACCTCGTGGTTGGAAAATTTCTGCTCGTGCTCACCACCGCACTCGCAACGGCTGCACTTTCCGTTATCTCCATGGGGATTTCTTTCGCCATCGCAAATAGCCTGCATTCCGCACCCGTCCAGGCTGGCGGGGACGGAATGAGCATGCATATTGGCGTCGGCGCCGCACTGTCCGTCTTCATCATGGCGATTCCGCTCGCCGTGCTTTTCTCGTCGGTCCTTCTCACAATCGCATCATTCGCCAAAAGCTATAAAGAAGCGCAGAGTTATATAATGCCGATGATGTTCCTCGTGATTATTCCTGCGATCGCCGCGATGTTGCCCGGTGTTGACCTCACTCCCAAACTCGCCCTCGTGCCGATCTTGAACGTCAGCTTGCTCTGCAAAGAACTGGTCATCGGCACCTACCACTGGAATTTCATCGCAATCATCTTCACCTCCACTTGTGCATACGCGGCATTCGCGCTGTTTCTCGCGGTCAAAATGTTCCAACGCGAGTCCGTTCTATTCCGCTCCTAGAAGCAACCAGCGGGAACCTGCGCGCCCCCGCCTGCGTATCTCTGATAGATGAAACGGTCCATTCGCATTCTCCTGATTCTTCTTTTCTTTCCGCCCACGCTGGCGGCCGTAGGCGGCTGGCTTTCCGGCCCGATGTTTCTCCATCCGATGAAGCGCGCCCTCACCGTCGATTTAATTCGCGAAGCCGACGCCAGCTTTTCACACACCGGAGGCCGTCGCGAAGACTTCACCGTTCGCGCGCCCGATGGCATCCACTTGCACGGCTGGAAAGTTCGCGCAACAAATCCGAACGGCTCCTGGGTCCTGCTCTTTCACGGAGTCTCTGACAATCGTGTCGGTGTCATCGGCCAATCCGAATTCCTTCTGCAAAACGGCTACAGCGTTGTCATGATGGATTCGCGCGCCCACGGCGACAGCGGCGGCCCCATCGCCACCTACGGCTGGCTGGAACGCCAGGACACTAGCGCCGTCGTTGACGCGCTCGAACTCTCCGAGAAACCGCAGCACCTCTTCGCATTAGGCGAATCTATGGGCGCCGGCATCGCTTTGCAATCCGCGGGAGCCGACCCGCGCATCGAAGCCGTCGTCGCCGAGGCCTCCTTCGCGAATTTGCAGGAAGCCGCCTACGACTACGCCGGTTTGCGCGAATATCCGTGGCTCGGCAAAACGCTCTTCGCTCCCGGCGCATGGCTCATGGTCTATCGCGGAGGCAAACTCGCCGGATTCCCCGCCGCCGAAGTTTCCCCGCAAAAAGCAGTGTCCGCACGCGCCTTTCCCGTCCTGATCATTTGCGATGAAGAGGACCACGCCCTGCCCTGCCGCCACAGCGAAATGATCTTCCGCACAGCCCGCGGCCCAAAAGAGCTCTGGCGTGTTCCCCGCGCGTATCACACCGCTGCGCTCGGCTATGAGCCCGTGGAATTCCGCAAACGTGTCCTTGGATTTTTCGATCGCCTGCGGCAAACGCCGCAGCTCTGACAAAATTTCAGAGCGCCTTCAACACCATCAAGATCCGGTCATCTTCGTAAACTCCGCCGCGCGCGTGCGCATTCACCGCTTCCAGCACGCCATCCAGAATTTCCTGCGGAGTCAGCGCCCGCAATCGCGCAACCAGCTCAGCAAGCTTCCCGCGCCCAAACTCATTTCCCCCAGCGTCCATAGCCTCGGTAATTCCATCCGTGCACGCCACCAGCAGGTCGTCTTTGTTCAACGTAAGTTCGCCGCACTGATATTCCTGTTCCGGCAGAAGCCCCACTACCATCCCGCCTTCGGTTAGCCATTCGCACGTTCCATTTGCACGAATCACCGCGGGCGGCACATGCCCGGCATTCACATAACGCAACTGCCTGCCGCTTTCATCAAGCGTCACCAGAAACATGCTCAAATATTTCGTGCGACGTCCGCCGGAACCCGCAATCAACATTTTTTGATTGATCGTCGCCGGCAGTTTTTCGAGCGGCCCCGGTTGATCCGCCAGCGCATGCAATGTCGCCTGCACATTTGCCATGACCAGTGCGGACGCTGCGCCCTTTCCCTCCACGTCGGCAACCACAATTAACAATCCGCCCTTTCCCGCCGGGGGCAACCGCAGAAAATCGTAATAATCCCCGCCCACCATTTGCGAAGCTCGATGCGAAACCGCAATCTCAATTCCCGCCACCACCGGCGGAGCATCCGGCAGCAACCCCGCCTGAATCTCGCGTGCCAGCGAAAGATCGCGCTCCAATTTTTCTTTTTCGACGCGCTCGCGGTGCAATTGCGCCTTCTCCAGCGCAATCGCCACGTGAGCGCTCAACGCGTCCAGAAACGCTTCGTCTTCGCTCGTGAACGGTTCCGCTTTATTCAGAAGCTGCAGCACGCCGACGATCGCCCCCGCCTCATTCCGAATCGGCAGGCAGAGCAATCGCCGCGTCGTAAATGCGAGCTTCTTGTCCACTTCCGGCTCGAATCGTGGATCTTCATACGCATTTTCCAGTCGCACCGAGCGCCCATTCTGCGCAACCCATCCCGCGATTCCGCGGTCCGCCGGTAAACGGATCACCTGCTGTTCCAGTCCGAGCCCCACCAGCGACCAGATTTCGTTTTTCTCCGCGTCCACCAGAAAAACCGTGCCGCGTTCCGCTCCCGTCTGCCGTGTCGCAATCTGCAAAATGATGTGAATCAACTCGCCGAGGTCCAGCGTCGAATTCAGTTTCTTCGTCGCCTCGATGATGCTGGAAAGTTCTTCCATCGTGCCGCGCCGCTCCGCTAGCGCCACGGCAAGCGCCGCGAATCGCGCGAGCAAGGCAAGTTGTGACTTCGTTTCTTCAGGAAACGCGCCTTGCCCATGCACTTCCAGAATTCTCATTCGAAAATCGTCGCTGCCTAGCGCCCCTGTCCACACGGTGGAAGGCACTTCACTTTTTTCTCTCACGGTTGGGCGCGCGGATAGCTTTTCTTCCGCAGGCAACGCGCCGACCTCTGCCCAAACTTCCGCCGCCTCCTGCTCGATTCGCCACAGCCGCGCTCCAACAACTCCGGGCAGTGCCATCGCCGCGCGCACCACGCGAGGCGCAAGTTCATTCACGGGAATGCGCCCTTCCAATTGGCCGAGGCTCTCGGCCAATTCGAAAGGCACGCTCGCCGGAACGATTCTTTGAGGAGTGGGCTTCATCGCGGCTAGCCGGATGACCCGGCATGTGCCGCATAGCCTAGCAAGAGTGGGCTGGTCTGAAAAGAGCGGAAGCGAAATTCATTTCACTTCGGCCGAACCGCCTTGTGCCGCTTCCCATTCCTGACTCAAGCGCCGCACGGCCTCCCGCAAACGCACCGCCGGCAATCGCTTCCGCTGCTCCGGTGCGCGGGACTTCTTCAAAAGCGACAAACCTCACCCCATAGTTGTGCAGTTCGTGTTCGACTTCTGCATACCTCGCATACTATTCATATTTGTGATAGTTATCTATTAGATTATCTTGAAATGCAATCCCAAAACGATTTCATTTGGGGACTGAAAGGGTCTCCAGGAGCGAATTGCCTGGAATAAACATTACAATATCAATTACTTACAATTTTGGAACCGAGCTCAGTTCCATTTCGGGAATTCCCTACTCTTTCTCGGCTACCCACCGCAGAACTCCGTCCGTTTTCGTTCCAACGAAAAATCCGCCATGTCCATCTCCTGTAATGGTCACGACTCTGCCTACATCACCCTCATTCACTCTCTCCCAATCGCGACCGCCATCCCGCGAAATGTAAACGCCTGCCGTTCGCATCGGAATCACCCAGACGTCCTGTGCAATCCAGCCCGGCCACGAAGCGGTCGCAGGCAGTCCCGATTGCAACAACCGCCAGCCGGCTTCCGTGTCCCAGGTAAATTCGAAAACCCCCTTCTCCGTGCCAACAACCAAAGGGCGCTGGTCATTGCTCTGCACCTTAAGCCACAGCACTTCACCTGCCTTTTCCGGAACGGTTGTTTTTATCCAGCTCTTTCCCGCATTCGTAGACCGAGCAATCGAATTTTTCTCCACCGCAAAAAGCTCTGTTCCCTCCGCATTCGCCTCCACGTACGTCACTTTCCCCGCAAACTCCTTCTCCGCAATGCGCACGAGTTTTCCATCGTGCAAGCTACCGGACCACAAGCCATCTCGCGTCGCCGCAAAAATTCGTCCTCCCGCAACTTCCATCGCCAACACTTCCGGCTTCACAACCTTCTCGGGCGCACGCACCGTTTGTCGTGAACTTCGCTTCTGTGCTTTGCCCGCAACATCCCTTACAACAAATCGCAACTCTTTCCACTTTTTTGTTCCCACTTCATATTGCACGGCCCCGCCACGCCGCAACGCAGCAAGCCAATTTTCACTACTGGAAAATAGCGCGGTGACTCCCACTGGAGCATCCGGCATCCGTTTCCAATTCTTTCCTGCATCTATGCTTTCAAAAAGCCCTTCGCTTCCTTCTCCCGTTGCAGCCAGCAAATGTTTGTGGTCTTTCCCTTCGCCAGTGAATCCGCTCAACACGCGATGTGAAAATCCCGCGTTCCTCGCAGCAAAACTATTTCCACCGTCCCTGCTCATCCAAACGCCTTCCGCCTGCGTTCCAATGAGCAACACTCCCGCTTTCTCCGGAAACGGAAGCGCAATTGCGTTCACCACAACATCCCTCGCCGTTACGCGCGTCCAGCTTTCTCCCGCATCACTCGTCCGCCAAAGCCCTTCCGTCGTGCCGGCATACCACACCGACGCGTTCGCCGGATCCTGCAAAATCTGCTGCGTACGCCGCGACGCGTACGGAATTCCCTGTAACTTGACCCATTGCGCGCCGCCATTTTCGCTGCGATAGATTCCAGAACATGCACTCGCAAAAATTCGCTCCGGATTGCTTCGGTCAATCTCCACGCTCATGACGTCCGAATCGTCAATCATGCCCGCCGCGATCGCGTTCCAGGTTTTCCCTCCATCCGTAGTCTTCCACGGCAAATGGTACGTTCCTGCGTAAATCACGTTCGTATCGCGCGGATCGATCGCAATCGAATCCAGATTCTTTATCTCTGAATCTCCCGCCGGCGAAATCCGCGTCCATGTTTTTCCTGCATCGCTCGTCTTAAAAACACCTGTTCTCGTCCCCGCCACCAAAACTTCCGGGCTGCTTGCGGATTGCGCGAGCGCCCGCGCCGCCTCGTCCTCCAGCCCCATGCTCTGCCATCTCACCCCTCCGTCTTCACTTCGATAGACACCGCCTCCCGCAGCGGGGTCCTGCGTCCAAGCCGCCGCATACAGCGTCGTCTTCACTCGCGCATCCACAACCAGTTCCTGCACTACACTGTCCATTCTTTTTCCAACTCGGCCGCGCAACTCCCAACGTTCACCGCCGTCGCGCGACATAATCACGTGTCCGTCCGCCGTGCCGAGAAACACTTCTCCCTTTTCGCCGGATGCCAGCGAAATTACGTCTCCGCCTTCGGGCCCGAGTCGTTGCCACTTCTGGGCGCGGGACACCAACGCGACAAAGAGCAGCAACGTCGCCGAAGCAATCACACGCAGGAGAATATTCCCAAGCGGCTTCATCTCAAAAATTTTCATCGTTCAAAAAACTACGGGCTCCTCAGTGTTCCACCGAAGAGCCCGCTTGTCATATTTTCAGTTTTCGTCACTGGTCACTAAACACTAGTCACCAGTCACTGTTCTTAGTACGTCGCGCCTTCCGGCACAATCACGAAGTCCACGCGCCGGTTTTCCTTTTCCTGTCCCTTTTCCTTCGACGCTTCTCCAACGCGCGTGGAAATGCGCGCTGCGTCGATTCCCTTTTCGCCGAGGTACTTCTTCGCCCCATCCGCGCGGGCCGCCGCTAGCTTTGCCGCACTCGGTTCCTTCGGGTCCGCATACCCAACGATCACGAGCTTCGCTGTTGGGTCGTTCGTCAAGCGCAACGCCACGTCGTCGCCAACGCGCTTGCACGCATTGTCAAACCGCGAAGCGCCTGCCTTGTTGTAGCCACAATCGCCGGCCTTGCTGGCTTGCGGAGGCGGCGGTGGCTGCTGCACGTCCACATTCGTCGAAGATTCCGCCGTGCCGCCCTTGCCGTCGCTCACACCGCATTTTACGGTGTAGCTTCCGGGTTGCAGTCCAGTCGAATCAAACGTTGCCTTCGGGCCGTCGCCGCTTACCTGGCCCGCCGTCGCGCTGTAGCTATACGTCAGCGGATCGCCGTCCGGATCGCTCGCCGTGGACGTAATTCCCGTCCGCTCGCCCGGCATAATGGGGCTGCGGTCCGTCGAGCATGAAATTGTCGGATTCTGGTTGGGCTTCGGCGCAACGGTCAAATCCGCCGAGCAAGTCGCCGTTCCGCCCTTGCCGTCGTCCACTTTCGCGGTTGCCGTGTAAGTTCCCGCAGCTAGTCCGCTCGCGGTCCAACGCGCATCCGCGGCGGTGCCTTCGATGGTTCCGCCCGTCGCCGTGTAGCTGTAGCTCAGAGTATCGTTGTCAGGATCGCTCGCATTCACGTGCAGCGTCACAGGATCACTAGCGCCAGCGATTACCGAAGCCGGGCTAACCGAGCATGCCGCAACCGGCGAACGATTCGCGGGTGGCGGCGGGTTAGGAATCCCGAACCGTAAAACCAAACCGCTCCCAAGCCGGAGATTGTTCTGCCGACCGCTCGATCCCACGTTGCCGCCAGCAAAGTTCGTCATTAGGTAATCGATCTGGGCAAATCTCCACGCGACGTTCTTGCTGAGAACTACATCCACACCGCCTCCTGTCGCCAGGCTGAACACATTCTTCGAACCTGCTCCGGTTAACCCTCCGCCGCCCCGTGCGCCGCCGAACAAGAATTCAGTAAAGGGCACAAAGTGATCGAACCTTCGCAAGTTCAGGCGTGGGCCGAAAAGGTATGTCGTCAACCCGCCATCCGTTTGCGTTCCCGAAAGGTTCCGTGTGTACGCATACGATCCAATTTCGGCTGTAAGGCCGATAATACGGCTTGCATTATAAGTAAAACTTCCCGTGCCGCCCTGATTGCCAAAGTTATTGAAGGGATCACCCGGTTGGAAATCGATGTAACTGTAGCCGGCTGAAATTTCATAGCGCGGCAAGAGCCGTCCGGGCTCGGAGGTGTCCTTCGTATCTGCCGCTGCTGGGAATGGTGTCAGCCTGGGCCGCGCTGGAAGCGCCCACGGACTCTTCGATACGGCAGCAGGAGCGCTCGCCGAGTTTGTTCCGGATGCTGCATTCTCCTTCGCATCCGCGTCCGCATTTTTGTCTTTTTGCTGGCCGTACGCGGGCAAGCTGATACAGACACCCATCGCCATAATCGCAAACCACTTACGCATCTTCTTCCTCCATGAACTCTTGTTTGACTAACCCCGGTAATCCCCGCCGCTCCCGCACGCACCTTCCCTTTTTTGGTGCAAAAAATGGGAGTCGCTTTCCGCCCCGCCGCGAGCGAATCCGCTTTGGACAGCTCACGACTGCCTCCGCGATCATCTCCGCGGAGGAGATTCCCCTCCGTCACTCAAAGCGCGGTCCCCATAGCCTATTTCAGACCTGTACTTTCTCGCAAGCATTTACTTGCCGCCTCAGATGGTTACCTGAATCGAGGAATTGCCATACTGTCAAAAGTCATAGTTCTTCCCATCATTTCCAACTGCCCAGGTCTGCTCCAATGGCGAGTCTTCCGAACCTCGGTTGGCTCCAGGGTAAATCCCTGACCGTATTCGTCATCGCGCATGGCGTTAAGAACTCCGCCGATTTGATTCTCATTTTCCTCGACAAGTCTTCCCGTTCCCCCGCACACCGTTCTCTTCGGCTGCGATCTCTGGTACTTTGGGTTGATCAGGCAGGTACCCCAGGCAGGTAAACGATGTGCAGAAACATCAAACCACTGTTTAATTTCGATCCGCCCGTTACTCCCGAGGAAGTGCGCGCCGCTTCGCTCCAATTCGTCCGGAAAATCAGCGGCTTCAATAAGCCATCTAAGGCCAACGAAGAAGCGTTCAACGCCGCCATCGACGAAGTCGCCACCGCTTCTATGCGCCTGCTCCGCTCGCTCGAAACCACAGCTGCACCCAGAAACCGCGAAGACGAAGCCGCCAAAGCCAAAGCTCGCGCCGCCCAGCGCTTCGGCTCCGCCGCCAGTACATAGAAAACACTTTTCCCGAAGGCTGCCCCACTTTTTCCACCTCTCCCATCTCCTTTGTAATCAACACTTAGGCTAAACAGGGGGAGGCGGTGGGTCGGGTTCTAGCACTACTTCTCGGGAGATTCACAACCAGCGCTAGCATCTTGTTGATAGCCAACTCGGCCTTCCGCAGTTTACGCTGGCAGATCCGGGCAGCCGGGCCATTCGCTGCGCGCGACGTTTCCGATATATTGCAAATCCTCAATCCCGATCTTGCTGGTGTAGTACCCGTCGCAGGTCATGTCGCGCAGAAAGGCAAAAAACGCAGCGCCCTGGCTCAGTGAGTGATCGCTCTTCGCATTTTTCCGGTAGGCGATCAAATCCAGAATCTCTTTGCGCTGCTCCGGCGTGCAATCGAGATAAACCTTTCCGTACTGGTCCACGCAGCGCGTGTCGAGCCACAACAATCCGCCGCCAAGTTGCAATTGAAACTCCACGTTTTCGCTGGTCAGCAGATCAATGAATTCTGGAGCGCCCGCTTCCACCGCGCCGCCGGATTTTTCGTCTTTCGGAAGGATCGTGTTGCACAGCGAGTTCAGTGTTTCGTATTGATGCGCATCGAAAAATCTCGGCGCATACTTCCCCGCCGGAGCAGCCGCCTTTTCCTTGTGCACCATCTGGTGCGCGTATTCCGCCGCCTGGGCTGGAATCACGCGCAACACCGAACCGCCCACGGCGCCCGCCGCCAGCGTTCTCAGAATGTCCCGCCGCGTAACCCCTTGCCCGCTCATGCCAGGTTTCCTTTCTTCGCTTCGTCCATCAAATACTCCGAAGCGCGCCATGACAACGCCATGATGGTCAGCGTCGGATTCTTGTCCGGATTCGTTACCAGCGATGCTCCATCCGTCACAAAAAGGTTTTTCACGTCATGCGCCTGACAATATCCGTTCAACACGCTCGACTTCGGGTCCGCGCCCATGCGCGCCGTCCCGACCTCGTGAATAATTCTCCCACCCGCTTCAATGCCAAATGCGTGCGGCCCGTCAATCGGCGTCCGCCTCTTGTACGTTCCACCCATCGCTTCAATGATGGAGCGAAATGTTTCCTGCATATCTTTCGCTTGCCGGATTTCGTATTCCGACCACTTGAAATGAAATCGCAAGACCGGAATTCCCCACTGATCCACTTTGTACGGATCAATTTCGCAATACGTATCCGGATTTGGAACCATTTCGCCGCGTCCGGCAAATCCAACCGACGTTCCGTACACTTCGCGAGCGCGCTGTTTCAACCGCAGGCCATATCCTTCTTCTTCTTCATTCAGCTCATCGAACATTCCCGCGCCCGGCAAATCGCGTCCGCCCCACACCTCGATGTGATAGCCGCGCGGAAAATCATTCTTGCGGTCGTACTTCCACCACGGCATGTACAGATGCATGCCGCCCGTTCCGTCATGATTGTGCGGCGGCATTTTCGCCAGCGCGGGGATTTCTCCCCAACCGTCACTGCCAACCGAATCCATCAAATACTGTCCGACGGTGCCGGAAGAGTTCGCGATTCCATCGGGAAAAAACGTGGACTTGGAATTCAGAAGCAGCCGAGCCGATTCGCAAGCGCTCGCTGCAACGACGATGGCTTTTGCATAAACCCGCTTTTCGGTTCGCGTCGCTTTGTCCACGTACGAAACGGCTTCGGCCTTGCCGGCTTTTCCCACGACGATTTCCCGTGCCATCGCTCCGGTAATCAGTGTGAGTTTTCCGGTTGCCATAGCCGGCGGCAGCAATACCTGGCTCGAACTGAAATTCGACGCCGTCGTGCAGCCGCGCTCACATTGCCCGCAGTAGTGGCACGGCGGCCTTCCGTTGTGCGCTTTCGTCAAAATCGCGAGCCGCGCGGGAATACAAGTAATGTTCAACTTGTCGCAAGCTTGCTTAACCAGCCGCTCGTGGCACCGCGGCTTCGGAGGAGGTAGAAAAATTCCGTTCGGCGCACTGGAAACGTTTTCCTGCGAGCCGAAAACACCGATGTACGATTCCACTTTGTCGTAGTACGGCGCGATGTCTTCGTACGAAATCGGCCAATCGTCTCCGATGCCGTCGCGCGTTTTCGATTTGAAATCCACCGGCGCAAATCGCAGCGCGATGCGGCCCCAGTGATTCGTCCTTCCACCAACGATGCGCGAACGGAACCACTGAAAATTGGAACCAGGCGCGGACACATACGGCTCGCCTTCGATTTGCCAAGCGCCATTCGGTGCAAGAAACTCCCCGAAATCCGCGGCCTGTTTTCCGCCAACGCCCACGCCGCGATGCGGCAGTTCATACGGCCACATCAGCATCTTGTAGTCTTTTTGCGGATTTACCTGCGGGCCCGCCTCGAGCATGACGACATTCAGGCCGCCCTCGGTCAGAATTTTCGCCGCCATGCCGCCGCCGGCCCCGGATCCGATGATGCACACGTCGTACGTCTTCGGCGAGCGGTTCACCTGCGCCATGAATTGTCCCTCGACCTGGAGTTTGAACTAGAGTTCGTTCTTCTTCATCTGTGAAACGGCATAATCGCATGCTCTGGCCGTCAACGCCATATATGTGAGCGAAGGATTCACGCAAGAGTTGGAGGTCATGCACGCGCCGTCGGTCAGGAAGAGGTTTGGAACGTCATGCACCTGGTTGTGGGCGTTGAGCACGGAAGTCTTCGGATCGCGGCCCATGCGCGCCGTTCCCATCTCATGGATGCCAAGCCCCGGCGGGGACATTTCCGAAAACATGTTGATGTCCTTCGCGCCGGAAACAGCCAGAATTTCCGCGGCCTGCACGGCGATGTCGTGCGACATCTTTTTTTCGTTTTCGCCCCACTTGCAATTAATGGTCACCGTTGGGATGCCCCACGCATCCGGCTTTTCTTTATTTATTTCGATGTAGTTGTCATGGCTCGGCAAGCTTTCGCCGAATCCACCCATTCCCATACGCCAAGGTCCCGGCCGCTTCAGCATATTTTTGAAACCCACACCGAATCCGCTCATGAACGCGCCACGGCCCCAGCCGTCCCGGCTTCCGCCACCCTGGTAACCGTAGCCGCGGATATATTCCTTCTGTTTTGTTTTCGCATCCACGTTGCGGAATCTCGGAATATAGATTCCGTTCGGGCGATTGCCGAACGGCATTTTGTCCTCGTGGCCGGGCATTATGCCGGAAGCTCCGGCGCCCATGTGGTGATCCATAAGGTTGTGGCCAAGTTCACCGCTGGCATTTCCGAGGCCATTCGGAAATTCCGGCGTGGCCGAATTCAGCATCAAGCGCGTGGATTCCAGCGCGGAAGCGCATAGAAAAATAATGCGCCCCTTGTATTCCGCAGTTTCTTTTGTTTGCGCGTCAATCACGCGCAATCCCGTCGCGCGGCGTTTCGCCGAATCGAAAATCACGCTGTGCACCACACTGTAGGGACGAATCGTAAATCGGCCAGTCTTCGCGGCAGCGGGCAACGTGGAATTCAAGCTACTGAAATACGATTGCGTGATGCAGCCGCGATGGCAGACGCCGCAGTAATGGCAAGCCGCACGTCCCTTGTGCACGCGCGTAAGTACCGCCGAGCGGCCGATGGTCAGGATGCGATCGTCGAAATGTTTCGCGCACGCGTCGCGCACATCCTGCTCGACGCAGGTCAATTCCATCGGCGGCAGGAATTTTCCATCGGGAAGCTGCGGCAAGCCTTCCGCTTGCCCGCTGATTCCTGCGAACTCCTCGACGTAGTCGTACCATGGTGCGATGTCCGCGTAACGGATCGGCCAATCCACCGCGACACCATCTTTCAGATTCGCTTCAAAGTCCAGATCGCTCCAACGATAGCTCTGGCGGCCCCACGTGATGGATTTTCCGCCCACTTGCCGCCCGCGAATCCAGCTGAATTTCGAGCCGGGCGCGTTCGTGTACGGATTCTGCTGGTCGTTGACAAAAAAATTGTGCGAATACTCGTCGCACGCGTAATAACACTCGCGCTGAACGTACTGCGTTTTCGCGCGCTCGCCGCGATTATCGTAGCCTCGGTATTTCAACTCCCACACGGGAACGTGCTCGACGTAATCCCTTTCCGGCACGATGGTGCGGCCAGCTTCCAGAATCAGAACGTTCAGTCCTTTTTCCGTGAGCTCCTTGGCCGCCCAACCGCCGGTGATTCCCGACCCGACAATCAGCGCATCATAGGTATTCGTCGCCATCTTTTCTCCCTTAACTCACGAACCAATGCCGCTGCCGAGTGGAGTGCAACCGTGATGGGCGCCGGGAATAATTTCCAGTTTCAGCTCCTTGGTGAAGCCGATCTCCGAAGTGTAGTAGCCGTGAAGCGTCATGCTCTTGAAAATGACCCAGAAGGGGCCTTTGAGTTGCGCATCGGGCTCCGGAACCGTGTTCCCATGTTTCGCCGGCCTTTGCCGGTTCGTCATTTCGACGTCATCAATGGCGCGAAGCTGCGCTTCCTGCTGAGCTACGGACGCTTCCAAAAAATTCTTGCCGAAGAGTTGGCTGCTTTGTTTGTCGATATCAGCAAGCCCCTCGAGGAAATGCTTGCGTTCTTCTTCAGTCGCCCATTCCGTGAGAATTACGTCCATGAACTCATTGACGCGAGCGCCCTTCGCACCCGGGGTATCCGTCGCGGGGATAATCAAATCAGTCATCGCAACGATCGTGGCGTTCTGATGAGGGTCGAGCGTGCGCAGCTTGTATCCCGCCGCGGGCTGCGCTTCCTGAAGCAGCGCAAACAACTCCGGCGATATCGCGGGCAGAACGGCTCCCGCTCCAAGCAACCGGAACAGCTCCCTTCGTTGCATGAGGCCTCCTGGAATAGGACTGCTATTCCCCAATCAATTCTTTGCGAATATTTTTCAAAACGTAGGCGGCGCGTTCGACGCCGACTTCACCGGGAAGGATGGGATCCTCGTTCTCAATGCTGAGAATCCCTTCGTAACCGATGTCCATATAGGCTTGCACGACGGACTTCCACAGTGAAGCGCTGTGGCCGTAACCGACGGCGCGGAACGTGGCGGACGCCTGGGCGAGATCGTTCTTATCAGAGGCAAAATTTAGTACACCGTATTTCGCCAGGTTTTCGGGAAACAGGACCGTATCTTTCATGTGTGCGTGGAAGATCGCTCCTTCTTTCCCAAGAAAGCGAATCACCTCGACGGGATCACAACCCTGCCAGAAAAGGTGGCTCAAATCGTTGTTCGCGCCGATCTCCTCGCCGACGGCTTCGCGCAGTTTCAACAGCGTGCGCGGGTTGTAGACCACGAAATTAGGATGCATCTCAAAGGCTAAACGCTTGATGCCACGTTCGCGCGCGTACTTCGCCGCTTCTTTCCAGTACGGGATCACTTTTTCTTTCCACTGCCACTGCAACATTTCACTGTATTCCGGCGGCCAGCGGTAAGTGATCCAGTTCGGCTGCGTGTCTTGTGGCGTCCCGCCTGGGCAGCCGGAAAACCCGACAATGACTTTCACTTCCAGCATTTCAGCGAGGAGAACCGTTTTGCGAAACGTATCCGCGTCCTTTGCAGCGTGCTGAGCATTCGGATGGACGGGATTGCCGTGGCAACTCAAGGTAGCGACACGAATTCCCTTGTCCTCGAATTTCTTCACCCATGCTTTGGCTTTGCTCTTGTCGGCAATCAAGTCGTCCAGCGGGCAATGTTTGTTGTTCGGATAGCCACCGGTTCCGATCTCCATCGCTTCGAGTCCAAGCGCGGTCACTTTTTCCAGCATCGCGTCGAGAGAAAGGTTGGCATACACCGGGTCGAAAACGCCGATGGGAATTTTCTTTTTCGCGCCCGCGTCTGGTGTGCGGGAAGGAACGGGAGGAAACGCGGCGCTCTCCGCTGGATTTGGCGTTGCCGCGCCTGCCCAGGCCGCACCCGCGGGAACTGCCACGGCGGCGAGCAAGCCGCTTCCTGTTTTTGTCAAAAACTCTCTTCGTTTGAGCGAATCGGAATTCGAATCAGTGGCCATCGAGAACTCCTGAGGCGTCGCGTGATGAGAAGCCGCCAAACCAGCCCGCGGCATTATACGCCTAGCGAGCCAGCGCACAAGTGTCGAAATGCGAGTAGAAAAACGATTGAGTAAGAATTGGGTTTGGCGGCGGAGTATCCGAAAGCGAATTACGCGAGTTTTGGGCGCAATTCGTTCAATGCGGGAATGGAAGATGGCGCGACGAGCGCGCGCTCTGGAAGTTCCTTGCCCTGCTGAATATTCTGCAGAAGCATTTCAATCGCAAGCCCCGTATTCGGCGGCGAATAGACGGTGGCCGCAAGCAACCCGCTGCGAACCCAGGCCTGACCAGTTTTTGGCAAACCGTCGCAACCCGTAAAAGGAAGCTTGAGCCAGCGATCGCGGTCGGACTCGTTGGGCAATTCCTGAAATGCTTTGCGCGCGCCGATCGCCATGGAATCGTCCTGAGCGCCAATCAAATCAACGACGGCTTTTTGAGAAGTGGTCAGCTTCAGCCAGGAACGCACTGCCTTCTGCGAACTCTCTTCGGTCCACTGTCCTTTTAGTGCGGTCACCTGGATGTTGTCGGGCTTGGTTTCCATCATGCCGACCGTGCGGTCTTTCGCGGCGGAATTTTCGGATGGACCCTGAATGTACAAGATTGCTCCACCTTTTGGCAGCAGCGCCGCAAACTGGCGGCCTTGAATTCTTCCGATTTCGACGTGATCCGCACTGATCGTGAAGATTGGCGCTTTTTTCATGAGGCGCAATTCGGAGACATAAGTCGCCTCGCGGTTCAGCACGGCCCACCCAATGCCCGCGTTGATCGCGGCGCGCGCGACCTGCGGCAGCGCGGTTGAGCCAACCGGTTCGAACACAATCGCATCCGGACGTTCTTGCGGCGGCGCTTGAATCGCTTGCAGCAACTGCGTGCTTTGCGTAATGGCGTCGTTTCCGGCGTAAATGATTTGCGCGATAGCGGCTAGACGGCGCGCGGCCTCCTCGGTCGCATGCGCCTGCTCGATTTGGTAGTCGTTGTCGTCGTTCGTCAACGATATTAGAAAACGCAGCTTCTTCATGGCGTAGCCTTACTTACTCGCTCCAATTCCTACGATACGATGCCCACCAACATGCTGGAAGAAATTCTTCAGCGTGGTTTCATAGCAGTCATACCTGTTCGAACAACCAGTGCCGTGTACCGAAATTGACTCTGGTACGGACCCTTGCATGTCACAAACCGGTGCACAACATTCGTTTCGAATGTAGGTCGAAGGCTCAATTTGGCGTAACCTAATCGTTCAAGGGCTCCCCCAAAAGGGCACAATCATGGCGGCAGAATACAACGACGAAAAGAATTGCCGCAAAGGATTGCGGGCGGCACGCCGCATCGTTATCAAGCTCGGCACAAGCACCGTCACCGAGCCAAATGGCGAGCTTTGTTCGCAACGCGTGCTTCCCATCGTGCAAGGAATTGCGGAATTGATAGAGGAAGGCCGGCAGGTTGTGCTCGTGACTTCCGGCGCGGTGGGCCTGGGCCGTTGGCTGCTCGGTTTGCACACCGCACGCCTCAAGGATATGGCGGTAAAGCAGGCGTGCGCAGCGGCGGGGCAAGGGCTTCTGATGGCCGCGTACAAGCGGATGTTCGAAGAGCATCAAGTTAAGGTCGCGCAGGTTTTACTGACTGAAGAAGATTTCAGCAACTGGCGGCGCTATTCAAATTTGCGACGGACCATGGAAAAATTGATTGGATTCGGCGTGCTTCCCATTGTCAATGAAAACGATACCGTATCAACTGCAGAGCTTGAAGAAAAAGGAGAAGGCCGTAGGGCTGCGTTCAGCGACAATGATCGCCTGGCAGCGCTTGCCATGAGCGGACTCGAAGCCGATGCGCTGGCGCTGTTGACGAATGTACCGGGCCTTATGCGCATAAGGGGTGGTGCGGCGGAAACGCTGGGCTACGTTGAGCAGATCACTCCGGAGCTTCGCGCGCTCGCTGCTGGACCTTCGCAGGGCGGACGAGGCGGCATGGCGACCAAACTGGAAGCGGCAGAAATCGCCATGAATTGCGGAGGCATTGCAGTCATTGCGGACGGAAACGATTCCGCAACGTTGAAGAAAGTCTTCGCGGGCGAAAAACAGGGCACGGTTTTTGCCCCGGGCACGCGCATGAAAGGCAAGAGACGCTGGATCGCGTTTGCTGCCGGAGTATCTGGACGTGTTGTCGTGGATGGCGGCGCGCATCGAGCCATCACCGCAAAGAAAGCCAGCTTGCTGAGTAGCGGCGTGGTACGCGTGGAAAAACAGTTCGCTGCGATGGATGTGGTCAGCATCGTGGATCTTGACGGACGCGAATTTGCGCGGGGCATCGCGAACTGCGCGAGCGCAGATGCTTTCGCGCAAAACGGAGCCGCGGAGGATACCTCTGCGCAGAGCAAGAATCTTGTCGTCTTTACGCGGGATAACATTGTGCTCCTCGAGGCTTCGCAATGAGCAACGCTCCAGCCGCCGCTGCAAAGACCCAGTCAGGCGAAAAATCGGCCGTGCGCGAACAGGCTCGCGCCGCGCGGCAAGCTGCTCGCAAACTCGCACTGCTGCCGAACGAAGTGCGCAATTCCGTTTTACTTTCGGTAGCAAAGCGCACCGAGCAAAACGCCGCGCGCATTCTTCAGGCCAATGCTGAGGACTGCCGCGCCGCTGAAGAGCTTGTGCGCACTGGAAAAATGTCGGCTGCGGCGTTCGCCCGATTGCGCGTTTCCGAAAAAACGATTGAAGAGATGGTTCTGCGGCTTGAGGAAGTGGCGCGGCTCGATGATCCCATCGGCAGACGCCTGTCCACTACGGAGCTGGACGAAGGACTCATCCTTTATAAAGAGAGTTGTCCACTGGGCGTCGTGGCCGTCGTCTTCGAATCGCGGCCGGACGTCGTTCCGCAAGTTTCCGCGCTCGCATTCAAATCCGGCAATGCTGTTCTCCTGAAAGGCGGCACTGAAGCCGCGCGAACTAACGAAGTTCTTGTGGAACTTTGGCGTGAGACGTTACGTGAATTTCCGGGCGTTCCGGAAAATTCCGTCACTCTGCTGCAATCGCGGGCGGACGTGATGGAACTGCTGCAACTCAAGCGCGAAGTGGACTTAATAGTCCCGCGCGGTGGTCGCGACTTTGTTCAGTACATTTCCGAGAACAGCAAAGTGCCGGTTCTCGGCCATGGCGAAGGAATCTGCCACGTTTATGTAGACCGCGCTGCTAACCTCGCGAAGGCCGAAGAAATCACTATGGATGCGAAGACGCAGTATCCGGCGGCATGCAATTCGGTGGAAACGCTGCTGGTGCATTCGGACGTCGCAACGGAATTTTTGCCCCGCGTTGCTGCGCGATTGAGAAATGCGGGCGTTGAGTTGCGCGGCTGCGAACGGACACGCACGATTCTGCGCCAAGCGGACATCAAGGCTGCGAC
Source organism: Candidatus Sulfotelmatobacter sp. (assembly GCA_035567915.1). Lineage (GTDB taxonomy): Bacteria > Acidobacteriota > Terriglobia > Acidiferrales > UBA7541 > Acidiferrum. Next base: position 16,906 of record DATMPA010000012.1, on the reverse strand, counting down.
GGAAGCCGACTGGGCCACAGAATATTCGGACTTAATTCTTGCCATTCGCATGGTGGATTCGTTGGATGCGGCGCTCGATCACATCGCGGAATTCGGCAGCAGCCATACGGAAGCGATCGTGACGGAAGATGGCGCGGCGGCGGAACGCTTCTTGAACGAAATCGACGCCGCCGGCGTCTATCACAACGTCTCGACGCGCTTCGCCGACGGCTACCGCTACGGCCTCGGCTCCGAAGTTGGCATCAGCAACAGCAAATTGCACGCGCGCGGACCGATGGGCATGGAAGGCCTCACCACGTACAAATACAAACTCGTCGGGAGCGGCCACATCGTCGCCACCTACGCCCGCGGCGAACGCGCACTCCGTCCTCGCAAGCTGGAAAAATAATTCGAGGAAATGCACGTCGGCGAACCTTTTGCCAAACAACTCCAGGCAAAAAGTTCGCCTTTGTTGCTTTAACTGTTGGCCAGGTTATTTCCCGTGCAGAGCTTCCTGCACTTCCACTTTCACGCGCATCCAGGGATGGATGCAGCACTGAAAATAGTGATCGCCTTTCGACAGGCTCGGCACCTGAAGCTGACTGCCTTGCAGGATTCGAGTACGTGCCACTTCGATGTTCTTGAAGCCGTTCTCGCATTCGGAAACCGTCGGTTCTCCCGCATTGAGTTCCGGGATGAAACCGCCGCCGAAATGCTTAACCTCCGTAAACGTGTGCGGCTCGCCGCCCTGATCCACCACGATAATCGGAGTCCCCTTCTTAACGCGGAGCGTGTCGGGTTCAAAGTCCCAATTCGGGTCCGGAGTTCCTGCCGCCGCCTTTGCGAACAGATCCGTCAGCGTCGTGAACGCGCCCAGCGTGACGTTCTTGCAGAAATCCGTTCCCAGCGCGTCATTGAACGTTTTCGGATCGCATTCATCCAGCGCCACGATCTGCACGGGAGTTGGCGGAACATCCTGCTCATCTCCCTTATGATTCTGCGCGCTACCCTTCACTGGACAAAACAGCAGACCAGCGAACAGGAATACGCCGTACCACTTCAGATTCTGTCCTTTTGTTCGCCTGTAATAGTTGATATTCATTCGATTTCTCCTGAGATTCATTGAATTTCGTTTCGGTGCACACGTGCTCCTGGTTGGAAGAGCATTCGTCCGACACGGAGTCAGAGCCGTCAGCACATCTGCCCGGGAACTTGCGTCCTGCCTCTCGAAGTGCACACGGTGTGCCAACGGACGGTTCTTCTTAGTTCTTGAGTCTCCACAACTTTGCGCAGGCAGGAATGCAGAGACAACTAACGACTTTTCGCAATTCTCGAATTTTCGCGTGACGGACTCGCGAGGCCGCGAGCGACGAAGCAGAGATATTGCGCCCCACAGAAACGGAAACTTGTCAGTTGACAGGTTGCCAGCTTCTGCATAAACGGCATCAATGATAGACCCACCCAGAATTTAGGGTAAACACCGGATTGAGGCGGCAAATCTCTGACCAATAATGGGGAATACGAATCGAGAGAGAATACCCAGTGTCCCAAACCAACCAAACGACCGCCGGAACCAACGGGGGCATCCGTAGGGAAGGGCGGACTATCGCGACCGAGCCGGTAGAGCTCACCAACCTTAGCAAGAACTGGAGCGCGGAAACTACTTCAACACATAACATCAGTTCCCGCGGTGCTCGCGTGACCACGCAAAGGCTTTGGGAACCCGGAAGTTTCTTGCTACTGAAGTCTCTCCGTAGCGGCTTCTGGGCGCGGGCGCGTGTGGTTTATTGGCGGTCCTTCTCAAGCAGAGCCATTATCGGACTGGAGTTCATCGTACAAGTCGGGGAATGGCCAGCGGGCAATTAACTGGGACTACCCAGGTCGCTTGAGATCTGGCCGATGGGACAGAATGAGGCACGGTCCTTAGTTCCTCGGGAATGTATGTACAGCATTCGGGCTGTGTAGCGAAGACCCTGCGGAGCCGGTAAGGCACTCCATCGTATTTGTGTCGAACTTTTTCAATCTCACGATGTTCAACATAGGTTTTCATCTGGAGCACCACGAGAATCCCAGGGTCCATTGGTCAGAACTACCGGAACTTCATCAACGCCTCAAGCCGGAGTTCGTTCACGGGGGAGCGCATGTGGTTCCCTTTGGGAACTACCATGCAGCCTTTCTACTCGCGGGGGACGAGGATCGGCGAAAACGATTCGACGAGCAGGACCCGAGATACCCAAGCAGTTGATCACTGCACTGCTCTTTTAATGTTATCTCAAGAGTTACTAGAAGTTTTACCAGTGGCAGCGCTTCGAGCGCGAGAATTAACCTTTCACCTGTGTGCACTAGCCCGGGTTAATTGAGCCTTCAAGCCGGGACGCTTGAGGAGAGTTCCATGATACACAACCAGGTAGATAAACTCAGGATTCGCAAATTCGGCTACGTCAGGCTGCCACTCATTACGCTGCTGCTGACGGCGGTCACGGTCTCTCTTTCTGCAGATGATAGAAAAGTGGAGACCATCGACGCTACTGCAATGGGGACAAGCACCCAACTAGGTCAAGTAATTAACGTGAAGGTAACCATCTATGATTTTTCTACAGAAGAGGATAGACAAATCCTCGTTGAGTCCTACAAGAAGGGCCAGAATCAAGGTTTGGTAAATGCTCTTACCAAGATGAAATCCGTGGGCCGTATTGCCATCACCGGCACAATCGGCTACGACCTCAGTTTCATCCGCCTGATTCCCACTCCAACAGGGCGCAAGATTCGCTTTGTTACCAACCGCTTGGTCAGATTCGGTGAAGCTTACTACAACACTCAAACCACTGCATACAATTTGACCGCAGGCGAGATTGAAATTAACGATTCCGACAAAGATAAGAGCGCCGGGGTTCTCTACCCGGCAGCTCAGCTGGTCATTAACAAAGAAGGACAGCTCGAGTTCCAGCTCAACAAAAATCCCTGGAAGCTCGCCAACATTATCGATTGGAACAAGGCCGGCACGCTGAAGTAGAAATGTTGAAACGGTTGGGTGCGTGCGCATCTTTCGGCATAGCTTTTCGCTGCCCTGGATGCTTGCTAGACATTTTTATGGAGTGAGGCGCCTAATGAAGATTCACCGGTATCTAGCAGCTCTTTGTTGTCTGGCGGTCCTGCCGCTTGTTTTGACTGGTTTCATAGTTGGCAAGGACACTCAGAAGAAAATTAAGGGCGACGTCTGTTCGAATTCCAATCCAGCCAGCATTTGTGGCGCGGCGAACACATGCGGCTCCGCTTCGTCTCCCTGCTCGATCGACCTCAGGCGCAGCGGCGGCAGCAATGCCACTGCGACCCCCAACATTCCTGATGCAAAGTCCAACAAAGCCTTCTGCATTAAGGTGGGCACCACCGTCACTTTTATGAGCAGTTCTAAGAACACCGGCTTCGTCGTCGACTTCGGCAGTAAAGATCCGTTCGACCACGAAGGTGCCATCATGGGTGGCGCCGATCGCCCCATCACCGTCACCGCCAAGCATCCTGGCTGCTATACCTATTCCGTCGGTGCTTGCACCGCAGGCACCGTCTACGGGATGTGCGGCAACACCGACACCCAGCTGATCATTTCTGCCAACTAATCACGGTAGTGGCAAAGGCACCGTGGTATGAAGGAATTGGCGCGCCCAAGGGGACGATTTTAGAACTTTTCTGGGTGATCTTGTATCAGGCTCCAGCAATGTACTGTTCCAAACTGATCCACTATCCCGTCTTCCCTATGTCACGTTGGTCCGGCGGTGAGTATGGCCCCTCGAGCCTCGGGACTCCACGGATGTTAAATCCGGAGCGTCAGCGACGCCATTGCGTTTCACGAACCCTTCTCTTCCATCAAGATGGGTAGAGGACTTTCACCTCCAAGCTATCGAACGTGCTCTGCAATCGGCATAGGGGGAGTGGTCGCCCGCTCTCCCCCGACCGTAAAGCCGATACAAAAATCCCACTCAAATCGAAGAGTTTGGCAGTGTGAGTTTTAGTGGTCAGCTGAAGAAGACGCCGTTACGTTCGTGCCCGACTTGACCGGAAACACTCGACGAAGTTTCAATCGGGCCCGACTGGTAAGCGACGCCGTTGCTTTCAGCGGACCAAACCATTCTTGCCGTATTCATATTGAACTCGCCGGCCATTTCAGTAGCCGCATCGCGGACCTTGAAATGCTTAACTCCCGGAGCCCACTGCACCTCGAAAGAAACCGTAACCGAACTAGAAGGACCATCTAGAAGCGCGTTCACCACATTGCCGTAGTCTTCCATTTCGAGATTCTTAACTACAAGGGATGCTCGACCAGAGCCAGGATTCACAAACAAGCTATTTGTGTCGACAGGCACCGTCCAGAAGAGTCCATTGTCCAAACCCGGGTCGAAGTCGTGGACCTGATTGCTGAAATCGGGAGCCTCCGGCCCCACGTATAGGTCAATTCAAACAAAAGCGAATGTGCCTTGATGATGCTTCCCGTCTCTCCCGATGTATTCGCCCGACATAAAGCGCATATCCGAATCAAAGATAAGCGGCGTGTTGGGGGGAGGCGTAACGCCTTCCCCAGTCCAGCTGCCAAGAACATCGGTAGCCCCCAATACACCGTTGAAATCAGTGATCGTGGCTAATTCTGGCGAGGTTCCAGGCAAAAACACGTGGAAGGTTTGCCCGTTTCCGAGGAGGTCCAGCCCGCCAGGAATCGGGTTAGGCAGTGCGGCTCGCGGTGAGGCAGGGAGGGTGAGCGGAATCGCGAGGCCCGCCGCCAGGGTCACACCTGCTTGCAAGAAATTACGACGTGAAACCGCCCGAGCGCGTTGCCAAAAATGGCCGTGGCCGCGCGAGGTAGTGCCCCGACGGATGTAGCGCTGTAAGTCAGAAATTGGGTGGGTTGCCAGGGGCCTGGGAATCATAAATCACCCCTTATTTGAACAGTCGAAGCTTTATCCAATCCTTCGTCTACGTCAAGGAAATTTTCGTTTGAACCGGAGAAGCTAGCGTTAGCAGTGGCATTCAGACGTTGCGAGGAAATTGAGATCGGAACAAACAGAAGAGTATTAACGCAATCTTTGAAACGATTTGAAGTGGCGCGCCCGGGGCGATTCGAACGCCCGACCTTGTGCTTCGGAGGCACACGCTCTATCCAGCTGAGCTACGGGCGCGCCGGTGTGCTGCGAAATCCACAGTGTACTTTCTATTCTAACGTGATTTGCGGGAAGTTGCGCGGTTACTCTCTTAACCTTTGGCACGATCGCGGATCTGCCGCGCGAGTTTTTCTATCTCTTCCGTTTTGCGGACCATCGCCAGGGACAAGACCGTCGTCGCATCGGTTTTTTCCACTTCGTCCTTAAGTTCCGACGCGAGCTGAAACAATTTTTCGATGTTCTTCTTAATGTCTTTCTGGTTTTGTTCGAGCAAGGCCTTCGTGCGTTTCGGTTCTGCCTCGGGATCGGGATTGCGTTCTCCACTGGCGGTCGTTCCAGCCGGGTTACGTTGCGATGCCTCCTGCCCGGCCGCCAGCCACGCGCCTAGCGTAGCAATTCCCGCCGCGCCGGCCATTACTTTCAGAGCATTTCTCCGTGTTCCGTCCATCACCTTCTCCCGTTGCGCCGGCCTCGGCCTCTTCTATCACCAAGAAAGGGACGAGCGAGCGCATTGCTGCCCTCAATGTTATACTCCCCCTGCAAATTGCCTATGTCCAGCGTTGTCAATTTTCTGTCCGGTATCACACTTTCCACAGCGCTTCATCTCCTCGGCATCATTCTCATCGCGCTGCTGGTCAATCACTTTCTCAAAGTCCTTTCCAAGCTCATCATCAGACCCGCTTCCGGCCAGGCGCGCGCGGCGCAGGTTCGTGAACAGCAAACGCGCACCCTTGCAGGTGTCCTTTATAGCGCCCTGAGCAAAGTCGTCTGGATCATTGCGCTGATTACGGCGCTCGACCTCTTCGGCATCAATCCAACACCGGCGCTGACTCTTGCCGGCCTTGCCAGCGTTGCGGTCGGCTTTGGCGCACAGAATCTGGTGCGCGACGTTATCACAGGCTTTTACATTGTGCTTGAGGATCAGTACGTCGTGGGCGACACGATCCAATTTGGAGATGCCATCGGGCGCGTAGAACACCTGACGCTGCGCCGCACCGTGATTCGCGATGCGCGTGGCGCGCTCGTGACCATTTCCAATGGCGACATTCGCACCGTCGCCAACCTCAGCCGGGATTGGTCGCAAACCTTTGTAGATATTTCTCTCGCGCCCGATGTCGCGCTCGATCAACCGCTCGCCGCTCTTGAAGCGGCCGCAGCCGAACTTCGCTCTGACCCGGCGTGGTCGCAAGCCCTTGTGGACGGCCCGCGCATCCTGGGCGTGCAATCGCTCGATCGCAGTGCCACACTCGTGCGCCTGCAGGCGCGCACCGCCCCCACACGGCAGGACGAAGTTGCGCGCGAATTGCGCCGCCGAATTCACGTTGAGTTGCAGCGACGCGGTATACCGCTTTCCACCGTCCAGCGCATCGAACTGATAGGGGCCACGGAAATTGCATCAGAAGCCGCCAGTTCGCTCGCTGGAAATGACCGATGAGGCAAGGAGCGAGTCCATGTCCAACGTGACCTACGAAGAAGTAAATCTGATGCTGAGGCTCTACGACATGCGGCGCGAGGCCCGCCTGCGCCAGGCCCGCAACTGGTTTGTGGACTACTTTCATCCGACAAACGTGGACGAGATGACGCAGAAGTATCCCGCCGGCACGGACGAATACACGAACATCCGCATGGTGATCAGCTATTGGGAAATGGTTGCAAGCATCGTGAATCGCGGGCTCATCAACGATGAACTTTTTTTCGAAAGCAACGGCGAAATTTGGGTCGTCTGGGACCGCATTCGAAACGTGGTGCCCACCTGGCGCGCCGCGTTCAAGAATCCGACGGTATTTTGCAATCTGGAAAATGTTTGCAAGCGATTTGAGGCGTGGAGAGAAAAACGCGCCCCGGGTTCGAACTCCGCAATGCGCCAGATGATGGAGCAAACTCGCATCAAGTCTTAAACTTCGCAGCTAATTGTCCCGCCTAAGCAATCGTAAGCTGACCTGCAGGACGCACCAGTTCGAAACCCGCAGGCCGCGAGACGATCACGCGGTTTCTTTCTTCGGCTTTCGCTCGCCTCGTCCGCTTTGCGAATCAAATCTTCGCCGTCCAGGCCGGCCCATTCCCCGCTGCTCGCGACGCCCATGCTGAGCGTTAAAGGAATCTTCGCATCGCCCGCAATTATCGGTGACGGGGCAAGCGAATGGCGAATGTGTTCCGCGCGGTCGCAGCCACTCTTCACATCGCACCCTGGCAGGACAACCAGAAACTCTTCACCGCCGTAACGGCTTACCGCGTCGTATGACCATTAGCCACATGCAAACAGCCGCGAGCGCCTGTCTCTTACTTCGGTCCAAACGCAAAAATGGATAGTGCGCGGGCACGGCCTCTCACCAGGAGTCGACGCAAGTGCCGCACCAATTCAGTTTTTCTCTTACTCCGTATGGTGATGAAAGGAAATGATTTGCAAGGATTTGAGTGAGTCAGCGGAGAGAAATCATTCCCGCAGGGGAACGAATCACAAGTGTCGGTTCAAATCGGGACAGTCTCGCAAGGAGTTTCAAAGCTTCGTCCCGTCAACATGTGACTAGACGGCCGGTCCATTTCGATGCTTCGTCGATCCCAAGGTCAGCGACTATTCCAAAGTGATGGGAACATAGAGAAACCTGCCGTCACGCTGGATTTGCAACACAAATGGAACACCCGGAGGGCTCGCTTTCAATGCCGAGCGCAAGCGCTCTAGTGTAGTCGTGGGCTGTGTATTGAGACTGCGGATGACGTCACCGGGCAGAAGAGGCACATCACCCAAGGAACCCGCCACTCGGCCAGTAACGACGATTCCAAATGGATCTCTCAATCCACGCAGCATGGCGGCGGTCTTCTTATCGATTTCCACACCGATTATGCCAAGTCCCGGAACCAAATTCTTTTGAGGGTCCGCAAGAGAAATGAGCTGATCCATATCTTGCCCTTCCTCGACCGTCGCCACGTTGAAAACCTCCCGCTTTGTTCCTCTAAGAACGGTGACTTGCACTTTGTCCGAGGAGTCCCGCAAAAGGAAAAAATAACTCACGCTCGGTAGGTTATCGGCAGGCTGCCCATCGATAGAAACCAGGATGTCGCCAACCATCAAGCCCGCGGCTTCTGCAGGACCTCCGGGAAGAACATCCGAAATGATGACCCCATTCTCTTGTTTCAATCCGAGTCCTGTAGCAAGTGACGGTGTGATGGTTTGCATCGCAATACCAATCTCTTGTCGGCGCAAGTGCCCGAACTGCTTCAGCTGCCGATAGACAGTTCTGACAGTTGCGCAAGGAACAGCAAAGCCCAACCCCTCGTTCCCACCCGATTGAGAAAGGATGAATGTGTTTACGCCAACGACCTCCCCGTTCAGATTTACAAGCGGACCACCAGAATTTCCCGGGTTGATGGGCGCATCGGTTTGAATGTAGATCAGCGGGGAATCGGGGTCGAGTTGTCTTGCAACGGCCGATATCATCCCGTGAGTTATGGAATTTCTTAACCCGTCGGGACTGCCAAAAGCAAAGACGCTATGTCCCTGCCTCACTTCCCGGTAGGACGCGAGCGGCAGCGCCGGCAGTTTTGTGTTTTCAATTTTCAGGAGTGCAAGGTCCTTTTCACGTGCCACTCCGACGAGACGCGCTAAAACGGTATCAAACTTTCCCGACAGGGCAGATGCCAAGGAACCGTCAGGGCTTGGCGGTGGCAGGACGACTTCAATGCGTTGCGCTCCATTGACCACATGCGCATTCGTTATGATGTAGCCTTCGGGGTCGATGACAAACCCAGAACCGCTGGCGCGTTGACGTCCGATTAGGACCCCAGCATTCCCGCGGCCGCTGTCTTCGAGAGGTGCATAGGCCGTCACGATGATCTGGACGACGCTCGGTGAAACCTTCTTAATCAGAACGTCAACCATCGAGTCAAATTGGCTAGCCGATTTTGCGGCGGAAGGTGCTTGGGAGAGAGCTTGGGTCGCAATCCCGAATAGGACAAACTGCAAGATAATGGCGCCCCGACCGAGGCTATGACCAAATCGGACAAAGTGAGAAAGGACTCCGAGCATTCGACATGCTCCTTTTCCTGGGTCACCTGATTTGAGAAGAACTCAAGATTCTCGGGTGATTGGCCAGACCTTGCCTTGGCCACTTTCTTGGTGCGAGCCAAGTTGGGGGGGAGCTTAGGACTACTCGCTCGTTTCAGTACACTGGTAAAACTGACATATGGGCTAAATGCAGGCCAGCGCCCGCCAGTAGAACGCGTCGTCTCGATCTTGCTGGGCTACTAGGCGTGCGAATCACTGAGATGCGTCGTGTCCCGTGGGTGCAGTTACGCTAGGAGCAATTCGAGGCAGACCTAAGTTAATGAGGAGTCTTTCGTCGTGAAAGGTGCCACTGCAGGGATGCGGGAATCTCCCTCCTGCAACTGATTCATTCTATACCATGATCGGTACCTATAAAGTGCAAGGGGAATGAGGAAAGAGGGCGATTGTTCATCGCCCCTAGTCCCCGCTACGTCAGCTTTAGTTGGCGTTGCAGCTGACTGGGTTTGTGGAATTGTTAGCGTTAGTGCAGAGCGGGCCCAATGCGGTCTTGGCGTCAGGGGCACTGAGCATGGCAAATGGGCCGGCCTTATGCTCGCCGTTGAACGGCGTTGGCTTGGTCGGATCGAAGTGGCAGCTGGGAAAAGCGGCTGCATCCTGTGGATTGTCGAACCAGAAACCCAGATGGAACGTATTCGTCGGAGCCAAGCGTACGTCAGGATCAAAACCGAAGATATCGTCCAGAAGAATCGTTTTGATCTGGACGTGACCGTCATCTGTTTGTTTGCCAATCTTGATATCGGACTGATACCAGGCCAAACCGAAACTTCCGGTGAAATTAGGGTCTTTTGTGCCATTGGCTTGAAAGAAGCTGTTCTGGACCGTGAAGAGGTCAAACGCAAGGCCCGGCTTGATCCCATCTAGATCCAAAATGAGCGTGTCATTCTGCCTGCCGCGGATGACTGTGGCGCGAGCCCGCGGCTCCTCATACGGATTGGCGCGAAGACAGTCAATGACCGCCGGATTCGGCAGCAGGTTGAAGGTGATCTCGTCTTTCTCTTCTTTCTTGTCTTGAGCGAATGCGGTGCCGGCCACGGTTAGTACAACCATCGCCGCCAGCAAACCGCGAGTGATGCTGTGAGCGGCTTTGCCACTCCAGAACTTCGTACCGCAATTGGTATTCACTGCTTTCTCCTTATTTTTCGACTTGGATTTGTGCATCTGCAGGGGCCGCTGAAGCCTTTATTCCGGGCTTCGCCGCCAGGCCGGTGGAATGAGGAATGCCTCGATCCCAGCGGTAAACTATTGGCCCCTACTTGAGATATCGGAATCCGGCAGCAAAAGACGACAGACTGGATGAAAGATTTAGTTGTCTAAGTGCATAAAACTAAAACTTCAAGAGAATCGGCACAGGATTTGCCTTTCGATCAAGTCCTGTATCGGAACACCTCGGTCATCGGCGAAGTAATTCGACCATTGAAGGTCCTACACGCGTATAGATCACGTTTCGCGCTATGCGGGGACGATATCTACTGCTTCCCCTGCACTTTCCTCACCCTGCAGAAGGAGTCTCAGTCGTTTGCGTGCTTTGTGTAGCTGCGATTTTGAACAGCCCGTCGAGCATCCCAGGAGTCCGGCAATTTCCCGGTGTTTGTAACCAAGGGCGTCGTACAGCAAGAAATACTGTCTATAGCCACGCGGCAACTTGTCGATCGAACGCTTCAGATTTACTCGATCAAGCGCGCCAACCATCGAGGGGTCGTTTGAACCATACTCACGCGTGCTGTCACCTTCAGTGTCTTGGCGTTCCAGGTCCTCGGCCGGAATCTCAATAGGCTTTTTTCTGCGCAGGTGCATTAGGACAATGTTCACAGTCACCCGGTGCAACCAGGTGGAAAGGCCTGACTCGCCGCGAAACGTGCCAATCTTTCGAAAGAGCTGCAAGAATGCTTGTTGCATCAATTCTTCCGCCTCAGCTGGATGTTTGCTCATGCGCAAGCACAGGCCGTACACGCGCTTGGAATGCAACTTGTACAGATACTCGAAAGCAGCATGATCGCCGTTCTTGGCTTTTTCTATGGCCTCTGATTCAGTTAGGTTAATCTCGGGCTGTTTCGCTATAAAGTTCGTCATCTCGCTTTTCCAAAAATAGATTTGTTTCTAACAACTGTGGTCTTCGGGCCGTTCCTATGTCTGGTGGTCTTTCAAATAATCTTCCCAGCAGTCTCGGCCTCGAAACCTGCAGTGGAAGAAGTAGTAGCCTTCCTTGCCGGGAATCTTGAAAAAGATGTAGCCGAAGCCTTCTCCCGAGGTAATGGGTTGATGGCATTTACTGCAAACGACCTCCGTCTTGAATTCCAGGGGTTACCTCCCGGGCTTTCTGGTCCCTACTTGAGATATCGGAAAAGAAATAGAAAAGGCGACAAAGAACTGGAAGACCGGCGGAGCTTAGAAGAGAATCCCGTGGACGGGAAATCGGGGTTTGGAGCCGCTACCGAATCAGAAGTTGTTGATCAACCACACATTCGCCTCTGAACTCGTGCCCAAGATCGCGAGATGACGTCCGTCAGGCGACGGAGACCCCCAGGTGTCGGTCGCCTGAGACTGCCGCCATACGACGTGGGTATTGCCATTAAATTCAACATGCAGCAAGTTCGCCCCTCCTGGTTCTAAAGTTGACACGAACATGCTTTGGGAATCATTTGCCCAGCTCAGATCTATAAGGTCGGAATGGCCCTTCGGCGTCACCGTCCTCGTTGGACCTCCGCCCAGTGGCACTAAGAGAATCTGATTCCCGTGCCCCTTAACGATGCCAATCTGCGAACCATCGGGAGAGAGTTGCCACGAGTAGTCGAATCCAACGTCGGCGCTACTACCCGCTTCAACAGGAATCCGCACCAGTTCCCGTCCCGGACCGCCGCGCGGGCTAAACGCCGCAACCACCAGTTCGTTGTTGCCTGCAGAGGGCCGCCCGAACACACAAAGGTTAGCGGCGCTGTTTGTGCACCAATACTGGACAAATCCCTCAGTGTTAAATAATAGTTGAGGAACGCCACCCCTTAGATCAACGCGATAAAGTCCAATTTTGTGCGAGCTGATCGCTCGCCCCTCCAGAAGCATCCAGGCACCATCCGGACTCAACCGAGCTACCAAGAAATTCGTGTCGCCGGCGGGTGTTACAAGTTGAGGGGCACTGTCTCGATCCAGCGCCTGCCGAAACACGAGCCACTTTGACGCTCGCTGCGATGAATAAACCACCTCGCGAGAGTCTGGTGTCCATGCCAGCAGGAGATTATGATTGTCGTCGGGCGTTAGCCGGCGGGAATTGACGAGACGGTCTCCCTTGTCGGCGAGGTTCCCGACAAAAACCGAGGCGTGGTCATTGCCTCTCAGAAAAGCCAGTTGTTTTCCATCGGTGGTCGCGCTGAAGCTATCGACCGAAAATCCCGACCAATCTGTCAACTGGCGCGCTTTGCCCTGGGGAATTCCGTTCCTTCCGTCGACTTTCAGCTCCCACAAATTATCGGATTCAGGCGAGGCGACTTCCGTATTTCGCGAATAGACGAATCGGCCAGACGAGAGCCAGGTGAACGCGTTCAAACGATTGTCTTGAAGGATAGTCGTTTTGTCCGTACCACCCAGGTTACAACTCTGAACCATAATCTCTGTGTGGTCACCACCTTTAGCGCGCCCATATGTTGCGAAAGCAAGTCGACTTCCTGTCGGCGACCAGGCGATACCCTTAAATACGGCCTGGTTTTCGGCTGTCAGTATCCTTTGAGGGGATTCTCCAGGCGAACTCATCACCCAAATCTCGCGCGCCCCAATGGCCCTACGCAACCTTTGGTAAGCGATTTGCAAGCCATCGGGTGAAAGCGTTGCTCCGCCAAACATATCCTCAACTTCAGCAAGCTTTTGCGGCGCCTTGCTTTCTATTACCGGAACAGACCATACGGTGGAATGTGTTCCGGGATCACGGACAGAAGCTACGAAACGTTCGGAATCCGGGTACCAGCTTCCGAAGGTCCAAGATTCCTTCTCCCCCTCGGTGCCGGGAGGCAATGCCACAGTCCTCACTCCGCCCGTCGCGACAACCTGCACATGAATGCCTTGCGGGTCAGCGTATCCCAAATATTTTCCATCTGGAGAGATCGCAGCGCTGAATATTGGCGACTCTTCAGCGTTTGCCGTGAGTTTTTGCTGATTGAACTGCGGCAAAGGTTCGGGGCGACGAGGAAGAAGCCTGGTAACGATGATGATGCCGATCACCGACAGGGCTAGCAGTGAGGCCGCCGTTACAGTACTTCTGTGACGTCGGACGAACTTGCGAGCGCGATAGCCTATCGCATCCGGTCGAGCACTGATTGGCTCGTGTTGCAGGTATCGTTGCAGGTCCTCTGCAAAGAATTTTGTGGAAGCGTAGCGTTCCTGCGGATTCTTCTTCAGCGCCTTCGCGATAATCGTGTCTAGGTCGCCGCGCAACGACCGAGCCAACTTGTCCGGTGTCGTGGCGCGCCGCTCGGCATTCGCGATTGCGTTCTCTTCATTTGTCCGCGCCGGGCATACGATCTCAGAAGGACGAGTCGGCTCGGTATCCAAAATCGCTTTGACCAGACCCGCGGGCGTACGCGGAGCGGCCCCCGTCGGATGATGCCCAGTCAGCAATACATAAAGTAAGACACCTGAAGAATAGACATCCGTTGCCCCCGTTACAGTTTCGCCTTTCAACTGTTCCGGAGCCGCGTATTCGGGTGTCAACGCCTTCGCACCCTCGAGCGTGAGCGGCGACTCCTTAGGCTGCCCATCATCTTTCAACAGTTTGGCGATTCCAAAGTCGAGGAGCTTTACCTGGCCATCAGCTCGCACCAATATGTTGGAAGGCTTCAGGTCACGGTGCACGATAAGTTTGTCGTGCGCCTCCGCCACGGCGAGCAATGCGTCGAGGAACAACCGAATCCGCGCTCGCACATCGAGCCTGTACTCGTCACAAAAGCGGTCAATGTGGTCGCCTTCAACGTATTCGAGGACAAGAAAAGGCTGGCCGGTTGGCGACACACCTGCGTCAATCAGTTCCGCTATGTGAGGATGAGTCAGACGGCCTAGAATGCGGCCTTCGCGCTTGAACCGTTCTTCGCCGCCCTTACCCATCAGCGCGATATTGAGAACCTTTACGGCTACGCGCCGCTCAAATCGCCCGTCGTTTCGTTCCGCAAGCCAGACGGTACCCATGCCCCCATGCCCAATCTGCGAAACCAGAGTGTAGGCACCGAATGATTGGCCCGCCAGGCTGGGTCCTCCCGGCAATTCCAAACTACTCGCTTCGAGAAACCCCTCCGCGGATAGCACGTGGTGCTCATGAAGAAGTATTTCCAGCTGAGAAGCAAGAGAAGGATCTGCGGTACGCAATGAGGACAGCCAAGTCGAGAGATCTTCCTCTGTCATCTCCAACGCTTGGTCTAGATGAGGGCTGAGGGCCCGCCATTGATCTGAGCTGAGCTTCGACATTGATTCCCTAGAGTGGCAAATCCGCTCGAAGGTTTCTATGGAGGTAAATACGTGCCTTCTCCCACCTTCTTTGTACGGTCCGTTCTGAAAGATTCTCCAAGGCAGCGATCTCGGCGAACGAAAACCCGCAAAAAAACTTCAAATCGACCAGTTCCGCCAGTTTAGGCTCAACCTTCGCCAGTTCATCCAGCGCATCGCTGATCAACGAGAGTTCCTTCGCGTCCACGGGATTCTCGGCGGAGTCAGTCTTCAGTGAAGTAATTTCGAATTCGCCTCCGCGCTTGATCGCGTTTCGACTCCGGGCGCGATCAATGATCAACCCGCGCATGACGCGGGAGGCATAACCCATGAAACGCGGCCTGTCGGGGAAGCGGCTACCTTCGCGCGCTGCAATATCGAGGTAAGCTTCGTGCAAGAGTGTTGTAACGCTTAGGCTTGGCGGGGATCCCTGGCGCGCTAGTTCTCGTTTTGCCATCCGGTGCAATTCGGTGTAAAGGGTGCTGAAAAGCGTATCGGCGGCCACACTATCTCCATTTTCAGCCGCACCGATGAGGGAGGAAATTGTCGACCCCACGTGGCACCCTCCTGCCAGCGAATCGCCCTGAAGTGTCTTCAGTGTCGCACACTTAAAAGCAACAACCAATGTAACTTAGCTCGTCATCGATAGTGGACTGCTGCGCTCAAGCTCATTGTCGTTGGACTAGCATCAGTTTTGCTCCGTGATTCCCGCCAAGCATTATAGGCGCAGTGGCCATCCCGCGAGCGGATGCTCAATTGTAAAATAAGCGAGTAGAATAACCCCACAAGCATGGAAATCACTCTGTTCGCTGTCGTGATGGTATTCGGTGCGCTGGTAGCAGGCGCTGGATTAATCCTGCTTTTCGTAAGGAAAGAGCAGGCAGAAAACAGAATCAAAGTTTTCGGATGGGAATTCAACATCTCCACGCCAGCATTGGTGGTTTTTCTGGCGGGTGCCGCCATTTTCATCTTGCCGCTGGTCTTGCCGATACAAGATCATCCGGTATACACATCAGGACATTCGGAACCAGATCAACATTTCTATAGTCAGTCAAAGCGAGGGAAAAGCATTACTGACGCAGCTTTAATTAAGATGGGCACGACAGTTAAGGGATTGATAGCTACGGACAACGACAGAGATTTCTATCAGTTTAAAACGTCTGGGCAGGAACTCAAAGTAAGAGTCATCTTGCGAAAGCCAATGCCCGGTGGCTTTTACGCGAAAGTAAGTGTTTATGACAATGTTGAGAAACTGGTTTCCGACAGCTATCAGTCGGGCGAAAATGCTGTCAGCTTTTCTTTCGATAGCAATGGTAATTCAACTTATTACGTTATGGTTGAGGGCGGAAGTCCTGGTTCGCATGGCCCGTACGAACTCTTGGTAAAACCTGAATGATGAGTGCTGGAAGAGCATGGGCCGATGTTTCAGGAGCAAAAACCCGCGTTCTTGCAAGTTCTTCGCCATCAACACAGGCACTGAAAAATCAATAGACTTAGGGGATGTGCTAAATCCCCAGTGTTCATGCGGCTTTTCAACAACTTACGTTAGGCTGCGTTAGGCAAAATTAGGAGGCCGAACGGCAGCGGCGGGATGAAATCTGGCGGAAGAATAGCACACGGCTGGCCGACAAGTTGTTTGAAAGCGCATTGGGGAGGCTGGCTAATTGATTTCTTCTTTGGGGATGCCTAGCTCTTTTTGAATAGCCTGGCAAAACCAACGCATAGCCAGTCGCTAGTTCGCTTTGCTTGAGTTCGAGGATATCTTTGTCTCCCTTGATTGCGCCTTGAAATATCTCATCCGCGACGCTCTTATGTTTGAACAAACTTGGCGTGACCCTGTTTCCGCATACAACGGCGGTCAGACAGAAAGTCCTCCAGTAAGGCGTCAGCTAATTGAGTGTATCTATCCACTGATTTCTTAAAATCATAATCATTGATTTGCTCCTGGCCCCCGATGCCTGCTTTGGTCCCCAGTTGATGGGGCGGAGCGTAAGACGATGTGGTACCGATGACAGGTGGCTACTGCTTGAATACCAACGGAGGTCCGCTTACTCGCTTCCCTTTGAGGTCGACTATCACTTCGACGCGGTCGGCGATCTTTACCAAGGGGATGCCTTTGTTCATGCCGTAATCCTTGCGGTCGAAGGCCATCGTTCCTTTAATCTCGCCTGAGCCCGTCCCCTTGCCGGAAAGCGTGAACGTGAGCTTCTCGGGCTTGGTCACTCCGCGTATCGTGAAGTCTCCGACGTAATCAAGT
>DATMPA010000011.1:0-8583 GCA_035567915.1 Candidatus Sulfotelmatobacter sp. | reverse complement strand
GAATGGGAACCGTTGACAAAGGGTCTTCCGCAGCGCGATTGTTATGTGAACGTGCTGCGCGACGCCATGTCGGTCGATTCGCTCGATTCGTGCGGGATTTATTTTGGCACGAGCGGCGGGCAAGTCTACGCATCGGCTGATGCCGGGAACAGCTGGAACGCGATCGTACGCGATTTACCGGCTGTGCTTTCCGTGGAGGTTCAGACGCTGCAATGATTCGCGTGATACTTCCGGCGCATCTGCGAACGCTCGCGCGCGTGAACGGCGAAGTGAGCGTCGAGATTTCCGGCGAGCCGACGCTGCTCTCAGTGCTCAACGCGCTCGAGACGCAATATCCGGTGCTGCGCGGCACGATTCGAGATCAGGTGACGCATGAGCGCCGCCCGTTCGTAAGATTCTTCGCCTGCGAAGAGGATTACTCGCACGAGCCCGCTGAAACCGCCCTGCCCTCCGCGGTCGTCGCAGGAAAAGAACCGTTTCTAATCGTCGGAGCAATGTCCGGCGGCTGATTTTCCCCGGCTCAATGAACATCACCGGTTCGTGCGCGCGATCCGGATTTCAAGCAGACACAGGAGGCAAGATGCAATTGGATCCCTATCTTCATTTTAACGGCAACTGCGAGGAAGCATTTAAGCTTTACGAAAAAGCTCTCGGCGGCAAGATCACCTTCAAGACAACGTATGGCGAAGCGCCCAAGGAAGCGCAATCGTCGCCCGACTTTGCAGGCAAAATCATGCACATGCGCATGGACTTGAACGGAAGAGTTTTGATGGGCAGCGATGTGCCCGCCGATCGTTACCAGGCGCCGCAAGGATTTTCGCTTTCGCTCAGCGCAAAAGATCCGGCGGAAGCGGATCGCCTGTTCAACGAAGTAAGCAAGGGTGGAAATATCATCATGCCGATCCAGCAGACTTTCTGGTCGCCTCGCTTCGGCATGTGCACCGACCGGTTCGGCATTCCGTGGATGGTGAACACGGACCAGCCGGCTTCACAGCAAGCGGCGCACGGGAACTAGCGCGAAGCGCTGCAAACGTTTCAGAAACTTGACGAAATAACGTGACGAATTAGCGTGACGACGATGCGCGGGCTGCGGCTCTTTCGCGGACTGGCTGAACGTTGTTCATCAGCGCTCGGACGCGGCCCGCATCCACTTCGTTATGCATTACACCGTCTTTTTTCAGGCTTGTTCCCACAATGATGCCGTCGGCGTGTTCGAGAAATGCGGCGACGTTGTCCGCGCTTGTGCCGCTGCCAATTAAAATCGGGCGCTTCGCATGAGTTTTTGCTTCGCGCACTTTCTCGACGTCCGGCGCGCTTCCTGTAAATCTTCCTGAGACGATCAGCGCGTCTGCTCCATAAAATTCCGTCCACTCGATGTGCGTGCGTAGATCGATTCCGGGGAACGGCACCGAGTGCTTCTTGTCGACGTCCGCAAAAATGTGAATGCCTTCGGCGTGCAGTTCTTTGCGCTTTCGCATTAACTCGGCGGCGCAGCCGTGGTCGAATTCGCCCGTGTCCCACACGCGCGCGCCGGTGAGAATGCAAACGCGAATCCAGCGCGCGCCAGCTGCCAAGGCAATCGAGAGGCAGACGGTGCCGCCGTTGTGAATCACGTTAATGCCGACTGGTATCGGAAAATTCTTCACGACTTCTGCGGCCGCGACGGCGTGCGCCGTCATCGCTTCGGGCTTCACGTCGTTGCCAACGTAGTAGGGGAGGTCCCACATGTTTTCGACTGCGAGCCCGTCGACGCCGCCTTGCACCAACGCTTCAGCGTCGCGCAGAGCGTGGTCGATAATTTTCTGCATTCCGTAGCCTGTGTAGCCGGGCGCGCCGGGAAGCGGCCAGAGATGCACCATGCCGATTACAGGCTTCGGGACGGGAAACAGATCGACGAGAGATTTCATTCGCGGGCGGTCGAGCTCCTTTTTCCATTCGGGCAATTGATTGCGATCCGGCTGTGGCGTCATGAGTGCCTCTCTGGCCTCGAATTGCGATTTTGAAGGCGGGCGAGCGCGCTACGGCGCACCGCGTCCCATTTTCCGCGCAGGCGCTGCGACCGCATCAGTGCAGCGACTTGACGCGAACCCGGCAGCGCTTCTCCAGCGCCGACGAACGATACGGAGGCCGCGCCGCCGGCGGTTGCCGCGATAGCGGCTTCTTCCGGGGACCAGCCGCGAAGACGCGCTTGCAGAAATCCGGCGACGAACGCGTCACCCGCTCCGGTGGAATCGACCATCTTCACGTCGAATGACGGGACATGCTGCCGACCGCCATTGCGCGAGATGAGACAGCCGCTTTTTCCCAGTTTCAGGACCACTTCGCGAGCGCCCGCTTTTTCGAGTGCTGCAAACGCTCGACGCGGATCGCGCGCGCCGGTGAGCAGCGTTGCTTCGTCCGTGCTGAGAAGAAGGATATCCACGCTCGGAATGATTTGCAAAATTTTCCTCGGGATTTGCTGAGCGGGCGCCATTCCGACGTCGAGTGAGACCCAGCCGCCGCCAGCGTGAATTTCGCGCGCGATTTGTTTGGCGGCACGCGCGGGACCGGGGTTGAGAAAATTGTAGCCGACGAGATGCGCGGCTGCAGCTCCTTTGCATAGCGACCGCACGCCGCGCAGATGTTTTACGTGGCCATTCGCAGCGCGGCTGCCGAAGAAGGTGCGTTCGCCGTCGGGCGTGATGTTGATGTAGAAAAAGCCGGTCATCGCGTTGCTTGTGCGCTGGACCCAGCGGGTGTTCACGCCGCCTTCGGCGAGATGCTCAAGAACGTAGTCGCCGAAGCGGTCGCGACCGACGCAGCCGGCGAGGCGCGCGTCAACGCCCCAGCGGGCGAGAGCCAGTGCGGAGTTCGCGCCCACTCCGCCGCAGTGCATTTCGAGTTGCGGCGCGAGGCAATCTTGACCTGGCTTCGGCCAGGATTTCACGCGGCCGAGCACGTCGACGTTGATATCGCCAATTGCGACGATCGCCGGCTTTGGGCGAGCTTGGCTACGCTTGGTCATTTTTGATCTTCGATCAATCTTTAAGTCTACTGCGCCCGGAGCGTCGGGCGTCTGCCCGAAACTCTTCGGCGCGGCGCTCGAAAGGCACCGTTTACCGCCGATTAGAAATTTTTATACTGCATCTTTTCAAGGTGTTACGCGGAGTTGTAATCGCGCCACCGTAGATTAGAACTACCTGAGTTGGGGAACAAGTGATTCGCGGTACTGACGAGGAATTGTTCGCAAAAACCGGGCTGCTACCCTGAAGGGCGGCGCCCCGGCAAGCCGGGGCGTAACAAAGCGGCAGCCCAAATTTTCACGACTTTTCGAGATCTCAGATGGGACGCAAGGTCAGGGACATGCCCGACAGAATATGGCGGGAGCCACG
Organism: Candidatus Sulfotelmatobacter sp.; assembly: GCA_035567915.1. GTDB lineage: Bacteria > Acidobacteriota > Terriglobia > Acidiferrales > UBA7541 > Acidiferrum. Next base: position 5,212 of record DATMPA010000011.1, on the reverse strand, counting down.
GCAGAGTTATGGCGAAAAGGAATATGTCCATTTTACCGCGAAGCGGGTTTCGCGGACTTGCGGAGGGTTCGCGGGGGCGATACTGGCGAATTGGGTTCCAACGTTGTAGATAATGTAGAGATCGCTGTCAGGCCGGTAGTTGTACCTGAGGCGAACATTGGCGCTGACCGCCTGAGTGTTCGACGTGTCCATCTGAATCAGACTCGTGAAAGTTAAGAACCGATTGAAAGAGTAATTGGCCTGCAAGCTTGCCAGCACAACGGAAAAATTTCCATTCGGAAGCGGCAAGCGAAAGCGATCCCAAGTTTCGGAAGCGGAGATCGAAAATTTCGCAGTAGGGCGATAGTTGACCCGCACACGGAATTCATTCAGCGTTCCTGCGTAGTATCCGCCCCAACGCTCGAAGAAGTTGTAAGTGAACCGATGATTCTGTCCTGATCCGTATGTGAGCTGATGACGGGTGAAATGGTAGAGACCGTTCGGAATGAACACATTCTTGTAGATGTGAAATGGCGTGGTGATCCGCTGAGTAAACACGTCTGCGATATCGTCGTCGCTGTAAGCACCGTTATTGAACTCAGCGCGGAAAGTGCCCTGCCACTCCTGTGTAGAGACTTGGTTATGAGTATCCGGTGCGTGGAGGATGAATCCTTCGAATTGCAACTCGCGTACGCCCGTGATCTTGGGTCTGATCTTGAAAGTCAGATCTCCGTATGTTTCGTTTGAATCGGTCCTCTCAATGAAGCCCACTTCCGGATTGAAGTTGGGTCCGATTTTTCTTCGCTCGACGATTCCATCGAGCCAATTCGAGCGGTAGGAGAGAGAGGCGCCAACGTCCGTAGCGCTGCCGCTTGCGCCACTAATGTTGACGGGAGAATTCGTTCCGGCCGCGTGGGCGTCCACGATCCAGTCCTTGAAAAATACGAGACGGGTATCGACGCCTCCGGTTTGATTAAAGCTGTCTTGCGGATTGCCTGATCGCTTATCGATTCCCATCACCCCGATGTAGGAGCCAGACCACAGTGATTCTTTCAGCCGCACAACGGCATAGTTTGCATAGGGATTGGGACCGCTGGAGCGGGTATCGACATCCATGATGCCCAACTCCGTTCGGCCAATCGTGCCCGTGAGCCTAGCCCCGCCGTTAATGGGTACCTGTTGCCCGGTCACCGGGTCGATTCCAATTTGACGGCTGAAAAACAACTGGTCCTGGTCGCCGATGTCGAAGTTGAACACTCCTGCATTCTCCAAGAAGAATTGACGCTTCTCCGGTATGAATACTTTGAAGGGGGTGAGGTTGAACGGCTCAAGATCAACTTCGGTATCAGCAAAATCCGTATTTCCCGTAAGGTTCAAGACCAGGTTCGAACTGATGCCATACTTAATGTCGAGCCCACCGGTCAGCGGGAATTTTGGGTCCTGCCCCGTTTGCTTGTCGTACTGGACCAGGCCGTATGGCTTGACGATGAAGAGCCTTCCACTTCCGATTTCGGTTATTCCCGTCAGCTCTCCTGCCTGTGAGACCTTCGTAATTCCGAAAGTTCTTCGGTAGGCGCTCCAAAGATCCTCTTCATTCTTTCTGCGAATGAATCGCTTCAAATTCAGACCCCAAATCACAGAGTTTGATTTAGTGAAGTTAAGGGTCGTAAACGGAATTTCGATTGTTGCAGTCCATCCGTCAGCAGTGATGCGTGCCTCGGACGTCCATACCCCGTCCCAACCTCGATCGAAGTCGCCTCCGTCCGTCGCCCCTTGCTCCTCTACTATCAGGCCGTCGCTTTGCGTTCCTAGAGGATTGATTTCGAAAACATAGCCACCACGACGGTTGTGGTTGGAATCGATCAAAATCTCGAAGTGATCATCCAAATCTTGGCTGACGTCACGGCGCAGTTCGGTTGCAACGATCCGAGAAGGTTCAGAATCGTAGCAGTGAATCCCGAAGTAAGCACCCTTCTGGGTGTAGAGAATGCGGACTTCCGTTTTCTCCGTTGGTGGCTGTCCGTCGTAAGGCTCTTTCTGTCGAAAGTCGGTTATAGGTTTGGCTAGTTGCCAGAGCGGGTCGTCAAGGGTGCCGTCAAGCTTTGGAGCGTGGTCAACGCGTGCTGCCTCCGCCACGCGCACCTCGGTCTCAGAGGAGGAAGCTAAAACGTAAGGAGGAGGTTCGGAGTCACCGCAGCCCGGTGGAGACAGTGCGGCCACAAGAAGTGTGCCACATAAAACGGAGCGGAAATGAACAAGATGTTCTTTCACCACGTCAGTCAGCTATCACGCAGTGCAAAGCGTCCCCTCCATCCGAGTCGAGGAGGAAATGACTCCAGTCTTCAAGCGTTGGCAGCGTCTTCAGTACGTCGATCGCCCTCGGCCGATTGAGCACAGGATTATCGTTGAGGATCGTGCCGTCGCGGAAAGCGAGGACACCTCCGAATAAGAAGAAAATCTATTCCTAAAACCTGAAATCCACCTGAAAGGGACTCTCCAGTGGAGTCAACTCTACTTATTGTTCTTCGACACCCTTTGATGCCGTTCCTCGATGGGCTGGATCCCTACGAATTCTTTGTAAAGCAAGAGATCGTAGAGAATTTTTAGGGCGCCGGCGAGGAAAAACGGCACGTTTATCCAGGAACTCCGCGCGAACATATATCCGACGAACAAAGGGCTGATAGCGGCTCCGGTGGTCCGGGCCATGCCGGTGATTCCGGCAGCCGCGGATCGCTCGTCGCTTCTCACGACCGCCATGACGTAGGATTGTCGCGTGGGAACATCCATCTGGCTGATACTGAATCGCAGGAGAAGCACTAGAACCGCGAGCGATAGATTGGGCATCAGTGGAACAAGAATGAGCAGAATGTTGGAAGGAAGATGCGTGAGGACCATGGTGTTGACCAGGCCCCAACGCGCAGCCAGACGGGCTGCCAGAAGCGCTGAAATGCCCGCAAAGATATTTGCCCAGAAGAAAATAACTCCAAGGGTTGCCGGGTGAACTCCGAAACGCAGGTAGAACCAATACGCCGCGAAGCTCTGTACAACAAAACCACCCGCGAACGAGTCCAAGGCGAACAGACTGGAAAGCTTGACGATCACGCGGTGGGATTGCGCAATGCCGAAAAAGCGTTTCAGCGTCGCCGGCAAGGCTGACCCGTCTCCGGAAGAATGCACTTCTGTCGCGGACGAAAGCCGAAGAAACGAGACCGCCAAGAAAGCGCCCAGAACAGCGTACAGGATGACTACCACACGGTACGCCGCGACGGGCGGCAGTGTGGTTCTCTGCAGTACACCCGTGATCGCGCCCGCAAAGAGTGCACCGCTTGCGGTGGCCACTGACCCGGCCAGGCTATACCAGGCAAATACGTCCGTCCTCGATTGATCGGGAACCACGTGCGCAAGCGCCGCTTGTTCGATGGACAGAAACGGGCCGACTTCATTGCCGCTGGGACTGATCACACCAATCGTTCCGGCGATCAGCAAGAACAAGAAGTTGCTGGTGCAAGCGAAGGCCAGACCCGCTGCCGCCATCAGAATGGATCCGACAATGAGCATTCGCCGGCGTCCCATCCTGTCGGCGCGTGTCGTGAGATAGAGTGAGATCACGGTATCGCCGACGAGAGTTAGAGTCAGCAGGATTCCGGTCTGAGATTCTCGGAGGCCCAGCCCGATCAGATAGAAGACCAAGACAACGGATAATGAACCGTACGCGAATAAACGGATGAATCGCGAGAGAAGTAGTAAGCGCGCATCGCGCGTCAGAAGTTCCATCGAGCGGGGCAGCAACGAACGGATGGACATCGGAAGCGCGCACCTGCTCTCTGAATTTTGATACAAACAGCCGCGGATGATTTGGATGTTACGGTCGCTTCCACAATACCTAAAATCCGCAAAGAAATAGAAGAGACTGCGCTGACAACCCTCAGCCTGACCGTGCTGCCTAATTTGTTTCGCGGCTGTGGTGATGGGCGGGTGGAAAGAAGATTTCAAGTTGAAAATTTAGAATCTCAATTTGAAGGCAAAGGCGGCGAGAGACTAGGTCAAAAAGCGCGGCGAGACGCCGGGGGTTCACAGGCAAGGCACCAGCTCTGAAGAGGTAGTTACATGGATCTTAGCCGACAATTACTGACGCTATCGACTCGTTAGTGGGTTACCTGTCCGAGTTCGTATTTTCCTTGTTGTGGATCGACGAGGGTGACGCCGCCGTGGCCCTTCCAGAAGCCGACTAGAATATCGACGCGCACGTAGTAGGTTTCTCCGGGTTTCACTTCGAGATCTATTCCCGTGGACTTATCTGTTGAATAGATGCGATGTTTTCCAGACTTGAGCGCGAATTTGAGGCTGTCGCCGTTGTGCAGATTGCCCACGGCAGCGTCGTCAACAAAAACCGAGGGCTTGAGAGCGGAGCCTTGAAACCGTTTTGCGCGATAGAAGTAGACAGTGGCGGGGCTGTCTGAATCAGAGGCCGCGGCGGGCGCGGGTTGAGCCGGCGGAGCAGATGGCTGAGCCGGCGCAGTGGGCGGTGTCGAGGGCTGGGCCGGTGTCGGGGGAGTCTGTGAAACTGGCCGGCACGCGAGGGTGCCGAAAATTGTCTCATCTGGATTGACGAAGCCACCTGAGTCGGAAAGATTGCGGCACGTCCATTTCGATGGATCCGGCTTTTGAGCGGCGGCGGCCGTGGAGAAAAGCAACAGGGAAAGTACCGCGGTGTATATTTTCATCGCTCCTCTTTTCGACAGAGTTATTTGTGCAGTGGTCCCCGCGACAATTTAAGAGTGGCAAGTGCCGCAAATTCGAGCCATGGTACTTTCTCGAATCAGTTAATGCGGTTTTTGTGACGCGGTGGGGGCGGGGAGAACGGCCCACGACGAGAGAGCATCGTCGTGGCCACCCGGAATTGGCCGGGCTGCGGCGAGAAATTTCAATTGGAAATTTCGAATTTCAGATAAAGTCGAAAGCAAAAACAAAAACAAAAACGTAAAAACTGCTGCCCTGAAGGGCGACGCTACAGAGGCTTGGGCTGATCTAGTTGGTTGGATTTGTGGTATGACCGACGCGGAATCATTGGGAGGTTTGAGTTGGACAAGGAGATTTTTGTTCACGAGGAAGTGGCGGCGGCGCTGATTGATTGCAAGCCGGTGGTGGCGCTGGAGTCGACGGTGATTTCGCATGGGTTGCCGCGTCCGCACAATCTTGAGACGGCGCGGGGGATGGAGGCGGCGATTCGGGC
>DATMPA010000010.1:0-209264 GCA_035567915.1 Candidatus Sulfotelmatobacter sp. | reverse complement strand
GCAGTTTGAAAACTTTCTGAGCAAGTACCAGCCCAGCGTTGCGGCCGAGGCGAAAAAATCGCTGGCCAAGCTGCGCAAACTGATTCCCAACGCCACTGAGATGGTGTACGACAACTACAACGCGTTGGTGGTGGGATTTTGCCCGGGTATGCGGCCGAGTGAAGCCATCATCTCGATCGCGGTGATGCCGGAATGGGTGAGCTTGTGCTTCTTGCAGGGCGCTGGGCTTCCAGATCCCGACAAGCGCCTGGAAGGAAACGGAAACATCGCACGTCATATAAAGATGAAGAAAGGTGCGGCGACACTCGATGAACCGGCCGTAAAGACGCTGATCGCCGAAGCGCTGGTGTGCGCGAAAGTTCCCATCCCAACGGGCCAGAAGCGGCAGTTCATCGTCAAATCCGTCTCGACAAAGCAGCGGCCACGCCGCCCCAGCGTTGAAAAATCTAGAGAGAAGCGGTAAACCGGATCGAAAAAAGCGCGATGATGGGCGAGAACGAAGTGCTTCGCCGCCGCGTGGCGTAGGTGTATAACGAGACATATAGATGTGCGGCGCTGGAGCAGCCAGTGCCAGGTAGGGGGAATCCATGAAAAACTTACTTCCGGGCTTGTTCATGGGCATGGCGTGCCTGTCAGGTATGTTGATTGCAGCGCCCGTGGCTATGGAAGCGCCGCAGGAACGTCCAACGCCTGTATTCAAACCGGTGCCTTCGCCGAATGCTCCGAAAAATCAAAATGCTCCGAGCGGCTTGGATGGACCAGCTGTGACGCCTGAAAACAGCAGGCAGAATATCGACCAGCAAAATCAAACCGAGATTCGGCTACAGGTGCAGCGATTGTACGCGATGGCGACGGAATTGAAGGATGAGGTGGATAACACCAATTCGAACACGGTGTTGAACCTCGCGGTGTTGAAACGCGCTCAGGAAATCGAGAAGCTGGCGAAACAGATTCGCGATCGGGCCAAGAAGTAGAGATTCGCCGCAGCCGTAGCGAGGGTCGGAAGTAAATCGCCAAAAATCGAGAATAGAAAATAGGAAGTGGAAGCTATCTCCACTGATGTGAGGAGAAGGGCTGCGTCCAGACCGTCTGAACTTGTGCTCGCCTCGGAAACACGAGCTGGGAACACGCACAACGAAATTGCTCCAAATCGATCTGCGGGTTATGCTTCCAAGTTTTGGGAGGCCACGGATGAGGCTACGTTCGATGAGGAAAATTTGTTGTGCGGCGGCGCTGCTGATAATCGGGAGCGCTGCGGCGAACGCACAGACCTACGACCAGAAGTTGTTTCAGGAGATGCAATGGAGGTGCATCGGGCCGTTCCGCGGCGGTCGTACCGTGGCGATTACCGGAGTGCCCGGGCAGCCGAATCTCTTTTACATGGCAGCGGTGAACGGAGGTGTCTGGAAGACCACGGATTTTGGGAATACATGGTCGCCAATTTTCGATGAAGCGGGTAGCAGCGGCTCAGTTGGCGCCATTGCTGTGGCGCCTTCGAATCCGAACGTACTCTACGTGGGAAGCGGCGAAGGACTGCAACGGCCGGATTTGGCCGTGGGCGATGGAATATACAAATCGACCGACGCTGGCAAGACTTGGACACATCTTGGCATGTATGTAGGCCGCATCGGCGAACCATCGTTGCACGATGCGGAGCAGATCACGGCGATAGTAGTGGATCCCAACGACTCAGAACGCTTGTACGTGGCGGCGCAGGGGCATCCGTATGGTCCGAATGCAGAACGCGGAATCTTCCGTTCGACGACCGGCGGGCAAAGCTGGGAAAAAGTTCTTTATAAGGATGAAAACACCGGCGCGGCGGAACTGGTGATGGATCCTTCCAATTCGCAAGTGTTGTATGCAGCGCTTTGGGCCGCGCGGGTTGCGCCGTGGGAAGTGCGCAGCGGCACTTCGATCGAAATGGCTGGGAGCGGTTTGTACAAGTCCACCGACGCAGGGACAAGGTGGCAGCCACTAACAAAAGGATTGCCCGGCGCGGACGAAGGAGTTGCCCGAATCGGATTGGCCATTGCCCCGAGCGATACCAAGAGGATTTACGCTTCGGTCGAAGCGGACAAGAAAGCGGGAGTGTACCGGTCAGATGATGCGGGAGAAACCTGGACGCAGGTGAATGGCGATCATCGGATTGGCGGACGCGGTCCCGGCGCGATGGGCATCGCAGTCGCGCCGGACAATCCGGATGTGGTGTACGTCGAAAACACGACGACGTGGAAATCCACAGACGGCGGCAAGACTTTTGTCGGGTGGAAGGGCGCGCCGGGAGGCGACGATTACCAGCGGATTTGGATCAATCACGACAATGGGCAAATTATTGCGCTCTCGAGCGATCAAGGCGCGGTGATCAGCGTGAACGGCGGCGCGACCTGGAGCAGTTGGTACAACCAGCCGACCGCGCAGTTTTATCACGTCACGACCGACAACCGCTTTCCGTATTGGGTCTATGGCGCGCAGCAAGAAAGCGGCTCTGCGGCAACGATGAGCCGTAGCGACTACGGCGAAATTACGTTCCGGGAGTGGCGCCTGCTCGGTGTGGAAGAATACGGAACGATCGCCGTCGATCCCTTGAATGAAAATGACGTTTACGGCGCGCGGGTTACGCGGACCGATCTGGCGTTGGGCCAGGTGCAGGACGTTGCGCCGGAGGCGGTCCGTCGCGGTGAATATCGCTACGACCGCACACTGCCGCTGATGTTTTCTCCGACCGATCCGCACAAATTGTATTTCGCGGCGAATGTGCTGTTCGAAACGGTTGACGGAGGAAAAAGCTGGGAAGTGATCAGTCCAGACCTGACGCGGAAGTCGTACGAGACACCCGCGAACCTTGGCGCGTTCGCGGCGAATGATCCAGAGAAGGGCAAACATCGCGGCGTGGTGTATGCGTTGGCGGGGTCGTACTTGGAGAAGGGAACAATCTGGGCTGGCACGGATGACGGATTGATTCAACTCACGCGGGACGGCGGAAAGAATTGGACAGATGTCACGCCGTCGCAGCTGACGCCGTGGAGCAAAGTCTCGATATTAGAAGCTTCGCGATCCGAAGCTGGAACCGTGTATGCCGCGGTGAACCGGTTCAGGCTGGATGACTTGAAGCCGCACATTTATCGCACCCGCGATTTTGGCAAGTCCTGGAAGGAAATCGTTGCCGGAATCGCCGACAACGCTCCGGTGAATGTCGTTCGTGAAGATCCAGTAAGGAAAGGTTTGCTGTTTGCGGCTACCGAGACCAGCGTGTACGTGTCATTTGACGATGGCGATCACTGGCAGCCGCTGCAGTTGAACTTGCCGCACACTTCGATGCGGGATTTGACGATTCATGGCGACGATCTGATCGTGGCCACGCATGGCCGGTCATTCTGGATACTGGATGACATCACTCCGCTGCGCCAGCTGCACGAGCAAGTGGCCAAGGCCAACGCCTATCTCTTCGCGCCACAGGAAGCAGTGCGAGTACGCTGGAACAAGAATCCGGACACGCCGCTGCCGCCGGAAGAGCCAGCAGGGAAAAACCCTCCAGATGGCGCGATCATCGATTATTTTCTCGCCAAGGATGCCGCTGGGCCGGTGGCGCTGGAAATTTTCGATACCAGCGAAAGAGCAGTGGTGCGAGTGTATTCGAGCGAAGATAAGGCTAAGACGCTCGAGGAGATCGCGCCTAAGCACCCGATACCGATGTATTGGGTGCGGCAGGAAAAGATTTTGTCAGCGAAAGCGGGAATGCACCGGTTCGCGTGGAACCTACGCTGGCCCGCCCCCAAATCACTGGGCCACGGGTTCCCGATTTCGGCGATTGTCCATGACACGCCGTTGGAGCCGCAGGGTGCCTGGGCATTGCCGGGACAGTACACCGTGAAGTTGGTGGTGGACGGAGCTTCCTACACGCAGCCCCTGGTGCTGAAGATGGATCCGCGTGTGAAGACTCCCGCCCCTGATCTTGCGAAGCAATTTGCGATGCAGCAAGGGGCCACGGTAGGAATGAACGATAGCTTTGAGGCGTTGGCGGAATTGAAGTCCGCGCGCGAGCAGGTGAAGGCTGCGATGGCGAAGGTTTCCTCGGCGGAAGCGAGGCAGAAGCTTTTGGACTTTGACAAGAAAGCTGCTGCGATCGAGGGAGCAGCGGTGCCCGGCTTTTCCGGCGTGCCGATTGCCGGAAAACAGCCAGAGAATTTTTCCACGCTAAACCAGCGTTTCGGCAGAATGCTGGCAATTGCGGATGCGGCGGACGCGGCACCGACCACACAGGCGGAAGCCGTAGCCAGAGAATTGGACGCCGCACTGCGAGAAAACGCCCTGCGCTGGGCAGAATTGAAAAAGACCGAAGTGCCCGCGCTGAATCAGCTGCTGGGAAAAGAGAAGGCGGGTAGGATCGATCCCAAAGCACGAGTCGGAGATCCTTCGTCGGACGTGGATGGGGACGACGAACCTTAAGAACAGAACGTGAAAATCAACTCAAAATGGCAGTACCTCGCGATAAGTTATTATAAGTAAGTTAGTTGAGTTCATATAACTGTGAATGTCCGAAGGCGCCAAGTAGCGCGGGACGAAAAGCGCGGGAAATGGCAGTTATGGAAAGATCGTAATCTCGAAATTCAAAGCCACATGTCTTGCGGTATTGGAAAAGGTGGACTGGACAGCCAGTGCTGGTCACTCGCTTCGGACATCCAGTGGGCGGAAGTGGGCTCAGACCTGTCCGAAAGTTGGGGACGATGATCGGCACGATGAAAATCACCGGCGATATTGTCGGACCGGTCGGTGACGAGTCTGATTGGGAAGCAGCCGAGGAATGAAGCTTCTTTTTGGACACGCACATTTGGATCTGGGGCGTGCAAGAACCATGGAAGCTTTCCCCGGAAGTCGCCAGGGCCATCACTCAGCCGGACAATGTGCCCTCGTCACGGAGGCCAAGGTTAGTAACGTTGACGTTGCCGTGCATTCCATGAAAGCATTTACGCACACGCTACTTACACAGTCAATCCGCTGGGCAGTGTCAAGCGCACAGGCGCCCGTAGGTCCTAGGAGGCAAAATGCGTCCGTCGGCATTGTTATTCACGGGTTTGATGGGAATGGCGTCGCTGGCAAGTATCACAACGACTGGGCAGAGTGCCGTCTCGACCACGCCAACGGCGGGGTCTATGCCGGAACAATCCCTGGGGACCGCGGCAAAAGCCGGAGTTGAGGTAACCGTTCCACCGCTGCTCTCTGCGCTGAAATTGTACCGATCCGGAAAATTCGCGGACGCCGAGGCAGTGTACAACGCAGTTTTGAAGACCGATCCTAAATCTACCTCTGCGCTGGTCGGGTTGATGCGGACCCAGCTAAAAGAGAAACGCCTTGCCGAAGCGGACGTTTCGCTGGCCCGGGCGATGGCAGTAAATCCGAATTCAGAGGAAGTGCAAACCGCACAGGGCGAGTTGTATTTCCGCCAGGCGCGACTCCCCGAGGCGGAACAGATCTTCACGAGCCTGGTGAGAAAAGGAACCACGCAAGCGAGGGCGTATCTCGGGCTGGGGATGATTTATTGGGCGACATCGACATACCAGCACGCCAAGCTCATGCTGGACAAGGCGCACGAAAGCGATCCTGACGACCCCGATATTCGCCGCCGATGGTTGACGACGCTTACGAGAAAGGAACGAATCAAGGCGCTCAAGGGCTACCTTGACGGCGAAAGCGACGACGACGCGCACGAACGGGAACACCTTGAGACCAGTCTGCTGACGATCGAGGAAGCGGAAGAATCAGGCAGACAAGGCTGCCGGCTCACGAGCAAGACGACCGAGCTGCATGTCAAGATGGAGCCTCTGATGTATAACGCGAAAAGGATTCGCGGCTACGGTTTGAAAGCGGAACTCAATGGGACCAAGGGCACGTTTTTGATTGACACCGGCTCGTCGGGCCTGCTGATCAACAGAAAGATCGCAGAGAAAGCCGGCATCAAGCCGATTGTTCACACTGACGTGCATGGCATCGGGGACAAGGAATCAGTAACCAGCTTCATCGGAGTGGCCGACACCATTCGGATCGGCGACCTGGAATTGCAAGGATGTCACGTTGAGGTATTGGACCGGAATTCGGTATCGGACGAAGATGGCTTGATTGGTGGCGACGTGTTCAATCACTTTTTGGTGAGCATCAATTTTCCGGATAAGAAATTTGATTTGACGCCTTTGCCTGCGATGCCGGCGCCTTCGGATGTGGAAACAGCACTGCGCAAGAAATATCCAGACACCGAGCGATTCCATGATCGATATATCGCGCCAGAAATGAAGAATTACAGTTCGGTCTACCGTTTCGGACATATGCTATTGATCCCTACGCGCATCAATGATTCTAGGCCGAAGCTTTTTCTGATTGATACAGGCGCATTTACCGACACCATTTCGCCCGCCGCGGCAAGAGAGTTTACGAAAGTAAGAGGCGAGGATCAGTTGAAAGTGAAAGGGCTGAACGGAGCAGTGAACAAAGTGTTCACAGCGGACGACATCAAATTGACGTTTTCACGTTTCAGGCAACCGGCCCGGGATATGGTGGCGTTCGATACCAGCAAGATCAGCGATGACGCCGGGGCGGAAGTCTCCGGGATGCTGGGATTCGCAATGCTGTTTCAAATGAACCTGAAGATCGATTATCGCGATGGACTGGTGGATTTCGAATACGACCCAAACCGATTTCACTGATCCCCCGCTGAACTCCTTCCGCAACGTTTAGCCCTGCGGGCGCTGAGAAGGGCACCGCCGACTTAAGGTGCTGCGGATTTCTTTTTCTCGAACTCGTCCAGTGCCACGAGGATTTCTTCGCTATGTTTCTTAACGCCCACGTCCAGCCAGACTTTCCTGACCACTCCCTGCGGATCGATCAGAAATGTGTGGCGCGAAGAAAGCTTGGCGATTCCCAGGTTCAGGACAGAGTCGTACGATTTTGAGACTTCCTTGTGGGTATCCGCAAGCAATTTGAAATTTAATCCTTCCTTGGCGCAGAACTGTTGGTGTGATTTTTCATCCTGAACACTGACGCCGAGAATCACCGCGTTGCGCTTCTGGTATTCCGCTAGATCCCGCTGGAAATTGTGAGCTTCCACGGTGCAGCCGCTGGTGAAGTCCTTCGGATAAAAATACAACACGACCCACTGACCGCGAAGTGCCGACAACTTTACCGCCTGGCCATCCTGGGACGGCAACGTGAAGTCCGGCGCCGTAGAGCCGACCGTCGGCGGATTGCTGTCTGCCCGTAACAGAGTGTGCGCACCTGCAAGCATCAGAACCGCGAGAACGGCGACAATAGCGGTGATTATCATTGGCGTTTTCATGGCGCAAAACCTCAATCTCCGGTGATGAACTCATATTGTTCGGCGGTCAGAGGAACGACGGAGAGGCGCCCGATTTTCACCAAAGGCGAGGTCGCGAAAAGTTTATTGAATTTGATCTCGGCTAGGGTCACTGGCTTGGGTAGCTCTTTACCTGCGGCCACTTCTATTTGCGGGCTCTTGGGGTCAGTGACTTTCACCGAAACGACGGCAGCCGTGCCTACCGCGGATTTCCTATCTCCGGTTTCGTAGATGACCAAACGGTCTCCGGTTTTCATTCCGCCAAGGTTTCGTACCGCGACAGGATTGGAGACACCGTCCCAGACGGTTTTCTTGTCCCGTTTCAGATCGGCGAAGGAATATTCCGTCGGCTCGGTTTTCAATAAATAGGCGTTTGGCATAAGCAAAGTGTAGGCCAACTGAGCAAGAAGGAAAAGCGGAGTCAGTCCGGTTTTCCGAGCAGCTGGCGGGCGTAGGCGGGCCCTTTCCCAGCGTCCTCGTGTTTGCAATAAACGTACACGTCGATGCCCTCAGCAAGCCAGGAATCGATACGCTTTTTCCAGGCGGCAAGTTGCTTTGCAGTGTAATTCTCCAGCCGCAGGCGCACGTACGTGAAGTCCGCGGTGAGCACGTCGGGAGGAGCCTGCTTTTCAGTTTCGGAAAGACAAAGCGCCGTATTGAACTTGCGAAGAACCGCGTAAGTTTCGTCGGTGTACCAGGAAGGGTGCCGCACTTCAAAGGCAAACCGGAAAGCGACTGGACGCAGAGCCAGGAAATCCTCCAGCAGCGGGCGATCAAACTTAAAATTAGGCGGTAGTTGAATCAGGATAGGGCCAAGGTGATCGCCATCGCCTAAAACACTGGCGACTTCCAGAAATCGCTTCAGCGTGCTTTCACAGTCGCGCAGTCTTTGTATATGGGTGATTTTCTGATTGGCTTTTAAAGCGAAACGAAATCCTTCCGGCACAGCATTGGCCCAGTTCAGAAGCGCGGTCTCGGTGGGCATGCGATAGAAGCTGTGGTTGATTTCAACCGTTGAGAATTGCTTGGCGTAAAAGGGAAGCATTTCGCGATCCGGAAGCTTCTCAGGATAAAAATTCCCCTTCCACTCTTTGTAAGAGTATCCGGAAGTTCCGACAAACAGTTTGCTCGCGCGAGCCATGCCTGCTCCGTAGACTGGAATTTAATCATAGCCCGCGGTTTATGAGAACCGGCCCTCACAAAGCACGGTTGTGATGACGGCTTCCGCGCTTCCTTTACCGGTTCTCGTGCGTCTATTTCTTACATCAATGCTGGCGATTCCAGCGGCTCCCACTGTGCATTCCGTCCCGTTGGTGTACTATCACTGCGCCCAATTTCACGGGGAATGTACCTTACAGCCAAATTGATATCGGTTTGAATCAAGGAGTTTTCCAACATGGTGAGAGTTTTCGTTCCGGTGCTGGTGGCCGCGTTTGCCTTTGCAGGTGTCGCGCGAGCACAGACAGTAGATGAGGTCATCGCCAAGAATATCCAGGCGCATGGCGGGATAGAGAAACTGAAGTCTATCAACACTGCGCGCACCACCGCGAAATTCACCCAGGGTTCGTTTCGCGCAGAAGTCATGCAGGAAAATAAGCGCCCGGGAAAAGTTCGCGAAGAATTCATCATTCAGGGAATGGCCCAGGTGCAGGCCTATGACGGCAAGGCGGGCTGGCAGATCAATCCATTTGGCGGGCGCAGAGATGCGGAACTGATGTCTCAGGACGACCTGAAAAGTCTGGTCGTTGACGCGGACATTGACGGCCCGCTGGTGGACTACAAGGAAAAAGGCCACAAGGCCGAACTGGTCGGCCACGATTCGGTCGAAGGCACCGATTGCTACAAAGTTAAACTCAGCATGAAGAATGGCGATGTCCGCTATTACTACCTGGACAGCGATTCCTTTCTGGAGTTGAAACTGGAAATTCAGACCACCATTCGCGGCGCCCTGCAAGAAACGGAAATCTACTATGGCGACTACGAAAAAGTGAACGGAATCTATTATCCGTTTTCCGTCGAGCAAGCTCCCAAAGGTAGTTCGGCGCGCGCACAGATCAGCGTCGAAAAAGTCGAACAGAACGTGCCCTTGGACGACGCGCACTTTTCCGTTCCCGCTTCCAAACCCGAGGCCAAGGCTCCCCGTGCCGGCAGTTGAGTCACGCATCAAAATGCAAAAATTTTCAGACGTTGTTGTGCACGATAACTGCGAATGTAATCTTGCTGAAAAGGGACTCTTCGATATGCGCAACATCATTGCTCGCATGAAACTCGTCGTGACGCCGGTTCTCGGTCTGCTGATTTGCGCCGCCGCTTCCACGGCACAAGAAGCTAAATTCGATTCCGACACCATCTCCGGTCTTGGCGCACGAAACATCGGTTCCGCCGCCATGAGCGGTCGTGTCTCCGCTGTAGCGGCTGTAAAAGAAGATGGACGCCTCACCGTCTATGTCGGCTCGGCCAGCGGTGGCGTCTGGAAATCGTCCAATGGCGGCACGACGTTCAAGCCGGTATTCGACAAGCAGGATGTGCAATCCATCGGCGCGATCGCCGTTGATCCAAGCGCGCCCAAGACCATTTGGGTCGGCACCGGAGAAGCGTGGACACGCAACAGCACCTCGATTGGCGACGGCATCTATAAATCCACCGACGGCGGCGACAGTTGGACCAACGTCGGCCTGAAAAATTCCGAGCGCATCGCGAAAATTCTGCTTGATCCCAAAGACAGCAATGTCGTTTACGCGTGCGTTCCAGGAAAACTTTGGAGCGACAGCGAGGACCGCGGACTCTACAAAACGACCGATGGCGGCAAATCCTGGAACAAAATTCTGAAGGGCGCGAATCTCTCGACCGGCTGCTCCATGATTTCCATGGATCCGCAAGACGCAAAAACACTTTTTGCCGGCATGTGGGATTTTCGCCGCAAAGGCTGGACGTTCCGCTCCGGCGGAGAGAATGCCACCGCGGCCAGTGCCAGCGCGTTTTATAAGACCAGCGACGGCGGAGCCACATGGAACGAATTGGACGAGAAAAGCGCCAAAGGATTGCCGGCCAAGCCTTGGGGACGAATCGCCGTCACCATCGCGCCATCAAAACCAAATGTCGTTTATGCTCTGATCGAATCCACGCGCAGCGCGCTGTTTCGATCTGACGACGGCGGAAAAACCTGGGAAGAGCGCGACCGCAGCAACTGGATGGTCTGGCGCCCGTTCTATTTCGCGAACCTCATCGTCGATCCTAAAAACGAAAACAAAGTGTACAAGCCGGATCTCACGCTGATCATGAGCGAGGACGGCGGCAAGAGTTTCAGCGTCATCGGCGGTTCTGCCCATGGCGACTTTCACGACGTGTGGGTGAATCCCGACAACACCGATCATCTGATTGCCGGTGACGATGGCGGAATCTGGTACTCCTACGACGGCGGCAACACCTGGTGGAAGGGCAACAATCTGCCGATTTCCCAGTTTTATCACGTCAGCGTGGATCAGGCGGATCCGTACCATGTTTTTGGCGGGCTGCAGGACAACAGCGCGTGGATCGGCGACTCGCAATATCCGGGCGGCATCACCAACAGCCGTTGGGAAAATCTTTTCGGTGGAGACGGCTTCTGGGTTTTTCCGGATCCCTCCGACCCCAATTACGTTTACGCCGAAGCGCAGGGCGGAAATGTCGGTCGCGTCAATCGCATCACCCTCGATGGCCGGGCCATCAAGCCGCAGCCAAATTACGGAGAAGGAAAGCTCCGCTTCAACTGGAATACGCCTATTCACATGAGCCCGAACGAAAAGGGCACCATCTACATCGGCGCGCAATTCCTGTTTCGTTCACGCGATCACGGTCAGACTTGGGATCGCATTTCGCCGGACCTAACGACCAACGATCCGGAAAAACAGAAACAGGAAGAATCCGGCGGCGTCACTGTTGATAATTCCGACGCGGAGACTCACACCACGATTTACTCGATTAGCGAATCTCCGCGCGACGGCCAAGTCGTTTGGGTGGGCACGGACGATGGCAACCTCCAGGTGACGCGCGACGGCGGAAAATCCTGGACCAATGTCGTCTCCAGCGTGCCCGATCTTGCGAAATTTTCCTGGGTATCGTGGGTCGAGGCCAGCCTCTACGATCCGGCCACGGCCTACGCCACGTTCGATCGGCACACGTTTGGAGACATGGATCCGCATGTATACAAGACCAGCGATTATGGAAAAACATGGACGGCGGTTGTCGGTCCGGAAAGCGGCGTGCGTGGTTTTGCTCACGCCATTAAAGAAGATACTGTGTCCCCGAACCTGCTATTTCTCGGTACCGAATTGGGCTTCTGGGTTTCCCTTGATGATGGGAAACATTGGGCGCAATACAAGGGCCATGAATTTCCGTGCGTCCCGGTGCGGGACATCGTCGTTCAGTCTCGCGATTCCGATCTGGTTGTTGCCACTCACGGCCGCGGGATTTGGATCATTGACGACATCACACCGCTGCGAAAATTAACTCCTGACGTCATGGCCAGGGACGTGGTTTTTCTCCAGGGCAAGTCCCCGCAACAGCGGCTGGTTTCAAACGGCGGGTGGGCGGAAGGCAGCGCCACTTATAATGGGCCAAATTCTCCTGACGCCGCCGTGATCACCTACTATCAGAAGAAGCGCCACATCTTTGGAAAAATGAAAATAGAAGTTTTCGATGCGCAGGGTAAGCTGGTGGACACGCTTCCTCCCAACAGCCGCCGTGGCGTTAGCCGTGTCGAGTGGGCCATGCGGCTGAAGCCACCGCGCGTGCCTCCCGCGGCCACTGCCGCCTTCGAAGCCGCGCAGGGCCCAAGAGTCGTGCCCGGCACGTACACCGTAAAAATGACCCGCGGCACGGAAACTTACACCACCCAGCTGGTGGTGCAGCAGGATCCGCGTGCCAGATTTACTCCCGCAGACCGGCAAATGGAATTCGACGCTGCCACGCGCGTCTACAACTTTCTGGGCGACATGAGCTTTGCCGCCGATCGCATCAGCGGAATGCACGGCGCGTTGCTCGATCGTGCCGCCAAAGTCAAAAACGATGCGGTCCTCAGCAAACGCCTGCAACAAGCCGCAGATAGCATGGACGAGCTGCGCAAGAAGATCGTCTCCACCAAAGAAGGTGGTGCGGTCACCGGTGAAATCCGCATACGGGAAAAGACGACCGAGCTATACGGCGACATCCTGAACTACGAAGGCCGCCCGACCGATTATCAATCCGCGCGAATCGATTCCTTGAAAAAAGAACTCGCGGACGTCTCCACGCAATTTGACGCGTTCGCTTCGAACGACCTTCCCACGATAAACAAGTCGCTGGCACAGAAAAAAATCGAGGCCATTCATCCCATCTCGCGCGCAGTCTGGGACGCCGCGAACAGTGACGAGGGAACCGGCGGCGCGCCTTCCGGCGGCTTTGCGCGGCTGCAGTGGAAATAAAGGTTGGTCCCCTAGCTCGCCATGTTCTAGCATTTCTACAGTCGCCGCGAAGACTCGTATCTTCGGCATGCGCACCGATTGCGACGGCGGCTTCGAGGTCATCGAAAAATGTGCCGAAATATCAGAACGCTCTTCAATTTTGATCCGCCGGTTACACCGGAAGAAATTCGCGCGGCTTCGCTGCAATTCGTAAGAAAAATCAGCGGCTTCAACAAACCATCGAAAGCGAATGAACCTGCGTTCCAGTCAGCCGTGGATGAAGTTGCGGCCGCTGCGACGCGTCTTGTGCATTCGCTTGAAACCAGCGCCCCACCCAAGCGCAGGGAAGAAGAAGCCGCAAAAGCCAGAGCGCGGAACCTGGCCAGATTCGCCGACTGAGATTGTTTGGCATCTTAAATTGATTCGCCAATTGGGATGGTGAATTTCTATCGGATCGCTCCCGATCGATTGCGTGTTGCCGACCGCAACAGCTCCAGAAAACGTTGCGCGGATTTTTCCAGCGGTTTGCGGCGCGAACGAATCACGTCCAGGCTCCGGTGCAGCGGCTCCGCACCGGTGATTTGTATGGCGCGCAGTTTCCCGTTCTTCAGCTCACGAGTTACGGCCAGGTGCGGCAGAAACGCCACGCCCAACCGGCGCAAAACCATACGCTTGCAGGTTTCGATCCCATCCACCTCCAGAACTACATTCGGCAGCAAGCCCGCGCGGCGAAACAGTCCGTTGGTTAACGTCCAGTCGCTCGAGCCGCGATCGTAAAAAATCAAAGGCAGCGATTCCACTTCTGCAAGCTTCAGCTTTTTCTTTTTCGTCGCCGGATGGCTGGGATGGCCAACCAATAGCAGAGGATCGTCACGCAAGCTCTGCGTTTCCACTTCAGGATGCTGCAGCGAACGTGCCAGCCCCAGATCCACTTCTCCGTCCAAAACCATTTTCAGTACTTGCACGGAATTTCCCGATCGCACGCTCACCATCAAGCCGGGATGCAGCGACTGATACTTCTTCAAGATGTCCGGAAGCAAGTAGGTGCTGATCGAGAGGCCGGCCGCAATCGAAAGGACCCCGGAAGCACTTGCCGGCTGCTGTTCATGCACCGCCTGTCGGGCGAGCGAAACCATTCGCAGAAGATTCTCCGCATGCGGACGCAGCGTTTTGCCGGCAAGCGAAAGCGTGACCTGCGTTTTGGACCGTATGAACAGCTTAGCGCCTACGGACTCCTCCAACATTTGTATGCGGGCGCTCACCGCGGGCTGGCTCAGTCGCAGCGCTTGCGCAGCTCGATGGAACCCGCCGTAAGTTGCAACCGCCAGAAATGTTTCGATCTGATCGATTTCCATGAATCACGCATACCCCGTCTTGTGCATCGGGCACTGATAGAGAATAACTATCAGCTTGATATTAACAATCAGTTTGACTGACCACGCATAGTTTCGCAAACTGCTTCGAAGCACAGCGAGCGGTTGTGCAAGGAGGAGTCCCCCATGAATAGTGATTTTCGTTCGAATGTTACAGAGTCCGTTGCGCGGCCTGACGATCGCTGGCAGGGCATCACTCGGCCGTACGATTCCAGCGATGTCGAGCGGCTGCGCGGATCGGTACGCATCGAACACACACTCGCGCGCATGGGCGCGGAAAATCTTTGCAACTTGCTGCACACGGAGCCGTACGTCGCCGCATTGGGCGCAATGACCGGCAACCAGGCCATCCAGCAGGTTCAAGCAGGCCTGAAAGCGATCTACGTCAGCGGCTGGCAAGTGGCGGCGGATGCAAATCTCAGTGGAGAAATGTATCCGGACCAGAGCCTGTATCCTGCGGACAGCGTGCCCAGCGTGGTCAGGAAAATCAATAAAGCGCTGCAGCGCGCCGACCAAACGCAACACGCGGAAGGCAAAAACGGAATCCAGTGGTTCGCTCCGCTCATCGCCGACGCCGAAGCGGGTTTCGGCGGCAACTTGAACGCGTTTGAATTGATGAAAGCGATGATTGAAGCGGGAGCGGCTTGCGTGCATTTTGAAGATCAACTTTCTTCCGCCAAAAAATGCGGTCACTTGGGCGGAAAAGTATTGGTCTCCACCAGCGAAGCGATTCAGAAACTTGTCGCTGCTCGCCTGGCTGCTGACGTTATGGATGTGCCTACATTGATCATGGCTCGCACCGACGCCGACAGCGCGGCGCTGCTTACCAGCGATATCGATCCGCGAGACCGCGAATTCCTGACTGGCGAACGCACCAGCGAGGGATTTTTCGGAATTCGCTCGGGACTGAAAAGTGCCATCGCGCGTGCAATTTCGTACGCGCCGTATGCCGATCTTCTTTGGTGCGAAACGTCCAAACCTGATTTGCGTGAAGCGAAGGAGTTCGCAGAAGCTGTTCACGCTACATTCCCCGGAAAACTGCTCGCATACAACTGCTCGCCATCCTTCAACTGGAAAAAGCATCTTTCAGATTCGACGATTGCCAGTTTTCAACGCGAACTCGCCGCTATGGGATACAAATTCCAATTCATCACGCTCGCAGGATTCCATTCGCTGAATCTATCTATGTTTGAGCTCGCGCGTGGCTACAAGACCGACGGAATGGCCGCCTATTCGCAACTCCAGGAACGAGAATTTCGTTGCGAGCAGACGGAACAATACAAAGGCGTGAAACATCAACGCTTCGTGGGCACAGGATATTTCGATGATGTGCAGCATGTAATTACCAGTGGGACGGCGACCACCAAAGCGCTCGAAGGTTCGACCGAAAATAAGCAATTCCACGAGCCTGCAGAAGCTTTAAACTCTGTCATGTAAGCCCTTCCCTCGATCGCGGGAGGAATTCATGGCCGGAACGCGGCAGACCATCAAAGGTTTCCAAAGCAACAACGCGCCCGCCGGCGCAGCAGAACGGGAGTTGCCCGCGGGATTTCTGCAATTTTTCACACCGCTGCACCGCAAGTTTGCGGCTCGTCACCGCGCGCTGGTGCAAGCCAGGCGTGCGGCTCTGGAGCAATCGCTGCACGGCAACAAGCCCGCGTATCTTCCCCCGTCGGCGGCCGCGCGCGAAGACTGGCACATAGAAGTGCCGGCGTGGTGTGCGGATCAACGCAACCAAATGACTGGGCCAGCCGATGACGCGGAACTGGTCGTCAAGATGCTCAACTCAGGCGCGCCTGGCGTGATGCTGGACCTCGAAGACTCCACTGTGAATGAGTGGGATCATCAGCGACTCGGAGTCGAAAACATTTTGCAGGCGCTTCGTGGCTCGCTGAGTTACCAGGACGCAAAACGTGGCGGCGCAGTGGGCATCAAGCCCAGCAACACCGTGATTTGGATTCGCGCGCGCGGTTTGCATCTATATCAAGGCGGGCTCATGGATGGTGAGCTGTGTTCAGCCTCGCTTTTCGACGTGGCGCGAATTGTATTCGACGTCGAGCCGGCGGAGTTGAAACATCCGCTCTCGTTTTACATTCCGAAATCGGAATCGGCGGAAGAAGCGCTTTTGTGGCGTGACATTTTTGAGAGTTTGGCGGAGGCGCGCGGCTGGCCAAAAAATGACATCAAGTGTATGGCGCTCGTGGAAGCGCATCCGCTCGCATACCAGATCGAAGAATTTCTCTATAATTTGCGCGACCACATTTTGGGATTGAATCTCGGCCGCTGGGATTACATGGCCAGCCTGATCCATTTCAATCTGGATGATCCGCGGTGGCTGCTGCCGGACCGCAATACCATCCCGCACGACGTGCCGTTCTTCCAAAATTTGCGGCAACTTCTACCGGAGATTTGCCACAAGCATGGAGCGCTGGCCATCGGCGGCATGACCGCGCTCTATCCTAGCCGCCAGGATCCGGAGCTGAACGCGCGCGCTTTGGCGGCCCTGCAAAAAGACAAGAAGAACGAAGCCGACTCGCTGATGGATGGCGCGTGGACCGGACATCCCGATCAGAATCAGATTGCAATGGAACAATTTCCCGCGCCAAATCAATTGCATGCCCGGCGCGCTTCTGCCGAACGCCATCCGGATCTTCGCCCGGTACCTCAGGGTGTTGGAAAACGCACGCTGGAGGGAACGCGAACGGCGA
Source organism: Candidatus Sulfotelmatobacter sp. (assembly GCA_035567915.1). GTDB lineage: Bacteria > Acidobacteriota > Terriglobia > Acidiferrales > UBA7541 > Acidiferrum. The sequence continues at coordinate 192,421 of DATMPA010000010.1, read as the reverse complement.
TTCGCACGGTGATTCGTTATGGCAACGGCGTGTTGAACGGAAAAGGCGCGAGCTTGCTCGACGGATATATGGAAGACCTGGCTACCGATCGCATTTATCGGCTGATGCTGGCGCAAAGGCTGGAACATTCGCGCGTGACGCCAGTACTGGACGACGCGGGGAAAACGGTCGTCCACACGCCGGAACTGCTGAGTCGCCTGTTCGACGAGGAACTCGACAAGTTGATTGCTCAGCCGCCTCGCGGCGAACTCGGCACAGCCGAAACACTGAGGGCAGCACGCCGGATCGCCGAAGCGATGGTCGTAAACCGCGAATTCGACCCATCGTGAGTGGTGGCCCTTTCTCGACGCATCCAGGGTGGGCAGTGGAAGCGAAATCCATGCCAGGGTTCCCTCACCCTTTTTTTGTAACTGCCCTTTGGGGCCTGCGACCCGCGAAAACTCATGAAACAGCTGGCCCGTACAGCAAAACCTAATTCTCTCCTGGATTTGATAAAATAGCAGGAATAATAGTTAACGATAAGATTACCGGTTCGAACTGCAAGAAGAACGGACCCACCTTTCATAAACCAAACCCGAAAAGGTAAGCCAACAAGATGTCTTTCGAATCTTAGGGCTTTGCACCCGCCTCCTGTCCATACCTCTGGTACTCGCCAGATAAGAACGCCCGGACATTGCCCGCTTGTTGCCCGCAAGAACAGTTGACGCCTGTTTTGACGAAGGACTAGAATCCACCCCGCATAGGTTCCCCGCAGCAAATTCGCAGGATTTCACGCCGCTCACAGGCCCAGGTGTCCCCGATGGGCTGAGGAAAGGAGCCGTCATGTTCGTCAGGCTCGGTAAACCCTCGCTCGCAACAATTCTCCTGGTCGTCACATCACCGATCGCACTGCTTAGCTTCACTTTGCCGTCTCACGCGCAATCTCCGGCCGCACAAAATGCGCGACCGCTGATTACTCAGAATATCGATGAAAGCAAACTTGCGGTTCTGGCTGGAAACATGCGGCCAGAAGCGCGAGCGGCAAATGACCGCGGGTCCGTCCCGCACAACCTGATGCTGGAGCATTTGCTGCTGCAGTTGAAGCGCCCAGCGGAGCAGGAGATTGCGCTCAAAACGTTGATCGACGATTTACACAATCCTGAATCCGCCAACTATCACCATTGGCTCACCGCTGCTGAGTTTGGCGAACGCTTCGGATTGGCGCAGCAGGACGTTGACACCATCGCGAGCTGGCTCACGTCGCGGGGATTCCAAGTCAACTTCGTATATCCGAGCCGCGTCATGATTGATTTTTCCGGAACTGCCGGTCAGGTGATGCAGGCCTTTCACACCGAGATTCATCGCCTGGAAGTAAATGGAAAGAGTCATATCGCCAACATGAGCGAGCCGCATATTCCGTCGGCCCTGGCGCCAGCGATTGCCGGAGTTGTCTCGCTGCACGATTTCCGGCCGCATCCGATGATGAAACCGCGTCATCAGTACACATTTCCTTCCGGACTGGGTAGCGACTATTACGGGGTGGTGCCCGGAGACCTGGCGACGATTTACAACTTCAATCCGGTGTTTACCGCCGGCATCACCGGACAGGGCCAGACGATCGTGCTGATTGAAGATACGGACCTGTATTCGGCGGCGGACTGGAGCACGTTCCGGTCAACCTTTGGATTGTCCGGATATTCGGGTTCGCTCAGCCAAACGCATCCTGCTCCGCCCAGCGGGCCGAACAATTGCGGCGCTCCTGGTGTGAATGCGGATGATGGCGAAGCGATTCTGGATGCGGAGTACGCCGGCGCCGCGGCCCCGAGCGCTGCCATTCAAATGGCCGCATGCGCGGACACCCAGACCACGTTCGGCGGTCTGATTGCCATGCAGAATCTCGTTTCGAGCAGCACGCCGCCTGCGATTATCAGCGTCAGCTACGGTGAATGCGAAACCGTGAACGGGGCCGCGGCAAACGCGGCGTTCAATTCCACTTATCAGCAAGCAGTCTCGGAAGGTACGTCGGTGTACGTGGCGTCGGGCGATTCGGGCGCCGCGGCTTGCGATCAAAATCAAACGGCGGCCAGTTTTGGCATCACCGTGAGCGCCTTGGCGTCGACTCCCTACAACGTGGCTGTTGGCGGCACGGATTTCAGCGACACCTACTCGGGCACGAATGCAACTTACTGGAATACCGGGAACAGTACGAACTACGCTTCCGCGCGTTCCTATGTACCGGAGATTCCGTGGAACGACTCTTGCACCGGTTCGCTGCTTGCGGTATTCGAAGGCTACGCGACCAGCGGTCCCGGCAGTTTTTGCAACGCCGCGGGCGGGTTGCTGGCCGCCCTGACGGGAACTGCTACTACAGCCGCGGGTGGAGGCGGCCCAAGCGACTGCGCAACGGGCACCCCGTCCATCAATGGAGTAGTGAGCGGATCATGCGCCGGTTATCCCAAACCGTCGTGGCAAGTAGTGCCTGGTAATCCAAACGACAGCGTGCGCGACATTCCCGACGTTTCGCTGTTTGCGGCTAACGGGCTGTGGTCGCATTTTTACGTGTTCTGCTACTCCGATACGGCCAACGGAGGCGCGGCCTGCACGGGATCACCCAGCGGATGGACCGCGGCCGGCGGAACTTCGTTCGCTTCGCCGATTCTGGCGGGTGTGCAAGCGCTCATCAATCAGAAGACGGGCGCGAGGCAAGGCAATCCCAATCCGATGCTTTATAGCCTTGCGGCGAATCAGTTCAACGGGTCCGGAAGTACGTCATGTGACTCCAGCCTCGGAAACGGCACCGCAGGGTCCTGTGTGTTTTACGACGTGACGCTTGGCGATATGGCCGTGGAATGCACAACGACGAATAATTGCTTCGATTCCGCAGATGGCTATGGAGTGCTGTCCACTTCGAACTCGCTGCTGCAGCCCGCTTACGCCACCACAACCGGATGGGACTTTGCGACCGGTATTGGCACGATCAATGTGGCCAATCTGGTCAACGCGTGGCCAGGATCCGCTCCGCAACCGGATTTTTCGATCTCCGCGTCGCCGACCGGTGTGACAATTGTTCAAGGGGGCGCGGCCAGCAGCACCACCATCACCGTGAATCCGGTGAACGCATTCAATGGCAGCGTCAATCTGAGCACCTCGGCGTTGCCAAGCGGCGTGACGGCATCCTTCAACCCGAACCCCGCCACCGGCAGCAGCAAGTTAACGCTCACCGCCAGCGGCACCGCTGCAACCGTAACAGTCATGTTGACCATCACCGGAACTTCCGGCAGCTTGACTCACACGACGTCGGTCAGCGTTACCGTCAATGCGGCTCCGCCATCGCCGGACTTTAGTCTGAGCGCTTCGCCAAACTCGTTAACGATTGTGCAGGGTGGAGCCGCCGGAAACACAACGATGACCGTGACGCCGGCGAACGGATTTAACGGCAGTTTGGGCCTGGCGGTAACTTCCGCTTTGCCCAGCGGCGTGTCCGCGGGATTCAATCCGAATCCTACTACCGGAAACAGTACGTTGACGCTGTCCGCCAGCAGCATCGCGACCGTCGGCACCGTCACTGTGACCGTTACCGGAACTTCCGGAAGTCTGACGCATACCGCCACTGTCAGCCTGACGGTCAATGCCTCTGCGCCGGCGCCCGATTTCAGTTTGTCGGCGGCACCCAGCACTTTGAGCGTTGGCCGCGGCAAGAGCGTGACCAGCAAGATCACCGTGAACCAATTAAGTGGGTTCAGCGGAACGGTAAGCTTGTCGGCTACCGGCTTACCAAAAGGCGTGACTGCCACGTTCAACCCGGCAAGCACCAGCGGCAGCAGCACGCTTACGCTGAAGGCAAGCAGCACTGCGAACCTGGGAACCGCCACGGTGACGATCAAGGGCGTGTCCGGCAGCCTGAATCACACCGGCACGATCAGTCTGACGACGACCAAGCATTAGGCTCGCTGCTTTGAAGTTCGGCGAGCCTACGGAATGAAAAACAGCGCCGCCGACGCCTATGCATCGCGATCGATTGGGGAAGCGATGCGACCACGATGTAGTCTGCTGCACAATTCTCCCCTACGGACTTGTATGTGCTATCGGTGAACAGCAACGGCATTCAGGTCAGCAAGGATTATCGGGGTGCCCTGCAATTTTTAATTCGGATTTTGGCGTGCACTTCGACAGCGGCACCGGTCTGCTCTACACCGGCGGCGGACAGGTCGTCAGACTGTCGGATGCCGCGATTTTAGGTACGTTTGGTGCGTCTGGAATGGCTGAGCCTGACTCGGGGTTGAATCGTGTTTTTGTCCTGGGCCAAACGACGGCACAAGCGGGAAGTTCGAGTTTCACGATCGAATCGTTCGATCAAAAAGACTCTTGCTGTGACCGATTCGATTGCCTGCGGCGTTCGTGCGCTGGGGGAACAAACGGTCTGGCGTTTGTCACGCGGGTCGGGGGAATTGCGGATAGTTTCGACGTCGCTCCGGGACAGCTTTATGTGATCAGTGGGGTGTTTGTGAATCGTCGACGGCGGCGAGTTCAGCGGCGAGAGCGGCGTTGACAAGTCATGTTCACAAGACATGGAATTCGCGCCAAACTGAAAGGGGGCGCAAAGCGCGATCTTCTGCGTGGAATTAGGAGGAGGCGGATCCCTCTTCTGGCTCGGTACAAAGCTGGTGCCCCTCGACTTCGTTTCCGCAAATGCTTATTTCAGTTCCGTTGGTTCCGCCAGCCACGCTTAGAACGAGCAAGAAACTCAGCCGGCTAGTCCGATTCGTCTCACAACCCTAGGGACTGAAAGGTTCGGGCCAGCTGAGTGTGTGACGTCTCGCGTTGCCGTGTAAGCTAGGCCATCGTATGCTTGCGGCGGGAAAAACTACGTGACGATGCGTGTTGGACTCATCGGTGGCGGGAACATTTCGGAAACACACGCACGTGCGGCTGGGGAAATTACGGGCCTGGAAATTGTTGCGGTGTACGGAACGAATGGCGAGAGAGTGGCGCGGATGAGTGCGCCGTACGGCGCCTCGCCGTATTTCGATTTTGAAAAATTCTTGGCGCATCGTCCGATGGATTTTGTCGCTATTGGCAGTCCGTCCGGTTTGCACGCAGAGCAGGGGATTGCGGCTGCGCGGCACGGATTGCACGTGCTGACGGAAAAGCCGTTGGACATCAGCAGCTCACGGGCGGATGCGCTGATCGCCGCGGCGGAGGATGCGGGCGTCAAGCTGGGTGTTTTTTTTCAAGACCGTTTCAAGACGGATCTGATCCGCGTAAAAGAGTGGGCGGACTCGGGCGTGCTGGGGAAATTAATTCTGGCAGATGCACGCGTGAAATGGTTCCGGCCGGCGAATTACTACGGTGATTCGCGCTGGAGAGGGACGCTGCGGCTGGACGGCGGCGGCGCGCTGATCAATCAAGCCGTTCACACCGTTGATCTCTTGCTGTGGCTGTGCGGCGAAGTATCAGCTGTTCAGGCCATGAAGAAAACCGCGCTGCACAAAATTGAAGCGGAAGACACCCTGGTTGCGTTGCTGGAGTTCAAGAATGGCGCGATCGGGACTTTGCAGGCCACGACGTCGGTTTTCCCCGGCTATCCGAGAAGAATGGAGCTGACCGGTTCCGAGGGTACGGTAATCATCGAGCATGACCGGTTGCTGGCCGCTGATTTGCGCAAGGTGCCAGAAGACTTTCGCAGCACCGGAAACGATCAAAACGCAAGCGCATCTTCAGCGACGGTCAGCGACGTGCGGGGGCACCAAGCGGCGCTGGAAGATTTTGTGCGAGCGATCGAGACGAACGGCGTGCCACGCTGCTCGGGCGGTGAAGCGCGGCGAAGCGTTGCACTGGTAGAAGCTATTTACGCAGCGTGCAGTTCGGGAAAGCGTGTTGAACTGCAAGCGGGCAGCTAGCCGCGGGAAGGACGCCACACTTGCAAATCAAGGTTCTTGATGACAAGAAGGCGCTGGGCCTAGCAGCGGCGGAGCACGCCGCGAAATCTTTGCGAGATGCGATTCGCGCGAATGGCGCTGCGCGAATCGTCGCCGCTACCGGCGCATCGCAGTTTGAATTTCTGGATTCGCTGACTAGCATAGCGGACATTGATTGGAACCGGGTTGAGCTTTTTCACTTGGACGAATACGTTGGTTTGCCGGCCACGCATCCAGCCAGTTTCCGGAAATACATTCTGGAACGGATCATTCTCAAGACCAGAATCTGTTACAAAACCGGAATCATTCAGTACCACCTTCTGGATGGCGAGGGCGACCCGCAGGAGATCGCCAAGAGAGTTGGCCGTGAATTGATTTCCCGCCCTGTTGATCTGGCTTTTGTGGGAATCGGAGAAAACGGGCACCTCGCGTTTAACGATCCTCCGGCGGATTTCGCGAGCGAGGAACCATACCTGGTAGTGCAACTCGACGAAGCTTGCCGGCGGCAGCAGGTAAACGAGGGGTGGTTCTCTCAACTGGACGACGTTCCCGTGCGAGCCATCTCGATGTCGATCCGGCAAATCCTGCGCGCGAAGGAAATCATCGCCGTGGTGCCGGAGGCGCGCAAAGCCCGGGCGGTGCAAGCCTGCTTGGAGGAAGAAATCAGCACGTTGGCGCCCGCGTCGGCTTTGCGGAATCATCCGAATGCGACTTTATACCTGGACAAAGATTCCGCGGCTTTGTTGAAAGCGTCGAGCCGATCTGTTTCGTAAGGGCCTGTTTAGCAATGAGAATCTTTTTGAAACGAAAACTTCGTAAAATAACAGGTCGTAAAATGACAGCTCGCAAATAAATGCCGGCACCTGGCCAAGCATTGCAGCCAAGACCGCGCGCGATTCCCAATTTGCGATGGTGGATCGGCGGACTGCTGTTCGCGTCCACTGTGATCAACTACATTGACCGGCAGACGCTGGCGCTGCTCGCGCCCTTCCTCACGCAGGACTATCACTGGACGCATACCGACTATGCGAATCTGCTGATCAGTTTTCGCATCGCGTACGCGCTGGGGCAGACCGCGTGTGGAAGATGCATTGACCGGGTGGGAACACGACGAGGACTGAGCATTTCTGTTTTATGGTACTCGTTCGTTTCGATAGCGACATCGCTGGCCACCGGCTTTCGCAGTTTTGCCGGGTTTCGATTTCTGCTGGGAGCGGGAGAATCTGCCAACTGGCCCGGCGCTACCAAGGCGGTGTCCGAGTGGTTTCCCAGACACGAGCGTGCTTTGGCGAGTGCGCTGTTCGACAGCGGCTCGTCGATTGGCGGAGCGATCGCGCCTTTCCTTATTTTGCCGATTTATTTTCGCTGGGGATGGCGGCCGGCATTTGTGATACCGGGGCTGCTCGGGTTCTTGTGGCTGTTTGTCTGGCGTCGAATGTACTACCTGCCGCGAGAGCATCCGCGCATCACCGAAGCGGAACGCACGATGATTCTTGCGGAGACAGAGTCTCCGGGAAGCGTCGCTGACCGCCGGGTGAGCTGGGGCGCTTTGTTGAAGTTGCCGCAAACCTGGGGCGCGATTGTGTCCAAGGCTCTGACCGACCCGGTGTGGTTCTTCATCACCGACTGGTTCCCGCTGTATCTGTTGGCGAAGGGCATTTCGCTGAAGAGCGGACTGATTGCTGTGTGGGTTCCGTTCATCGCCGCCGATCTGGGCAACTTTTTTGGCGGAGCGGCTTCGGGATTCTTGATCAAGCGCGGATGGTCGCTCGGAGCGGCCCGCAAAGCGCTAGTGGTGTTCGGAGGATTCGGAGTGACTTTGCTGATTCCCACTATTTTCACGATGAACCTGGTCGCGATTACGGCGCTGTTTGGACTGGCGACATTTTGTTACGCGGCGTTCTCGACGATCGCCAACGTGTTGCCTTCGGACCTGTTCACCGGCGGCGCGGTAGCTTCCGTGAGTGGTTTTAGCGGAACCGGCGCGGGGATCGGGACGATCATCGCATTTGAGTTAATTGGATATTTTTCGGATGCGACGCACGCGCTGCCGGGACACTCCTTCGACAAGATTATCGTGGTCGCCGGCTTGGTTCCGTTCGTGGGAATGATCCTGGTGCTGCTGCTGGTGCGCAACACGCGCGCGACAAAAGAAGGCTTGGTGCGGCCAATCTGAATGAAATGATCAGAACCACATTCCAATAAAATATATTACTGATAAATAAGTCATCTATAAACGACAGACGCCGTCCACCTCCAACGAGCACAGCTTTTTTCGCGTCTGGAACTCAGACAGTGAAAAGTACTGTTATAACCGTGGAGGCGGGCGGACTTGGAATAATCAAGCGTAATGAAAATGCGCCACACGCAAATCCTCACGCACGACATCTGTCGCGCTCCCACCGGCAAATCACACTAAGTTTTCGGGGTCGTCACTCAGAACCTAGGTTGGTGGAGTTCCTTCCATCGCGTCAGCGGCCTCGCCGGTCAATCCGGACCGCTTGTGGCACCACAAACGGCGAGGTGAACCTATCGATGGACCACACAAAGAAGCACTATCCGTACTACGAGTTTCCGTCGCAATTCTTTGATCTGATTTTTCAGAGCACGATCGAAAGCAATTCATTAGATGTCGAAGTGCGTCTGCGTAAAGACGGGTGATGTTAAGCAACGATTCTATCGGAGCAAAAGACAAGTGCAAAAAGAGTGGCCTCGTATCCAGGTTGATAGTCGCTTCGGATATGACGTCGATTTCACTGTTGTTCCTCGTGAGAGAAGCCTTGTTTCCAACAAAGAACACCAGCTCCCCGAGATAACAATCCTGAATTGCTGCTGGGCGGACATCGACGTTGGCGGGGACAAGCCATTCGCCACGCGGAAGGCTGCAAGGAAACGAATTAATCTATCGAACGCGCGCCCGAGCACCGTGCTCCCGTGTATTTTTTTCTGAAAGCGCGCCTCCGATAAAGCGCTAACGTCATCCGGGCACAATCCGCCGACGTTCCTCATCGAACCACATCTGGGCTCTGCGCTTTTCGTGATAGCCGCTCAACTCCAGCGCGCGATCCCAGAGCAGCTTCCGACGCTGGCAAGGGTCCGGTCCAGAAATGGTGGCAAAAGAGGCTTGACAGGAAACAGCAAAAGAAAGTAAAAGAAATAAAACGAAAGTAGTCGTAAGTCTGCGAACGAATGGAAGCGCAGGTTCCGAACAGATCGGTGGCCGGGGGTGGCTATGAGATCCATTTTACGGAAATACGTTTCGCGCTGTGCCGCAATCGCTTTGCTTAGCCCGTTATTGGCCGGCGGAGTGTACGCCCAGAAAGACACGGGAACGATCGTGGGGACGGTGCGCGACCCGAGTGGGGCGACCGTGCCGGGAGCGCAAGTGACGCTCTATGAGGTGGACCGCGGTTCGTCGCTGGTGACGACGAGCAATGATGCGGGCGAGTTCGTGGCCAGCCCGCTGCGCATCGGGCGTTACACGGTGAGAGTGGAAAAGCAGGGGTTCAAGACCGCCGTGGCGGGGCCCATCGAACTGAAAGTGCAGGATCGAGTTGCGCTGGATTTGACGTTACAGGTCGGCGTGGCAAGCGAAAAAGTGACAGTGAATGCATCAGCCGTGCGGCTGGAGACAGAGACTTCCGACCTTGGGCAAGTAGTTGACAGCCGGCGCATTTCAACGCTTCCACTCAATGGGCGGAATTATGCGCAACTGGCGCAACTGGGAGCGGGGGTAGCGCCGAGCGAACCGGGTTCGCGGGTGTCCGCAAGCTATGGCTTCAGCGCGAATGGCGCGCGCTCTTTGCAGAACAATTTTCTTCTGGATGGAGTGGACAACAATGCAAACCTTGGCGATGTGCTGAATGAATCGGCATTTGTGATTCAGCCTTCGGTGGACGCGATCGCGGAGTTTAAGGTGCAGACGAACTCCTACAGCGCGGAGTTCGGGCGCGGGAATGGGGCCATTTTGAATGCGGTGATCAAGTCCGGAACGAACAACTTCCATGGCGACGCCTACGAATTCCTGCGCAACGAGTATTTTGACGCGGCCAACTCCACGCTGAAGCAGGAGGGCTTCGGCCGGGAACCGTATAAGCAGAACCAGTTCGGTGTGACCCTCGGTGGCCCGATCATCAAGAGCAAGACTTTTTTCTTTGTGGATTACGAGGGGCTGCGGACCCGGGAGGGGCTGATTCTAAATGGCACAATTCCTTCCCAGGACATGACCAGCGGGAATTTTTCGTCCTTGCTTACCACGACTCCGGTGTTCGCTTCCGATGCCAACGGCAATGCGACAGCTCAGGCGGCGCTGGACTGCAACGGCAACCCCACCTTCGTCGGAGAACTCTTCAATGCGCGGTTGACGCAAGCATCGAATCTCAATCCGAACGGATTTTGCGGCGTGCCCATCGGTGTGGATGGCAGCGGCAATCCGACGAACCTGTTCAACACCGCGGGCGGGACATCTGTCGACAGCCTGGCGGCGAAGCTGGCGGCTCTGTATCCGGCGCCGAACACCAACAATCCGAACTTCAATTACCTCGCGCTTCCGGTGCAACAGACGACGCGAAATAATTTCGACGTGCGCGTCGATCATCAATTCTCGGATAAGGACTATTTTTTCGTGCGATTCAGCTACGAAGACCAGCCGCGGACGATTCCCCCGCCTTTCGGGAACGCGCTGGATGGCGGCGATTTCTTCAGCGGGGACGAAGAGAATTCCTATCGCAGCGTGGCGATCAGCGAAACCCACACATTCAACGCAAACCTGGTGAACGAGTTTCGCCTGGGGTACAACCGCATCAATTCCCACCGTTTTCAAGTCAATTCCAATGTCGATGTTTCGGGGCAACTGGGATTTCCGGGAGTGCCTTTCGGGCCGAACAATGGCGGGCTCCCGAACATTACCTTCAGCGACGGCTCCTCGATCGGTATCGGAAGCTCCGGCTTTCTGCCCTCGATTGAGAAGCAGAACAGCTGGGTGTTTACAGATAACCTGACGAAAATTGTGGGACGGCACGCGTTCAAGTTCGGAACGGAGATACGGCTGGAGCAGTTTACGATCTTCCAGCCGTCGGCATCGCGCGGCGCGCTGAATTTTGGAACCGAATTTACCTCCAATCCCGCGGCGCCGATTGAATTCACGGCCGCGAACGATAACAATTCTGGCGCTCCTGGAGGGAACGGGTTCGCGACCTTTCTGCTGGGGATTCCGGATGGAGGCTCGATCGTCAACCTGCACAATATTGACTACCGCAGACAGATTTACGCAGGCTACGCGCAGGACGATTGGAAAGCTTCCAACCGTTTGACGCTGAATCTTGGCTTGCGTTACGAAGTGTTCAGCACGATCAAGGAACATCATGACGAGCAGGCCACGTTTGATTTTGCAACCGGCTCGCTTATCGTACCGAAGGGCGTCAATGCCACACTGACGCCTACGCTGGCCGCGCTTATTCCGATAAGTGCCACGGGCAGCCGGGGCCTGGTCCCCGTTGATCTGAACAACTTCGCGCCGCGCGTCGGATTTGCGTACAAACTTTCTGACAAACTGGTCCTGCGCGGCGGCTACGGAATTTTTTACGGCGGGCAGGAGAACGGCCCGTTTTCGAATCCAAGCCCGGGCTTTAATCCACCGTTTTTCGTGACGCAATCGTTCACCATGCCTTGCTCACAGGGAATCGCCAACCCCGCGGTGGTGGATTGCTCCATTCCCGGATTGAATGTGCTGTCCAACGGTTTCCCTGCGAACGCGCTAGTCGATCCGAATACGCCGATTCTATATTCGATTGACCCTAAGATCCGCACGCCTTACAACCAGCAATGGCATCTTGGGTTTCAGTATAAGTTGCCGGCGGATACGGTGTTGGAAATCGCTTACGCGGGTTCCCGCGGCCTAAAACTCTTTACCTTCTATAACGGAAATCAGGCGGTTCCGGCCACGGATCCGCAGTTTTCGACGCTCTGCAACGATCCGGCCGCAGGAATCACACCGATTAACTGCCCCACGGCACCGCGCCGGCCGGCCCATGTGTGCACCGATCCCTCTGATCCATTTAACTGCGATCCCGTTTTCGACACCTCCATCGCTGCCTTTCGCTCGGACGGAATTTCGAACTATCACTCGTTGCAGGCGCGGCTGGAGAAGGAATTCTCGCACGGACTGCAGTTCCAGGCTTCGTATACGTACAGCCACGCGCTCGATTTTGCGTCGAGTGCCAGTCTCGGCTCTGCCAACCAGGGTGATTTTCGTCTGCAGACCAACCCGCGTCTGGAATACGGCAATGCGGATTTTGATGTGCGGCACCGCTTTGTGTTCAGCTCGATTTATGAGCTGCCCTTTGGAAAGGGCAAGGCATTCTGGACAAATGCATCCGGAGCCTTGAATCAGGTGGTTGGCGGCTGGCAAGTGGCGGGGATCGTGACCGCATCGACGGGAAACTGGTACTCGGCGACGGATATCTCGGAAAACCTTTCCACATCTGATTGCGGCGGCACGGTGGGGAACTGCACGAGACCGAATCGCGTAGGCAATCCCAACAACAAGCCGTGCGTGCCGGGGACGGCCTTCAATACCTGCGCCTTTGTGTCGAATTCTGTGGTGGGGTCCTTTGGCGATGCGGGGCGGAATATTATTGAAGGGCCGGGCTTTCAGAACTGGGACATCTCTATCTTCAAGACGTTTCCGATTCGCGAAGAGAAACGGATCGAGTTCCGCGCGGAGTTTTTCAATGCCTGGAACCACGCCAACCCGGAATTCACCAATCCGGATACGGTCGCCGAGAATACCGGGACGGAGCTGGGATCAGCTGCATATGGCTTCACGGGATTCACGCGCCCGCCACGCCGAATTCAATTCGCGCTGAAATTTTATTTCTAATGAATTCGGACTAGAAGCACTTGATGGAAGCTTCCAGAGGCCTCTTTGAATCGGAAAATCAGCAACGGAAAGCGAAAGGGGCTTGAGGCAGTCTCCGGTTCGCGGGGAGTCATCGCGGCGGTCGCGATTGATCAGCGGAGCGCGTTACGGAGATTGTTTGCGGGTTTCCTGGGAGCAGAGCCGGAAACTGTGCCGGCTGAGAAGCTGATGCAATTCAAGGAAGCGGTAAGCCGGACTCTAACGCCGCATGCCAGCGCCATTCTGCTGGATCCAGAGTATGGCTTGGCAGCTGCGCGGGAGCGAGCGATATCGGCGGGGCTGCTGCTCGCGTACGAAAAAACCGGTTATGACCAGAAAGTGCCGGGGCGGCTGCCGGGACTGTTAGATCATTGGTCGGTCGAGCGGCTGGCCGAGGCCGGCGCAGACGCGGTGAAGGTGCTGCTTTACTACTCGAGTTTCAGTTCGGCCGACGTGAATGATCGTAAGCACGCTTTCGTGGAGCGTGTCGGAGCGGAGTGCGCCGCGGCGGATCTACCTTTTTTTCTGGAGATCGTCAGCTACGCCGAAGGGATGGAAGACAAGGGAATCGATTTCGCGCGCGTGAAACCGGAAGTTGTAACCAAGGGCATCGCCGAATTTTCTAAACTGGAATACAAGGTTGATGTACTGAAAGTGGGCGTGCCTGTGAATTTGAAGTACCTGGAGGGATCGCCTTCGGCGAGCGGTGAAATTGTTTACAGCCGGGAAGAGACGAAACGATACTTCCAGAGCGCCGCTCAATGTGCCGAGATTCCGTTCATCTATTTGTCGGAAGGGGTGAGCAACGAGGCGTTCTTGCACGCACTGGAACTGGCCGCGGAAGCGGGAGTGAAATTTTCGGGAGTATTGTGCGGCCGGGCGACATGGAAAGAGGGCGTGCAAGTTTTTGTGGAAAAGGGACAGGCTGCGCTGGAAGACTGGCTGGGCAGCGAAGGAACTCGCAATATCGAGAATGTGAATCAGCGTTTGGCGGCCGCGACTCCCTGGTTCGCCATTTCTGATGCTTCGCCAGTGAATCGAGGATGACGATTGTTCGTATGCGTTAGCCTGAATCCGGCCATGGACAAACGGGTGCGGGTGGTTCAATTTCACCGTGGCCAGGTGAACCGGGCGACGGGAGTGATGCAAGCGCCGGGCGGCAAAGCCGCACACGTAGCGATGGTGCTGCGAACGCTCGGAGCGGATCCCCTGTGGATCGGATTCGCAGGGGGCGTGACCGGAAGTGAGCTCGTGGAGGGATTGAAGGCGCTTTCGATTCGCGTTGAAGCTGTGGCGACCAATAGCGCAACGCGTGTAAACCTGGAGATTCTGGAGGACGAAGGCGCGGTGACGGAGCTTCTGGAGCCAGGCGAAACAGTCTCGGTGAAGGAACTGCAGTCGCTGGAGAATGTGTATAGGGCAGCTCTGCCGAAATCGAGGAGAAATACAACGGTGATTCTTTCCGGAAGCTTGCCGCCTGGCGTGCCGCAGGATTATTACGCAACGCTGGTTGAAATCGGCCATGAGTCTGGCTGCCGGGTATTTGTGGACACCAGCGGCGAGCCGATGAAGCTGGCGCTGAAGGCTCGACCGGATTTCGTGAAGCCCAATCAGGAGGAGGCCGAGCGGTTGAGCGGAAGCGTGATCGACGGCCCAGGTTCGGCGGGAACTGTGCTGCGGAGGATACTCCACGAAGGCGCAAGAGCCGGAGCTATCAGTCTGGGTTCACGTGGGTTGCTCTGGCAGCGGGCGGAAGAGGAGAAAACGCTTTTTGCGAGAGTGCCCGAAATTGCCGGGCGGTCGACCGTGGGAAGCGGGGATGCGACGCTGGCGGGATTCGCGTTCGCAGAAAAGCAGGGATTCGAATCGAACGAAGTCTTGCGATTGGCGGCCGCTTGCGGAGCCGCGAATTGCCTTGCCGAAGGGCCGGGCCGCGCCCGAGCGGCGGATATTGCGCGGTTGAAACAAGAGGTTCGCGTTGCGACTTTACAGTATTCAGAGAAAGCCTAGGTGCCGCGGGACATGTTGAGCGAAGAACGGCGTCGCGAAATTCTGGAGTTGCTGCAGACGGACGGACGTGTGCTGGTGAGCGACCTGGCTGAACACTTCCGAACTTCGCTGATCACGATCAGAAAGGATCTTGAGGTCCTGCATCATCAGGGGGAGCTCGAACGGACGCATGGGGGCGCGCTGCCGATGAAAACGGGCGCGTTGAAAGATCGCTCGCTTCAGGAAAAGGAAGGGATGCACCGGAAGGAGAAGCTGCGTATCGCCGAAGCAGCGGCCCAAATGATCCGGCAGGGACAGGTGATCATCCTCGATTCCGGTACGACAACGACGGCGATCGCGCGGGCGTGCAGGCAATTCAAGAGCCTGACCATCATCACAAATGCGACGAATATTGCTGCGGAACTGGCGGATACGCCGGTGGAAGTGATCCTTACCGGCGGAATATTGCGGAAGAACTCGTTCTCGCTGGTCGGACCACTGGCGGAAGAATCGCTGCGGAAGCTGAGCGCAGACCTCCTGTTCCTGGGAGTGGATGGGTTTGACGTGCGCTTTGGGCTTACGACCCCGAATCTGCTAGAAGCGCGGGTGAACCGGGTGATGGCGGAATCGGCGCGGCGGACAGTGGTAGTGTGCGACGCTAGCAAATTCGGACGCCGGAGTTTGTCGCTGATTCTGCCGACATCCGCGGTGCACGAAACGATTACGGATAAAAGGATTTCCAGGCACGACCTGAAAGCCCTGCGAAAGGCGGAAGTGGAAGTAAAAGTTGTGTAGTTTGCGGATGATGCACGGAAGCCTAAAGGACTGACACGAATGGCGACGAGCAAGACGGATAGACGGCAATCGGAAACGTGGAATGAGATTCTTTCGCAGGGACATGTCTGGCAGACGGTTCTGCTGGAACTGAGCCGGAATGCGAACGTGGAAAAGATTCTGACCTCGAACGGCGAACGGAAGGAATGGATATTTGTGGGGTGCGGATCGAGTTTTTATCTCGCCGAATCCGCTGCGTTTTCGTGGACTCTGCTGACCGGGCAGCGGGCGCGCGCGCTGCCGGCATCGGAGGTTTTGCTTTTCCCCCAGCAGATCGAGAGAAAAGGCGCAGAAATTCAGGCAGTGCTGATTTCACGTTCGGGAAAGACTTCAGAGACGGTGCGGGCGGCAAAGGTACTGTCCCAAGAGCTGAATGTACCGACCATTGGATTCACCTGCGCCGGGGACAGTGAACTGGAACGAGTTTGCGATTCGACGATCGCACTGCGAAGCGCGGACGAAAGAAGCATGGTCATGACCCGGTCGTTTACGAGCATGCTGCTGAGCTTGCAGTGGCTGGCGGCTCGTTGGGCAGGAAACAAGCAATTTGTTGATGAACTCCAGCGAATGGCAGAGCATTTTGCGCTGCGAATCGCGTCTCTGGCGGAAACCATAGAAGCGTTTGTCGAGAAACATTCCTTCGGCGACTACGTTTTTCTCGGGCAAGGGCCGTTTCATGGAATTGCGAGAGAGGCTTCACTGAAAGTAATGGAAATGTCATGCTCGTACAGCCAGTTTTTCCACGCTTTAGAATTCCGGCACGGGCCGAAAGCCATTGTAAGTCCGGAAACGTGCCTGATGTTTTTCCTGAGCCGGACGGGGCGCGAAGTCGAAACGGAAGTTCTTTCGGAAATGAAAGAGTTGGGTGGAGTGACGATCGCCGTGTGCGACCGGGCGAACGACGCGGTGAGGAGCGTCTGCGGTCTGGTCATTGAAACTGGATTCGCGGGAAACGAACTTGCTCTCCTTGCGCCCTACATTGTTGTCGGACAGCTTTTGGGATTTTTTACCGGAGCACAAAAGGGTCTGGACACGGATAATCCGAAAAACTTGTCGCGGGTTGTGATCCTGGATTAAGAGGAAGGGAAGAGGAACCTTGGCGTCTTTCGACGTGAGCGTCATCGGAGAGCTGAATCTCGACTTGATCTTGTACGGCCTTCCGCAGGAGTTGGTACTCGAGCATGAGCATCTTGCGAAAGATTTGAGGATCACGCTGGGCAGTTCTTCGGCGATTTTTGCGCACAATCTTGCGTTGCTGGGGACCAAGGTGGGGTTCAATTCGTGTATCGGGAGCGATCCCTTCGGCGAAATCTGCATTCAGCGACTGGGAGCGAGCGGAGCCGATTTGAGCCGGGTGCGACGGATGGCGGGCAAGACGACCGGGCTGACGGTTATTCTGCCACAAAGGCAGCAGCGTTACATCCTGACTTACCCCGGCACGATGTACGAATTGAGCGAGAAGGACCTGGACTTGCGTCATATTTTCGATGCGCGGCACCTTCACGTTTCTTCTTATTTCCTGCAGAAAGCGCTGCGCCCGAAACTGGTCGACATTTTCCGGAAAGCCAAAGAGGCGGGGCTGAGCACTTCACTGGACACGAATGATGACCCGGAGGACCGCTGGCCGGTGGACATTCAGTTCTTGCTGAAGTACGTGGACATTTTGCTGCCGAACGAAAGGGAAGCCTGCAAACTTGCGCAAGTAGAAGACCTGGCGCGGGCAACGGAAATTCTTGCGCAGAAGGTGCCCATGCTGGTGATCAAGCGGGGCGCGCAAGGCGCGGTGGCGAGGGTCGGCAAGGAAAAATACTCGGCGTATCCGCCGATGGTGAACACGACGGACGTGGTCGGCGCGGGAGACAGCTTCGATGCCGGTTTCGTTCACCAGTTTATTCGCGGAGGAAAGATCGAGGATTGCCTGAAATTCGCGAATATTGTGGGGGCGCTTTCGGTCACGCGCGCGGGGGGAACCGAGGCTTTTCAAGATGCGAGGCACCGACAGGAATTTTTGGGCAAACACGCCGGGGCCGTGGGTTCCTCGCGATTGGATCCTGCGAACAAGGCTCGAAAGTAGCGCGGCAGGCCGCTAAGGCGCGGGCGAAGCCTCGAGAAGCAGATTGTCGCCAAAGCTTACTTTCAGTTTCGCTGTTGGGCCAGTGACTGTGCCGAAGTCCTTTCCGTTTACGTAGTCCGTGATGCGGTAGTTTCTGGAGGCAAGGCCGCGCAATTCGATCTCTCCGTTAAAGGCAGGTTGCGCTGTCCGCTGGTTGCGAACCTCTCTTGGTTCCGCAGCGGCGTAGAACGCGTAATACATTTTCCCATCTTTTTCGATGGCATAGGCTTCCGGAACGTCGTAGCCGTAGACGTACAGGTTCAAGAAATTGCCCTTGGAGAGCATTTTCTGGTTGTAGAGATTGATCCACTGCTTCCAGTGGGCTTCCTTGTTTTTGTCGAGATAGACATTCTTGAATTTTGGGCCGTAATCCGGCCACGTGAATTTCGTTCCCACGACACCGCCAGTACCGACAGTGGAAGCAAAATCCTCGCCAACGTCCTGCTCGTCGTTGCTGTTGGCCTTGGCGATACGCGTCAATTCCACATGGTCACCGTAAACCGCGGCGTGAGAACCGAGTAGCGCTTTGTACATTTTCACGCGGCGGCGGACCTGGATAGAGCCGACGGGATCCGCCGTAACGGCCTGATCCATATAACGCAACCACGCAAGGCTGGGTGGCGTTCCGCAGGGACAGGATTGGGTAACGCTGTCGGGTTTGAGCGCGCGCGTGGTCTCGAAAATCGTCTTGTACACTTCGCCCATTGCGTAGATCGAATCATTGGGCGATTTGTGGTGGTGCTTCGGGTTGTAGCACTGGGGCGTGGTGTAAATATTGTCCAGCTTGTGCCCGTCGAAGCCCCAGTCGCGAATGAATCGCTCGGTAAGTTGTTTGTAGTAGTTCTGCACTTCGGGCAAAGCGGGGCACAAGGTCGCCAGGTTACGGGCCATGTGGGCGGGTTTTCCCTCGCGATCAAGAATCAGCCAGTCCGGGTGCTGCTTGACCACTTCCGAGACCACATATTTTCGGCCGCCGTAACCGTGGTGCCCATCCTCCACACCGAGCGGTAGCCACCAAAGCTGCACTTTCATACCCTGCGCGTGGAACTCCTTCACCATGTCCTGCACCGCGTTGCCGGCGAAAACCGGCTGGCGCGGCTGCCAATCACCATAATTATTGAACCAACCGTCATCGAGCGTAGCCCAGTGGACACCGAACTCTTTCAGTTTGGGGATGGTGTCCAGCATCTGTTTCGGAGTCACCGCGAATTCATAGCCCCAACCGCACCAACTGACGGCGTAGTTTTCGTCGTTATTTACAGGCTTCGCGAGGCCTTCCCTTTCCACTGCGTTGGACCACAGATTCAACGGTTCATAGAAGTCCCCGGAATAGACAGCAAGAAAAGTGCGCGGCGTGGAGAAAACTTCGCCGGGCTTGAGCGTGGAGTTCGCAGGGATAGAAACTTCCGCTTGGACGCGGCCGTCGGGTATCGTTTTCACCGGAATGGAGAGAGCCAGGGGCAGCGTTTCGAGGTGGCCGATTGCCTCGCCAACATTTCTCGTCCAGAACGCGACAACAGGAATGCCGCCGCCGACGCGGCCAAGATCATCTTTCGTTTCCACCGGCGCGCCGAAAGGATTTTCCTGAGAGAACTTGGCGGGCATGGAGAAGATTTCATCCTTGCCCCACTTCAAGCTGGAACCTTGAAAGGTCCAAAGGTTGTGCGGGGAGACACCGGGAGCGGCGAGCGAAGCGTCGAAGCGGTGGCGCTGGAGGGTGACGGATTTGAGAGCGACATCGCTCTGGCCTGCATTGCGGAGGCTCAGCGAGAGCAGGGCAAGGTCAGGGAAATCGTCATACACCTCGAGAGCGAGAGTCTCTTCGAGGTCCGTTCCCGGAATCTTGCCGCTCACTTCGATATATTTTCCCAGTTTCCCCAGTTTTCCCGCGACTTCGCGGATTACCGCATGCGCCGTATCCAGCAAAACGCCGGAGTACTCTTTCTTGTCGGTGGTTACGGTCTGTGCCGCGTCGAGGGATCCCGCGTCGAGTGATAGGGAAGCATTCTGAGTCCGAAGTGACGCGGTCAGTTTCGCCTCTGGCGTCAACAGGAAATCCGTGGATGGGGTCCGGACACTCACGCCTTCGAGCGTGGTTTTCGCCTCAATCAGCGATTTTGCGATGGGAACAGGGGGCGCCGGCGCTTCCTTCTTTTGGCAGCCAGAGCCAAACGCGGACGTCAGCAGCAGAATGGCGAGAATCGCCGGACGGGTTCTAGGTGGAGTGTTCACGTCAGTTCAGTCCTTTGAATTGCGAAAATATCCTTTCCGCATTCTGGTGATAAACCTTTTCGAGAAGCGGGTCGGGCAATTCCATCCCGTAGATTTCCCACCGGCCCTGACCGGGGTAGCCCCAATAAGGGAAATATTCGTCGGCGGTTTCGAGCCACCGGAAATAGTTGGCGTACATCTCTTCCTCGGGCTCGGAGTCGGTGCCGAAGAGGATTCGATCCTGGTAGTCGAAAAAAAACTTCCGGGCGCGGCGTGGTTGGCGGCCCAATTCTGCCTGGCGAGCGCCAAATTCCACGTACATGTTGGGATATTTATCGAGCCACGTTGAGACCGCATCGAGATTCTCCGGCCAGTTGGCGACGTGAAGTGCGATAAAAGTAGTGCGGGGATGTTTTTCAAAGACATGGTTGCGTTCGTCCAGCAGAGTTTGTTTGCTGGGGAACTGGCTGCCGTAAAAGCTCCAGGTCGGATTTTGTTTTAGTTCTTCATAACGCTCGTTGTGGTTATCCACGGGAGTGAAGAATGCTTCGGGATCGGTGGTGTGAATGGCGACGGGAATGCCGAGGCGGCCGCATTCTTCCCAAACCGGATCCAGGCGGGGATCATCGACGGCGAATAGCTTTCCGGATTTGTCACGCACGCCGAGCCCGAGATCCTTCAGGACTTTCAACCCGCGTGCGCCCCGCCGCACCGCGTCGTCGAGTTGCGCGATCATTTTTACGCTGAAATCCGGGTCGTTGATCTTGCTCCAGTCTATCTGGGTGAATACCAGGAAGCGGTCCGGATAAGGCTTCACCATTTTGTCGAGAACACTTTGCAGTTGATCGCCCCACATTCCGGTGAGGATCACGATTTTGCTGACGTTAACTCGATCCATGCGGCCAATCAGTTCGGCGGGCGGAATTTCCTCACCGTGAATTCCGCCGGGATCGTTTACGTGGTTATGGACATCGATCACCGGAAATTTGGCGCGGGGGACCGGATGGCTGGGAACGTGCACCATGGGTTTGGGGTCAAAATCTTTCAACAGCAAAGTCGTTTGCGCGGCAGCGTTGGGGTCCGGACGATAGGTGATTTCCTGAGAGTGTGCCAAGTGCGGAGCAGCGGAAGCCAACAGGATTCCCGCGCCAACGGCGAGCAAGCCATTCCGGTGAACTCGAAACTGGCATTTCAGGTTCCAGTGCATAATCGACCTGCCTTCTTCACGGCCGTTTGCAGTCTACTACAAACGAAACAAAAAGGAAGAAATAGTAGATAAACGTAACAAAGCTACTTCCGTCATTGCCTGTTGGCTGGAGTCGAAATGCCGGGCGCCCACTTCTCCGATCAAACTGAATTCGCAGAAATCAGTAGGAAGCCCGATGATTGGAAAGCGGAGTGATTCCCGTTCCTCCCGCCTCCAGTACTGGAACGCAATTGGAACCTATCTGGAACGGAACCAACACACGCAAAATGGCTGTAATTTGTTGATTACAGAGATCCTGAATTGGTGGAGGCGGGGGAGTCGGAATATGCAGGGATATGGAAAACACGTAACTTATTGACTTTTCGAGACGCCTAAAACGCAGAACACGGCAACTTTGCCCCTAACTGGAACGTATCTGGAACGCGGGACTTTCAGTGCTTCTGCCAGATTTTGTAAAGCTTTTCTAGAACGAGGAAAACCGGCGAACAGATTTGAACCACCGAACTCGCTATGCGACTCCGCGAAGCGGTGAATGATCGAATCGGAATTGAACCCGCCCCTTAGCTCACTGACCCTGCGTTTAGCAAAGCATTGCTTCGGGGCTTGCACTTTTGTAGAGTGGGCAGGCTTGCACTCATTGCCCGATTCGAAGCGTTTCGTCAGGCGAAGCGACCACACATGAGCGGCAGATGGAAGCCATCGTCACCGTGGTTGGGGAGAAGGGTTAAACAAGGATTTCGTGGATATCCTGCCGCAACCATCGCGTTTTATGGCCCCACCGCAGAACTGGCGACCAAAGTCGTCGTTGGAATCTTCAAGGAAGAACACGGAGAAGCCGATCCTCTCGAAAAATGGTTTTCGCAGAGTTCAGACATACGATCGAATGACGATGTCGCAGAAGAACTAGTCACATTCATAAAGTCGTACGAGGTCAAATCCGTCATCGTTACAGATGGCATTATTGGCTGTCCCCACGAAGAGGGTATCGACTACCCTGAGGGCCAATCCTGCCCCAAGTGCCCGTATTGGGCTGGCCGCGACCGCTGGACGCAGGAGCGAATTCAATAGATTAGCGGAAGGGCTTAACCGCCATACAGCCGAGTGTTTGCGTTCTCGCCGAGGTCCGCAGCGATAGACCAACTCCGAAGTTTGGAGAGCCGCTAGGCGGCAGACAATCTCCTTTACTCATGACAAATCAGGGTTTCAAGAAGGTTATATGAGACGTACTTTTGCGCTTGTAGCTTTGCCCGTTCGATCATTTCCGTCCTGTGATAAGTCTATCCCGTGGGATAAGACAGAATATTATTGAGCCGCTAGCGGAGCCTCTCGTTACGCTCTCGGCTAGCGCTTCGACTCAGGCGGTGGATGGAATGCCGCTCGATGAGTCGGTGGATCTCTACGCGCGATCCATGGCGTTCTTGCCGGCACCTGATGAGCTCGCAGCGCGAATCCGGGACATGACCGTTCGCCTTAAAAACCTTCGCAAGGCCCCTCTCCTCGACCGCTACAACGGCCCCGTGCTTTTTGAAGGGCGCGCCGCGGGCGAGATTTTCAGCGGCGAATTCGCCCCCGCGCTGGCTGGAAGGCGCAAGACCCTCTCCGGAAGCCCCGAGATGGATTCTATCTACGGGCGTTTTCTGGAAGGTGGTTCCGCCTCCTTTGCCGATAAGCTCGGCGGGCGCGTCCTGCCGCAATTTCTGAGCGTGGTCGATAATCCCACGATTTCCAAATACGGCAATGAGCCGCTCTTCGCCGGATACAAAGTAGATGAGGAGGGCGTGCGCGCGCGCGAAACTCGGGTAGTCGAAAACGGCATACAAACTGGAACGTATCTGGAACGCGAGATTTTTACTCTATATAAGTGCTCTATAATCAGTAAGATAAATGGTGGAGGCGGGGGGAGTCGAACCCCCGTCCGAAAAGCGCTACGCCGCGGAGCCTACATGCTTATCTCAGTTCCGTTGGTTTCGCCAGCGGCGCTTAGAACGAGCAAGAAACGCAGCCGGCTAGTCCGATTGGTCTCGCCCGCACCCTCCGGACCGAAAGGTTTGGGCCAGCTCACTGTGTGACGCCTCGATCCGGGCCCATGAGCGAAGCCCGGGGAAGCGTGCGCTTAATTAATTAAGCAGCAAGTGCCAAGTTGTTGTTGGCAGTTCTAGTTTCCAGCCGATTACGGGTGGTTGGCCCCCGGCATGCCTCCGAGACGCGACAGCTTCCGTCGAAACCGTGTCGCCCCCGTGTGACACCTCATTTTACCACGCCGCTAACACGTAGCCACTACGCGTAGTAGGACGCCATCATCGTTCTTTCTCTCAGAGGGAAATACTCGCTCTCTCTGCATACTTGCGAAAACTTCCACACCACCGCGGTATCGAGCCAGCCATTGTCAGCTTCGCTGAAAAGAACGCGCAAAGCTTCCTCTGGGGCGAGAGGTCCCCGGTAAGGACGATTGGTAGTCAGCGCATCGTAGATGTCCGCGACCTGCAAAATTCTCGCTTTCAGCGGAATAGCATCTCCCCGAAGCCCATCTGGATATCCGCTCCCGTCCATTTTTTCATGATGATGTCGTATCATCGGGAGAATGCTCCGCAGCGTCTTCAGCGGCGCGCACATTCTTTCTCCAATCACCGGATGCTCCCGCATGATTCTCGTTTCTTCCGCGTTCAGAAGCCCGGGTTTAAGAAGGATGCTCTCTGGGACGCTGATCTTTCCTATGTCGTGAAGCCAACAAGAAAGTCGTAGTTCCCGCAGGTCTTCTTCTCTAAGACCCAGGCTTCTTCCCAATTGCTCCGCATATGCCGTCAGACGATCGGAGTGCCCATTCTTCATGTTTTGTCTTGAATCGACACTTTGTGCTAGCGCAAACACCACGGACTTCGCCTGCTCATCCATATATTTCTTGAGCCGCAGGAGAGTCTGGATGCGCTCGAGCATATCCCAGAGCGAAAGTGGCGTAGCCCAAATACTCATGGCCCCGGCTTCGCTTCCACGATGGATGTCCCACTGGTCCGGCGAGGATCTCACCAGGACGATCGGTGTGAGCCCATTGCGAGGGTCTTTCTTCAGTCGGCGGCAAAGTTCGAAACTACCGATGTCCGGCAAACTATCGTAGACGAGTACCAAATCCGGCTGGACTTCCAGACAGCTGCTGACTGCTGATTCACCATCTGCCGCCGCGTGTACATCGCATCGCTGGCTCTTCAGGAAGGATTGCAATTCTTCGCGATTCGTCGAAACAGAATCCACTAGCAAGATGGCCGGGTTCATGCTCGCCTCGCTTTTCGTCCGCAAGTAGACTGAACACACCACTCCCCACCCACGCGAAACAATAAGTTCTCTTAATTCTTAATTCTTAATAAGGATTGGTCTTGCTAGCGTTCTCCAATCCCTGTTTGCGGAGGTCTCTTTGCCTCCGCTTCCCGGGGACGAGAAAATATGAAGTGACTTGGCAAGACTATGAAGATGCTTCTTGAGTTCCAAACGGGGATCCATATAAGTTACTCAGAATTCAGATTTTGCGGCGCGCATGGCAATCAGAGGGAATTAGAACAAGGAATAATTTTCATAGTACTTGAAGGCTTTACGTTCTGCCTTTGTCTTACAACTTTTTTTCGGTCTCTCTTCGCCAACTAACAGTAAATTGACTTTTGGCGCGAAGCCCTGTGACTTCCACTGGGCAACGATTGGGCACAACGGTACCGCTGCGTGGTTGACGACCAGAGCAACCCCTTTCACAATGACAAAACGGAGCCTTTTCAGCCGAAAGCCCCGTCAAATAGGTATGGCACAGGAACCCACAGCCGTGGAACAAGCCATCGCGCGCGCCCTGCGCGACAACCTCGAGCGCCTCCAGCGCTCCGCGGAAGAGATGCACCACGCCGTCAATGACGTCGTCTCCGCCTGCGCCAGCAACAAGCCCACCAACGCCCTCCCTCCGCTCCTGCGCGCGCAAACCGCCGCCGCCTCTCTCAACGCCTCTTTGGAGGTCCTATCGAGGTTCATCACCGTGGCCCTTCAGCCGGCACAGCGTTCCCCACTTGAAGCCGAAATCGCGCGCTTGACTGCCGCCGTCGCCGTCGAAGCACCAGCTGCAGCCCCCGAGCCTGTCCGCCCATCGCCCTCGGTTCCGACCCCCATGGCCGCCGCTCCGGTTCCCCAACACAGTGTTCCACAGCCACAGCCGCCTATCCCTCAAGTGCATGCCGAGCTCGAGCCCATGCATGTCGAAGAGGCTGCCGAACTCTCCGCCGACTTCGACGTCAACCACCTTTCCACTGAGGAACAGGAACTGCACAGACGTGCAAATCGGGTGGCGAAAGTTTCCATGCAAGATATTAAAATGTTACGACCGGAACAGGTTCGCCTGGGCCGCGAAAATAAAGATCTCTGCATTCGATTGAAAGAAGACATTGAGAAAGCTCATCGCGAATACGACCGCCGTTTCAAACCAATCATGGATCATCCTGTGGACTACTTTTACCGCTGGATGGTCGAAATTCTGGCGGAAGGCGACGCCAGCGCGCTCGGCGAATACCCGTACGCCGCGCCCGTGCGCCAGCATTAATTTCCGCTCGAAAAACTGTTTTCGTGTGGCCGCGCTCCGGAGTTGTGTCTCGATCGCCCTGATTTTTTTCATTTCACTCAGCGCGCCATTCGATTCCACCGCGCAATCTCGCAAGAAGAAAAAGGCAAAGAAGCCGGCCGCCGTCCCTTGCCGCACGGGATGCAGGCCGGATACGACCGCTCCTGATATCGCCACGTCAACGGCCGACGACGCAGCCGCTCTGCAGCAACTCTCCGAACTCGCTCGCTCGCTGCACAACGCCACGCCCGGTTCTTACGACAAACTCTCTGCCTTCGCCACGAAGCACGCCGGGGACGTATGGGGTGCCCGCGCCGCGTTAGCCCTCGGCTACGACGACTATCAGAAAAATCGCCTTGCACCTGCGATGGCCTGGTTTGCAAAAGCGAAGGGTGAAGCAGTCCTTCAGGAATACGTTCTCTATTGGCACGCGCAAACCAATCGCGTCGCCAAGCGCAATTCCGATGCGTACGCCGATTTGCAAAAAATTCTGACGGAAAATCCGAACACCGCAATCAAAGAACAAGTTCTTGAGTCCTTCGCCCCCGTCTCCGTCGAAATGGGCCGCGCGCAAGCCGCCGTGGATGCGTTGAATAGCTACTCTGCCACGAACAGCAAGCCCGCTCTTCTTCTCGAACGCGCCCACGCTTATCAATCCGTGGGCCAAGCCGTTCGCGCCGTCAAGGATTATCAGTCAATCTTCTACAAATTCCCGCTTGCCGATGAAACGAAAACTGCTGGCAACGCACTGGCCGTTTTGCAAAAGCAACTTCGTTCTGAATTTCCTTACGGCACCGCGGAAATGCAGGAGCAACGCGCACAAGCTTTTTTTGACGCGCACAAATGGCGCGAAGCACGTCCCGAATTTGAAAAGCTCGTCAGCATGTTACACGAGCCTTCCAATCCCGTTCGCCAGCGCGCGCAATTGCGCGTCGCGCAATGTCGTGTGCAGTTGAAGGCATCCGTTTCGTTGGTTTCGTCTCTCGCCCCCACCGACCCCGAAGTGGATGCGGAACGCCTCTATGCAATTTCGCAATTTCAGCGCACCGCGAAAAACGAATCTGCAATGCTCTCCGCGATCGAAGTAATCACGACAAAATACCCGAACACGCGCTGGGCCGATGAAGCCTTGATGGCGGCGGGAAACTACTATTGGGTTCAGCTCGACCGCAACAAAGCCGCGACGTACTACCAGCGCGTGCTTGACACCTACCCAAACAGCAAAAATGATTTCAACGCTGAGTGGCGCATCGCCTGGGTTTCGTACATGAATCACGCGCCAGATGCCGATGATCGCTTCCACGTTTTCTTGCTCAAATACCCTGTCTCGGCGAACACTGTTGACGCGCTCTATTGGCTCGGCCGCAATGCCGAACGCTCCGGCAATCCCGCGCACGCCCGCAGCTTCTACAACAAAGCTGTCGAACGCTTTCCGCAAACCTATTTCGGTTACGCCGCCGCCGCTGAACTAGCCAAGCTCGGCCCGGGCGAAGAAAATCCCTCGGAGTTCCTTGACAAAATTCCGCCGCCCCCTGCACTGCGTCCCTTCGACGAACCGATTCCGGCGGCCGCTGAAGATCGCTGGGCACGCGCACAAGCGCTGCGTTCCATCGCGTTCGATTCTTCCGCGGAACAAGAACTCAAATCAGCTTTCTTCGCCACCGGCTCCCCACGTTTTCTTCTTGAAGCCGCGCAAGCCGCCTTCGATCAAGGCCATTTCGCCACGGGCATGGCTTACGCGCGTACCATTGTTCCCAGTTTCGATTCGCGCAATTTCAACGAGATTCCTCTGACTGTTTGGAAAGCGCTCTATCCGCTTCCGTACGAATCGCCCGTGCGCCGCGAATCCGGCAAGAATGAACTCGATCCCGCCGTCGTAGCGGGGCTGATTCGCCAGGAGTCCACGTTCCAGGCGGATGCTCTCTCGCACGCAAACGCATACGGATTGATGCAACTCCTCCCCAAGACAGCAAAAATTTTGGCGAAACAGCTTCGCGTAAAATATACGAAAGATCGCCTCTACGAACCGGATTACAACATTCAGCTCGGCACGTTTTATTTCAAGGGCCTCGTTCAGCTTACAGGCGCGCCCGAATATGCCCTCGCCGCCTACAACGCCGGCGAAGATCGCATCGCCGCATGGAAAGCCGAGCGCATCTACGACGAAGTTCCCGAGCTGGTCGAATCCATCCCGTTCACGGAAACCCGCGAATACGTCCAAATCGTCCTGCGCAACGCCCAGCTCTACCGGATGATTTACGGCACCGGCGCACCAACTCCTGCGACGACGGCCGCGACAGGTGGCACCTCTCATCAGGCCCGCCGCTAATTCGGCCGCGCTTTGCTTTTTCGTTGTTCGACCTTAAACTTTCAACCTCAACTTCTTTGGGTGCTCAATGACTGCTGAATCTTCCATGGCGCAGATTTCTCGCCGCATGATCTCGGCCAAGGCCGAGCAATTTACGGAATCGGTCATCCGCGAAATGACTCGCCTGGCGTTAAAGCACAACGCCGTGAATCTCTCGCAGGGTTTTCCGGATTTTCCCGCGCCGGACTCGGTGAAAGAAGCCGCACGGCAGGCCATTTCCGACGACATCAATCAATACGCCATCACGTGGGGCGCAAAAGCGCTGCGCGATGCCATCGTCGAAAAATTTGAACGCACGCAAGGCATTCGCATTGACCCCGAGCGCGAAATCACAATTTGCTGCGGTTCCACCGAAGCGATGATGTCCGCGATGCTCGCCATCATCAATCCGGGCGATGAAATTGTCGTCTTCGAACCGTTTTACGAAAACTACGGCCCTGACGCGATTCTCTCCGGCGCTTCTCCGCGTTTCGTAAAAATGAAACCGCCCGCCGACGAAAATTCCGAATGGACTTTCGATTTCGAGGAGCTTGCCGCCGCCTTTGGCCCGCGCACCAAGGCCATCATTCTCAACACGCCGAACAACCCCACAGGAAAAGTCTTCACGCTGCGCGAACTTGAAATCATTCGCGATCTCTGCGTCAAGTGGAATGCCTACTGCGTCACGGACGAAATCTACGAGCACATTCTCTACGACGGCATGGAGCACATCACCATGGCGCGCCTCGACGGCATGCGCGAACGTACAATCGTCATCAACGGCATGTCCAAAACCTACAGCGTCACGGGATGGCGCGTCGGCTGGGCCATCGCTCCACCCGAACCCACGCAAGCCATTCGCAAGGTCCACGATTTTCTTACGGTCGGTGCGGCCGCGCCGCTACAACAAGCTGGCGCAATCGCTCTCCACTCGCCGCAGTCCTACTACGACGGCCTCGCTTCAACCTACGCCAAAAAACGCGAGCGCCTTTTGAAGATTCTGAGCTCGGCGGGATTCACGGTGTTCAAACCGCGCGGTGCTTACTACATCATGACCGACATTTCGCGCTTCACTTTTCCTGAACGCGACCCGCGCTTCGCCTCCGAATCAAAGGACGTAGCCTTCGCAAAATATCTTGTCCAGGAAATCGGTATAGCCTGTGTGCCCGGCTCCAGCTTCTACAATGACGCACAGGACGGCGCCTCGCAGGTCCGCTTCACCTTCTGCAAACGAGAAGAAACGCTCGCTGCCGCCGAAGCCCGTTTCCCCCAGCTCCGCAGCTAGTTTCTTTTTTTGCTTGGAGGACCTCCTTCCAACCTGATACCCGGGCGTGGAGGCTCCTCAAAATCGTCCCTTACAGGTGTTATCCTGAGCCCGGTTTTTTGGGCGAAGGATCTCAACGTAATGTGCAGTCCAAGCTTCGGCCTGCCGTTCCAAAGGATCGTTGATTAAGTCTTGTATTTGTAATTACTTGCGGATTTTTATGGGGTAGGGAACTGACGGTCGGTTGCCCTGTGGTGGTTAGCCCCCTACCCCGCGAGTGGTCTTGCCTGTATAGACGAGGCCAACGCGCAAAAAGTTTCCTTGGGACCTGATAATAAATTTTAGTCTCTTTGGAATCAAACCAACTCGACCGCATCCAAGTAGCGCGCAACCGCCACATCCCATCGGAACTTCTCTTTGATGGCTGTTTCGAGCGCTTGCGCCGCCGCTGGCTCGCCGTGGGTCAGCCATGCCTTCTTTGGCGCTGCCTGGAGCCCACCAATCCAACGCAGCAATTCGCTTTTTCCGGCGTGGGCGGAAAACTGTCCCATTTCGATGATCTCCGCATTCACAGGCACCGCCTCTCCAAAGAGGTGCATTACCTTGGCACCCTCCTCTAGCGCCCGCCCGCGTGTCCCTTCCGCCTGGAATCCCGCCAGGATCACCGCGTTTCTCGGATCCGGCAGCCTTTGCGCCAAATGATGCAGCACGCGGCCGCCCGTCACCATTCCGCTCGCCGAAATGATGATGCACGGCGTCTTCACGTCATTGATTTTTTTCGAGTCATCCACGCTTCGCGTTAGATGAAACTCGTGCACGTTCAGCGGATCGCGGCTGCCGCTCTGATCGAGCTTCGCCATATCCAAATCATGATCTTCCACGTGCCGCACGTAAAAGTCCGTCGCGCTCAGCGCCATCGGGCTGTCCACGTAAACTGGAACCTTCGGAATCCGCTGCTCATCCTCGAGCTGCCGCAGGAAGTACATGAACGTCTGCGTTCTTCCAATCGCAAACGCTGGAATCACAATCGATCCTCCGCGCTTCACGATACGGTTTATGGTGTTTGCCAGGAATTGCACCGGATCGCCGGCCGGATGTTCCCGGTCACCGTAAGTAGATTCGCAAATCACGTAGTCACCGCTCGGCGGAGTTGTCGGGTCTTTTAGAATTGGCTGGCCATACCGCCCAATGTCCCCGGAAAAAACAATCGTCGTGTTTTTTCCGTCTTCGCGAATTGTCAGTTGAAAACTGCACGAGCCGAGAATGTGGCCCGCGTCGAACGATTCCAGATGAAACACCGGGGAAATGTCAAAGCCGCCACTCCGCGGCATCGGCGCAAGCTGTTTCAGCATCGGCTCCACATCCGCGGTGGTGTATAGGGGTCGAATGTCCGCAGCGTTGCTACGTTTTGCGTGGCGCTTCGCACGCTCCGCGTCTTCTTCTTGCAGGTGGCCTGAATCCTTCAATGAAAGCGTCGTAAGCTCGATCGTCGCCGGATTCGCATAAATTTTGTTCTTATATCCGTCGCGTGTCAGGCAGGGAAGCCATCCGCAATGGTCCAGGTGCGCGTGGGTCAACACGCAGTAATCAATCTCCGCCGGGCTCACCGGCAACGGCTTGAAGTTTCTTTCTTCCAAATCATGAGAACCCTGAAAAATCCCGCAATCCACCAACAATTTCTTGCCCGCCGCCTCTACCAGATACTTCGAACCAGTAACCGTTCCTGCCGCTCCCAAGAACGTCAGCTTCGCCATCCGCTTTCTCCCGTGAATCCAAGCGTCCTACCTTACCCTAATCTCTCGTGGTAAAACAAAGTGCAGCGGCGATTTCTTTGCTATGAGCACTGTCGAAGGACACGTCGCGATTTTTCTTCTACCTTTTGGCTGCGCGGCTTCATCTAATGGTCCCAACGATGAAAATCATCCTCTTCGGCGCAACCGGAATGGTCGGCCAGGGCGTTCTTCGCGAGTGTCTTCTCGATCCCGGCGTCGAGCTCGTGCTTTCCGTGAGCCGGGGCCCTTTGCCGCAAGTGCAGGCGAAGCTCCAGCAACTGGGCACGCCCGACGTCGCCGACCTCGCCTCCTTCGCACCCCAGCTTTCGGGATTTGAAGCCTGTTTCTTTTGCCTGGGTGTTTCCTCGGCCGGAATGTCCGAAGAAAACTACCGTCGCATCACATACGACCTGACGCTAGCCGTCGCGAAGCTTCTCGCGAGCCTCAATCCAGGAATGACGTTCGTATACATCTCGGGACGGGGCGCGGACAGCACCGAGCGCGGCCGCTCGATGTGGGCTCGCGTGAAAGGTCAAACCGAAAACGCGCTTCTGCGCCTTCCGTTCAAGGCGGCGTACATGTTTCGTATCGGCGCGGTTCTTCCGCTTCACGGAATCAAATCAAAGACGCCGCTCTACAATTTTTTCTATGCAATTGGCGCGCCTTTGATGTTTTTGCTTCGTAAATTGTCTCCGCAAAACGTCCAAACCACCGAAGAAGTCGGCCGAGCAATGCTCGCAGTTGCAAAACACGGCGCTCCCAAGTCCGTGCTTGAATCCGCCGACATACACAATCTCTTGAAAACGTCCTGATTTCCGTTGATCAAAACTAAAAAGGGCAAGCTTTTCGCCTGCCCCCTTTTTCCGAAGACTTACAATTGAAAACTTAACACTTACAACTTTTTTCAGTCAGCGGCCACAGCCTTGCCGATGATGGACTTGATGTCCAATCCCAGCCCTTTCGCGACGCCTTCTCCGTACGCCGGATCGGCTTGGTGGAAATGCGAAACCTGCAGTTCCTGTATCCGTCGCGGCACGCCGTTGCCAAGGCTGCCCACGATGTTCGAAATCAGGCGCTGCTTCGCGTCCTCCGCCATCAACCGGAAAAGATTTCCGGGCTGCGTATAGTAGTCGCTGTCCGAACGGTGATCGTGCCGCGCCACTTCGCCGCTCACCATCGTTGGCCGCTCAGTATATTTTTTATCCTGCGTCGGTCCGCCAAAACTGTTCGGTTCGTAGTTCACGGCTTTGCCGCCGTTGCTGTCAAAACGCATCGTGCCGTCCTTGTGATAAACGTGATATGGGCACTTCGGTGCGTTCACCGGAAGCGCGTCGTAGTTCACGCCCAGGCGGTAGCGGTGCGCGTCAGGATACGAAATCAAGCGCGCCTGCAGCATTTTGTCCGGTGAATAGCCCATTCCTGGCACGATGTTGCGTGGCTCAAACGCCGCCTGTTCCACTTCCGCGAAATAATTTTCAGGGTTGCGGTCCAGCACGAGTTCACCTACTTCGTGCAGCGGATAATCCTTGTGGGGCCACACTTTCGTCAGATCAAACGGATTGATGTGGAACGTCGCCGCTTCCTTTTCCGGCATGATCTGTATCGCTACACGCCACTTCGGGAAATCACCCTTTGCGATTGCGTCAAACAAGTCGCGCTGCGCGTAGTCCGGATCCTTGCCGCGCATGGCGTCCGCGCTTCGCGCGTCGAAGTTCTTGATCCCTTGTTTTGTCTTGAAGTGCCATTTCACGTAGAACAATTCATTCTTCGCATTGATCAAACTAAACGTGTGGCTGCTGAATCCGTCCATGTGGCGATAACCGTCTGGGGTTCCGCGATCGCTGAATAGAATCGTTACCTGATGCAGCGATTCCGGTGAGAGCGACCAGAAATCCCACATCATCGTCGGCGACTTCAGGTTGGTCTGCGGATCGCGCTTCTGCGTATGAATGAAATCACCGAACTTTAGCGGATCGCGGATGAAAAACACCGGCGTGTTGTTGCCGGTCATGTCCCAATTGCCTTCTTCCGTGTAAAACTTCAGTGCAAACCCGCGCGGATCGCGTTCTGTGTCCGCGGAACCTTTTTCACCGCCCACCGTGGAAAATCGAATGAAGGTCGGCGTCTTCTTGCCGACGGTGTCGAACAGCTTCGCCGTCGTATACTTCGTGATTTCTTTGCTCGTCGAAACGAAATACCCATAGGCCCCTGAACCCTTCGCGTGCACCACGCGTTCCGGAATTCGCTCCCGGTTGAAGTGCGCCATCTTTTCAAACAGCAAATAATCTTCAAACACCACCGGCCCGCGCGGTCCCACGGTGAGCGAGTTCTGGTTGTCGCCCACGGGACGTCCCGCGTCCGTTGTCATTATCGGTTTTTTCTCTTCGGCCATCTTACCCTCCAGCTTTTCCCTTAAGTTTGCGGCTCGGGCAGGAAACTGATCCTTTTCCGAGCGACGTAGGTATCGTACTGACGCCGCGACCTATTGTTCCAATATCTACTTCGGATAAGATGGATAGGCATAGCCTATGGAACTTCACCAGCTTCGTTACTTCTGCGCTGTTGCTGACACGGGCTCTTTCTCGCGTGCAGCCGAACAATCTCACGTCTCTCAGCCTTCTCTGTCGCAGCAAATCCTAAAACTTGAAGACGAACTTGGCGCCCGCCTCTTTGACCGCCTCGGCCGTTCCGTGCGCCTCACCGAACTCGGCAAGACATTTCTGCCTCGCGCCCGCGCTGTTTTGCATGAACTCGAAGCGGCCCGCGGCGACGTTGTCGAACAAAAAGATTCCATCGCCGGCCCCGTCGCCATCGGCGCCATTCCCACTGTTGCGCCCTATCTGCTCCCTCGCGTGCTTACTTCCTTCTCCAGGAAATTCCCTCAGGTTCACCTCACCGTCATCGAAGAAATTACTCCCGTGCTTCTCGACCGTCTCCGCGCCGGCACAGTGGACGTCGCCGTTCTTGCCCTCCCCATTCGCGGCCACGAGTTCGAAACTTTCTCACTTCTCACCGAGCCCCTCTTCGCCGTTCTGCCGCAAAAACACAAACTAGCTCAGCGCCGATCTATTTCGCTCAAAGATGTGCGCAAGGAACCTTTCCTACTCCTCCGGGACGGCCACTGCTTCCGCGAAAACGCCGTCGCTGCTTGCGATCGCGCGCGCGTTCACCCGCAAGTAGTTTTCGAGAGCGGCCAGTTTTCCAGTTTGTTGGGGTTGGTTGGCGCGGGAATGGGCGTCTCTCTCATCCCGCAAATGGCCATGGACAGGAAATCAAACTGTAGTTACGTGCCCATTTCCGATCCGGAAGCCACACGCACCATCGGCGCAGTTGTCTTGCGCGGTCGTTCGCTCACTCGCGCAAATCTCAGTTTCCTGTCTCTTCTGCGCCAGCTCGCGAAGTAGCGCGTTCTATGTCTGATTTTTCTTTGGGTCTCGGTGCGCAATGATCAGGCGTTGCTCCGTCAAATCCAATTCGCGTTCCAACTCCCGCAATAGCTCGTCGTTTATTTCGCCTTCATCTCTCAAACGGACTGCCGTCCGCCGCTCGACTCGCACCATCTCGCGCATGAGATGTGCGTGTTTATCCAGGTGATCTCGTGCGCGCATCGTTTCGGGCTCCCTGTCGTCAGAGAATTTTTCGATTTTTGTCTCGTACATCTTCACCAGCGCGTCATACACTTCCGAAAATTCTTCGCTATCCTTCTCTCTTTCCTTGTTCAAGCGTCCTAGCGCGGCGCGTAATATCTTCTGCCTCGCTTTATGCTCCTCTTCATGCGACACACCAGCACCAGCCAATCCCAGCGCCCGAATCAGCGGCGGGAGTGTCAGCCCTTGCCCTACCAGAGTCACGATAATCACTGCAAATGTCAGAAAAATAATCATGTTCCGCTGTGGAAACGCCGCGCCGTTATCCAAAGTTTCAGGAAGCGAAATCGCCGCAGCCAGCGCAATCACGCCACGCATCCCCGTCCATCCCGCCACGAAAATACTCTTCGCTGGCGGCACTGATGCCTCTTCGCGAAAAATATACCGTCGAATCGCCACCGAAATGACCGTCCCGGGGTACATCCAGATCAACCGCAGAAGAATCAGAATTACGCTCAGCGCCAGCCCGTACAGAATCAGCTCGCTCATCCTGTGATCTTTCAATTCGCCAATCACGTAGGGCAATTGCAGTCCAATCGCCACGAAAACCAATCCGTTCAGCACAAACTTTAGCGACTCCCACACTGCCCAAGCCTGCATGCGCACGGTTGGCGAGAAAAATTCCGAACTTTTGCGCGACAAATACAATCCACACGCGATTACGGCCATCACCCCGGACGCATGTGCCGCCTCCGCCCCCAGATACACGACGTAGGGCACCAGAATGCTCACGGTAATTTCGATCGGTCCGTCATCCAGCCGCCGTTCGAACCACTCCACAACCAGCCCAATCACCAACCCCACCGCAATTCCCACGCCGATCAGGTACAGTAAGCGAAAAACTCCTTGCCCAACGGTCGGCCGTTCCCCGCTGACCACCATCGCCACCGCGAACGTCAGCGCGACGAGTCCCGTCGCATCGTTGACCAGGCTCTCGCCCTCCAGGATGGTCACGATCCGTTTTGGCAATCCGAGATCGCGTGCAATCGCCGTGGCCGCAATCGCGTCCGTTGTGGACACTACCGCGCCCAGCAGAAATCCCAGCCGCCAATCGAATCCTTTAAACACCCAGGGCGCTGCATACGCCACGCCCACCGCGGTGAACGTCACTAGCCCGATTGCGAGCATCGTGATGCTCACAATGTTTTGCCGAAAATCCCGCCACGACGTCTGCCATGCACCGCTGTACAACAACGGAGGCAGAACCACCAGGAACACAATCTCCGGATTCAATTGAATTTTCGGAATGCTAGGAATAAAACTCAGCGCCAGCCCTGCGATCACCAGCACGATTGGATACGGCGTCTTCAGTCTTTGCGCCACCACAGCAAACAACACCACAAGCACCAGCAGCACCAAAGCCACTAGCTCCGCCGCGTGTATCCCGCCGCCGTCCATCATTCCTCCGCCGATTCAGCCCTACAAGATACTTCATTCCATCTGCGTCCGATTCCGTACACCGTTCTTTACGCTGATGCTAGACTCTTCGTTGCCGTTCATCTGTTCCGAGGTTTCTTGGTGCCGCACTCTCTCATTTTCCGCGAAGTTGCCATGGTTTTTGCCGGAGCGCTCATTTTCGGCATGCTCGCCTGGCGCCTGCGCCAGCCGCTTATCCTCGGCTACGTATTTGCCGGCCTCGTGCTCAGCCCCTTCACCCCGGGTTTCCACGTTCAGGACGTTCACACGTTCGAAATCATGGCCGAAGTCGGCGTCATCCTTCTCATGTTTTCCGTCGGCATCGAATTTTCCATTCCTGAACTCCTCCGCGTGAAGTGGGTCGCGCTCATCGGTGCGCCGCTTGGAATCTTCGCGTCCGTTGCGCTCGGCGCAGGTGTCGGCGAACTCATGGGCTGGCCGCTTCTCCAGGGTGTTGCAGTCGGCTGCCTCATTTCGGTCGCCAGCACGATGGTCCTCATGCGCCTGCTCATTGACCGCGGCGAACTCTCCAGCAGTGTCGGCCGAATCATGATCACGCTCACACTTGTCGAAGATCTCGCCGTCATCATCCTGACAGTCCTTCTCCCCGGCCTCGCCGGCGCCAATTCTTCGGGCTATTCGCAAATCGCCTGGAAAATGGGCAAAGCCCTGCTTCTACTTATCCCCATCGTGTTCGCCGGATGGAAACTCGTTCCGCGGTTTCTCAAGCGCGTTCAGCGAATCTGCAACGACGAAATCTCTCTCCTCCTCGCTCTTACAGTGTGCCTCGTCATCGCGGCCCTCACGGAAGCCGTCGGCCTCTCGCTCGCCCTCGGTGCATTCCTCGCCGGACTCCTGCTCGGCAGCTCCGATTTCGCACACAAACTCGCCAAGCAAACTTTTTCCATCCGTGACGCCTTCGTCGCTGTTTTTTTCGTCACCATCGGCATGCTCATTGACCCCACGACCTGGGTCTCCGGTTGGAAAACTATTTTGCTGATGGTGGCCCTCGTCCTGGTGGGGAAGTTCGTCATCTGGGCCGGCGTTGTCCGCCTGTTCGGCTATCCTTGGGACACTGCCTTCCGTACGGGCGTCGGCCTCACGCAAATCGGCGAGTTTTCTTTCATCCTCGCGCAAGTCTCGTTGAACGCAAAGCTCATAACGCCGGAAGTCTACAACGCCACGCTCGCCGCTTCGCTCATCACCATTCTCGCCAATGCCACCTTCTTCAAGTTCCTGCCGCCCGCGCCCCCCAGCGAAGCGCCTTCGCTCGCAGCCGCAACGGAAGCATGATTAGGCCGCAAACCTGGACTTGGCCCCGTTCTAGACGCAATCCTCAGCCCAATGCTAAACTTGTTTTGTTGTTCTCCGGGTGGGGCCGTGGCGCAGTTGGGAGCGCGCCTCGATGGCATCGAGGAGGTCGAGGGTTCGAATCCCTTCGGCTCCACCAAATTCACTTTTTTCAATCTTCTACGCTTAATACAACCACCGTGTTATTTTTGAACTCTCAATATCTGTTCATTGATGGGAGATTCTGGTTTTGTTGAGCCTTCTCAAAGTCGTCAGGCAAGTACGCAGCTCAGTTTCGTTCGCATCTCTGTTTTTCGCGGTCTCGCTCGTCGCCCAATCCACCGGCCCGCTCACGCCGGCGCCCTCGACTGGTCCCGCTTCGGGCGCGCCTCCCATTGCTGCTCCCAAGCCGGCACCACACAAAACAGCCGAAACTCCCATCACCAAAGAACCGCCCGCCATGCCGCCCGAGCAAATCATTCAGAAATTTGCCGATCGCGAAGTCGAACTAAAGAAGGTTCTCGGTTCGTACACCTGGACGCAGTATTTCCTCCTGCAAACGCTAGACGTGGACGACGCCCCCGACGGCGAATACGAAATTCAGAGCGACATTCTTTTCACACCTGACGGCAAGCGCTTTGAAAAAGTCACCTACGCGCCCGCTAACACGCTGAAAAAAATCCAGCTCACCCAGCAAGACCTCGACGACCTCAAGAAAATCGAGCCTTTCGCGTTTACCGGCGATGAGCTGGCAAAATACAACATCACTTATGTAGGCCGCCAAAAAGTGGACGACCTTTCCACCTATGTATTCGATGTTGATCCCAAAGTGATCGAAAAAAAACAGCGCTATTTTAAGGGCCGACTCTGGGTAGACGATCACGATCTACAAATCGTGAAAACGCATGGCAAGCCGGTACCGGACATTGTCACCAAAAGGGAAGAGAATCTTTTCGCGCAATTCACTACATACCGCGAAAATCTTTTCGGCGACCTATGGATTCCAACATACACACACATAGACGACGTACTACGTTTCCGTGCAGGTCCGATCCACATCGTCGCCACCGTCAAATACACGAATTACAAACGCTTTGGCTCAACCACAAAAATTGGCACAGGGACGGAAGCCCCTCCGCAATAATTGTGCTGACCTAGCTTCTCTCTGTTTGTCTCGTAACAAATTGCCCGAAGGAATAAAGAGTATAGCTGCCCAAAATCACTCCCAGCGGCAGCTCGGGCAGTGAAAACAATGCGGCCAACACGGCAATCGAACGCGCGTTGTTCCCGCGTCCCATCAGCGCCACTCCTGCAGCGATGCCCAGAATTCCGCACACCACCGAATAGATCACCAGTCCGATGTAAGCCAAATGAAATCCCGTCATCAAGCTGTACGGATCTGCCACGCGTGTAAGCAGCGCGCCAAACATCACCGTCGCCGTTCCCGCGCAAAATACCAGCACGATCGCTTGCAGCGATCGCCATGCACCGTAAAGGACCCAGCAAATCCCCAGTGA
Source organism: Candidatus Sulfotelmatobacter sp. (assembly GCA_035567915.1). Lineage (GTDB taxonomy): Bacteria > Acidobacteriota > Terriglobia > Acidiferrales > UBA7541 > Acidiferrum. Next base: position 153,437 of record DATMPA010000010.1, on the reverse strand, counting down.
TCGCAAGCCGCGCCTCCCGGCGGAACCTCACGCAGATTTTCTTGTTTTGCCCGCTCGAACGGTTGGTGCACCGCGTGGATTCGCCAAAACGAAAAGAGAAGAGGAATGTCGTCCCAGCCCTAATGTCCCCGATTTCTCGGAGCGCCCGCCATTCCTCTTCCCAATCGTTCGCAGGGTTGTCCCCCAGCGCGGCCATTTTCGCCATAACGCGTGCAGGACGCTATACGATGATTCCTGTAGGTGTGCCGGTGATTTTTCTTAGTGCCAACAGCCCCCGATCTTTGGTTTATGTAGTCCAGGGATTTCAGTCCCGGAAGTGCTTGGCAGAGTCCAGCATTTGAATTTCCTCGCGCGACAAAACTCGCGACTTTCCCTTAGCTAGATCGCCCAACACCAGCGGCCCAATCGCCACGCGAATCAACCGCAGCACTTCCACTCCACATGCCTCCAGCATCCGGCGAATCTGCCGGTTCTTTCCTTCGTCCAGCACAATTTCAACCCACGAATTCTTTTCGCCCGCCCGCAGCAACTTTACGCGCTTCGCTTTCAGTTTCTCTTCGCCGTCCACTACTCCCGCTTCCAATTTTTCCAGCAGGGAATCGTCTGCCACCGCGCCAATCTGCACGTGATACGTCTTGTCCAAATGACTCTCCGGCGCCGTAACGAGCGCGGCCCATTCCGTGTCATTCGTCAACAACAGCAATCCTTCACTCGCCTTGTCCAGTCGCCCCACCGGACCCATCCACGGTGTCCCCGCAGGCAGCAGTGCGTACACCGTCTCGCGCCCTTGCTCGTCCTCCGCAGTCGTCACAATCCCGCGCGGCTTGTTCAACATGCAATAAACTTTCTCCGCCGCCTTCGCGTTTTTCCCATCCACCTGAATCGCATCCCGTCCCAAACGCACCAGTGTTTCCGTATTTTTCTTCACCACGCCGTTCAATTTCACGCGCCCCGCGCGAATTAATTCCACCGCTTCTGACCGCGAGCAAAATCCCATCTTGGAAAGTGCCCGCGCCAATCCAACTTTCTTCTCTCTGCCGAAATCTTTCTGCCGCTTCTGCCTCATCGCAGAAAAGTATACGCTCCAAAAAAGTACGGGGCCCGCTCGCCTGAAGCGGGCCCCGTGTGGTACCTCGCCATGAGGTACAGCAAGAAGGGCTGGTTTGGCCAATTCAACACACGACCCCGCCCTTCTTCTTGGCCACCTCCGCCAACTCAATCTCGATTCAGGCAAAGTTCGAGTGACCTGGTACCCGAACTCACGCCTGTTCCGCTGCTCCCTCGAGCAGGGTTGGACCTGGATTTTTGTGATTACGCAGTGCAGCGCCGCCGAGTGGGCTCCGTCAGCTTTCCGGGCGCACAAAAAAACTGGCCCGGGGCAGCGGCGCACTACGTTAGAAGGGAATAGTTCTTATGTTCGTCGGATGGACAGCAGTGGAAGAAGTTCTTTGCCCGACACAGGTGCAGGTGCGGGAGAGGTCGGTCTGACACGATTTCGTTCGATCTGAAATTTGCCAGTGGCCGCAACTTTCTCCGCGGGAGCTTGTTTTTGTACGCCTTCGCTCTCTCTAGCGGCGCTCGCGCTCGAATTGGCCACGTAATCGTTCGTCGTGTCGTCGAGCAGTCGCAACGATTCAGGCAGTTCTCCGCAAAACAGGCCCATGGCTAGCGTGAACAGGGCTGCCAGATAAATCGCCTTCAAGACCCGCATCGAGCGCGTCTTCGTGGCCTCAATTGTTGAGTTCCAGCTCATCAGCGGTGGTCGCTTAAGGCAGTCTCCCGCGAACGCTCCTCTCCGTCAATGAGAACTTGCAGTGGCGGAACTTTAGTCCGCCTCTCTTTCTTTGTAGAGCTGCCTGTGGCCCCAATCCACAAAAAATGACCCTCCGGTCATTCAAACCGGAGGGCCACACAAAACTAAATCAGTTTGGTTTTTCAGAATCGCGACAATAGATGTCGAAATTCAAACTGACTCTCTGCCAATTCCTCCTACTGCTTGTCGTACACCACCACGTTCTTCACATCGTGGCCCTCTGCGTCTTTGCCCACAAACGTGGACGTCCGCGTCTTTCCATCCGCCGAAACAACCGACGTCACGGTCATCACCGCTTTGCCGCCCTTTTTCATGGTCGCGCGGACTGTATTTGCATCCACCGTCTCAACCGAAACCATGTCGGCGCCGGCCTGCAAACCGGTCCCGGGATAATCCTTCCCGTCGAGCATTGCGTTGAACTCCAGCGTGGTCGGCTTTCCTGCTGCATCAATGCTCTCCGAATGAACTTTGTAACTCTTCCCGTCCGTCTCAATCTTCAGCGTGATGCTCTTTGGTGCTGGGCCCGGACTATACGTGGATTTTGCCGCATTCATCTTCCAGGTCCCCGAATGGGGATCCGCTGCTTTTGCCGCAACGTTCAACATCAACGCTGCGCACACCACCGCACACACAACAATGGCAACCTTCTTGAATTGCATGATTTTCCTCTCTAAGTTATCTCGATTTGGGTTGGGCCTGTTGCAGACGTTATCCTCCCAATTCCCGCCAATGTCCAGCTTTTTCCTGCGGCCTACTGTCCTTGTGTAGTGGCGGGTTCTCAAATCCGTTCTTTTCTCTTCCGTGCCCGTGTAGGGACGGGACTTTTTACTTTGAGCCACGCCGAAGTCCGCCCTCTTTCTTTTCCTCTGCCCTCTGCGGTGCAAACCCCACAAAAAAATGGCCCCCCGAACTTTCGCTCGAAGAGCCATACCAACATCTAAGCAATTTCTGCAGCTATTCCTTGTCGTACACAACTACGTTCTTCACGTCGTGGCCTTCATTGTCCTTGCCCATAAACGTTGACGTGCGCAGCTTCCCGTCCATCGAAATGACCGACGTCACTGTCATCACCGTTTGTCCGGCCTTCTTCATACTCACACGAAGAGTGTTGCCATCCACTCGTTCGACCGAAACCATGTCTCCGGCTGCGATTCCCGCCGCCGGATAATCCTTTCCGTCAAAGTTCGCCGTGAAGTCAACCTTCGTCGCTTTGCCTTCTCCGTCGATCCCTTCGGAATGAATCTTGATGCTCTTCTCTTCAGCCAGTACCGTCAGCGTAATGCTCTTTGCTGCCGGTCCCGGGCTGTAAATGGACTTTGCCGCGTTAAACTTCCACGTGCCCGACTGCGGATCCGATGCTCTGGCTGCAACGCTCAATACGAGCGCCGCGCACACCACGGCACACACTACTGCTACTTTTTTGAACTGCATTGTATTCCTCTTTCAGTGATCTATCTCAGGTCTATCTTGGGTGGGCCTGTTAGCCTTTATTAGGACCCTTTCCAACGTTAATGTCCAGCCTTATTCCTGCCTCCAGCGCAGCTAATTGCTAGCGGCCAGGAAGTTTTGGAAGCTGCTGAGTGCGGCCGCTTCTGTATCGTAAACATCGAAGACGGTCAGCAGCTTGGTCAGTTGCATGACTTCGTGGAATTTCTTGCCAAGATTGCAGAGGCGCACGGATGCGCCCTGAGTTTTGGCGCTGACATGCGCAGCGACCAGAGTCCCTAGGCCCGAGCTGTCAATATATTTAACGTCGGCCATGTCCAGGACAATTTTCTTCTTTCCTTCGGCGAGCATGCTTTTCAGTTTCTCGCGGAGAGAATTGCTCTCTTCACCCAGGACAATGCGACCGTCCAGTCTCACCACGGACACGCCATCAACTTCGCTGTTCGTCATTTTTACAGTCATGCTGATTCCTTTCTCGCCTTGCGAAGAGCCCGCCGGATGGGCTCCCTCTACCAGTTTCGAATTGTGCTCTTAATCGACCTTCAGGACGAGGCATTCTTTTCGTTTCAACAGCCTCAATCGCGCTGAGGTTTCGGTCAACGCGCGGTTCGTTGCGCAGCTAACCTGAATGCAACAGACAGCGGTTACCGGCAGCGACACCGCATGTAGGTCAGGGGACGGCGAGTAGCAGCCCTGAAGTCATGTCCGCCATTCTCATTAGGAGAAGATACCGTGAGACAGTTCGCGAAACTGTTCGATTTTGAACACTCCTCAGAGTAGCTTCAGCATCTTTCCGTTTGTAGTGGGGGATTTTGGAAACCTGGGTCTTGTGTTTAGTTCGTTGTGGGGCCCGGGCCGTCTTCACCCACCCCTGCCGCCACTAACCAAGAGAGACCTCCTGGGTGGTCTACATTTTGCGCAGTTTGCAAAAAGTGGGCGCCTCTTCTCTTGCCTGGTTCTATCTATTAAACTAGTATCTTATTGGCTTGGTAAATGTTCTATGCTATCTTTTTTTTGTGTTTGGCCTTCTCAAATCCACATTCTCAGCAGCAAAGCCGACTTCCTATCCCCTTTGTTTTGATAATCATGCAAAACTCTCCTCCCCCAACCCCTTTCTTTTGATAACCATACAAAACCACCCGGGGTTGGGGGATTCAAGCGTTCCGGCTAAAGTGTTCGCACCCGTAAGCCCTGCATTTGCCCCTCTTACGAAAACTGCCGGGGTGTACCCAAACTATTCCCAATCTGGAACTCGCCCACGCAAGCTTCCCCTGCCTCCCCGTACTAACCCTCAGAGGCCATTGCATCCGCCACCACACGGTGGAACAATGACTCCCAGCAGGGAACAATGCCGCTCCCGGTGGCGTCTAAGACTCCGAGAGCGGACAACGGGCTCACTCGCAAGAGTGATGCAGCAGTCGGCCAAGGATCGCAGGCCAGGCCCGCTAGCCATCAGGCCACGGCACCCAGTTCCACTGTTCTTCAGACAGGCCGGGCCAGAAAGGCATCCAGTGTCCGATTGGGCGAGCGCTCTATCGTGGGGCCGTGACGAATCCGAGCTCGTCGGCGAGCTTCAGGCCGGCTCGGAATCCGCCTTCGATTGGCTGGTCACGCACTACCACGCCGCCGTTTTCAATTTGATTTTAGGCATGCTCGGCGACACCTCAGACGCCGCCGATGCCACGCAGGAAGTGTTTCTCAAGGCCTTTAAGGGAATTAGAAAATTTCGCGGCGGCAGCTCTCTCAAGACCTGGCTCTATCGCATCGCGATTCGGGAAGCGCTCAATCATCGCCGCTGGTTCAAGCGTCATCTGCAGAAGAACGTTTCGATTGACGCCGAACCCGAAGAAGGCCATGCGCCGCTCGAAATTGAAGATGGAGGCGCGACGCCGTTCGATCAGTTGGCCTCGCTGGAAATTCAAGGGGCCGTGCAGTCCGCGCTGGCGCAAGTTCCGGACGTATTTCGCAGCGCGGTGATTTTGCGGGACCTTGAAGGTCTGAGTTACGAAGAAGTCGCGGAAGTTTTGGAATGCAGCGTCGGTACCGTGAAGTCCCGCATTTTGCGCGGGCGGCGCGCACTGAAGGATTTGCTGGATCCGTTCTTGGGTGAAAGCAGTCATTCGATTCACAAGCAAGAAAACCATCCGGTCGCTCCAGCTGGTTTGCAACCCTTGCTCGACGGAGCGAAAGAGGAAGTTCTATGAAGTGCCCCACGGTTCGTCACAAACTGGCAGGTTATCTAGAGGACGGGCTCGCCGCTGCCGCGAGCAATTCCGAACGCATCCAGATGCGGCAACATTTGGATGCTTGTGCACCCTGTCGCGAAGAATTGCAGCGCTACCGCAAGCTTTCGCTCTTGTTGTCCCGTGCGCCGCGCGTTGTGCCTCCGGCCGATCTCGCGATTCGCATTAAAGTAGCTACGGCGAAATCGCGCGCAACGCAAGGCTGGCGGCATCGCTGGTCGAGCGTGCGGGATCGCATCGAGATTCTTCAGGACAACGTTTTTCGTCCGCTCACCGTTCCTGCAACGGGCGGCTTTTTCTCCGCGATTCTGGTTTTTATCGTCATGTTGCACATGATGGTTCCCGGAATTTCCGTGCAAGCCGTTCCGAACGATGTTCCGCTGAATTTAATGCAGCCTGCGGAGCTCATCGCGCTTTCCGATAATCCTGGCAATTGGGCGCCCGAGCAGCATGAAACAGAGCTTTCGCTGCCGCACGGTTTGCTTGTGGACGTGACCGTGGATCAGCACGGCCAAATGCTCGATTACCAGATTCTCGCTGGCCCGGACAGCCAGGACATGCGCCACCAGTTGGACCAGATGCTTTTGTTCTCCCGCTTCCGCCCGATGATGAGTTTCGGCCGGCCGGCCACGGGTGGCCACGTCATCCTCAGCTTTAGCGCGGTTCACGTCCGCGGCTGAGCATGACTGCAATTTATTTCCGGCGATTTTTTCTCGCGCTCTCGTTTTTTCTTTTTATTTTTTCCGCGAACTCTTTTGCACAGCAATCGCCTTCCGAATCTGAAAAATTTCTCTTCGACGCCGTCAACCGCGAACGCGAGTGGAAAAGTTTGCAGCCCCTCAAATGGGATTCCTCTCTCGCTGCCGCTGGACGAATCCATCTCCACAAAATGGTCGAGCGCAATTCGCTCTCGCACCAATTCTCCGGCGAGCCAAACTTAACGCAGCGTGCGAAAGAAGCAGGCGCACATTTCAGCATGGTCGCCGAAAATATCGCCGAAGCTCCATCAGTAAACGAACTCCACATCGGCTGGATGAATTCCACGCCGCATCGGGAAAATATCCTGAACCCGAAATTGAATGCGATCGGAATCGCCGTGGAAATGCGCGGCACGCAATATTTCGCCGTGCAGGATTTTTCCACCGCGGTAAGTTCACTGTCGCGAGAGGAGCAGGAAAAGAAAGTAGGTCAACTATTGCAAGCGCGCGGAATGCGTCTTGATGGTAATTCTGATGACGCGCGCAAGGCCTGTGATTCTTCCGCCAGATTTTCCGGCGCGCGTCCGCTGGCGATCCTGCATTTTGAAGCGCCGGATTTGAATCAACTTCCGGAGCAACTCATCCGCGCCATAAAGAGCGGAAGCTATCGCAAGGCTGCGGTCGGTTCGTGCCACGCGGACGAGTCCGCGGGATTCTCGCGATTCCGTATCGCGGTTTTGCTGTACTGAATTCTAGTTGATGCCGTGAATGCGCAGGCTCACGAGCTGGTCGATCGTGAGATCTTTCATGCCGCGCGATTTCAGGCCGGAAATAAATTCCGGCGTGACACCGTGAATGCGCATTGCAATCAGCTGATCCGGTTCCGGATGCTTGTATCCGAGCGATTCGATCTTGTCGATGAATTCTGGCGTAACGCCGTGAATGCGAAACGCAATTAGCTTTTGCAGCTCGATGTGGTCGTAGCCTTCTTTCTTGAGTTGCGCCATCCATTCCGGAGTCGCTCCGTGAATGCGCATCGCGATGAGTTCATCTTCATCGGGCGAGTATCCCGCGGCGCGAACGGAACGCACCATTTCCGGCGAAACGCCATGAATGCGGAACGCAATCAGTTTGTCGCTGTCGGAGGTGTTCAATCCTTCCGCGCGAATTTCACGGATGAATTTCGTATCAACGCCGAAAATCCGGAACGCAATGAGTTTGTCGGTATCGAGATTACTGAGCTTCGCGTTCTTCATTTCCTTGGCGAAGTCGAGACTCACGTCCTGCACCGCCATGCCGAATGTTTTGTCCGGATCAACGCTAAAGCCGAGGGCGCTCATGCCATCCGCGTACTTCCCATCGGGAAAAAAATGAAAGACGCCAGCCCCCTCTCCATTATCGATGTATCCCTCGCACTCGAAGCGGCCGGCGTCGCGGCGGATCGTGAATTTGACTTCGTGTTTCGCTTTGATGGAAAGATCGAGCCCGTCAAACGAGTTCGGAGACCAATCCGATTCGTGATGGTTGGAGTGGTTTTTCGAGTGTTGGATCAGCGCGAAGCGAACTTTTCCAGGCTCGTCGGACGGCTGAATCGTCCAACTGCCGTTCTGGGGCTGCGCTTCCGTGGCCCATAGCGCCAGAGCGAAGACCAGCGCGAGAGAAATAGACACAATACCAGCGACGATCTTTTTCGGACTCATGACGAGATCCTCCTTCTTCGATTTCTGATTAGAAAATGTTGGCGTTTTTCAGTTGAATCAGCTTTTCCATGCTGAGATTGCTGAAACCGTGGCTTTTCGCCTTTTGAATAAATTCCGGCGTGATGCCCATGATTTTCGCGCTAGTGACTTCTTCCGCGTTGAGCTTGAATCCTTCCGCTGCGAGCGCTTTCACGTAGTCGGACGTGACACCCTGAATTTTCATGCCGACGATTTCGTCCACATCCGGTTGAAAACCGAAGGAGCGCATTTCCTGAACATATTCCGGGGTTACGCCCTGAATTTTCATGCCTATGATCTGATCCGTGTCCGGCTTAAAGCCGAGGTCACGCATCTTTTGGACGTATTCTGGCGTGACGCCCTGAATTTTCATTCCGACGATTTCATCCGTGTCCGGTTGAAAACCGAGAGAGCGCATTTGTTGGACATATTCCGGAGTAACACCCTGAATTTTCATGCCCACGATTTGGTCTGCGTCGGGTGTGAATCCAAGGCCGCGCATTTTCTGCACGTACTCCGGAGTGACACCTTGAATTTTCATGCCGATGACTTCTTCCAGGCTGGGTTTGAAGCCGAGATCCCGCATTTGCTTGATGTATTCAGGCGTGACGCCCTGAATTTTCATGCCAACAATTTCTTCCGCGTTTGGGGTGTATCCCGAGTCGCGGATGGACTTGACGTATTCGGGCGTTACACCCTGAATGCGCATGCCAATCAAATCGTCCACGCTTGGACTGAAGCCCAAGCCCCGGATTTCACGAACGTAAGAGGGAGTCACGCCCTGGATTTTCAGCGCGATGAGTTTGTCTATGTCGGAGACATCGATGCCTACGGATTTCATACCTTCAATGAAGGACTCGCCTGATTTTCCCTGGGGTTCGGATTGGGCAGATGGATCTGCTTCTGCTGATTTTGATGCCTTCGCCGATGGCTTGAGCGCCGGCTTGGCATTTGGCGCCGGAGCTTGGTCCGGTTGAAGGGGAGAAAACAAAATCCTTTCCACACGCTCGGCGGCTGCGGGATGCGATACGCCCCAAAGAAGGGAAGCGGCAATGAGAGCGGCACCGAAGCAGACGAAGCTTGCGCCGAGGCCCGCGGTGCGATTTTCCGCAGCATGGCGCAAACCCAAGATGCGGGAGATGCGTGCAGCGAGCGGGCTGCCATTTGCGGCGAGGCCGAGCGCGGGCGCGCCGCGCCATTCTTCCATGGTGGTGAGAGCGCGGGCGTAGCCGAGATGATTGCCGCAAGCGGCGATGGCGACATCGTCGCAGCAGTGTTCACGTTCGGTGCGCACGCGCTTGTTCAGCCACCAAACCGCCGGATGGAAAAAGAGAAGCGATTCCGCGATGACCTGGAAAAGATTGACGAAAGAATCGAAGCGGCGAATGTGAGCGAGTTCATGCGCGATAACGGCTTCGATTTGATCTTCGGAGAGTCCCATCAGTGCGCGAACGGGAAGAAGAACGACGGGGCGAAACCATCCGATTACGGCGGGAGCATCGAGCCAACGGCATTCGCAGAAACGAATGACGCGCTGCAAACCGAGACGAGTTTGGAGTTCGCGGCACTTGGCGAGGAGCTTGGGCGCGACGGAGATGGAAGCGGCGCGGCGGAGACGTTCTAGATAAATCAAACTGCCTGCGGTGCGGAGCGTGAAAAAGAGAACCCCGGCGAGCCAGAATTCGACCAGCAAAGGAAGGGCCTGCGAAGAAAGTGATCTTACCGCCGGCGATCCTCCGATGATGGGCTGCACGGGTTGCGCAAGAAAAGTCTTTTGCACAAAAACGACGACCGGCGTCGCTGCCGCTTCTGTTGCTTGAAGCGCGGACTGAGAATTCAACAGCAGGACAAAAGTTGTGGCTACTGACGCGACCATGGCGAGGAGCGTGAGCACGCCGACTATGTAGCGTGTGGATGCACGGCGAAAGAGCGTCATGGCGACGGACGCCACTGCCGCGAGGGCGAATCCTTGCCACAGGAAATGGAGCAACGACCAACCGAGCGTGCGCAGCGTATCGGGGGCGAGCCAACGAGTCAGGTCGGTCATTTCTGTTTCCTTTCATATTCGTCGAGCAGGCGGCGAAGTTCTTTGAGTTCTTCCTTGGAACTGTGGCGGCCGGCAAGGGCGTGCAGCATGAGTTCACTGGCCGAGCCTTGAAAGACGCGCCGCATCATGTCCATGGCGAATTGCTGCTTGGTTTTCTCCGCAGGCTCACACGCTACATAGACGTGGGCGCGCTGGTCTTCGCTACGGGTGACGAGTCCTTTTGCGGTCATGATCTGCATAAGCTTAAGGACGCTGGTATAGCCGAGTTGTTTCGTCACGCTGACAACTTCATGGACTTCGCGGACCGTCGAAGGGCCGCGAGACCAGAGGACCTGGAGGATTTCCAGCTCCGAAGGGGTCGGGTTTGGTTGCGATGTAGCTTTCATGGAGGGGAGGCTACTACGAAGGATTTCGTATTGTCAACGAATATCTTCGTAGTTTGAAGAAATTCTTTCCGGGGCCAAGGGCTGTGTCTCGTCAAGTTTTGGTGGCAGAATCTACGCACTATGAGACTACGACACCTGAATTTGCTGATTTCTTTGGGGTTGCTGGGAGCGAGTTGCTTTGCCGAGCGAGCTGGCGCGCAAGAAATGCTTCGTTACTCGATTGTTTCGAACCACACGAAAGCCGGAAGTGAAGTGGATACGTATGGCGCGAACGGACGCGTGGACAGCGCGTACGAATTCAACGATCGGGGCCGCGGGCCGAAAATAGAGGCGCACTATGTGTTCGGAGCAGACGGCCTCCCCTCGCGGATGGACATTACAGGCAACGATTACCTGAAAGCGCCTGTGGACGAGCACTTTTCCGCCGAAAACGGAAAATCGCGTTGGAAGAGCACTTCGGAAGACGGTTCAGGTGCGGCAGGCGGGTTCTATCTGAGCCAGAATGGCCCTAACTTCGAACTTGCCATGCTTGCCGCCGTGTTGATTCGTGGAAATGGGAAGCCGGTGAAGCTGCTTCCAGCGGGCGAGGCGCGAATTGAAAAGGTGACTGAAACGACGATCGAAGGGCAGGGAAAGAGCCTACATTTGACGGAGTACGCTATCACGGGCATCGCATTTCAACCGTTAACGATTTGGCTCGACGACAACCTCCGGTATTTCGGGAATCCCGGGACTTGGTTTGCGATGCTCCGCGAAGGTTGGGAGGACGCAAACGAAAAACTCTACGAGTTGCAGAAGAAGGGAGACGATGCGCGCTTTGCGCGTCTTGCGCAAGAACTGGCGAGGAAGCCCGGGCATCCAGTGGCGTTCGAGCATGTGCGATTGTTCGATTCCGAGCAAGCGGCGATGCGCGAGGATATGACCATCGTCGTTGACAGCCAACGAATCACCCAAGTGGGTCCGTGGGCATCGACGGACATTCCAAAAAATGCGGAGCGGATCGATAGCAAAGGAAAAACGTTGCTGCCGGGCTTGTTCGACGTGCACGCGCACGCGCAACAGCTCGATGGAATCCTTAATATCGCAAGTGGTGTGACCAGCGTGCGCGACATGGGGAATGACATTGAAGAACTGGTGCGGCTGCAAGGCCAATGGCAAGACGGAACGGCAATTGGTCCACGCGTATGGAAAGCGGGATTCATTGACGGGCCCGGGCAGTTCCAGGCGCCGACAGGGATCTATGTGACGACGCCTGAGGAGGCCAAGGCTGCGGTGAACAAATACGCGGACCTGGGCTTCATTCAAATCAAGTTGTACAGTTCGCTGAAGCCGGAGCTAGTACCAGGCATCGTCAAGCAAGCTCACGAACGCGGATTGCGCGTGAGCGGACACGTACCGAACGGAATGATCGCGTCGCAGTTTGTGGAAGACGGCGCAGACGAATTGCAGCACATCAATTTCATCTTCCTGAATTTTCTGGCGGGAAGAGTGAAGGATACGAGAACGCCAGAAAGATTTACTGCCGTGGGGAGGAATGCTGCAAAGCTCGACCTGGAATCGAAAGAGGTACAGGAATTTCTTGAATTGCTCAAAGCCCACCACACGACAGTGGACGTAACGCTGGGAGCTTTCGAAGGAATGTTCACTGGGCGGCCGGGAAAAGTTTCGCCGGAATTTGCAGCCGTTGTGGATCGTCTACCGGCTCAGGTTCAGCGGGGCACGTATACCGGGGGGTTACCGGTGACGGCGGAAACAGACGTGCTTTACAAAGATTCGTATTCCGCAATGCTGAAGATGACGAAGAAAATGTACGACGGCGGGATTCCGGTTTTGGCGGGCACGGATGGCCTGGCGGGAATCATGATGCACCGCGAACTTGAATTGGAAGTGAAGGCGGGTATCCCTCCTGTGAAGGCGTTGCAGATTGCGACCTGGAACGCCGCGAAATTGCTGAAACAAGAAAAAGAACTTGGATCGATTGCTCCAGGAAAGATGGCTGACCTGGTTTTGGTCGAAGGAAATCCTGCGGCGGACATCAGCAACATTCGCAGGTGCCGGATCGTGATGAAGGGCGGAACGCTGTACAAAAGCGACGCTGCGTATGCAGCAGTGGGGATAAAGGCGGCAAATTGAGGAAAACCATGAAACTGACGATTTCGTTGCTGCTTTTGTTCGGATTACATTTTGGCGCACTTGAAGGGGCGGCGCAGGAGAAGAACGGCGCGACGTTTGATGCGGATGGGACGGCGCATATTACGCGGGTAATACGGCCTTCGGCGACGGTGAGTCCGGAGGCGCAGAAGTGGCTGGAGTCGCTGAATCATCGCGGGCCGGGAGCGAAGAATCTTGAGGAGCGGCGCAAGGGCACAGATGAATGGCGAGTGCGGCAGTCGGCCGTGGCGAAAAAACTTTTTCCGGTGAACATTCAAGAACAAATAATTGGCGGCGTGCGGACGGATGTGATTACGCCTCTGGAAACTCCGGCCCCCAACAAGAATCGTGTGCTGATTAATTTGCATGGCGGAGGATTCAATTCGGATTCGGGGTCTTTGATCGAAGGAGATCCGATCGCGAATCTGGCCAGGATCAAAGTGGTGTCTGTGTATTACCGGCTGGCACCGGAGAATCCGTTTCCGGCGGCGGTGGATGATGTGGTTGCGGTTTACAAGGAATTGCTGAAGACGTACAAACCGAAGAATATCGGGATTTTTGGGACTTCGGCGGGCGCGATTTTGACTGCGGAGTCGGCGGTGCGGTTCAAGCAATTGGGATTGCCCCTGCCGGGCGCGTTGGGAATCTTTTCTGGTACCGGGGACTTCAGCCGAGCTGGAGATTCGCTGCTGCTTTACACGCTAGAGGGCTTTCCTGGAGAGTTGCCGGTGATTGACCCCTCGCATGCCGCTCCCGATGAATATTACGGCAAGACCGATCCGAAAGATCAGGTGCTTTCCCCGTTTTTTGCGGATTGGAAGGGCATGCCGCCGGCGTTGCTGGTGACGAGCACGCGGGATATTTTGTTGAGCGGGACGACCATGCTGCACAGGAAGATATTAGCGGCGGGTGACGATACGGAACTGGTGGTTTTTGAGGCGTTGCCGCACGCGTTCTGGTATCACTTTCAGTTGCCGGAGACGACGGAGTGTCTGGGAATCATGGCGAATTACTTTGACCGGAAGTTGGGGAGGTAGGTGGGAGCCAATCTGACGCGAGGAGGAGAACATGGCGGGTTTTTGCAAAAATTGCGGGAGTCCAGTCTCGGGCGAGTTCTGCGGGAAATGTGGTACACGTGCCGATGCGCCGAGCGCGCCAGCTCAGCAAGCGCAGCCGGGCCAGCCCGCTCCGCGGACACCAAGCGCGGTCGCGCCGCAGGTGGCTGCGCCCGTCGCGAAAAAGTCCAACGTTGGCAAAGTGCTGTTGATTGTTGGCGGAATTTTTATGGCGATTTGTGTGTTTGCCATCGGTGGAACGATTTATGGTGTGCACCTCCTGAAAAAGAAGGTAAAGGAAAAGGCGGGAATGTACACGGGCGGCGCGGTTGGCGGGAGCGAATCGGTCGCCGTGGCCCAGGGAAATACTTGTGCGCTTCTCTCCAAGGAGGAACTGGGGCAAGTGCTGGGGGTGCCGGTCGAGCGAACGCAGGAAATTCAGGAAGGCGAAAAGCCTGGGTGCGCGTACTACACGAATCCGGCTGCATTCAGCCAACTGCAGCAGATGGCTATCGAGCAGGCAAAAAAAGATTCGGCGGAGGCAGCCAAGCAACCCGCGCCGAAGGGCGACAATCCGCTGGTGTTGCTGAAGGACGCAAACAAACTCGAAGGCGTGGTTAAGACGTTTGGACTTTCGCAGCCAGACAAAGACGGGCGCGTGTTTGGATTTACAGTGGACCGGGAATTCGGGCGAGGGAATTGGGTTGCGTTGCGCACGACCATGTCCGCGATTCCGGGATTTGAAGATGTGGAGGGAACCGGGGATCGAGCGATGATGGGGTCGTTTGGACATACGTTGTTGGTTCTCAAGGGAGACAGCTTAGTCACTTTGGAGACAATCTCCGTGCCGGATGCACGAGCCAAGGGAGCCGAAATCGGCCGGAGAATAGCGTCACGGATGTAACAAAAGGTACTTGGTCAGTTTGAATTTTGTCCCCTTTTTCTCACGATTCATAAAATTCAAACTGCCCCACAACAAAAGTAAGGAGTTGTTTTTCGTGACGATTTCGAGATACGATTCAGGAATGCGGAAGCACCTCGCTTATTGGTATTGGCGATTTACGGACCACTCACAAATGTGGCGAGGGGCATAGCTGTAAACAGAAGCACAACGAGAAAAGTTTCGGCCCACTCGCACAGAGTGGGCCTTTTTATTTGGGGCGATGACCCGAAAAGAGGACCCACGATGATTATCTCGATGAAATTGCACGCGACGCGCGGGGAGATTGACGAGGTGACGGATCAAGTGAAGCGATTCGGATACAAAGTGCACTCGATAGAGGGCGAAGAGCGCGTTGTGATTGGCGTGGTGGGCGTAGGCGACGTGACGGCCTGCCTGGAGAGCGTGGAGGCGATGCCGCAAGTTGAAGCGGTGACGCGAATCACGGCGCCGTACAAATTTGTGAGCAGGGAATTTCGTAAAGAGAAGACGCGGATTCGCGTGAATGGGACGGAGATCGGCGGAAGCGAATTTGTGGTGATGGCGGGGCCGTGTTCGGTGGAAAGCGAAGAGCAGATTCTGAAAGCAGCGGAGGGCGTGGCAAAAGCAGGGGCGAAATTACTGCGCGGCGGGGCGTTCAAGCCACGGACTTCGCCGTACGATTTTCAAGGGATGGAGACGGAAGGTCTGAAGCTGCTGCAGAAGGCGAAGAAGCAGACTGGGCTTGCCATCGTGACGGAAGTGATGAGCGACCGCGACGTGGCACTGGTGGCTGAATACGCTGACGTGCTTCAAATTGGCGCACGGAATATGCAGAACTTCGTGCTGTTGAAGGCGTTGGGAAAATGCGGGCGTCCGATTTTGTTGAAGCGCGGATTGAGCAGCACGGTGAAAGAACTGCTGATGAGCGCGGAATACATTGTGGCGCACGGAAATTCGGAAGTGATTTTGTGCGAGCGCGGAATCCGGACTTTTGAAACGGTGACACGGAATACGTGCGACATCGCGGCGATACCGGCGCTGAATGAATTGACGCACTTGCCGGTGATTTTGGATCCAAGCCATGCGACGGGTAAGCGCAGCCTGGTGCCGGCGTTGGCGCGCGCGGGCGTCGCGATTGGCGCGGATGGATTGATTGTGGAAGTGCATCCTGCGCCGGAAAAGGCGATCAGCGATGGAGCGCAGTCGCTGGATTTGGCGCAATTCGCAAAGATGATGCAGGAGCTGAAGCCGTACGTGGAGTTGTGGAAGGGAACGCGGCAACCGGCGGCCGCGGTGGCGAACTAGCGGCGGATCTTAGCGCCGTTTTTCGCTGAGCTCGACAAAGTCGAGGGCCCATGGGCTTACGCTAAGATTCAGGCGGGCGACGGTGATGGGGAGATTGAAGCGGCGCGGGCCGGCGCTGCCGGGGTTGATATAGAGAATGCCGTCTTTTTCGTGTTTCACCGGCTGATGCGTATGGCCACTGAGGACGATCTGAAATCCCGCGGCGGCGGGATTTAGATCGTGGTCGTTCAGGTTGTGCAGCATGCAGATTTTCGCGGGGCCGGCTTCCACAATTTCGGTTTCCTTCAAAGCCGAGGTCCAACTTGCAGTGTCCACGTTTCCGCGCACGGCGATGACCGGCGCTATTTTTCGCAATTTGTCGAGGATTTCCTGTTTGCCGACGTCGCCAGCGTGAAGGATTAATTCTGAGCCGCGCAGGGCTTCGAGCGCTTCTGGGCGCAGGAGGCCATGCGTGTCTGAGATAAGGCCGATTCGTTGTACTTTTGCGGTCAAGATATGAAGTTTACGCGCGAATTTATTTGGAGGTGGAGAGATCCTTTTCGTTCTCACTGAGTTTTAGGATGAGGACTTGGCCGTTCGAATGGAAGGAGCCCCCGGTGGCAGTTTTGGCTTCCTGCATCGGATTTTCAGGAAGGAAGTGCGTGACCTGCGCGACGAGACCAGTGCTCGAGAGAGTTTTCTCTACGTACTCTCGTTCGGCGTCAATGTTTGGATCGATTTTGTGGGTGATGCCGTTGTTGCGCTGATCGCGTTCGAATCCGATGTCATGCGTGGCAGCGCCGACCCAGACGGTTTCTCCGTTGATAGTGAACGGCGCTTTCCAGACGCGAAGATGATTGCGCGACGCTACGACGGAGATGGGTTCGGCGTGCGCCCAGCCGTAATCCTGCGAGCGGCCGAAGAGATAGAGCTGGCTCATCGGCATAGTGAGGTAGGACTCTTTAGAAAGACTGCCGATGATGCCGTGGAGGACACTGTTTTTTACGTCGGCGTCCACTTTGACCCAGCCCGCTGTGGTGAAAAGGCGCTGCATGGCTGCTTCCGAGCCGAGAATGAGGAAATTCACCATGTCGCCGGGATTGCCTTCTTTGTCGCTGACGCGGCGCGGAATTTTTGCGAAGAGAGAATTGTCAATTCCAGGCAGGGAAGTGACTTGTTGCGCGACGAGACGTACGGAACCGGCGGCGCCCGCTTCCGCGGAAAAAACTTCGACGTGAACGGAGTAGGTGCCGTCGGCTGTATCGTTCTGGCCTTGATTGACGCCGATGGCCAAGCGGCCGGGAGCCGCAACAGGAACATCGCGGTGGGCGCCGATTAGAAAAGTTTCGGCGATATCCGCATCGCCGATGCGGCCGATGAGTGCACCGCGACCAGCACCGTTAAAGGGAAGAATGCGGAGAAGATCCTTGAAGCCGCGTGAGACGCCTTCGGGGCCGTTTTCTTCCTTGGCGTCGGCGTAGCGGAGTTTTCCGGTGGTGGTGACAACAACGTGCTCGCCGGGTTGGACCTCAACGTTCGTATCGGTCCAGTGCGAATCACCCTTGACCGTAAAGTCCTTGGAGAGGCGCCTTTTTTCCACGGGAGTCTGCGATGGAGATTGCGCTTTTGAAGAATCGGACTGTTCGGATGGTGGCGGGCCGTCCTCGCGGACGAGTTGTGCTTGGAGGGGAGCGGCAAGCAGTACAAGCGGCCCGAGCGCAGGGAGCAGCCGGGCAAAAACGAACGGGATTTTCGACATGGAACTAGCCATCCAGAGACGTATTGGGCGCATCCTCACTTTAAGCAGATGCCGGCTGGGGAAGCAAGAGTTGGCAACGAGATGAGCCTGGCCGATTCCTTGACTCGGGTGGAAGGCGCTTGTAGATTGGCAGAAAGCCGAAAGGGACGGCTGAGCGCCGCAAGATTCTGCAAATTGTATGAGTTGACAGGACCTCTGGAACCGCCGCAGGGAAGGTCCGGGTAGGACAAAGGCCGAAAATGAAGAGTGGAACACGATGTCTGGTGGCGCTGTTGTGCGCGAGTTTTGTGCTGCCCGTTGGAGTCTGCGCGCAAAAGCCTGCAGCGCCGCCGATACGGCAGAGGGAGACGGTTCCCGCGACCCGCGTGACCGTGGACGGTAGTGAGGCGATGTTCACGACGATGTGCGCCCTGCTGGCGGCGGGATTTGAAGCGGACGTGAGCGCGGAAAAATGGACGCCGATGCGGGCGCAGTTGCGCGAAAGGTTGCAGCACCAGCAAGGGCCTGCGGTCGAAGTGCTGCGCAATTTCTACCATCAACACGAACTTGCCGATCCCGGTGCAATGCTTTCGCGCTACATCTGGTTCGGACTTGTGAGCGGGCCAGCGCCAAATTTTGCACCAAGCCTGCGGCGCGATGAGATGCCGCCCGAAGTGATCGCGCTGGAAGGATTTCAGGAGATTCTTTCAAGCTATTACAAAGAGCAAAAAATCGGCGAACTGTGGCGGCAGGTGCAGCCCGTGTACAACCGGGAAATCGAAAAGCTGCACGATTCCGTTTCAGACATCGTTTTTGTCGCGACGGGATATCTGCGGGAGATTCTGGA
This sequence comes from Candidatus Sulfotelmatobacter sp., assembly GCA_035567915.1. Taxonomy (GTDB): domain Bacteria; phylum Acidobacteriota; class Terriglobia; order Acidiferrales; family UBA7541; genus Acidiferrum. The sequence goes on along the minus strand of DATMPA010000010.1, from coordinate 135,089 downwards.
GCCGGGAAATCCGCGAGCGTTCACGATCGTGGTTGAGCCACTCGTTGGACGCATTACGAACGTGCGCAATTTTGGGGATCACTATGCGCTCGTGTTGAGCGGAGCGGATGCGCTTCCAGTGGATGTGGTGCGTCATGCGTTTCTGCATTTCTTGCTGGATCCCTTGCCTCTGCGGTATCCACACGTCGTGGCCGCGAAGAGGCCGATTTATGACTTGGCTGCGAAAGCGCCGCGGCTGGCGCCGGAGTTAAAGGATGATTTCCCTTCCTACGTTGCGGAATGCCTGGCGCGCGCAGTGGAATTGAAACTGAAACGCATGTCTCCTGGCGAGCGAGACGCCGCATTGGAACTGAATGATGTGGCGGGGCTGGTAATGGTGAGGCCGATCTTCGGTGCGCTGACAAAATTCGAACAGTCTGAACCGGGAATCGTGCTTTATTTCCCGGAACTTGTAAGAGCGATTGACACTCCGATGGAGCAGAAACGCGTCGCCACTATAAAGTTCGCTCCGGCCGAAACAATTTCACGTTTGGACGTCGGGGCAACAGAGGCAGTGGCAAGACGCAAGGCGGCCCTTCCGACGACCATTCCGAACGACAAAGAGGCGCAGGACGCGCTGACTGAAGGTGAGAAGAGGCTCGCCGAGAGGAAGCCTCGCCAAGCCGAAGCGGCCTTTCAAAAAGTACTGACAAAATATCCCGACCAGACGCGCGCCCTGTACGGATTGGGCGTAGTGGCGCTGATCGATCATGATGGAACAAGGGCTAAGGAACTCTTCGGGCGATTGACCACCGGCGAGCATGCTGCAGATAAAGATCCGATGGTAATGGCCTGGTCGCATGTTTATTTGGCGAGAATTTTGGACGGCGAAGGACAACGAGAGCGCGCCAAAGCGGAATATGAGGCAGCGCTCGCAGTGGACGGCGGTCCGGAACAGGCACGGCAGGCGGCGAACAAAGGGCTTGCCGCAATGGGGACCGCGAAAGCGGTAGAGCGCCCTTAACCCAGCGCAGAAACCATAAGGAGAACGGAAATGAAGAACGTGAGCAGCATTTGCAGGTGGTTTGGCGCAGCGACGATGATGCTAATGGTGAGTGGCGCTGTAGCCATGGCGCAGGATGGCCAGGACAGGCCGACATTGAACAAAGACAAGCAGCAACAACAAACGCAGCAACCGAGCGGAACGACGCTCACACTCGATACCGCGCCAGCGGCTCCGGCAAATGCCGAGGAAGACACGGCATTCAAAGCACTGCAATCGATGCCGGAGGCGGCAACGGCAAACTTGCAAGCGAAGCTTCAGTCGGGCGAAGATTTTCTACAAAAGTATCCGCAGAGTCATTATCGGCCGATGGTTTATACATTTTTGACGGTCGGTTATATCCAGCTTGGACAAGCTGACAAAGCAATTTCATTTGGCGACAAGGAGCTCGAACTCAATCCAAATGATGTGGCAACGATGGCGGTGATAAGCCAAACGATTCCGCGCGTGTATAACGCGAGTGCGCCCGATGCCGCAAAGAGGCTCGATAAGGCGGAAGCCCTGGGAAAACGAGCCGTCGAAGTGATTCCTACGATTCCGAAGCCCGAGGGCATGACGGATGAGGTATTCACAAATTCAAAGAATCAGACGCTGGCGATGGCGCACAGCGGAATTGGTCTCGTAAATTGGCGGCGTGGAAAATATGCCGACGCGATTCCCGAACTGGAGCAATCGCTGAAACTGGACACGATTGCGGACCCGGTGAACTGGTTCGTTCTTGGTATTGTGAATCAGAATACTTCTCATTTTGAAGATGCGGCGAGCGCGTTCGCGAAGTGCGCCCTGATTGCAGGAAAGCTGCAGGACACGTGCAAGGCCAAGACGGAAGAAGCAAAGAAGCTGGCTGCAACTAAACTCAGCGCCCCCAAGTGACGCCAGCGCCGAATCATACGCGGATTTCATGACGCTAAGGGATGACGAGCGGCTGGAAGAGAAGCTGGGCGTACGGTTCAAGAACCGCGCGTTGCTGGAGCAGGCTCTGACGCATAGTTCGGCCGTTCCGGAATTGCGCCCTGCAAAGGAAGATTCCCGGCAACCGGGAAACAACGAACGGCTCGAGTTTTTGGGCGACGCTGTGCTTGACCTGCTGGCGAGCGAATACTTGCTGGAAAATTTTCCGGATTGGAGCGAGGGCCAGCTTTCGAAAAGCCGCGCGAGGCTGGTGAATGCGCGTTCTCTGGAGAGAGCTGCTCGGCGGATTGAGCTTGGGGAGCATTTGCGGCTGGGGCGCGGCGAAGAAAAAACCGGCGGGCGGGACAAGCCGGCGCTGCTCGCAGATGGATTTGAAGCTGTTGTGGCCGCGGTTTTTCTTGACGCAGGATTAGAAGCGACGGGGCAACTGCTGCGGCGCGTGCTGTTCGATCAAGCGCTGAAGGAACGCGGGGAACGCATAGCGGACTCGGATCGTAAGTCCGCATTGCAGGAACTGTTGCAGAGAAGCGGCCGCCCACCTGCGGAATACCGGCTGGCAGGAGAGACGGGGCCGGATCACCGAAAAGTTTTTTTGGTGGAGGTTTGGGAGAACGGAAGCTGTTTGGGAACGGGCGAAGGCAGGACCAAGAAAGAAGCGGAACAGCAAGCGGCGCGAAGCGCGTTGCTACAATTAGAAACGGCAGAGTCCAAGGATTAAGACCGAATGACGGAAGAGAGTTCGCTGCAAAATCAGGAAGCACATCCGGCAGTTGCGGGCAAAGAAAAGACGACGCTTTCCGAGTACCTGGAATCGCTGCTCGTAACGGTGATTTTGGCGCTATTTGGAACGAGCTTTATCGTGCAGGCGTTCAAGATTCCCTCGCCCTCCATGGAGAAAACGCTGCTGGTTGGCGACCATTTGCTTGTGAATAAGTTTATTTTTGGCGGACGCAGCGATGCATGGTACGAAAAACTACTGCCTTACCGGCCGCTGCAGCGCGGCGACATCATCGTTTTCAAGTATCCGTATGACGATCATCAGCATTTCGTGAAGCGCGTGATCGGCTTGCCCGGAGATCATTTGAAGATGGTGGATCAGGACGTTTACATCAACGGTAAAATTCTGAAAGAGCCATACGTTGTGCATGATGCGTCGTCACCAAACTTCGACGTTTTGACTCATCAATTTCCACCTGTAGGGAATCAGTTTCTCGGAGCGCCCGCGAAACCGGAATGGATGGGTGAGATGCGCAAGTACGTGCATGGCGATGAGATTGTGATTCCTCCCAATAAGTATTTTGCAATGGGAGACAACCGGGACCACAGCTCGGACAGCCGGTATTGGGGCTTTGTGGATCGCGACGCGATTATGGGGCGGCCGTTTCTGATTTATTGGTCCGTGGAGGCGACCGCGGATGACTATGCACAGAGTACGTTTCTGCAGCGGCTCGCGGGAGTTATGGACACGTTGACACATCTGCCGGCGCGGACGCGCTGGAGCCGCATGCTGCATATGGTGCACTGAAACGGAAGAAATCAAGCGCTGCATTTGTTGCAGAAAAGTGCGCCCCGACTGAGTTGGTGCGCCCCTACCTTTTTACGGTTTAGTTTGCGAAACTTTCCTGCGGCGTTTCCCGCGAAAGCGACGGCATAACTCTTGGTCAGATTGCGAAAATTTTGGAAGTTGGGCGTAGCGCTGGTGTTGCTGGTGATTGCGGCGCAATTGGCAGTGTTCTTTGTGTTGCGCACCCACCGCGTGCATGAATACCTGATCACGCGCTTGGAACGCACATTCGGAAGACATGTGGATGTGCACACATTCGCGATGAACTTGCTGCCGCTACCTAGTCTGGATGCGAATGGAATCTCTGTTGGTGAAGACCCTGCGTTTGGGAACGAATATTTTCTGCGCGCAGATCGCTTGTCGGCCCGATTGCGGTTGCTTGGATTGCTGAGCGGGCGATTTGAATTTGGGACGCTGACTCTGGAACGGCCCAGTTTGATCTTGGTGAAGAACGCGGCAGGGCGCTGGAATCTCGAGCGCTGGCTGCCACCTGCGGCTGGCGGCGACGCGGGAAGGTCCTATGGACCGAAGGCGCCTGACGCTCCCACGAACCGGCTCGCGAAAATTGAAGTCAGCGAAGGGCGCGTGAATTTCAAACTCGGCGAAGACAAGAAGCCTTTCGCGTTTACGGATGTGAAAGGCAGCATCGAGCAATTTGGGTTTGGGCGCTGGCAACTGAATTTGGAAGCAAAGCCGTGGCGCAGCGGCGTGCAATTGCAATCCACGGGAACAATTCAAGTGCGAGGCGAAGTTGCGGGAACTTCCGCGCGGCTTCGGCCTGCTCGTTTGCTGGTGCGATGGACTGAGGCTTCGCTCGCGGATTTGGTGCGACTCGTTCGTGGGCAGGATGAAGGTGTGCGCGGACTCTTCGATTTGGAAGTGACAGCGGAAAGTGGAACGAAAGAGAGCCACGCGGATGCCGCGCCTGGAGAGTGGGCGTTTTCGCTGAACGCACGCGCGTCACAGATTCATCGCTGGGATTTGACGGAGCGTGCGGATAATCCGCGGCTTGATTTGCGATGGAAAGGGCGATGGTTTCCCGCGGACGGAAGGGTGAGCGTCGAAGAGATGGTGCTCGGCTCGCCAAAATCGAATTTGCGAGGAACCGCGACGCTGACGACGGTCCCGGCGACAGGATTTTCTATTCGCGTGTATTCGGCAGGGATTCAGGCGTCGGATTTGCTGGCTTGGTATCGCGCGTTTCAGCCTGGTGTGGCGGATGGGGTCTCGGCGGAACAATATTTTACGGGCGGAGCGGCACTTAGTGGCTGGCCGCTCAAGTTGGAGTCGGCGGCATTTTCCAGCACGGGCGGAAAAATCACGAATCCGGGATTTACGACAGCGGCGCGCGTGGGAGCGGTACGCGGCGGAATGGAAAAAAACGCGTTTGTGATTGAACCTATAGCGATTTCCTGGAGCGGAGATGCGGCCGAGAAAAACAGCGGCGCGCGGAAGAACTCAGAAACGCCAAAAGGGAAAGTTGCGCTGGCGAATTCTGTGGCGATCGGCATGCGATTCGACTTCGATGACCATGAAGGCAGCGTGACACTCTCTGGTCAAACGGAAAAAACGGACGATGCGCTGGCGGCCGCCGCGGTGTTGGGCAAGCAACTGAACCGGGGCTGGGAATGGAAGGGGCAGACAATTGCGAACCTGCACCGGGATTGGGGAAATGAAAAGACCGCCGGCTGGAATGGGCAGATAGAGTTTTTGAAGGGGGATTTGCAGATTGCCGGACTGAATCAACCGGTGAAAGTGAAGGACGGATTCTTGCGCTGGCAGCGAGGCAAGAAAACAGTTTCGCTGGAAAGTGTGGAAGCGTTTGGCGGCGAATGGAGCGGTGAGATTGCGGAGAACGCAGCGGCAGAGGCGAGTAACGGACCGCGTTGGCGATTCAAACTACATGCGGATAGTTTAAGTGCAACGGATTTGGATCGCTGGGTTGGGCCGCGCGCGCGGCCAAGTTGGCTGGAGCGGCTGCTGCCGGCGATGCTCGGCGGTAACGGCGGGCAGAGCGCGGGTCAGGACGCGAATGTGAGCGAGCTACTGCGCCGCGTGGACGCCGAGGGAGAAGTGAGTGTTGATGAATTTGACCTGGAGAAGATCAAATTAAAGCAGGTGCGCGGGCAGGCATCTCTGCGCGATCTGCGTTTGCGATTGCAGAATTGTCAGGCCCAGTGGGCGGGCGGAAGTTTGCAGGGCAGCTTGGCGGCCATGTTCGACGTTAAGCCCGTATACGAATTGAAATTGCAGGCGGCTGGATTGAATCTGGCGCAAGTTCCGCTCGCGGGAAAAGTTGCGGATCGCTTGACGGGAACGATGGGTGGAAGTTTGGAATTGAAGACGGAAGGCGTCGGGCGCGACGTGTTACTGGAAAAATTGCGCGGCGAAGGGCGAATCCAACTGAAGAAAGTGGAATTTCGCGGATGGGATGTGCAGGCGAGTTTTGCGGCTGGGATGCCGCATGCGGGCGCGAGCCGATGGAGCGATGGCGAGGGAGTGTTCCACGTGAGCGAGCGCAGCCTGGAAGTAAATCATCTACTGTTGCGTGCTGGTCAAGAGGAAGTGAGTTTGAAAGGCAGCGTGAGTTTTGGGCGTCAGGCCGATTTGACGCTCGAAAGCGCTTCGGGAGCGGGAAAACAGCGGGGGGCTGGTCCGGAGCGCGTGATGCAGATTAGCGGTCCGATTGAGGGGCCCAAGGTTGCGATTCAGAATATAGGCGCGCAACAGCCGGGCGATTGAAGAACGGTTTAAGAAATCAGGAAATTGCGAAGAGGAGCATGAGATGAAACGGTGGCTCGGCGGATTGCTGCTGATTCTTGTTTTTGTGGCGTGCTGTGCGCAAGCGCAGGAGCGATTCACGCTGGAGCAGGTGTTGAGCGCGCCGTTTCCTGCGGATTTGGTCGCGTCGAAGACAGGCAATCGCATTGCGTGGACGTTGGATGAACAGGGGAAGCGAAACGTTTGGGTGGCGGAAGGGCCGGAGTTCAAGGCGCGGCGGCTGACTTCTTATCTCGAAGATGATGGACAGGAGCTTTCGTCGCTGAGTTTTTCGACGGGTGGGGAAACTTTGGTTTATGTGCACGGCGGTGGGAAAAATCCAGCGGGGCAATATCCGAATCCGACTAGCAATCCAGCGGGTGTGGAGCAGGCGGTTTGGGCGGTGAAATGGAGCGGCGGCGAGCCCAAGAAAATTGACGAAGGGCGTTCGGCGAAGACTTCGCCTGGGGGATGGGTTGCGTACACGCGTGACGGGCAGATTTGGATTGCCCCGCTGGACGGAAGCGCGAAACCGATGCAGATTGTTGCGCGCGGACAGAATGGGCAAGTGGAATGGTCGCCCGATGGGAAAAAGCTGGCATTCACTTCCGCGAGAAACGATCACAGCTTTATTGGCGTTTATGATGTTGAAACAAAAACTGTTAAATTTCTGGCGCCGAGCGTGGACAGTGATCAGTCGCCACAATGGTCGGCGGATGGAAAACGCGTTGCGTTTGTGCGGCAGCCTGCAGTAAGGCGTGACACGCCTGAAGGGTATTTTATCGAGCCGGACCGGCCGCATCCTTGGGCGATTTGGGTTGGTGATGTTGCGACTGGCGGAGCGAAAGAGATTTGGCGTAGCGGAAACAAGCCGGACGATTCGTTCCCTTACATGGCGGAAGATACTGGCGGCGGAGTGATTCGCTGGGCGGCGAACGACACGATTGTGATGGCGAGCGAAGCGGACGGCTGGCAGCATTTGTACGCGCTCGCGGCGAGCGGCGGCGCGCCGAAATTGCTTACGCCGGGAAAATGCGAAGCGGTGCAGTGGTCGATTACGCCAGACAAGAAAATGATCGTGTTCAATTCGAATTGCGGCGACATTGATCGGCGGCATTTGTGGAGCGTTGGTGTTGATGGGAGCGAGCTCCGCCAGTGGGAGAAATCAGACACGATCAAATGGGGTCCAATTGTTTTGGCAGATGGAAAGACGGTCGCGCATATCGGTTCTGGTCCGACGGCGCCTGCGCGAGTCCTCGTGACCAAGTGGAGCGAACAAGCCTCTGCGAATAAGGAAGCAGCGGGCTTGTCCGATAGCTATCCGGCGGACAAGTTGGTCAACCCGCAGCAGGCAATTTTTAAGTCTGGCGATGGATGGGAAATTCATGGGCAGCTCTTTGTGCCGAAGAATTTGAAGGCGGGTGAAAAGCGGCCGGCGCTGATTTTTATTCATGGCGGCCCGATGCGGCAGATGCTACTCGGTTGGCACCACATGTACTACTACTCGAATGCGTATGCCATGAACCAGTATCTGGCGAATCATGGCTACGTGGTGCTTGCGGTGAACTACCGTTGCGGAATTGGCTATGGCCGCGCGTTTCGCGAAGCGCCGAACCGTGCGGGGCGCGGCGCGAGCGAATATCAGGACATTGTCGCGGCTGGAAAATATTTGCAATCGCGTTCGGACGTGGATGCAAAGCGTGTCGGATTGTGGGGCGGGAGTTACGGCGGATATTTGACGGCGCTAGGTCTTGGGCGCAACTCCGATATTTTTGCGGCGGGCGTGGACATGCACGGAGTACACGACTGGCCGACGGACAATTGGGACGGAAAAAACATTTCTCCCGAGTTGACGAAGCTGGCGCACGAGTCGTCGCCGGTGACAGCGGTGGATACGTGGCAGTCACCAGTCTTATTCGTTCACGGTGACGATGACCGCAATGTTTACTTTACGCAAACGGTGGATTTAATCGCGCGGTTGCGGGCGCGCGGCGTGGAGATAGAACAGCTCGTTTTTCCGGACGAGATTCACGACTTTCTCTTGCATAAGGATTGGCTTGCGGCGTATCACGCGACGGCGGACTTCTTTGACCGCAAATTGAGCGGCGGAAAAGCACCCGCCGACGCGAACGTGCACTAGATTCCTGTGTGCATATCGAGACCACCGCTCGCGGCCTTATTTTGTTTTGTGTGGGCCGCGCTCGCGCTGGATGGTCTCTCTGCACAACAAAAACCACTGACAAGGACATTTACCAGCGGCTCGGTGGAAAATTATCAGGTTACTGTTGCGATTCGCGCTGAAACGCACGGCGTTTCCACGGAACAAATTGGGGAAAAGACTTACGTGAAACCCTTTGCGCACGAAGCGGAAGGGCATGTGTCCTGGCGCACGATTCGACAAGCCATCACAGTGAAGGAAGATGGCAGCGTGACCATCGGAGAAAATCTGGAGCAATTCAATTCGGGTTGTGATCAAACGGTGAAATCTACTGTCGCGGATGCCGAGTTGCAGAAGTCTGTGCGGGGAATATGCGACCGCTGGCAGAATCTTTTGAAGATGGAGTACGAAGAGGGAAAAGACGGATTGATTCGCGGACTGCCGGAAGCGGCGAGCCAACTTGCAGGCCCTGATTCGCCGTTTTTGTCGTTGTGGTTGCGGCGCGCGTTCCGGCCGAGTGTGATTCTGCCAAAAGAGCCAATGCGGTTTGGCACTGCAGTAGAGCACAAAATTGGAGATGCAGCGGTTTCGAGCGGGAAACCAAGCGGAACGGAAACGATCGAATGGGCTGAGGGTGGAAGCGAGCCGCCGGCGGTGGTTTTGCACGTCGCACAGAGTCTTTCCTGGCTGGAACGACCGTCGATCAGGCAGGAGAAGAATTCTGGTCAGATTCCTCCAGAGAAGGCAACGTTTTATGCGGATTCGCTGAATACGATTTCGCTGCTCGATGGAAGTTTGCTCAACGCGTCGCGGTCGGCTTCTTATGAAACGAAACAGGTGCTCGAGGCCGTTCCTGGATTGCCGGACGCGCCGGAATTTGGTTCGAAACTGACGATTACCGTGACGATGCAGCGATTGCCATGAAATACATCGGGAGCATTTTCGCGATTTTCCTGTGGCTCACGATTCCTCCGTTCGGATCCGCGCAAAAAGCGCTGCCGAATCCGCAATGGAGGCCGGGCGAGACGCTCGTCTATTTGATTCATGTGAAGACCGACCGCAACATTCAAGCTCGCAGTGCGCTGGCGCTTCCTGATACACCCACGGAGGCCAGTTTTGATGTGCATGGGTTATTGCAGGTGGACGTTTTGGACAGCGGCAGCCAACCGGCAGCCGGTGGAGTACGGCTGCGCACGTGGTTTCACTCGCTCGTGAGTAATATGGGCGGACTTCAAAAACACAAGAAGCCCGACCGCGAAGGAGCCGAGCGCGTGCCCGCGGAAGGCAAGGAAGTCGAGTGCACTTTACAACCAGATGGACAGATTTCTGAGATCATGGGCCTGAACAAGCTTGCACTCGAGCAGCAGGAGGCCTGGCGCGAATGGGCGACGCAGTTCACCGCTGCTTTTGTTGCAACCCAGGCGAAACGCAAACGTGGCGAGAAGTGGGGCGGGGAAGAACGGGAGACCTCGCCGTCGCCGATCGATGAGTTGCGTTGGCAAAAGAAATCTCAGTATGTCCGCGACGAACCCTGTGCTTCGGTGCAATTCGATTCCCTGGGTAACTTACAGCGGGGGAAGAGTTCCGAGAATTGCGCCGTAATTTTGACACACGCTACTCTGCAGCAAAAATCGTCGCCGCAGGATGCGACTCCTCAGGATTACAAATTGCAGGGGCTGCGAACACGCGGTACGGCGAAGGGTTCGAATGAGACCATCCTTTACATTTCACGAAAGACCGGAGTGTTGGTGCGCGCTATGCAAGAGGCGAAGCAACAGATGGATGTGCTGATCGTTGCAACAAGCGGGGGCAGCCAGGTGCATTACGCCGTGATTGCGTCCGCAAACAATACCGTGGAGCTTGTGAGCGGCTTGCCGCTGGATCTGAAACCGATTCCTGAGAAATAGAACTCTGCGGATTAGCGCGAACCACATCAATCTTCACGCGTTTTGCGTTGGCGTTATAATAGGGGTTTCGTTGCCCGGCGCCGGGCCTGCAGGAGAACGCCTCGTGAAATTCAAAATCAGAAGCAGCTATGAACCACGCGGGGATCAGCCCGCGGCGATTGAACAGCTTTCGCGCGGAATCGATGGTGGCGACAAGCACCAAGTGCTGCTTGGCGTGACGGGGTCGGGGAAGACGTTTACCATGGCTCGGCTTATCGAGGCCGCGAATCGTCCCTCGCTGGTGCTCGCGCACAATAAAACGCTGGCGGCGCAGCTTTATCATGAATTCAAGAATTTTTTTCCAGAGAATGCAGTCGAATATTTCGTCAGCTACTACGATTTTTACCAGCCGGAAGCTTACGTTCCCGCGGCGGATGTGTACATCGAGAAGGAATCCACAATCAATGATGAACTCGACAAATTGCGGATGAGCGCGACGCGGTCGCTTTTCGAGCGGCGCGACGTAATCATTGTGGCGTCCGTGAGCTGCATCTACGGCCTCGGTTCACCGGAAGCGTACTACGGCATGCTGGTGATGCTGGAAAAAGGGCAGCAGATTTCGCGCGAAGCGATGCTGCGACGGTTCGTGGATGTCCAGTACGAACGAAGCGAAGATTTACGCCGAGGAACGTTTCGCGTGCGCGGGGACATCATCGAGATTTACCCGACCTATGAGGATCACGGATACCGCATCGAGATGTGGGGCGATCAAATTGATACGCTGCGGCAGATTGATCCGCTGACGGGCGAGGTGCGAGCGGGACAGGAGGATTTGCAGCGCGTTCCGATTTATCCGAGAAATCATTATGTCATGCCGCAGGATCAGCGAGAGCGGGCCATCGTAACGATTCAGGAAGAGCTCGAATGGTGGAAGAAGGAACTGGAAAAGCAGGGAAAATTTGTGGAAGCGCAGCGCGTCACGCAGAGAACGATGTTTGATATTGAGATGATGCGCACGATCGGCTATTGCCACGGGATTGAGAATTATTCGCGTCATTTGAGCGGACGCCTGCCAGGTGAAGCGCCGCCAACGCTGCTCGATTACGTTCCAAATGATTTCCTGCTTTTCATCGACGAATCGCATCAGACGGTGCCGCAGGTGCGCGCGATGTATCACGGCGACCGCTCGCGCAAGCAAACGCTGGTGGATTACGGATTCCGCATGCCTTCGGCGCTCGATAACCGTCCATTGATGTTTGAGGAGTTTGAGCATCGCCTAAACCAAGTGATTTACGTTTCGGCAACTCCTGGTCCATACGAATTGACCCGGTCTGGTGGAACGTTTGTGGAACAGGTGATTCGGCCGACGGGCCTTGTGGATCCGCAGGTGGAGATTCGCCCGGTGAAGGGTCAGGTGGACGATTTGCTGGAAGAGATTCGCCTGCGCGCGGAACGCAACGAGCGCGTGCTGGTGACGACGCTGACGAAGCGCATGGCGGAAGATTTGAGCGAGTATTTTACGGAAATCGGCGTGCGATGCCGCTATTTGCATTCCGAAATTGAGACGCTGGACCGCATTAAGATCCTGCGCGATTTGCGGCGCGGCGAATTTGATGTCCTTATCGGAATTAACCTGCTGCGCGAAGGCCTAGATTTGCCGGAAGTGTCCCTCGTTGCGATTCTGGACGCGGATAAGGAAGGTTATCTGCGAAGCACGACTTCGCTGATTCAAACCATGGGGCGCTGCGCGCGGCACGTGGAAGGACGTGCCATTTTGTACGCGGACCGCCGCACGAATTCGATGAACGAGGCGATCAGCGAAACGAATCGCCGCCGCGACAAACAGCTCGCGTACAACGCGGAAAATGGAATCACGCCGCAGTCCATCATCAAGGGTGTGGACATGGAACTGGCGCACATCGTCGAGGCGGACTACGTAACGGTGGCGCTGAACGAGAGCGAACTCGATGCGGCCGCTGCCAGCCTGAAAAATGAGGAGCAGCTTTCCGACTTGTTGAAAAAACTCGAGGGGCAGATGCGCGACGCAGCAAAGAAATTTGAGTTCGAGAAGGCAGCGCAATTGCGCGATCGCATCCGCGGCCTCAAGCAGATGGATCTCAAGGGTACGTTCAGCAGAGAAGACGCCGCCACCGCGGATTAAGGTGCTCCGCGCCTCAATTCATCCAATGGATAAAAAGTATCGCGCCAGACGACGCCCCCTTGTTTCAGCGTAATGGCCGTCGAACGCAGCACCATGTAAATGTAGAGCACCGCACCAATCGGATGGGTAAAGCCGTACAACGGGCTGACTTTCATCACTGCCGCCGCACAGGCTTGAAACCCAATCGCAATTGCGATGGAAACTGCCACGAAGGCCAGAGCCCAGCCGTGCAAAAAAGCCAGTGCTACGAACGGCAGCACGCTTACCAGGAAAATTATCAAGCAGTGCGCCACAACCAATGTGACGCGGTAACCTGCGGCAGCAAAGAAATTCTTGGTGACGCCACGCACGATGTTTGCAAATCCCGCATGCCAGCGCACAGACACATGCTCTTCCGACATGCCAACGCAGGAACGTGCACCAGACTGACGGACGATTTTCGCCAGCTTCAGGTCGTCCACAACTTCCATCGCTAGTCTGCGGTGCGTGCCGGCGGTTTCATAAACGCTCCGCCTCACAAGCTGAAATGCTCCAATGCCGACATACGAACGCGATTTCGGATTACTAACGCGCTGTGGGTCGGTCGACAGTTGAAATACCAGTCCAAAGAAAGTGAGCAGCAATTTTTCCCAAAAGCCCTCCATCTGCAAGCCGCACAATAGCGTTAAGTGATCCAGCTTGCGTTCGCTGAAGAGCGAAACCGCCCGGCGCAGCGTGTCCGGCAGAAACTGCACATCGGCATCGGTGAATAGCAGCAACTCGCCACTTGCCGCCTCGTAGGCTTTCTGCAGGGCGTGCGGTTTGCCCAACCAGCCTGAGGGGAGCTCATTCACACGCACGACACGAACTCGCGAATCTTTCGCAGCATATTCTGCGAGAATTAGCGGTGTTGAATCCGTGGAACGATCATCCGCCGCAATAATTTCCAGCCGCGAATAGTCGAGTGCGATCAATGTCTTCAGGGCCGCCGCAAGTTTTTCTTGTTCATTGCGGGCGGCAAAGATAATAGAAATTGAAGGGCAATGTTCATCTGCAGCGAGAGGAAATTTTTGCAAACGCGGCAATTGCGCGGTGCCGTAAAGAACCCAAAGGCCATGTGTCAGCCAAAACAGTGCGACCAGTCCGAAGAGAATCGAAAGAATCCAGTGCATGAGTTGGGTTTGATGACGCCTACACGGTATTCTAGCAGGCAGAATGCGGGGCAGCCTGACGATAATCGGGGCCGGACGTGTTGGACGCGCTCTGGGCAGGGCATTGTGTGAGAGGGGTTGGAAGGTTTTCGGCGTTGTCACGCGAAGCAAGCCTAGTGCGCGGCGGGCGGTGCGTTTTATCGGCCAGGGTCATGCATTTGCGGGCATTGCACGCGAGGCACTGAGTCCACGAAATATTTTGATTTCAACGCCGGACTCTGCGATTCCGCAAATCGCGAAAGAACTCGCGCGCGTTTGCGCGGAAGAGTGGAAAGGGAAAACAGTTTTGCACACGAGCGGCGCGCTTGCTTCCACGGCGCTTGAGCCGCTGCGCAAGTTTGGCGCCGCGGTGGGATCGTTGCACCCGTTGCAGACATTTTCCGGAATCGGTGTGCCGCCACTCGAGGGGCGCGTGTTTGCGGTGGAAGGCGACGCGGCGGCGTTGCGTTTGGCGCGGCAAATGGTGCGAACGCTTGGCGGGCATGTTTTGCAACTGCCCGCTTCCGGAAAAGCGGCTTATCACGCGGCGGCTTCGATGGCTGCGGGACAAGTGCTAGCGTTGCTGGAAGCGGCGATGAACTTGATGATGTCGCTCGGTATCAAACGCCGCGACGCCATACGCGCTTTGCTTCCCTTAACGCGGCAGGTGCTCGATAATTTGGAGCGGGTCGGGCCGCGCGCCGCATGGACGGGGCCACTGGCTCGCGGCGATTATGGCGTGATTGCAGCGCATCAAAGCGCGCTCGGAGAATTCCCGGCAGAATATCGCGGCGCGTATGAACAATTGAATCGCTTGGCGGCGCGCGTTTTATCGCCAAGTCCGGAAGAAACGATTTCGCGGTTGAACGAATTGACAGACGACATGAAAACAAAAACTATGGGGAGGCAGGCTTGAAGGGACTGCAGATCGCACTTGAAAGTAGAACCCTGGCGAATGGTTTGCGCGTGGTGATCGCGCCGGATTCGATCGTCCCGGTGGTGACCGTCGGCGTGTATTACAAAATCGGATTTCGTCTGGAGCCGCAGGGACGCAGCGGATTCGCGCATCTGTTCGAGCACATGATGTTTCAAGGTTCCGCCAATGCGCCGAAGATGGAGCACATCAAGCTGATCAATTCGAGCGGCGGCGTTTTGAACGGTTCTACGATGTACGACGTAACTAACTATTACGAGGCCGTGCCTTCGAATGCGCTGGGGCGTGTGCTCTGGCTCGAAGCCGACCGCATGCGCGCGTTAAAGGTAGATGACGAAAATTTGAAGAATCAACGCGACGTGGTGAAAGAAGAAGTGCGGGTCAACGTCTTGAACCAGCCGTATGGCGGTTTTCCGTGGCTGGATATGCCGCCCGTGGCGTTTCGCAATTGGGCGAACGCGCATAATTTTTATGGCGATTTCGCGGATTTGGACGCAGCGAGCCTCCCAGATGTGCAGACGTTTTTTAGAACTTATTATTTGCCGAACAACGCGGTGCTGTTGATTCTTGGCGATGTGAAGCCGGAAGAGGGTTTCTTGCTCGCGGAAAAATATTTTGGAGATATTCTGCGAGGGCCGGAGCCTCCGTTCGCCAACCCGAACGAGCCGCCGCAAACGGAAGAGCGGCGCGGCCACATAGAGGAAAAATTTGGCACGCTACCGGCGATGGCGATCGGCTATGTATTGCCGAAGCGCCGCAGCGCGGAATGGTGCGCGATGGCGCTGCTGGATCAGGCGCTGCACGGAGGACGTGCGGGGCGCATCCATCGCAACCTCGTGCTCGAAAAGCAGATTGCGGTGGAGGCCGACGGCGGCGTGGACGATATTTTCGGTTACAACGGTCCTGCGCAAACGACGACGCGCATTCTTCACAAGCCGGAAATTTCGAGCGAGGCAACGCTCGCGGCGTTTGACTCGGTGATTCAGGAAGTGCAGGAGAAGGGAATCAGCGCGGACGAACTGGAACAACTTAAGGTGAAGTGGCGCTCGGATTATTACGCGATGCTCGAAGGCGGCCGCGGCGGTTACATGCCGAAATACGGATTGATGCATCTGCTGGCGTGTTTTTCGCTGTTTGATGGTGAACCACAGCTCGTGAATACGATTCTTGATGGATTTTTGCAGGTGACTCCAGAGCGGGTGCAGGCAGCCGCAAAAAAATATTTGCGCAAGGAAAATCGGGCCATTGTGTTTCGTACTCCGGCGAACACCGATGTGAAGGAGGCCGCGTGATGGCGACCCCGACTACCCAGCCATCGAATGCAGTTCCCGCGCTTGCGCCAGAACGCGCAGTGAATTGGCCGAAACGCGTAAAGTCAAAACTCGCGAATGGATTGCAGATTGTGCTGGTCGAATCGCATTCGATTCCACGCTTTCATGGAGAATTGCTTTTCCGCTCGGGCAATGCGGCGGTTGCGCATCGAGCGCCTGGCCTTGCCGAAATGACGGCCACGATGGTGCGTACGGGCACGGCCAAGCGGCCAAGCCGCCAGATTGAAGAAGATTTGCGGAGGCTGGGCGCTGATCTTTCTTCTAGCGCGGGACAGGATCACAGCGCCATCGCCTTCGCGGGACTCAGTGAATTCGCCGAACCGTTGCTTGGACTCGTGAACGAGCTGGCACGTGAAGCTTCCTTTCCCGATCCGGAATTTGAACGCGAGCGCCGGCAAAAACTTGAGGAAGTGAAACTGGAGCGTACTCAGCCCGGATTCTTGGCCGGGGAGCGGCTACGCAAAGTGTTGTTCGGGGAGCATCCTTACGCAAGAGTTTCGCCGAGCGAAGCACAGGTCGCAGCGTACAAGAGGGAAGAACTGCAGTCCATTTATCGCGACTCGTACACGCCGGAAAACGCGTTGCTGCTTCTGGTTGGCGATTTTCAGCCGGCGGCGATGCTGGGCACGATTGAGAAAATCTTTGTGCCATGGTCAGGTAAGAAGCCAATGGTTCCGCAAGCGACCGCCCCAGCAAATCCGCGGGGACGGCGCGCGTATCTGGTGCACGTTCCCGGCGCGGTGCAGACGCAAATTGTGTGCGGGTGCCACTCGATCACGCGCAAGCATCCGGATTGGATCAAACTCGGTTTGACGAACAGCCTGTATGGTGGCGCGTTCAATTCGCGGCTGGTGATGAATATTCGCGAAGCAAAAGGCTACACGTACAGCCCGCGCAGCGGCGTGAGCGCATTGCAGCAGTACGGATATTTTTCCGTGTCGGCCGCGGTACGCAATGAAGTTGTAGCTGCGTCGTTGACGGAAATTTTCTACGAGATGGACAAGCTACGCTCGCTGCCCGTGCCGGAGCCGGAGCTAGCTGACGCGCAGAATTATTTGAGCGGCGTTTTTTCGATGGGGCTGGCGACGCAGGAGGGGATGCTTTCACAGATTGCGACCGTGGCACTGAACGAATTGCCGGACGATTATCTGGAGACGTATCGTGAAAAGGTTCGCGCGCTGCAGCCTGCCGACGTGCTAGCTACCGCTCAGAAATATTTCGACTCCGCGAACATGCAAATTGTAATGGTCGGCGACCAAAGCAAGATTGAATCGCAAGCAGCTCTTTTTGGAGAATTGGAAGTCTTCGATGCGCAAGGGAATCGGCTGTCCTAAGCCGCTACCCGTTCGGCGCACTGTGTTATTGAACTAGATACATACTTCTTATACTATGCGTTCCGCTATGTTTCGGCGGCCGCGAATCAGCGTTGTGAGTTTATCTGCCGTGCTACTTTGCCTCTGCGCGATGGCCGCCGCTGCGAACAAAAAGCCACCGCTGCACGCCATCAATTTGAATACGGCAAGCACGACGGAACTTCAGGGAGTGCCGCGTATCGGCCCCGTCACGGCGGACAAGATTCTGAAAATGCCAGCCGAGTCCGAAAAACCGTCTCAGCAACCCGCAAGAACTCCCCCCACAAAAAGCAACAACCAACCTAGCTCCGACTCTTCGCCAGAACAGCAGCCACGTTAATACAAGATTTGTCAGAAGCGCTGATGCGTCGGTTTCGGCTGGTTGATGTTGAGTGGAACTTGGTCGGCGATAGTGATGCCGTAGCCTTCGAGGGCGACAACTTTTTTAGGATGATTGGTCAACACGCGAATGTCTTTCAATCCCAAATCGATCAAGATTTGGGCGCCAATGCCGCTTTCGTGCTGCACCATGCGCTGACGGGCGGGTTCGCGGTCGAGCTGGCCGCGCGCGTGCACGTGAATCTGTGGGAGCTTACCGGCTTCCTCCGGCTGGTCTATGCCGAAACCGCGGCCCGTGTGATGCAGGTAGAGAAACACGCCGCGCTCTTCTTTTGCGATGGCTTCGAGCGACCGCGCGACGAGGTCCTTGCAATCGCACGCAGTTGAGCCGAAAACGTCTCCCGTCAAACAATGCGAATGCACACGGACGAGCGCAGGCGAATCCCCTTCTAGTTCACCGCGCACCAGCGCCACGTGCTGATCGTGGTCCACGTCGCTCGCGTAGGCAATCATGCGGAAATCGCCGAAGCGCGTAGGCAGCACGGTTTCCGCCACGCGGCGGACGTAGCGCTCATGCTGCATGCGGTAGCGGATCAAGTCCGCGACCGTCAGCATCTTCAAGTCGTGCTCTTTGCAAAATTCGATGAGCTGCGGCACGCGGGACATCGTTCCGTCCTCGCTCATGATTTCGCAGATGACACCCGCGGGTTGCAGCCCCGCGATGCGCGCCAAATCCACGGATGCTTCGGTTTGTCCGGCGCGAACGAGCACACCGCCATTGCGCGCGCGCAATGGAAAAATGTGGCCCGGACGGGCGAGATCCTGCGGTCTAGTTTTCGGATCAATCGCCGTCAAAATCGTAATCGCGCGGTCGGACGCGCTGATGCCGGTCGTAACGCCGACGCGCGCGTCAATCGCTTCGGTAAACGCAGTGCCGTGCACGGACGTGTTTATCGGCGACATCAGTGGCAGGTGCAATTCGTCGCAGCGGTCTTCGGTGAGCGGAAGACAAATCAGCCCGCGGCCGAACCTCGCCATAAAGTTGATGGCGTCTGGCGTAATTTTTTCGGCGGCCATGGTCAGATCGCCTTCGTTTTCGCGGTCCTCGTCGTCCACCAGGACGATCATGCGGCCGTTGCGAATCTCTTCGACGGCTTCTTCCACAGTGGCAAAAGGTGTGCTTTTCTCAGTCATATAAGCATTTTCCCGAATGAATTGATGATAGCACCGTGCCACGGACAAGTCAGTTGCGAGAGGCGGCCTGCCTCGAAATCGCCAATTTGGCCTTCTCGGTACTGAGCAGCTATACCCAGTTTGGAGCGTTCCTTTGATGGACAAACTCTCGCAAAAGGTGCCATGAGGAATTCTGTCTCTTCCAAAGAAGTGTATAAAAAAGAGGCTCCCAGCCATGTCCCAAGTCCTTTGTTCGGGTGACCAAAATCACGGCAGAATCGCCAAGAATCTCGGCATGGTGAATCGTGGAGTTCTTCGTGGGAACCACATGCCCCACTGCCTGTCCCGAAGTGGCGCGCCGCAGAAAAGACAGCATTTGTTCGGCGGTAAGCTGTGCAAAGCCGCCGCCGTCGGCGACGCGAATACAAAGGAAGTCCGGAGCATAGGTCGCCGCGAGGCGGTCCACGTCAGCGGAATCTGCCGCGCTGAGAAACGATTCAACCGTCTGACGCAACCCAGTGTCCGCGATGGCTCCCCCCGTCTCATTTTTCTTGGAAACTGTCGAGGCGGCGTTGCGCTTCATGGTTGCGCGGCGGATCAAAAGAAAGGCCAGGCCGAGTACCAAGTAAGCGAGCAGGTTCGTGGAAAAACTTTGCCAAGAAAGGGGCACGTACAACGCGGAGATTGCCTGGCCAACGATAGGAGCGCCGAAGAAACTTGCCAGCCATGCTGCGACCGCCACGGCTGGCAAGAGCCAGACCAGGCGTCCATACGTTCTCATGTAGCGCGTATTCCATGCGTGGGCAGCGGCAAGGACTCCTCCGGCGTTCAGGAGGGAATTCAGAGTCCAAAGAGTGAAATTGGCTGAGTTCGTCATCGAAATTTCTTCGCCTCTCGATCCGTAGAACGGCGGTACGTCAGATTATGTCAAACAGGGAATGAGTGCGCTTGATGTTAGTACGAAATTGGCGGCGGGAAATATCCAGCAATAACCAAGTGCGCCGCGACTCTAATTGGCCGGACTGCGCATCCAATCAACCGGAGGTAATACCATGCCAAAACTAGCGATCTGGGCACAACTGAATGCAAAACCGGGCAAGGAGCAGGAAGTGGAGAAGTTTCTCAAGTCCGCGCAGCCTCTTGCCGAAAGGGAAACCGGAACCGTTACGTGGTACGCCGTGAAAATGGCGCCGGGGAGCTACGGAATTTTCGACACGTTTGCGGATGATTCCAGCCGCAACGCGCACCTTACGGGGGAAATCGCCAAAGCTTTATTTGCGAAAGCGGAAGAATTGTTCTCTAAGCCGCCGGAGATCCACAAGCTGGACATCCTGGCTGCTAAGGTGCCCGGCGTTAAAGTCTTGCACGCTGACGCGTAGGTTCGGCTCGGCGTGGGCACGGTTTCTAAGCCGCGAAGACACTGCAGGCTCCCATGGACTACTTCATCGAGTCCAGGCAGGGGAGCGCGACAATTTTCGAGTCCACCGTATCGAGGCTCCTGGCTCCGTTTTCATCCTTCATGGACAGAAACACCCAATCACTGTTTTGCTCCGCCGTTCTACTGAAAGTGAGGAGAAACGGTTCGCCGCCTCTGGGTTGATAGCGGATAGTTCGCATTACAACGGGAAAAACCTCTTTGGTCATGTCTTCCGCAGGCTGACCGCAACGCGCGATCAAATGCTCCGGTGTTAGACTGGCAATTGCTCGTTCGTATCGCCTCTGCTGGGCCTTTTCGGCCATCTCGGTCAGCCGCTGGAGCAGAATGACCACCAGTATCAACCCCAGTAACGCGCCGACGGCAATCGTCCACACACGCCAGGTGCGCTTGAGGAATGCGGCAAAGTCAGACAGCTGGGACGCCGCATCTTTGGGTGGGTTCACCGTGATGGGGGAGTATCGCGACGGTTGCGGTTGAGTTGGGACTTCGGCAGTCTTGACAGATTGGGAAGCCTCGGTGGGTACTGTCGCCTCTGTGGGCGGCTCCGTCGTCGTTGCAGTCTTCACCGATTCACTCGAAGACACAGTCTCTTTCAATTTCGTTTCGTCCATACCACTCCCGCCTTTCGGGCTGTATGGCAATCATCGCTCTCTGTGTCGGTCGCGGCAGCTATTTTTGAGCTTTATTGCCTTACGGTAACCCTGTTCTTGCGGCCAGACCCAAGTCGAGAGGTGGAAGAGTCTATCCCTACGGTGCGAGGACGCGCCATAGGTCTTCACCGGACAGTTTGATTCGCATGGCGAGGCCATTGACGATGTCGTGGAACTGAATCCATTCCGTGTCGGCTTCTTCGCTGCGCATGCGGAACAGTCCGTCTTTTCCCTCTTCGAGAGGTGCGTCGGCCATTAAGACGCCCTTCCTCATCGTGATGCGGATGCTGCCAATCCAATTGTTTTCATTTCGATAGTGGCCGAGATATGCGTTCCATCCTTTCGGATAGTCGAAAGTTTTCGGGCCTTTGTATTCGGCTTTAACAAACCAATCGCTGCTCCAACCGACTTCCACCGCTGCGGACTTGGGATCTTTCGCATCGGCGCGGCCGAATGCCAAAGAGAATCTTGAAAAGTCTGCATCCGGTGCGACGAAAACACCGTCGCCAGATGCTTCCAGTACGATCTTTTGGTCTTTGTGGATGAAGGAGAGATGGTCGCCTCAGCGAGAAAATTCAATACTCTGCCATCAACGGAATGGTAAGCGCCTGCAAAATCGGTGACGTTTTCGATATACGTTGCCGCTCGAATCTCGGGAGCCACGGGCAATTCTTTGCCGCCGCGCTGCGCGCGCATCAACTGGATTGCGTATTGAGCCACAGGATTCGGACGGTAGCCCTGCATCGCGTTAATGGATGCAAACGCACCGACGCCTTCGTCAAGGTCCACGCATTCATCGCGCGGAGATATTGTTCGACAAAATGGTCGAGAGGCTTATAGATGGACTTGTAGGAGCCGGTTGGATTTTCCGCAAATGCATCGAGCGCGAAGAAGTTTGAAGACGTTGCGACTGCGGTTGCGGCTCCTGCTGCCAAGAAATTCAAGCCGATTCATAGGTTAATCCTCACCTTATTTGATCGTGTTCAGCAGCGGTGAAAGAAAGTGATAAAGACCGGCTCCGATGAGTGCAGCACCAGGAATTGTGAGCACCCACGCCCAAACGATACGTCGCGTAACGCCCCAGCGGACGGCCGTAAGGCGCCGAGAAGCGCCCACGCCGACGATCGCGCCCGTAATCGTGTGAGTCGTGCTGACAGGGATGCCGAAGTGTGCTGTGGCAAAGAGTGTCAAGCCGCCCGCTGCTTCGGCGGAAAATCCGCCAAACGGCGTGAGCTTAGTGATGCGTTGGCCCATGGTTTTGATGATGCGCCATCCGCCGGCCATTGTGCCGCCACCCATGGCAAGGTGGCAGACGATGATGACCCAATAAGGCACGTCGTAGGATTTCATCAAGCCGCCTGCAACCAGAGCGGTAGTGATGATGCCCATTCCTTTTTGCGCGTCGTTGGTGCCGTGTCCGAGGCTATAAGCTGCCGCGGAGAAGAGTTGCAAACGGCGAAACCACTTGTCCACCTTTTGCGGGCGCTGTTTGCGAACAATCCAGCTTGTGAGGATCGTGACGAGCATACCGACGATCATGCCGATGATTGGCGAAAGAAAGATGAAGAGCACCGGCTTGGTCCAGCCACCGGGCACGATGGCTTTGAAACCGGCGTGAGCGATGGCCGCACCACCATAACCGCCCATCAGCGCATGCGATGAACTTGTGGGAAGGCCCAGAATCAAGGTGATCAGATTCCAGATGATCGCGCCAAGCAGCCCGGCGAGCAGCACTTTTTGGTTCACCATTTCGATGTGAACCATTCCCTTTCCGATGGTTCTTGCAACGGCCGTGCCGAACACGAATGCGGCGATGAAATTCCAGAATGCCGCCCATGCCACAGCGCGAAACGGCGTCAATACTCGCGTGGAAACAACCGTCGCGATCGAATTCGCCGCGTCATGCCAGCCATTGGAAAATTCGAATGCAAGCGTGAGGCCGACGACGATCACAAGAAGATGAAAGCTATTCACTGGCTATGCGCTCTTAAGGATGACGCCTTCGATCACGTTGGCGACGTCTTCGCATTTGTCCACGGCGGTTTCGATTACTTCGAAAACTTCCTTCCACTTGATGATTTGGATAGGGTCTTTTTCTTCGTCGAAGAGTTGCGCAATCAGAGTTCGGCAAATACGGTCGCTTTCATTTTCATAACGATTGATCTCAACACAATGTGCCAGCGCCTCGGTTGGATTCTCAAGGGCACCGACGGCCGCGGTAACTTCCGCCGTGGCGAGAAGCAAAACCTTAGTGAGTTCAAGGGTGCCCGGCTTGACGGAGGCGATGCGGTACAGGACGAAGCGGCTCGCGGCTGCGTCGATAAGGTCAATGACGTCGTCTAGCTGGCTGCAGAGCTGGTGAATATCCTCGCGATCGAACGGCGTAATGAATGTTTGATTGAGTTTGGTGAGGATACCGTGCGTGATCTCATCGCCGTCGTGTTCTATGGCTTTGA
Source organism: Candidatus Sulfotelmatobacter sp. (assembly GCA_035567915.1). GTDB lineage: Bacteria > Acidobacteriota > Terriglobia > Acidiferrales > UBA7541 > Acidiferrum. Next base: position 111,764 of record DATMPA010000010.1, on the reverse strand, counting down.
TAGTCTGCACCTGTTCGGGCACGCCGGTGTAATGCGAAAGCAAATTCACAAGTGCCTTAGCGCCCTTTTCAATATTTTTGGCCTGCTTAAAGAAGAGCTCAAAGAAACCTTCTTCGCGCGGCATAAAACGCTGCAAAAGTCCTGGCATGTTTTCTGACTCTCCCCGAGGAGTCCTATTGAGGCACGAGCAGTGTAGCGAAGGGATAGAATCGAGACAAGGAAGAGGCGGGTCGCTATTGTCAGTTCTGAGTATTCAATCGTCGAGAGACTGAGCGCGGAAACGGAATCGTAAGTACAAGGGCAAGAATCCAGAGTGCAGCGGCGTAGACCGCGTACCAAATGGCTTCTTGTGAGGGAGTCACGGCGGGTGGACTGAAAACCACCAGCGAGCCCGTGGATACGATGTGCAGAAGCTGAGCCAGCACGACGCTTTGCGTGCGCTCGTACATCCAGGCGATCAGGACGCGCATCGCGGCCATGGCTGCCACGAACGCAGCGAAAAATACGAGCAGCGCTTTTCCGTGCGGAGATGCAGCGCCGAGAAAATCAATCACCGGCGCGTGCCAGAGGCCCCAGAACAAGCCGAGGACTGCAGCGGCCGGCAGCACTGCCAATCGCTGCCTCAGTTTTGGGTAAGCGAAACCAGTCCAGCCGATCTCTTCGAGAAATCCTGCCAAGATGCCGAAAGTGATTCCGACCCAAAAGCGGTTCGGCGCATAAACTGGCGAAACGAACGTCTTCAAGCACCACAAAACGCTGAGCACGGTAGCCGGAGGAATCAATAGGATCAGGTACCAGCGCAGCGAAAAACGGATGTGACGCATCCGTGCGAAGAGAGCTTTTAGTCCTTCCCGCCCATCCAGCCAACGCGTCAGGAGAATTCCGGTAAAGCTGGGGCCGAGCAGCATCGCGGGAAACATCAAGATCCCGGTTAGTTTTGGGAGCGGCGCGTTTTGAAATAGCCTCGGAGCCGCGACGAGGAACGCGGCCGTCCAGGAAATCGCGAACGTCAACAAGAAATACGCGGCCGCCGGATATTTTCGTAGGAACGAGGAGTTGTGCGTTGCGATTGGATCGTCGGCCATCGATACCAGGGGATGCTACAAGTCACTGCGGTACGACGCAAGGAGCCCAGCCCGGATTGAGAGCAAATATGGAAAGCAAGGTGAAAGTCCTTTTTCTTTGCAAGGGCGACTCTGCTCGAGGTCAAATGGCGGAAGGATTTTTAAACACGGAAGCTGGAGATAGTTTTCTGGGCGTCAGCGCAGCCACAACGCCGACAGCACCCAATCCGTTAGCAGTCGAGGTCATGGAAGAAGTTGGCATAGACATTTCTGGCGAGAAATCAAAGACCATCCCTGAGATCTTCAAGGAGCACTTCGCCTACGTCGTGGGGATTTACAACACGGCAAAGGAGCGGCCGCCCGTCTTTCCTTTCACGTACAGAGTCTTTCAATGGAGTCTTGAAGACCCGGCAAGCGGGGATGGACCGCACGAAAAACAAGCCAGCGACTTCCGTCACGTTCGAGATCGAATTAATGACAATGTGCATGAATTTCTGAAAATAGCATCGGGAGACATCACGCAGCACCTGGTTCCGGGTCGAGCCGCAAGATAGTCGCCCCATGTTCGGAAGAAAATGGCAAGTAGCGAAATTGCCAAGCAAAAGGGCGGCCCGTTTAACCGGACCGCCCTTGTTGATTGAGGTTTGGGCTAGCTGGAGAAACTTAGTACATGCCGCCCATGCCGCCAGGACCGCCAGGGCCGCCCGCTGCAGCAGCTTTCTTGTCGTCTTCCTTCAACTCGGCCACGAGCGCTTCCGTGGTGAGCATCAGGCCCGCGATGGACGCCGCGTTCTGCAGCGCGAGGCGAGTGACTTTGGCCGGGTCGATAACACCCATCTTGACCATGTCGCCGTAATCGCCGGTGTCCGCGTTGAAGCCGAAGTTTTCGTCCTTCGATTCGCGAACCTTTCCAATCACAACGGCGCCTTCGTGGCCGGCGTTGAGTGCGATTTGGCGTGCAGGTTCTTCGAGAGCGCGGCGAACAATACCTGCGCCGACCGCTTCGTCATCGTGCAGCTTGAGCTTTTCAATCGCCGCCACGCAACGGAGCAGTGCCGTACCGCCGCCGGGAACAATGCCCTCCTCGACAGCCGCGCGAGTGGCGTGCATGGCGTCCTCAACGCGAGCCTTCTTTTCCTTCAGCTCGGTTTCGGTCGCCGCGCCCACCTTGATCACCGCAACGCCGCCAACGAGTTTCGCCAGACGTTCCTGGAGCTTCTCGCGGTCGTAGTCGGATGTGGTGTTTTCGATCTGTGCGCGAATCTGCTTGACGCGGCCTTCGATGTCCGAAGCCTTGCCCATGCCTTCGATGATCGTGGTGTTGTCCTTGTCGATGACGACTTTCTTGGCGCGGCCTAGGTCTTCGAGCTTGACGCTTTCGAGCTTCAAGCCGAGGTCTTCGGTGATGGCCTTGCCACCGGTTAGGGTCGCGATGTCTTCGAGCATTGCCTTGCGGCGATCGCCAAAGCCAGGAGCCTTGACTGCGGCGCATTGCAGCGTGCCACGCAGCTTGTTCACGACGAGAGTTGCCAGCGCTTCGCCTTCGATGTCCTCCGCGACGATCAAAAGGGGCTTGCCCATCTTGGCCGTCTGCTCGAGAAGGGGAAGCAGGTCCTTCATCGAGCTGATTTTCTTTTCGTGGATCAGGATGCGAACGTCTTCCAGCACGCACTCCATGCGCTCCGGATCAGTGACGAAATAAGGCGAAAGGTAGCCGCGGTCGAACTGCATGCCTTCCACGACCTCCAGCGTCGTTTCCATGGTCTTGGATTCTTCCACGGTGATGACGCCGTCCTTGCCGACCTTCTTCATCGCTTCCGCGATGATTCCGCCGATTTGCTTGTCGTTATTGGCGGAAATCGTGCCGACCTGGGCGATCATGTCGCCCTTTACGTCCTTGTGCAGCTTCTTTATTTCCTCAACGGCCACTTCGACGGCCTTTTCAATGCCGCGCTTAAGCGCCGTGGGGCTTGCGCCTGCTGCAACCGTCTTCACGCCTTCGCGGAAGATGGCCTGCGCCAGAACGGTGGCCGTGGTGGTGCCGTCGCCCGCGACGTCAGACGTCTTTGAAGCGACTTCGCGCACCATCTGCGCGCCCATGTTCTCCAGCGGGTCCCGCAGTTCGATTTCCTTCGCAACCGTCACGCCGTCCTTGGTGATGATCGGCGCGCCGAACTTCTTTTCGATCACCGCGTTGCGGCCCTTGGGGCCGAGCGTGATCTTCACTGCATCGGCAAGAGCATTCACGCCGCGCAAAATCGCCTGGCGGGAATTCTCACCTGTAACAATCTGCTTCGCCATTTCTCAATTCCTCCGTGAAGTTCTTTTCTTACTGCAAAATTTCTAAATACAGTTTGGTTGGAAAGACCGAAACTACTTCCGTGCTGCCTTTGCCGCGCCGCTCAGCTTCGCCAGAATCTCTTCTTCGCGGAGGATAAGCAACTCTTCGTCTTCGATTTTGATTTCCGTGCCGCTGTACTTGCCAAACAGCACGCGGTCACCGGCTTTTACGTCCAGGGGGATCAGTTCGCCCTTCTCGCGCTTTCCGGCGCCGACGGCGATTACTTCGCCCTCCTGGGGCTTTTCTTTTGCACTGTCAGGGATGATGATGCCTCCCTTGACGGTTTCTTTTTCTTCAATGCGCTTCACGATCACGCGGTCGTGCAGCGGCGTCAGATTGACTGCCATCTTCGAAAAACCTCCGTTGGTGAGCTTTCAGGTTTGCTGTGGGAAGGAGAGCAGGGCTTTAGCACTCCTCACAGGCGAGTGCTAATATAGCAGAAACTCTCTCCAAGTCAAGCCTTTGGACTCCAATTTCTGCGGTTCTCACCGAATTCTCACAAGACCGCGCTTCGTTTGTAAGTCTTTTAGTTAGTGTATCTTATGTACTGCAAGAAAAATCTTGCACTTGGCCATTGTCGTGCTTCTCGTCCCATCATAGACTTTGTAACGCCGTCCCTTCAGGGCGGCATTCTTTCGTCACGATTCGCCGCGATGCAAACTCTCACCTATATCCGACTCATCGGCTTCACCGCCGGAACTCTGCTTATGCTCTTCTGGATGGTGGTGATTCTCGGATACCGACGCCAGCGCAATTTCGAACGCGTTTTCTTTTTTCTCTGCCTCGCCCTGTTTTTCTTTTATGCCGGCCTGCTACTCGCGCTCAATGCGCAAATCTTCTACTCCCTCCCACCACAAACGCTGAGTAATTTTGCGGCGCTCCTGATCGGCGCCGGACTAATTTTTCTTCCGCCTGTGCTCTTCCACATGCACCTGGAGTTTGCCACGACCCGTGGAATGACCATGAGGGCCAGTCGAAAGGGGCTCGCGCTCGGCTTCGCTTATTTGCCTGTTTTGTACTTTCTGACTGTGGTCTTGCCGGCGCGAATCCGTTCGCATGATTTTGACTACGCCATACCGGGCAACTCGCTCGGCGTCGTTTATGTCGGATGGCTCTTTCTGCTGATGCTTTTCAGTTGCGCGTGGGAACAAAGGTTCGCACGAGAGATGGTGGGCAGGCCGGAGCGAAAGTTTCACCATATTGCTTGGGTTGTCCTGGCTATTGCGTTGCTTCTCCTTTGCACGATTCATTTTCCGTTGTTCGGGCTAAGCCGTTTTGCCAGGGAAGTGCTCGCAACTGTTCTATCGCTTGCGGCGTTCTTGCCCTTTGCTGCTCTCATCTATTTCGTGCAGCGGCACAATTTCCTTAACATCGGAAGACAGAAAAATCTCCTCTATGCGGTGTCCGCGACGTTCGTCGCGCTTCTCTACCTGGCGCTCGTACGGCGAATCAGCGATTGGTTTGCGCCCGCTCTTCCTCCCGAAGCCACCGCTGCAATCCTGCTCTTTGCTCTGGTGATTTTTATCGAGCCGCTACAGCGACTCCTGAGCCGCCGCCTCGAAGAAACGGCGCGCAAAGAAATGAATCTCGTGAACCGCCTTGGCAACCAGATTCAGTTGGAGGCCCGAAAGGGCAATTTGAAGAGTTTGGTTGCATTCATTGATAGCCGCTTGGCCGAGGAACTCGAATTCGCTGATGCGTGGGTGACCATGCTGGAACCAAAACTGGACGCACCGAAACGAGGACTCTCCAAACAGGAATCCAGCGCTAGTTTTTCGATTTATCGGCCAGGGCGAATCAACGCCGCGCTCAGAGTGCAGCCCCATGGCGCGATGATTTCGGGCGAAACAGAAGTAGCGATGAAGCTTTTGTGCGAATCGCTTGCCACCGCGCTGGACCTCTGCCAGGTGATTGATGAGAAGCTGCAACTCGAAAGGGAATTGGCGGAACGTGAACGCCTCGCGCTCGTCGGCCAAACCGCCGCCAGCATTTCGCACAATCTGAAAAATCCACTGGGCTCCATCAAGACCATACTGCAAGTGCAGCTTGAAAATCCTGAGCTCCCGGAAAGCATGCGCGCCGAAACAAGAATGGTCCTTGAGGAAATCAGCCGGCTCTCCTCAAAACTCAATCAATTACTCCAATTCAGCCGCCCCGCGATTCGTACCGGTGAAGTTCCTTCTGTTACCGACGCCACCTCCGTTCTTCGCGAGGTGGTCGCCGTTCTCCACCCGGAGGCCGAACGCCGCGGCGTAACTCTCCAACTGGAGGTGTCGGCGAGTGCAATCTCCGTCGCGGCCGGCGCCGAGGCCGTCCACGACATTCTCTCGAATCTGATTGTCAACGCGCTGGAGGCGGCGTCATCCGGCGGCACGGTTTCGGCCGTCATAAGTGCTTCCAATGGGCATTGCCTGATCACTGTGGAAGACGACGGTCCCGGTATCCCTGCCGCCGTTCGCGAAAAAGTCCTTCAGCCTTTTTTCACCACAAAATCGCAAGGCACCGGCCTCGGCCTGGCCATCACTGCCCGGCGCGTCTCGGAATTTTCCGGCAAGTTGGATTTTGAATCGCCAATCCAAGGTAATCGGGGAACTCGGTTTCGCATCACCCTTCCCTTGACTCAAAATCCGTCGCTAAGTGTTTGACATGGAGATACTTATGAGTTACGATACCTTCGTTGTGAATGGACGGGCACTCCTGATAGCCTTTCCGGCGCTCGCGGAACTCCTCACCCGTTTTACTTCTTCCTCTAACCCCTTGGGAATCTGCAGTTACAGAGAAACCCCTTATCCCTCCCTCGTTCTCTTCCCGGAGGCCGCATGAAGACCATTCTCATCGTGGACGACGAGCCCGCAGCCCGCTACGGTCTGCGCCGCGCGCTCGAATCACGCTATCGCATCGCGGAAGCCGAATCCGCCGAAGCCGCGCGCGCGGCCCTCCCAACCGAAAAGCCCGACCTCGTACTGCTCGATGTGGTGATGCCCGGTCAGGACGGCCTCTCTTTTCTCAAGAGTTTGCGCGAAGAGGGCAATGACGTTCCCGTGCTGATCGTTTCCGCCCTGGACACAGCAAAAACGGCCGTCGAAGCGCTGCGCGTTGGAGCGGCGGATTATCTCGTGAAAGGATTTGAACTCGATGAGTTGCGTCAGCGCGTCGCGAATCTTCTGAAGCTCACCGGGCTCGAAAAAGAGAATTCGGCGCTGCGGAGCCAACTCGCCACCGAGGGACAGTTCGGCGGGATGATTGGCCGCTCGCCGGGAATGCGCCGCGCGTTTGAAATTGCGGATCGTGTGGCCGCAACGGATTCCACCGTCTTGATTCTGGGAGAAAGCGGCACTGGCAAGGATTTGCTCGCGCAGGAAATTCATGCGCGTTCGCCGCGTGCCAGTAAGCCATTTGTCGCGGTGAATTGCGCGGCGTTGCCGGAGAATTTGATCGAGTCCGAGTTATTCGGCTACGAACGCGGGGCCTTTACCGGCGCGGCGCAACAGAAAAAGGGAAAATTTGAGCTGGCGCATGGCGGCACGCTCTTTCTCGACGAAATCGGCGACATGAATCCTGTGACACAAGCCAAAGTTTTGCGCGCACTCGAAAATCGCACCATTGAGCGGCTTGGTGGCTCGCAATCCATTCCGGTGGATGTCCGCGTCATCAGTGCGACGCATCGCGACCTGCCCGCGGAAATTGCCGCTGGTAAATTCCGTGAAGACCTTTTCTATCGGTTACGCGTCATCATCGTTGAACTCCCTTCTCTGCGTGAACATAAAGAAGACATTGCCGTGCTCGCCGATTCGTTCTTGCAAATTCACGGCAAGCGCCTGAATCGCAGCACACAGCTTACGCGTGAGGCATACTCCGCGCTCGAGCGTTACGACTGGCCCGGCAACGTTCGTGAGCTGAAAAACGCTCTCGAACGCAGCATTGTTCTGACTGCGGGAAATGAAATCGGCGCCAAGGACTTGCCCGAAGAGGTCGCCACAGGAAAAGCGATCACGCACAAGGAATCTTCTGATGGCGCCGACACTGGCATGAACGAACGCGACTTCCGCGAAGCCAAGCGTAAATTTGAAGTCGCGTGGATCACAAAACAACTTGCCAGTCACCGTTGGAACGTTTCGCGAACGGCCGCAACGATTGGTTTGCATCGGCAAAGCCTTCAGGAAAAATTGCGCGAACTCGGCATCCGCCGACCCGGCCGCGAGCCGCTGGAGCCAATGGAGGATGAAGCGTGAGTGGTGCTTCAAAAATTCGCGGGTACGTTCTTGCCGGAGGCGCCAGCTCGCGTTTTGGAACGGACAAAGCGCTCGCCGAATTGCAAGGCAAGTCCATGCTGACGCGAACGGCCGAACTGCTCTCCGCCGTTTGCAGCAACGTGGCGATTGTCGCTCCAACGGATAAATTGCTTGATTCTTCGGTCGAAACGATTCTGGATGGCTGGCCCGGAGAAGGTCCCCTGGGTGGAATTCTTACCGCTTTGCTCGACGCAAAGAAAAAAGATCGGTCCGATTCCTGGAATTTGATTCTCAGTTGCGACATGCCGTTTCTCACGCACGATTGGTTGGCATTTCTTATGCAGCGCGCCCTGCAAAGCGGCGGAGAGGCTGTCGTGCCGCAAAGCGCGCACGGCTTGGAGCCGCTTTGTGCCTGCTGGAAAACGTCGGCGCACGAAACCATTTCTGCTACATTCGACTCCGGCACGCGCAAAGTGACCGAAGCGTTGCGCAAATTGCGCATGGAAATTCTTGACGAACAGGATTGGAAACGATTTGATACCTCCGGGCGGCTCTTTTGGAACATGAATACGTTTGCGGACTATGAAGAAGCCCGCCGCGCAATTGCTATGGAGAATTCGTGACTGGAACCGAAAGACAAAACGTCTTCGCGGAAAACTTTTTTGAGTTTCGTGACGTCAGCAAAGCTTTTGACGATCGTCCAGTGCTGAATCACGTCACGTTTCAAGTGAAACGCGGGCAAACCTGCGTGATTATGGGCCGCAGCGGTGTCGGCAAATCAGTTTCGCTCAAACACATCATGGGATTCCTCAAAGCCGATTCTGGCCACATTTTTATTGATGGAGAAGACGTCACAAATTTCAGCGAGGCCCAATTCAACGGGGTCCGGCGCAAAGTCACCATGGTTTTTCAGTCCGGCGCGCTTTTCGATTCGCTCACGGTGCGCGAAAACATCGGCTATCCGCTCGAAGATCAGCCCGGCCTCACCAACGAAGACGTGGACGCGTACATTGTGAAACTTGCACAAGAGCTGGAAGTAGAAGAGGTGCTCGATAAAGTTCCCAGCGAACTTTCCACGGGAATGAAGCGCGCGGTCGCCATCGCTCGCGCACTCGCAACGAATCCCGAAGCGATTCTTTACGATGAGCCGACCACGATGGTGGACCCCATCATGGCCACGCATATGGGCGACATCATTTCGCGCCTCAAGGAAAAATTTCACCGCACATCCATCGTCGTCACGCACGACACTCATCTAGCGAGGCGGCTCGCGGACAACATCGTTTTTCTCCAGGAAGGGAAGGCCACAAGCTTTTCTTCCTGGGCCGATTTTGAAAATTCCCCCGATCCTTTTCTGCACAATTTCCGCGCGCAGGATGAGCTTATTCCCGCACTGGACGTGACCTTGTGAGCGGATCGGCCGGTTCCTCCGATCCACGCAGCCAGCTTTGCCGCGAAATGGGTTTTTGGGACGTCCTTTTTTTCAACATTGCCACCGTTCTCGGCCCGCGATGGATCGCCGCCGCCGCGCACAACGGAACGTCGTCCATCAGTTTGTGGGTTTTGGCGGCCGTTCTATTTTTTGTGCCGATGGCGCTGGTCATCAATGAATTGTCTTCGCGATTCCCGGAAGAGGGCGGACTCTACGTTTGGTCCAAGGAAGCATTCGGCGATTTTCATGGTTTCGTTGCGGGGTGGACGTACTGGATTTACACGATTTTTTATTTTCCGGGACTATTGCTCGCCAGCACGGCGATGAGCGCGTATGTTTTAGGAGGCAAGGGCGCGGAGCTCGCACAGAATCGCACCTATTTGCTCGCTGGATCCCTGCTATTGCTTTCCGTCGCGGTAATTCTGAACATCATTGGGTTAAACATCGGAAAGTGGCTGCAAAATGCCGGCGGAGTTGCCACGTACATGCCGTTGCTGATTCTCGTGGGAATTGCCGGAGTGCTATGGCTGAAGAACGGGTCTGTGACGCACTATACCTGGGCAAACATCAAGCCCACTTGGAATTGGGATACAGTAAATTTCTGGTCGCAAATCGCTTTTGCATTTACCGGTCTGGAGCTCGTTTCCGCGATGAGTGGCGAAATTCGCGAGCCGCGGCGCACGTTGCCGCGCGCGGCGCTGACGGCAGCGGCATTAATCGCCGCGATGTACATCATCGGAACTGTTTCGCTTCTATCGCTCGTTCCCGCGGCGGATGTGGATCCGAAGAGCGGCGTGTTTCATGCGATCACGATTGGGTCGGTTGCGCTGAAGATCGGATTTGTCGGCGTTTTAGCCGCGATTCTCGTGACGGTCGGAAATGCGGGCGGAGTGGGAAGCACCGTCGCCGGAATCGCGCGGGTGCCGTTTGTCGTGGGCATCGACCGCTATATGCCAAAGGCTTTTGGAAAAATTCATCCGAAGTGGCGCACTCCGTACATCTCGATCATTGTTCAGGCAGTGTTTTCCGCGCTGGTATTGTTGCTGAGCCAGATCAATGAGACGACGCGCGGGGCGTATCAGGTTGTCGTGGACATCACCATCATTTTGTACTTCATTCCGTTCCTTTACATGTTTGCGGCTGCAATCAAGTTGGCAAATCGTCCTGACCGCAGCACCAATCCTCACGCCATTCTGGTTCCAGGGGGAAAGCTTGGCGTTTGGATCGCCTGCGTTCTGGCGTCTGCGGTTACACTTCTGTCCATTGTTGTCTCAATTTTTCCGCCGGGTGATTCCTCAAACCGTTTGCTATTCGTGGTGAAAGTGACCTTTACGACGGTCGGAATGGTCGCGCTCGGTTTGATTCTGTATTTCCGTGGAGCGCGGAGACGAAGAGAAGGAGCTGTCTAAAAGCCTTGTGAAATCAGGTTTTTCACGGTGAGAGGGTTTTTCGTCGAGGGGCTCGAACGATCTTGCGTGTATCGCTCGATATATTTTCCAAGAACGTCGCCTTCGAGATTCACGGCGTCGCCGGGTTTGCGGTCGCGAATGTTCGTATGTTTGTAGGTGAAGGGAATTACCGCGATTTCCGCGACGCGGCCCTGCATTCGCGCGACGGTGAGGCTTACGCCGTCAATCGTGATGGAGCCTTTTGGCACAACGTAGCGCGCAACCTCTTCGGGAATGTTCACGGAATAGCGCCAGCCCTCACCTTCCGGTTCCAACGCGGCAACCGTGCCGGTGCCATCCACGTGGCCGAGCACGAAATGCCCGCCGAACTCTTTACCCGCGGTGAGGGGTTGCTCCAGATTGACCAGCTGGCTCTGCTTTAGTGCCCGGAACGAAGTTTTCGCTAAAGTTTCCGTGGAGAGATCGGCGGAAAAAGATTCTTTGTCGCATCCGATGATCGTAAGGCAGCAGCCGTTCACCGCGATGCTAGAAGACACGGATAAGGAAGACGCGAGGCTCGGCGCATGAATTGTTATGCGGCCTCCGCCTTTGCCGAAAGAGAGGGTTGCAATTGAACCGAGATTTTCGATGATGCCGGTAAACACGAGTCCGCGCCTCTTTCACAAGATAACGGATTCATAGGCAAGAACCAAATCCGCGTCACAATGGCCGCGAGGCAAACCTTACTGAAATTATGTAAGATTGGAGCGCTTTGGGGACATCAAGATGAGCGAAGATTGGCGCGACCGTGACTTCGGGATGGACCGTTGTATTTCCCGCCGCGATTTTCTGGATGGCGTGGCTGCTACGATGGGGAGCGCTGTTCTCGCTCTGCATGCTCCATCCGCGGACGCGCAAGATATGAAAGCTCCCAACTATCCGCCTGCCCTCACCGGATTGCGCGGCGACCAAGATCAGGTTTTCAACTACGCGCACAAGTTGCGCGACGGCAAGGCGTGGGACTCGCTCGGCACGGCGGAAAAATCCGGCGAGACGTATGACCTTGTGGTGGTGGGAGCAGGGATTAGCGGACTTGCCGCCGCGTATTTCTATCAGAAAACATTTGGAAAGAATTCGCGTATCCTGCTTCTGGATAGTCACGACGATTTCGGCGGTCACGCACGTCGCGATGAATTTGAGGTTGATGGCCGCTTCCTACTTGCGAACGGCGGCACACAGTCCATCGAGAGTCCGTCCGACTACAGCGAGGTAGCGAAATCGCTGCTCACCGAGCTTGGTATTGACGTTCAGAAGTTCTACAAGGATTACGACGCGAAACTTTACGAGAAGCTTGGCACCGGCTGCTTTTTTGACAAAGAAACATTTGGCTCCGACGTTTTGCTAACGGGTATGGGCAAAACTCCGTGGGCGGAATTTCTGGCGAAGGCGCCGCTTTCCGATGCAGCAAAAAAAGACATCGCGCGCGTTTACACGGAGAAAAAGGACTATCTTCCCGGCTTAACTCGGCCGCAAAAGATCGCGCTGCTCCAAAGAATCAGCATGGCAGATTTTCTAATGAAGCATTGCAAGCTAACGCCGGAAGCGCTGGCGTTCTTCCAAAAGTTTCCGCACGACCTTTATGCGGTCGGTATTGAGGCGATTTCCGCTTACGGTTGCTACCTGAATGGCGACGACTACGGTTCCTTTACATATCCTGGGTTTGATGGCCTCGGTCTGGAAGAGCAGGGCAAAGAAGAGCCGTACATTTTTCACTTTCCCGATGGAAATGCTTCCGTTGCGCGATTACTTATTCGAGCTCTGATTCCTGAAGCGATGTCCGGGCACACGATGGAGGATATCGTCACCGCAAAGGCGGACTACGACAAGCTCGATCGGGAAGATCAATCTGTTCGCATTCGCTTGCTCTCGACTGTGGTGCATGCGAAACAATCGCCGGGGACCGGCTCAACCGGCGAAGTCACCGTGGCTTACGTTCGCGACGGGAAACTGCTTGCCGTCTCCGCAAAACACTGCGTGATGGCTTGCTACAACGCGATGGTGCCGTATCTTTGTCCCGACCTGCCGCAAAAGCAGAAAACCGCGCTCGAGTATTGCGTCAAAGCACCGTTTCTTTATACTCGCGTCGCGATTCGCAACTGGAAGTCTTTCGAGCAGCTTGGCGTTCACCAAATCGTTGCGCCGGGAAGCTATCACTCGTTTGTCGCGCTGGATTTCCCGGTGAGCATTGGCGATTACCAATTTCCAAGTAAGCCGGAAGAGCCGGCAACGCTTTTCCTGCTGCGCACGCCGTGCAGTCCGAGAGCGCCGAGGCGGGATCAATATCGGGCCGGCCGCTACGAGCTTTTGACCACGCCATTCGAAAAAATCGAGCGCAACACGCGTGATCAGTTGCAACGCATGCTCGGCGCGGCTGGGTTTGATGCTGCGCGAGACATCGCCGCTATCACTGCGAATCGGTGGGGGCACGGCTATGCTTATGAATACGATTGGTACTCTGACCGCGATTTGCCACCGGGGCCGCGCCCAAATGTTTTGGGCCGCGCCCCGTTTGGCAGAATTACCATTGCCAATTCGGACTCCGCGGCGCGTGCGTACACCGATGCAGCGATTGACGAGGCGCATCGCGCGGTGAACGAACTGCCGAGGTAAACGGGTTTTTGGTTGCCGGCGCGTAGAGATCCTTCGCGCATCTTCTTGGATGCGCTCAGGATGACAGCGTCTCACTAGATTGTTAGACGAATTGGGCGACGCACACTGTGATTCAAGAGAAAAACTTCTGGCTGACCACGGCAGAAATGCCGCAAATTGCTGCGCGACCGCTGCCTGAAAGAGTGGACGTTGCGATTCTCGGCGGGGGATTCACCGGGCTTTCCGCTGCGCGGACTTTGGCGAAACTTGGCGTCAAGGTTGCGGTGCTCGAGGCGCAAACGCTTGGTTGGGGGGCGAGTTCACGAAACGGTGGCATGGTGCTGACCGGACTCAAGCTTGGCGCGACGGACCTACTCACTCGTTATGGCAAAGAAGCGACACAACGCATGTTTGCGACTTCGCTGGAGGCCATTTCTACCGTCGAACAAATCATCGGAGAAGAAAAAATCGACTGTAATTTTTCGCGCAGCGGCCATCTGGAAGTTGCGAACAAACGGGGCCACTTCGAGAGTTTCCAGCGCAGCGCGGAAATCATGGCGCGGGAACTGGGGCACAAAGTTCGCGTTATTCCGCCAGATGAACTTTCCGCGGAGATTGGGTCAAAAATTTACCACGGCGGTCTCGTAGACGAGCTCAGCGTTGGGGTGAATCCCGCGCGCTATGTTGCCGGATTAGGCTCCGCCGCGATTCGGGCTGGCGCGGAAATTTACGAGCAAACACGCGTGGATCGCATTGAAGCAGCTGCGAGCAACGGCTCGACCGGATGGAAAATTGAGACTTCGCGCGGGGCGCTTTGGGCGCACGACGTTCTGGTTGCCACCAGCGGATACACGGGCGGAGCTACTCCTGCTTTGCGCCGCCGCATTATTCCTATTGGTTCGTACATCATCGTTACGGAGGTTCTTCCGGAAGCGCTCGCCGGGGAAATCAGCCCGCGCAATCGCATGATCTATAATTCGCTTTATTACACGCACTATTATCGGCTGACGCCGGACCGGCGGGTGCTTTTTGGCGGCCGCGCCGCGTTTTTCCCGGAGAACGAGAATACAATTCGCGAAAGCCAGGCCATCTTGCGCGGAGACATGATTAGGATTTTTCCACAGCTGCGCGACACCAACGTGGAATATGTCTGGGGCGGAACGCTCGACTTTGCGTTCGACATGATGCCGCACGTAGGAAAAATGGACGGCCTGTATTATTCGGTCGGCTACGCGGGTCACGGCGTCGCGATGGCTACGCTGCTTGGACAGAAAATGGCGGAGTACATTGCGTCAGGAGCATCCGCCAAAAACGAAAGCCCATTTGCGGAAATTCCGTTTCATGGCGCGCCACTTGGGCTTTATCGCCGCAAGCCATGGTTTTTGCCGCTCGCAGGTCTTTGGTTCCGCTTCCTCGATCTAATCAGCTGAGTTGTGACTGTCCTACGCTCTTCGCTTTAGGCCGCAAAACCAAATAGGCCGCTGGTCCGAGCAAAATCGCGACCGGTCCCCAGAGAAGTGCGAAGCGGTCCGCGCTGAGAATGCTTCCGACTGTTGCGACAATTCCCATGAACACTGGCGCGGCGACGGAATAAAACAATCCGGCCTTTCCGCCGGGTATTTTGAAGGGACGATCCAATTCCGGATGGGTTTTTCGCAACCGTGACGCGGAAAGTGCGGTCATCAAGGTTGTTGCGACACGTAGCCACGCATAGATCGTAATGAGTTGCGCCAAACTGTGAATTGCCAGGAGCGCGTACACGATTCCGGAAACGACGATACACGCTGCGGGCGTTCCGAAGCGCGGATGCAAGCGCGTCAACTGCTTCGGCAGAAAACCGTCTTCGGCCATGGCGAAGGGCATGCGCGTTGTGGCAAGGACTGTGCTGTTCAAAAGACAAACATTCGCAATCACGGCGGCGAGTGTGATTGAAATCGCCAGCCACGGGCCGCCAATCAATCGCGCAGCTTCGGAAAAATAACCTGAGCCCCAATCCTGCCAATTGTTCAGCGCGGCGAGAGAAGCGAAGGTGGGCAGAAAATAGGTTGCGATGGACATGGGGACGACGATGGCGAGGGCGAGCGGATAGTTGCGCCGCGGATTGTCCACTTCTTCGGCGACGGTTGAGAGTTGCTCGTAGCCGGAATAAAGCCACACGCCGAGAGCGAGGCCCACGCCGAAGACTTGCGAGAACGGCTTGTGCGGCGGAATCAGCGGGATGAAGGGATTGTGATGCGCGTGCGCGAGGGCGATTGCGGTCATCACGAGAATTGGGACGAGCACGGCGATTTCCAGAATCGTCGAAATGCGGCCCACGAGATTGATGCCGCGCACGTTTACGTAAGTGATGAGAGCGATCAGCGCGACACAGATTGCAAAATGTTTCCAGCCGCTGAGAGCGGGAAAATATGCAGTGATGTAGTCCGCGAAGAGTACGGCGTAACCGCTGCCGAGGAGGAAGGAGGCGGTCCAGTTCCACCAGCCCGCGAGGAAGCCCCAAAAATCGCCGTAGCCTGCGCGGACCCAGCGGTAAAAACCGCCTTGCACGGGCATTGCAGTCGTGAGTTCGGCAGCGACGAGCGAAATCGGAATGCACCAGAAAAAGGGAATCAACAGATGGTAGAGCAGCGTCATGCCCGGGCCGGAGGTGGCGACCTGCTCTTCGAGGCCGAACGGGCCGCCGGTCGTGTACGAATACATGACGAACACGAACGAGAAGATGCCTGCTTTTTTTGCCGCGGATTTCAGCGCGTGGTTTTTGGCGTCAGCCACAGGAGGAGGGATTCTTCAGTGGGCGGATGTTACGCGTAGCTGTGTGGATGTGCAAGCGGCGGCAGCAGATGGCCGTGGGTCGGTTTGACTTTTGACTTATTGTGTCACGTTCAAAAAATTCAAACCGACCCACTTGCCCGGTAGATTCAGAATTTACGCGAATGTTCTTTGGCCCAGCGTTCGACGACGACTTTCTTGTCGGTGTAGAACTCGATGGCGTCGCGTCCCTGGCCATGCATGTCGCCGAAGAAGCTGTCCTTCCATCCACTGAAGGGGAAGTAGGCCATGGGTGCGGCTACGCCGATGTTGATGCCGATGTTTCCGGCCGGGGCTTCATAGCGGAATCGGCGCGCGGCAGAACCGCTCGATGTGAACAGAGAAGCTTGATTGCCGAAGGGATTCTTGTTGAGGAAGGACATCGCTTCGTCCAAATCCTTCGCGTGAACCAGGCTCAGCACTGGGCCGAAAATTTCCGTGCGCGCGAGTTCGCTTTCGACGGGGACGCCGTCCAGAATCGTCGGCTTTACGAAGTTTCCAGACTCGTGGCCGGAGATTTTCGCGTTGCGGCCATCTACCAAAATCTTGGCGCCTTGTTTTTCGCCTTCATTTATTAGAGATTCCACGCGAGTTTTGCTCTGCCGAGTGATTACGGGTCCCATTTGCACGCCTTCTTCGAGGCCGTTGCCGACTTTCAGTTTTGTTGCCGCGTCGGCGATTGAATCGCGAAATGTTTTTTGCGCGTCGCCAATGGCGACCGCGACGGAGACTGCGAGGCAGCGCTGGCCGGCGCAGCCGAACGCGCTGTCGCCGATGATTTGCGTGGCCATGTGCATATCCGCATCGGGAAGTACGATGACGGGATTTTTCGCGCCCCCCTGGCATTGCGCTCGCTTACCGCTTGCCGCGGCTCGCGCGTAGATATATTTCGCTACCGGAGTCGAGCCAACGAAACTAACCGCGCGCACTTTCGGATGATCCAATATCGTGTCCACGGCGGTTTTGCCGCCGTTCACCATGTTCACTACGCCCTTTGGCAATCCAATCTGCTCAAATAATTCAAACGCGCGCTTCATCGTCAGCGGTACGCGCTCTGATCCCTTCAACACAAATGTATTTCCCGTTGCGATCGCATACGGCAAAAACCAAAAAGGAATCATCGCCGGAAAATTGAAGGCGGTGATTGCGGCGACTACGCCCATCGGCTGGCGGATCATCGTTTCGTCAATGCCGCGCGCCACGTCTTCCAGGTTGTAGCCTTGCATCATCATGGGAATGCCGCAGGCAACTTCGACGTTTTCAATCGCGCGTCGAAGTTCGGCTTTGGCTTCGGTCAATGTTTTGCCGTTTTCGGTGGTGATGAGGCGCGCGAGCTCGTCAATGTGCTCTTCGAGCAGCATTTTCAATTTGAAAAGCGGCTGGATGCGGTCTTCAGGCGGCGTGCGGCGCCATTCGGGGAACGCGGCGGCGGCGGCTTCGATGGCGGCGTTCACTTCGCTGGCTTCGGCGAGCGGAACTTTTCCTAGCGACGCGCCCGTTGCAGGGTTTAGCACATCCTGCCAGTTCGTGGATGTTGAAGCGGTCCATTGGCCGCCGATGTAATGTGGGATTTGGATTTCGGAGACGGCGGTTGCGCACATAAGCTTTATACCTCTGCGATCATGAAGAATGTCTGCGAGGCGAATGAGATTGCAGATTTCTTGTAGAGTTTAGCGCAATTTGCGAACTGGTGAAACGAGCGTCTCCTTGGACGGTGGTCGCGCTAGAAATCGCGAAGCCAGGCCTCGATGGCGAAGTCTCCGCCGAATTCGTGCTCGCGGTAGCGGTGGCTATGAATTCGCGGGACAGGAATGGGGCCGCGCACGAAGGGAACCGTTGCGCAGCCTGCGATTTTCGGAGAGTAGAACAAGAACAGTTTGTCCACTATGTTGGCAGCGAGCGCGGCGCCGTTTAGTCTGGGGCCTGCTTCGAGCAGAACGCTTAGAGTATCTCTGTGGCCCAGTTCCTTCACTGCGCTCTTTAAGTCTAGCTGGCCGCGCCTCGCGGGCAAGCGGACGATTTCGACTCCTGCGTTTTTCAGCTTCCGCGCCTTTGAAGATTTCAGGGATGACGCCGTGAATACGAGTAAATCGTCGTCCAGCGTTTTCACGATTCGCGATTTTAGCGAAAGCCGCAAACGTGCGTCGAGAATGACGCGCAACAATCTGCGGCGGCGCGGCAGGCCGCTGCGATCGGTGAGCAATGGGTCGTCGGCGAGAATTGTGCCGATTCCTGTAACGAGCGCGTCCGAAGCGTGGCGCATGCGTTGCACTTCGGCGCGCGATTCTTCCGAGGTAATCCACTCGCGCTTTTTGCCTTTGCCTTGTTTTGGCAATGCGAGTTGGCCGTCGAGTGTGAGTGCGGATTTTAGCGTGACGAATGGCACGCCGCTGCGAATCCAGCGCGCGAATGGCGCGTTTAGCTCCCGCGCCTGCGCTTCACAAACTCCCGGCAGCACCTCGATACCCGCGGCGCGCAGCCGTTCGAAGCCACGGCCTTCTGTCTTTGGATTCGGATCTTGCATGCCTGCGACGACACGCGCCACGCTCGCTTTGATGATTGCTTCCGTGCATGGGCCGGTGCGTCCGGTGTGATTGCAGGGTTCGAGATTGACGTAGAGTGTTGCGCCCCGCGCTTTTTCGCCTGCCGATTTCAGGGCGACAATTTCGGCGTGATTGCGCCAATCGTATTGATGAGAGCCTTCGCCGACAATTTCGCCGTCGCGGACGATCACGCAGCCGACCAGCGGATTTGGGCTGGCGAGTCCAACTCCTTTGCGTGCCAGCGCAAGCGCGTGTTCTAGGAAGCGAATGTCGTGTTCGTTCACGGTTTAGTCGAAGAGGGAATCAACGTAGGTTTCGGCGTCGAAGGGAACGAGGTCGTCAATTTGTTCGCCGGTGCCGACGAAGCGAATCGGCAAGCCAAGTTCGCGCGAAATCGCGACGACGATGCCGCCTTTCGCCGTGCCGTCGAGCTTTGTCAAAATAATTCCGGTGATGCCGACGGCGGAAGTAAATTCGCGCGCTTGGGAAAGGCCGTTTTGGCCTGTGGTTGCGTCCATCACGAGGAGCACGTCGTGGGGCGCGCCGGGAATGACTTTGGCGGCGGTTCGCTTCATTTTTTCTAACTCAGCCATTAAATTTGATTTCGTGTGAAGGCGGCCGGCAGTATCCACAATCACCGCGTCCGCATTGCGCGATTTCGCCGCAGCCACAGCATCGAAAACTACCGCCGCGGGGTCGGCGCCAGATTTTTGTTTGATTACCTCGATGCCGTTGCGCTGCGCCCAAATTTCGAGCTGCTCGATGGCCGCTGCGCGAAACGTATCCGCAGCGCAAAGCACAACGTTCAATCCTTGTTGCCTTAGGCGATTTGCCAATTTACCGATGCTGGTTGTTTTGCCGACGCCATTCACTCCAACAATAAAGACCACGCGGGGGCCGGTTCCGTTGTTCGAGCCGCTGGTCAATTCGAGTTGCGATGCAGGTTGCAAGGTGCGCGCAATTTGCGATTTGATCTCCTGCTTCAGTTGTGCCGCGTTCGAGAGTGCGTTGCGATCCAGTTTTTCTTTCACAGCGTCCAGCACTTCGCGCGTGGTCTTTACGCCGATGTCGGCAGAAATGAGCGCCGTTTCCAAATCCTTCAGAATCGAAGGGTCAATTTTCCGCTCGCCAAGGAAAATCGTGTCAACGGTCTCTGCCAGCGCCGTTTTGGTTTTTGTGACCGAAGCCTTCAGGCGCTCGAGCAAAGACGGTTCAGCGTTCTCTGACTTACCTTTTTTGCCGAACAGGGAGAACATAGTTGAGTGCGCCGGCTCTGGCGCAAACTCAAATTGTAACAGAGAGGGGAATTACGCGCCGCGCAGGGCGAGGCTTTAGACTTGCACTTCTACTGCGGAGAGCCGCAGCCTGCCAGCTGTGATAGCGACTTCGAGAGCGTTGACGACGATTGGATCAAATTTCGATCCCGTCAGAGCTTTGATGCGGCCGAGCGCGAAGTCGAGGTCCATCGCAGTTTGATAGGGACGATTTGTGGTCATTGCGTCGAGTGTGTCGGAAACTCCGATAATGCGAGCCATGAGCGGAATCTGCTGGCCGGAAAGTCCGTAGGGATAGCCGCGCCCGTCAATGTGTTCGTGGTGCAATTCGATGCCGGGCAGCATCTCTTTCAATTGTGAAACGGGGCGCATGATATTGGCGCCTTTGACGGTGTGCTGCTTCATCAAGTCAAATTCTTCCGGCGTCAGCGAGCCGGGCTTTTTCAGCACGCGGTCGTCAACACCGATTTTGCCCACGTCGTGCAGCAGCGCTGCGATGCGCAGCTTGTCCAGATCTTCCGGTGCAAGTTTCAATTCGCGGCCGATGATTTGGGAATATTTCGCCACGCGACCGGAATGGCCTCGCGTGTACGGGTCCTTTTCGTCGATCGCGGCTGCCAGCATGCGAATCGAACCGATAAACAGCTCGCGATTTTCTTCCGCGGCCTCTTTCAGTTTCTCGATGTACTCTTCGATGTCACTGGCCATCTTGTTGAAGTTTTCGGCCAGCTCGCTGATTTCCGCAGCGCCGCGTACGGCCGAGCGTTGATGAAATTCGCCACGGCTAATGGCTCGCGTGGAAGCCGCAAGGCCGCGTATCGGACCGCTGATGCCCACCGCAAAAAAGTAGCCGACGACAATTGCCGCCAGAACGACGATGCTAACGAATGCCAATGCTTGCCGGTTCA
This sequence comes from Candidatus Sulfotelmatobacter sp., assembly GCA_035567915.1. Lineage (GTDB taxonomy): Bacteria > Acidobacteriota > Terriglobia > Acidiferrales > UBA7541 > Acidiferrum. The sequence goes on along the minus strand of DATMPA010000010.1, from coordinate 91,125 downwards.
ATTCCGTAACGCCGGCGTCGGTGCGCGCTTCGCTTAAGCTGCGCTCGGCAACGACAGCCCAGTTCAATTCACTGAGCGTGCTGTAGGTTCCAATCATTTCCACGGAGTTTCTTCCGTCTTTCTCCGTGAAGCGCATCGTTTCTGTGTTGTGCAGGTCTCGCGGCAGGTTCTTGATTTGTGCCACAACCGGATCGGAGCCGGCATCTTCGCCAGGGATAAATTTTCTCGTGTCTGGGTGGGCGATTAATTTTCCGCGGTGATCCACGATGAAGACGGTACGCCCGCGCACGCTTGCATCATTCAGCCGCTGTAAAATCGGCCGGAAGGAAACAACCGCCGCGAGCATTCCTGAAAATTTTCCTTGTGCGATCAAGGGAATTGCTATTACGAAGGCGGGCTGATTGTTTGGTGCAAGCGCGAGAGGGTCACTGCGAAATTTAACGATATTGAGCTGCTCGGATTGCTGGCAAATTTCCAGCGCCCGCGCCAGCACTTTGCTCACGAAGGGATCCTGCTCCGCGCGAAAATTTCCTTGCGTAGCGCTGGTTCCTTTTCCATTCGTTCCTACTGCCGTCAGATAAAGAACCGTGGTGCGGTTGCTTTCGACAAAATTTTCAAGTAGGCGCGTGACTTTCGGCTCTGCCGCAGGATCTGCAACGTCCTGAATCGTGCCCGCAAGCTCCAGAACTTGCTGTTCGCTTAGGAGTTGCTGTGTCAGGTTGGAGTCAAAAAGCTGCACTTCCTGCGCCAGCGAGCGCGTCAAATCCGATTGCTGCACGCGTTCGGTGTCCACCAGTTTGTCCTGGCTAAGCTGCAGCACCTGACGGTGGTAAAGGCCAATGGGCAACGCGCTGATGAGCAGCATTGCGCCCAGCACGAGCCACAGAATGCGTATACGCCCAGACCGCATCCGCTCCACGCCCTGTTTCCAGTTGGATTCCATACGCTGCTCTCTATTTTAGTGGGGAGGCGAGGTGTACAGGGCAGCGTCGCGCGCGCGGAGTGCTCATCAGCTAATGGGACCAAGGTACTACTCGGACGCCTATTCGGGTTTTTGCGGGCGATCCAGAATTTCGCGGATTGCCGCGGCAGGCGGTTTGCCTTGATGCAAAATTGCGTTCACTTGTTCGGTGATGGGTAGCTCAATTCTGTGTTCTCTGGCCAGCGCCATCACTGCCGCCGTTGTGCCGACTCCCTCAGCGACCATTTTCAAGCCATTAAGTATTTCGCCAAGCGAGCGGCCCTTGCCTAACTCCATTCCTACGTATCGGTTACGGCTCAGGTTGCCGGTACATGTCAGAACCAGATCGCCGAGTCCGGCGAGGCCGCTTAGGGTTTCCTGTTTGGCTCCCAGCACGACCGCCAAGCGCGTCATTTCCGCAAGGCCGCGCGTTATCAGCGCTGCGAGGGTGCTCGCGCCAAGCCCTAGGCCCTGGCAAGCGCCCGCTGCAATCGCGATTACGTTTTTCATGGAGGCGGCTAGCTCAACGCCGAGGACGTCACAGTTTGTGTACAGGCGGAATGTCGGGCCGCTCAATTTTTCCTGTAGGTCTTTCGCGAGGGCTGCGTTCTCACATGCCAAAACGACCGCCGTCGGCTCGCCGCGGGCCGCTTCCAGAGCGAATGATGGCCCGCTGAGCGCTGCGATTTTTTTGGCTGCAAATCGGGCTCTGGTGACTTCCGCAATCACTTCGGTCATGCGCGCGTGGCTTGCAGGCTCAAGCCCTTTTGTGGCGCTGACGAAAATCGTTTCTGGATGCAAAAACGGCAATGTCTCGCCGTAGATGTTTCTCGCGTGCTCCGATGGCATTGCTCCAACTACAATTTCCGCCCCGTCGAGCGCTGCCGCGACATCTGATTGAACAGAAGTCGAAGATGGAAGAGAAAGTCCGGGCAAGTACGTTGCGTTTTCGCGCTTTTCCCGCATTGCATGCGCAAGCTCCGAATCATGGACCCAAAGCGCAACGTTGTGCGTTTCGCGGCTGCGCGAAAAGAGAATCGCCAGCGCGGTGCCCCAGCTTCCACCGCCAAGAATTGCAATGCGGCTCATTCCGCGTCTTTCTCTTTTCCCAGGGAGAATTTCGGCTCCGTGCCTTCCACGAGCCGCTGCATATTCGCGTCATGTTTGTAAATGATGAGCAGAGCTGCGGCCAGAGAGCCAGCAGTGACGGAAATTGGGGGCGCAAAGTGCGGCGCCCACAAGAAATAAACGAGTAGCGGCATCGCCGCGGCCGCGGAAATGGATGCCAACGAAACGTAGCGCCAAAATCCCACGACCAACACAAAGATCAATAGCGCGCCCACTGCCGCGGGCGGACACAACACCAGAAAGGCTCCCGCCGCCGTCGCAACGCCTTTTCCGCCGCGGAATTTGAGCCATGCCGGAAAACAATGCCCCGCAAGCGCGCCTAATCCCGCCAAAATTTGGAACGCAGCCTGTTCCGGAAAATAATGCCTCGCCAGCCAAACTGGAATTGCGCCCTTCGAAGCGTCCAAAAGCAGCGTCAGGATACCGGCGGACAGGCCCGCACTGCGTGCCACGTTCGTTGCGCCGATGTTGCCACTTCCCGTTTTGCGGACGTCCTTCGCGCCAAAAAGCTTTCCGAGCAGCAGTCCAAAGGGAATCGAGCCGCAGAAATACGCAGCCAGAAGAATAAACACAGATGTGAGCGGGATGTTCATTCAGCTTTCGGAAGCACCTGGGAACGACTGAAGCGTAGTGTACTCCGCGCCCGTGGATTTTAGCTTGCTCTCGACCAAATGAAATGCCGAAGCCCGCATAACTCCAAATTCCCGCGCGGAATATTTTGCAACCGCCTCGCGTAACTTTGGAGAGATTTTTCCCGCTTTGCTTCGCGCAAGCGTCAGGTGAGGCGTGAATGGTTTTTCTTCGGGCAGTACTCCCACGCTCGCGAGCGCTTCGTCTATCGAGGCGGCCAAGGCCGGAAAGCTCCGTGGCGCTTCGATTCCTGCCCACAACACGCGGGGGCGCCCCTCATGTGGGAAAAATCCCAATCCTGTGAACGTCAGCGTAATTGGCAAATCGGTGGGAACCGCGCGCAAGGCTTCTGCGACGCGGACTAATTTGTTTTCTGGAATTTCACCTAGGAACTTCAAGGTGACATGGAGGCTTTCCGACCGAGACCATTTCCACGACCCGTCCAGTGGCTTCCAGTCGCGAATCAACGCCGCAATCGCTTCACGCACGTCATCCGAAATCTGCAGCGCGATGAAGAGCCGCACCGCTCAGCCCCGCTTCGCCGCCACGCCGTTGTAAAGAAAATGCATGCGCACCAGATCCAGCGCGGCTTGCGAAGCCTGCAGCCGCACCATTTCGCGGTCGCCTGGGAAACGCAGCGCACGCTCTTTCACGCCGCTCGTGCTTGCCAGCGCAATGTGCACCGTCCCGACCGGCTTCTCTTCGCTTCCACCGCCCGGGCCCGCGATGCCGGTAATTCCCACGCCGAGCGCGCTCCCCACGCGCCTCCGGATTCCTTCCGCAAGCGCAATCGCTACTTCCGCGCTCACTGCGCCTTTTGCCTCGATCAACTCTTTCGGAACATCCGCCCACGCCGTCTTCATTTCATTGCTGTAGCAAACGACTCCGCCCAAAAAATAACTCGAACTTCCGGCAATGCTCGTCAGCCGCTCCGCCAGCAAACCGCCTGTGCAGCTTTCGGCTGCGGAAATCGTCGTGTTGTTCAGGGTCAAAAGGCGCGCCACGACTTCTTCAAGCGGCGAGCCGTCACGCGAAAAAATTCTGTCCGTCAGCGCCAGGTCGAAGCCCTGTTCGATCTCCGCAAATGTTTTCTGTGCGCGCGCCGCGTCATCCGTCCATGTCCGCAGATGAATCTGTACTTCGCCGGGCGCTGCCAGCACGGTTGTATTTACATCCGAGTAGCGTTTGTACACGGGCTGAATACGTTGATCCACCATGGACTCGCCGAGTCCGGTGACGCGCAGCTCGCGGTGAAACATCCGCACGCTGGAAGCACGACGCGCGATGCGCGGCAACACTTCCTCGAAAAACATCGGCTTCAATTCGCGCGGCGGCCCGGGCAGCAGCGCAATCATGTGCTCCCCGTCGTCGAGCCATAAGCCGGGCGCCGTACCGCGCGGATTATTTAGCGGCTCCGCGCCTTCCGGAACCATCGCCTGGCGAATATTCGTTTCCGGCATTTCGCGGCCAAACGAACGGAACCGCGCCTTTATCGCATCCACAATCGCATCGTTGCGCTTTAGCTTGCGTCCGAGCAATTCGGCCACGGTCTCGCGGGTTAAGTCGTCTTCCGTCGGTCCAAGTCCGCCGCTCGAAATGATTAACGGCACGCGGTTCAGGGCATCGCGAAACGCTTCACTCAGCAGTTCGCGATGATCGCCCACAATCGTCTTTCGCAGAATTTCGATGCCGAGCTTATTCAGCTCCTCCGTAAGGAAGAGGGAATTGGTATCCAAGCGGTCGGGCGTCAGAAGTTCTGACCCCACCGCGATGATTTCAGCCTTCATCATTGCAAGGGGAATTGTATCAGCCAAGCAGCGGGAAGCCGTGCACGTCCCAGTCGAGCGAATACAGCGCGCTGGTAGTGACGAGCATCGCGCGGCCTGTGGGTAGAAGCGCCATGCCAACGATTTGCGAGCCGGAGAGGACCAGCTCCGCATGACCCTGCGGCGAAATGCGTACAATCCCGCGCCGCCCCGCGTGGCATGCCGCAACATACAGATTGGCATCACGATCGAACGCCAGTCCTTGCGGACGTCCCAATCCGCGATAAAACGTCGTTACGTCGCCGCCTTTGGATATGCGATACACACGATCGAAGCTGGAGGTAGTTGGGCCGGTCGCGTAAAGCTCGCCGTCGGGATGGAACGCCAAGTGATACGCCGCCACGGACGGCTCCAGTGTGGCGAAAACGAAAATCTCGCGGCTCGGGCTGATTTTGAAAATCGTTCCGCTGCGGTCGCCGACGTACAAATTTTCTTCGCGGTCGAACGCGAGTCCCGTTGCAACGCCCATGCCTTCAATCCATTCTTCGGCGCGGCCGTCGGGTGAAATACGATGCACTGTTCCGTCGTTTCGACATGAGACAAAAAGATTTCCGCTGCGGTCAAGCGCGAGGCCACTCGGATTCATCAGCGAGGTAACAAACGGCTTCACGTTGAAATTCGACGTCACCTTATAAAGCGAAACAGGCACGCGCTGGCCGCGCTGCCCGCTGAACGTCACGTAGGTATTCCCCTCGAAGTCCACGGCGGGATTCGCCACCGGCTGCAGGTTGTCCGCGATTTGAACCGCCAGCGAAACAGGAAACGGCTGGCTCTTGTTGCCGCCGCTTTCGATGGACACGATTCCACCGGATGCGCCATCCGGTACCCGCGCCACCACGCGATTCGAACTGACCAGCGAGAGACCGCTCTCCGCCTCTCCAAACCGCACCACGGGATGCGAGGACGCGCGCGTCGCGAACCCGCTGCCCATGAGCGCGACTTCACCGCCTGGGATCGCCGCGCTTGGCGCCACGCGCTCAATGTGCGGCACGCCGTTCTTTTCCGTGGATGTTCCGAACCCAAATTTCATAACCAACCAAAGTGTAACGCGACGCGCAGTAGAATGGCAGCGTACACGCCCGCCAGCCAATCGTCGGCCATAATTCCCCAGCCGCCAGGCAGTGTTTCCAGCTTCTTGATGGGGTACGGCTTCCAGATATCGAAAAGCCGGAATAGCACAAATCCTGTGAGTAAGTATTTCCAATTCACGAGACTCAGCGCGGAAAAAATCGCATAAACGGAAAAATCCATGTCAGTCTGCAAATTCGGCATGGCAATTGGAATCAACGGCAGTACCAAGGCGAGATGTTGGCCGGCCACTTCGTCAATCACAACGAATTGCGGATCCTTTATTCCAGCATAATCGGCGGCAAGATGTGAGGCCCACACTCCGGCCAGCGCCAGAAAAATCAGAAGTGCAAACGCGCACACCAGCGGTAGCCATAGAGCAGCGTGATGGATGTCCGAACCGGGAACGAGAAAATGCTGGTCCATCAACGTCGAATCCGCCAATGGGTGTAGTGAAAAAAGATCGCTCCAATGCGCCGGACGCAAAAAAAACACCGCGGATAGAAAAATCGTCACGACGCCCACAAGCGAGCCGAAAGTTCCGGGAGCTTTCGGCACGTAGCCAACGCCTAGCGCCGTCGCGAGCGCGATCGCCAGCCGTGGTTTCGGTTTTTGCGTGGGAGACTCAGCGTTCGGTGTCATCGGTCTCGTTCAGGTCGAGGATGATGGTTTTGCGATTTTCTTCCGACTTCTCGAGTTCTTCTTCGTCGAAGATCGGATCGGAAACGACGTATTTTTCACTCGCCCAGTTGCCGAGGTCCATCACTCGGCAACGTTCGCTACAAAAAGGGAAGTCTTTATGCTTTTCCGAGTCGGTCGCGGTTTTGCAAATTGGGCAGCGGTGGATCATGGCGATTGTGTCTCGAAAATTTGGCCCCAATCTTAACCCAGATGGCTGAACGCGGTTAACCAATCACTCGCAGCGGCGCTCCTGTGCTGATTCGAGTCAGCGCTTCCGGGGGCACAGGTACCGACCGTCGCTTCGGTTCGTGGTGAGGCTCAATCTCCACCACGCGACCGACCAAATCGTACGCATCGGTCTTCTCAATTTCCACACGGACCATGTCGCCCGCCGCCGCAATCTCGCCGGTCGGCAGTTCAATATCCGTCAGATAAAGTTTGCCGTCAATTTCGGGCGCCATTCCTCCGAGCCTTGCTTCCCAGACCAACGGATTTTCCTTGGACTCGCCTTCGACCAGCGCGCGATGTGTTTGACCCTTGAAGCGCCGCAAATTCTCACGTGAAATTTTCTTTTGAATCGCCATCAGCTGGTTGCGCCGGTTTGTAATTGTTTCCGCGTCCATTTTTCCATCGAGTGGGAAACTGGCCGCGTTGTCCACGTCCGAATATTCGAAGACGCCCATCCAATCGAGTTTTGCCGCGCGCACGAAGTCGCACAGCTCTTCGAAATCTGATTCGGTCTCCCCGGGAAATCCCACGATGAAGGAAGTACGCAGCGAAACACCGGGAATCGTCGCGCGAATGCGTTCGAGCAATTTCAGGAAGGCTTCGCCGTGGGAGCCGCGCTTCATGCGAGCCAGTACGTTGCGGCTCGCGTGTTGCAGTGGCATATCCATGTATTTCACGAGCCGCGGATGCGCCGCCAGCGTGTCCAGCAATCCCTGGGTCACGCGATTCGGATACGCATAGAGAAAACGCACCCACGAGAGCTCTTCAATTTCCGCGAGTCGTGCGAGCAGTTTCGCCAGACCATCGCGCAGGCCCAGATCTTCGCCGTACGAAGTCGTGTCCTGTCCGATCAACGTCACTTCGTGCGCGCCCGCCGCGGCTAAATTCGCGGCTTCCTTCACCACTGACTCAAATCGCCGGCTGCGGAATTTTCCGCGCAATTGCGGAATGATGCAGAAGCTGCAGGGATGGTCACAGCCCTCCGCGATTTTGATGTATGCGGCGTGCTTCGGCGTCGTCACCATGCGAGGTGTCAAATCGTGATAGAGGAATGCAGGCGGTTGCGCGGGCAGAACTTTCAGGTCGCCTTCAACCGCTTCGATAATCCGTTCGACTTCGCCTGTTCCTACTACGGCATCCACTTCGGGAACTTGCTCCAAAATCTGGTTGCGATACCGCTCGACCAGGCATCCCGCCACAATCAATTTCTTCGCTGCGCCGAACTTCTTATGCTCCGCCATTTCCAGAATCGTGTCCACGGACTCTTTCTGCGCGGATTCAATGAAGCTGCACGTATTTACAACGAGAATCTCCGCCTCCGCCGCATGCGGCGTCAGTTCATACCCTTCGCGCGAAAGAATGCCCATCATCACCTCGCTGTCCACGAGGTTCTTGGGGCATCCCAGGCTGACGAATCCGACCTTGGTGTTAGTGCGGGTCATACTGCTGTTTTTTCAAGCTTATGCAATTCACAAGTATATCATGCGGGGCAGAATGCTCCGGAAATCGGATTTGCGCTCACCCGTCTTGCTTAGGTTGGGGTAATAGGGGAAATCGGGGTCAGTGCGAACGAACGGCTGAGCGAATCTGCCCAAGCAGTTGTTGGAGTTTCGACGTATCACAGAACGCGCTACCGAATCGCGCCGCTGAATAGAGCTGTGTGAACTCCTCTACAGCACGTGCCAATCCGGTTGCCTTTAACCCTGCGGCAAATTCGTTTGGCGTTTGGGTTTCTTCGCGAGGAAAGCCCGCGCTCTTCAGAATCCGCAGCATTTCCATGTACAAACGCGACGCAAGCTGCGGGCTATTCTCAGCGGAAGGCCTTCCTCGCAACTGAAAAAAGAATCGCGCGCTGCGGATGAACCTTGCAATCACGTTGAAACGAAGCACCAGCAGAAAACCGACCAAGCTAATCGGCAAGAGCATCCCGAGCGTCCCATGGCGGAATTGCCAGCGGCGCAGCAAGCCTTTTCCCGAAGTCTGTTTGCGCCCCCACCATTCGCGAAATGTTTCCCGCCAATTTCGCGATTTGGACTGCAGCGTTTGCGCCAACTGGACCTGGTGGCCAAAATCGTAGTTGATCACCCACTCGTTCCAGGTAAGTTCCAGCCAATCCGCAATCAGCGCCAGCCGTGAAAACATGCCTGCCTTTACTTCCGTAGCGGGCGGCGTGGGATCGAAGACGACCCAACCGCTTCCCGGAAAATACGCTTCGACCCAGCTGTGCGCGTCGCTAGCGCGCACAATGTAATCACCGCCGAGTGTGTTGTATTCCCCGGGCAGAAAGCCGTTTACTTCCCGCGAGGGAATGCCCAGGGTCCGCAACATCACCGCCATCGCCGACGCGAAATACTCGCAATGCCCCGCGCGCGATTGAAAAAGGAAATACGCCAAGGGATCGCTGCCAGATTTTCCCGTCAAATCGAGTGTGTAGGAATATTTGGTTTGGAGGTAGGTTTCGAGCGCGATCGCTTTGTCCACGGGCGTTTGTGCTTGTGCGGTGATGCTTTGTACGAGTGAGGGAATTCGCTTGTCGAGCTTCGGCAATTGCAAATAGAGATTCGTAATCTCCGCCGGATACTCTGTGCCCGCCGCGCGCAGTTTCTCCAACTGAAATTGCGGCAGCCTGGAAATTCCGTAGTAGCGCATCGCTGCGTAATTGTGGAATGGATTGAAGACGGAATCGGAAGAGTCGCGTAAAAGGTAAGCACGTCTTCCTCCGAAAGGACTCGAACGATCGCCGGAGAAATTTCCGCGAATCGCGACGCCGTTACCCGGAACGAATAGCGCATCGCTGGCCATCGGTTCCATTAACACCGTGTATTGCAAAATCCTGGAACGCTCTGCGCTCTTTTGCTGAGGGCTGCCGACGGGAATCCATCCGTCGCCATTCGCGAACACTTCGATGGAGCCATGGCCCCCGGAAGTCCAGCGCGTGCCGTCAAAATTCGCAAGAGCAATTCCGCGCCAGCGCAGCCGGTCGTAAGCGACCGGGGCGCCGGTTTGCACGCGCATCACGACGGCCGTGAACTGTTTAATCTTGCCAATCTCGCCAAGTTCCACGTCATCCGTGAAACCGGACATGAGCGTCGTGTTCATGGAGGTACGGCCCATGTACCCAGCGCTGAATCGCGGAAAGAAAAAGAAGAGCAAGGCACCAGCGCAAATTGCGCCGATCGTCACGCAAAAAACTGCAACGCTCAGCGCCCGCGCAAGCCGCCGCTCGCGCTCGCGCGGATTGGCGATTTGCGCGGGGAGTGCATCAGCGGCACCGCGCCTCAGTTCAAGCGCTGCGAACGCCGCGACTGCAAACAGCATATAAACGAAAAACAAAACCAGGAACGTGGTGTCAACGGTGAGCACCGCGGAAGCCAGGACAGCAGCGAACGAAAGCATCGAAAGAAAGAGAGCGTCGCGGTCGGTGGAAGCGCTGTAGAGCCGTACAAGCGTAATGAACAGGAGAAAATGCACCGCCGCAATCAGCGCTCCAAAGAGCGGTGGATTGGGCGAGTTGGCCGCGAGCATCCGGGAAAAAAAGAAAATGTCCACGGGGAAAAACGCGAGATAGCCCGTAACAAGCCACGTGGCGGCGCGCGAGCTTAGCTCCGGAAGACGATGGTTCCACCAGCGGTGTCCCTTGTAAAGAAGTCCTCCGACGGCCAAGACGGAACTGATCAGATCGAGCTTGCCCGTGGCAACGACGCAAACCACGCCCGTAAGAATGAGCAGAAAAATAGAAGTGCGAAAGAACCGTTCTGCGGGCAGCTCCGCCGGAATTGGCGTGGGAACCGTGGTAGCCATGATGAATTTTCAGAATAACACCAGCTTGGGAATGTGCGGGGCGCGCGGGCGAAAGAATAACGCTAAGTTACCTGGATATTTCTTTCTGGGCGGCGAGGCCGCGTTTTGCGATTTTTCGAGTGAGGTTGGAAATGGCGAGCTCGGTGACGCCTCGTAGCTCGACAGTTTTTGCGCCGCGTGCTTTTGGTAGTCGAACAACGTGAATCAGGAAAGGATGCACCGTGACTTTGCGATATGTCACCGAATGGCGTACCAGCGAGAGCCGTTCAATAGCTGAAAACTTGGGGTTTGGAGAGGCAAAAAAATTGTTCCACGCGGAAAGGCCTGCTTTTGCCAAATCTCCGTTTGCGGAAACCGTGGGGAAATGCCACAAGTTGGAAACCAGGGTTGGCACATGGTCTGCTTGGTCGTCTTTGTTTTTTTGCGAGGGCGGCGGCAAAAGCAAAGTCTCCCCTCGCGAATTTGTGACGACGAGGCTCGCGAGCACAACTTCCACTCCATCGCGTTTCTTGCGAGCTTCCGGCAGTTCGTCAGCGATGCCCAGTTTGCGTCCTTCACAATGAGCGGCCACAGGGCAGAGCAAGCATTGCGGCGCGCGCGGCGTGCAAACCGTTGCGCCAAGTTCCATCAACGCTTGATTCCAATCGCCGGGCGAGTTCGCATCGAGCAACCGGTCTGCTTCCTCCTGCACCGCTCGCCACTTTTTGGTGTCGCGCAAATCGCCGCGAATTGCGCCGAGCCGGGCGAGCACGCGCGCGACGTTGCCATCTAGGACGGCTGATTTTTCCTCAAACGCAATGCTGCTTATCGCCGATGCCGTGTACTCACCGATTCCTGAAAGAGTAAGCATCTGCTCGCGGCGTTTGGGAAACGAGCCACTATGTTCCGCGACAATTTGCCGCGCCGCTTTTTGCAGATTTCGCGCGCGGCTGTAATAGCCAAGCCCAGACCAAAGCCGCAGCACATCTTCTTCCGGCGCTTCGGCTAGCGTCTGCACGTTCGGGAATCGTTCCAGGAATCGCTCGTAATAGGGAATCACTGCCGCAACACGCGTTTGCTGCAGCATGATTTCTGAAAGCCAGATGCGGTAGGGGTCTTTGGTCCGTCGCCACGGCAGGTCGCGCCGAAACTGGCGGAACCAGCAGAGAAGGGATTTCTGAAACGAAGCGAGTGCGCGGCCGGTGAGCATCATCCGCTCGTATTCTCGCACAGCAGCAGGGCCCGTTATTCGACGAAATCGTCGAGAAAGAGGACGTAGGAAGAATGCCAGAGCATCGCGGGAATGGTGCCGTGCTGCTGGCTGGTTACGATAATTTTGAAAATATCGTGTGCTGACGCAAGTTCCTGCATCAACACGTGCGACGAATCAAACGGCAGCGGTTGCACCTTGGCGAGATGCTGGAGAATTGGAAAAATATTTTCATTAGCGGAACCGAGCGGAGTCTCTAGGCCCGGGCTGCGATATTGCAAATGGGTGCCGCGCTCATAGAAATGCCACGCCAAGCCGGCACAGAGTGTGACGGCGCGCTCAAATCTTTGATTGCGAATCTCCGGCGAAGGGGGAATCGCCGTTCCCGGTGGCAGATGCGGATCCAGCACCAACAAAACGCGGAAATCTTCCTCAAGCGTGAATTCGCGCACCATCAGCGATCCGAGCCGCGCCGACGCTTTCCAGTGCACGTGACGCGCGCTGTCATTCGGAAGATATTCGCGCAAAGCGTACAAATCCTGGCCGCGCCCCTTGTTCATACTTTCGAGTGCACCTTCAATGCCGGCAAAGATTTCTGAAAAATCCGAGACCGTTTCCACGTTTGGATAGACGAGAACTTCTTTTTTCATTTCCAGGCGGCGCGCTTTTTGCAAGAATCCAAACGGGAAGCGCGTGACGATGCGAAATGTGTCCTGGCGATATACTCCCCGGCGGGGAAACGTCACCGGCACGCGCTGACGTAGCGCTTCCTGCCGAGGCAAATGCGGAAAATAAACCCTCGATTGCAACATAGCCGTTGCAGAATCCGCATCTTTTGGTTTGACAGCTTCGACCATCAGCGAAAACGACGGCATCGTCAGCTTTTCGTTTTTCAATTCCACCGTGGCGCGCTCCGGCTGACCGGCAAAAATGTGTTCCGGCATTTCGAGGTGCAGCTCCACGCCCATGAGGCAGATCGAAGAGAGCAAGCCGGACATCAAGATGATGGAAATCAGGCACGCAAGAATCAGGAAGAGAAGATTGTTGCCTGTATTCAACGCCGCCAATGCGATAAGCAGAGTTCCCGAAATGTAAATCCAGCCGGCAGGCGTGATTTTGTACTCCATCTTGTAGCCGATCCAGCGAAGCGGCGTGCGTTTGGCCAGCGTCGGCACGAGCGTGACACCAACCCACCCAGCAACAGCAAGCGCAAGCAGGGCGCAGGTTCCAGCAAGCGCCACATTGCCGAACTCCGTTGCCACACCGGAATAGAGCGCGAGAATTAACGCGACGGTTAGCGCGGAAATGGAAAGAAAAAAGGCACGAATCGCGGGCCGGTCGGCTTTCGCCCAGAGCTGCGCGAGAGTGGATTGCTGATTCACGGAAAATGTCTAGAGCGGAACGCGAACCGAATCGACGATTTCACGCAATGCCGTTTCCGTCGTTTCCGATTTCCTTTGCAGTGAGGCGTGACGCGCGCTGGCCACAACGCGATGCGCGAAGACCGAGACCGCGAGTTGCTTGAAATCGTCCGGCAAACAATAGTCGCGCCCATCCAAAAACGCTCGAGCCTGTGACGCACGCTGCAGCATCAACGTTCCGCGCGGGCTGACGCCGAGCGCAAGCTGATCCGATTTCCGCGTGCGATTCACAATTTCCAGCGCGTAGTCCTGTAAGCTCGAATCCACTTTGACGTGCGTGACCGCTTCCTGCATCGCCAGTACGTCGCCGATATCCGCAACCGGCTGCAGCGAATGGAGAGGATCGTCATTCGCGCGCTTGCGCAAAATTTCCTTTTCCGTTTCGTGCGAAGGATAACCCATCCTGATGCGCATCAGAAAGCGGTCGAGCTGGGATTCCGGCAACGGGTACGTTCCGTGATGTTCGACGGGATTCTGTGTGGCGATCACGAGAAAAGGCACTGGCAATGGGTGCGTTTTTCCATCCACCGTAACTTGCGCATCATTCATTGCTTCGAGCAGCGCGGATTGCGTGCGCGGCGTAGTGCGATTGATCTCATCGGCCAGAACGACGTTGGCAAAAATCGGACCGGAGCGAAATTCAAATTCGCGTGTCTGCGGATTGTAAACGCTGACGCCGATCACATCGCTCGGCAGCAAATCCGAAGTGAATTGCACGCGCTGGAATCCGCACTGGAATGATTTTGCAAGCGCCTGTGCAAGGGTGGTTTTGCCGACTCCCGGCACATCTTCGATAAGCAAGTGTCCGCGTGCGAGCAGCGTGATCAGGGCAAGCTGAATCGCTTCTTCTTTTCCATAAATCGCGCGCGCAATCGTGCGCTGCAATTGCGAAACGACCTGAGAGGTGGCGGTCGGCATTGGTTGAAAACCCGGGCCCTTCCTGTTACAACTAGAAACGGAGTTGGGCGACTAGCTCAGTTGGTTAGAGCGCTCGCCTCACACGCGAGAGGTCAAAGGTTCAAGTCCTTTGTCGCCCACCATTCCCAATTCCATCTTTTATTTTAGCCAAACAAGTTTATGTCAAACATTTTCCGTACGCTGGAGTTTCTAGGGCTGAGCGTGTGGCTCGGGAGCGACATTTTCCTGAGCTTTGTCGTGGCGCCGGGAGCATTTCATTTGCCGGCACTCAATCGGGATCAGGCCGGGGCGGTGGTTGGCTTTGCCTTGACCAGGATGCATTTGATCGGGATCGCGTGCGGCGTTTTGGTTTTGCTGGTGCGGTTGCTCCGGACTAAATCGGTTGTGAATTTGGCTGCGCCGGCGGGGTTGTGCGTGGTGCTGATGATCGCGCTGACTACGGTTTCGCAAATGATCGTGACTCCCAAGATGGTGGCGCTGCGAACGCAGATGGGTTCGATTCAGGCGACGGCGGTGGATAGCCCGCTGCTCGCTGAGTTTGCGCTGCTGCACCAGATTTCGGTGAGTCTGGAGAGCGGAGTCCTGCTTGCAGGAATTGCTTGCGCGTATTTCATGGTCCGAGAGTTGAGCCCCAGTTAGAAGTCTCGATCGAACGAAATCCCTCCCAGAGCAATAGAATCTTGTTGACAGGAAATAAGCGCGGTGCTATTTTTCTAGCACTGATGCTAGAAAAATAGCAGGTCATGGCCAAAAAACTCATATCAGCGGCACTCTCGCGGCGTGAACGGCAAATCATGGATGTTCTCTATAGACTTGGCCGCGCAAGCGTTGCGGACGTGCTCAACCAATTCCATGGGAAGAAACATTATTCGACGGTGCGCGCTCAGTTGCGAGTGCTGGAAGAGAAAGGGCACATTCGGCACGAGGAGGACGGGTCGCGCTATGTCTATCTGCCAACGGTGCCGCGTGACGTAGCGCGGCGGTCGGCTTTGCGGCACCTGATCGAGACTTTTTTCGAAGGTTCCACGGAGAAGGTAGTGACGGCACTGCTCGGCGGAGAAGCTTCGCAAATTTCCCCCGAGGAGTTGGAGCGACTTGCGCATTTGATTGCGAAGAGCAAAAAGGGGGATCAACGATGATCGAAGCGAACCGGTTCAGCGCTGCGGCGATGTTTCTAATTGCTTGTTCGGTGAAAGCTACTCTTCTGCTTGGTGTTGCTTGGTTCATCGCTCGAGTGACGCCGCGATTTTCGGCAGCTCTTCGCCATACGATTTGGGCTGCCGCGATCTTAGGAACGCTGGTGCTGCCGATTCTTGTGCTTCTGATGCCAGCTTGGCATTCGACGGTGTTGGGGAACGCGGCTGCAGTTTGGGTCGAGGGACAATCCGCCGCCGCAAACGGAAGTGCGGGAAAGACACCTGTAACGATTGTGGATGCAGTGCTAACCGCCCCGGCAACCGCCAGGTGGGCGGTGTTAGTTCTAATTTTGTGGGGGATTGGCTTCCTCGTTTTTGCCGCGAGGATTATCTCGGGCCTGCTTGGGCTTGTGCGAGTAGCGGCTCATTCCGAGCCGCTCAGCGGCGAAAACTGGGAACAAAGAGCTGCGGAAATTTGCGGGCGTATGAAAATAAAGCGGCGCGTATGGTTACTGCAATCCGCGCAAGCGACGGCTATGCCGGTGACGTGGGGAGCATTTCGGCCAGCGATCTTACTGCCAGCGAGTGCCAAGAGCTGGCCAGATACTCGCAAACGAAGTGTATTGGCGCACGAAGTTGCCCACATTGCACGGATGGATTGGCTCTTCCAAATTCTTGCGGAGATAGCTCGGGCGATTTATTGGTTTCATCCGCTTGCCTGGATTGCGGCAAGACGGCTGCGGATGGAAGGCGAGCAAGCCTGCGATGATTCAGTGCTCAATTCCGGAATCGAAGCTGCTAATTACGCAAACGACCTGCTCGATCTGGCGCGGACACTCGAAAGTCCCTGCCGCAACTGGTCCGCTGCTCTAGCCATTGCACACCCAACGAATCTTGAAAGGAGGTTTTCTGCAATGTTGAATCCTTTGATTGATCGGCGAAATCTGTCACGGAGTACACGAGCCCTGACGGCGCTGGTCGCTATGTTGGTGTTATTGCCGCTCGCGGCCGTGCGCCTTCCTGCACAAAACGTCGCTGGAAAATTTGGCGGGGTTATTTCCGACCCGAGCGGCATGCCAATTGCGAACGCGACCGTCATTATGAACAACCGCAAAGCGAATGTGATTCAAATGACGACTTCAGACGCAGAGGGCCGGTACAGTTTTGTTGGGCTGCCCGCCGGCGAATATGAATTGCGCGCAATGAAGCCGGGATTTGCGGAGTTTCGGGCAACGTTATCCGCACTTGACTCGGGTCATGAAGCGACGCAAAACCTGACGCTGCAGATTGGGAGTGTGAACGAAGAAATCGATGTAATCGCGGAGGGCGGACCGAAAAGCGGAGTGAAGGATGGCGTGGACGGGGGAGTGAATGGCGGAGTTGTTTCCTATGAATCCACGAAAACGATTCGGGTGCGAATCGGCGGTGAAGTGCAAGCACCAAAGCTGGTTGAGAAAGTGCCTCCGGTCTACCCCGCGAAAGCGAAGGCGGCGGGAATCGAAGGGACTGTCATTTTGCACGCCATTATCGGGATGGAAGGCAATCCGCTGTCGTTACGCGTGATGAATAACCGGATTGATCCGGATCTCGCGCGTGCGGCCGTGGAAGCGGTCAGTAAATGGCGGTATCGGCCGACATTGTTGAACGGAGAACCAATCGAAGTTGATACGACGATCATGGTGAATTTCACGTTGTTGCATTGACCCCGCAAGAACACTGGCGGCGGTTCACCTTCAGGATCATCGTGGATATTATCTTCGCCGCGGTCTTCGCGCCCGACTAATCCGCTTGACCGTTTTTGTTCGCTTTAATTTTGTTACGGACTTTCGGCGCTTCGTCTTGTGGTGGCGGATTTTGTTGGTCGCCGCATGCCCCGCGCGTTGAAAGGCGCGCCACATGTACCAGCTTGCGACAGTGCGATAGGGGCGCCAGCGTTCGCCGAACGCAAGAAGTTCTTTGGGCCGCGGCTTGTGCTTTTTGCCGTAGGCCACCGACCAACCTTTTTGCACGCCAAGGTCATGGATGGGCAGAACATCCGGGCGGCCAAGACGGAAGATCAAGAACATTTCCACGGTCCACGCGCCGATGCCGCGAACGGAAACGAGACGTTTGACGAGCTCTTCGTCGGAGAGCTTTTCTGCCTCCTCCATCGAAGGAACGATGCCTTCGATCGTTTTCTTGGCAAGATCTTTCATCGCCAGAATTTTTGCACCCGATAAACCGGCCTTGCGCAATGCCTGCGTGCGGAATTTCAGAATTTCGTGAGGAGTGGGAATCCCACCGGTCGGACTCAGCGCCTTAATGCGGCCGAAAATGGTCGCGGCAGCCTTACCCGAAATGGATTGGTAGGCAATCGCTTCGAGCAGCGCTTCGTAGGGAGACTGGTGCGCTTCCATCTCGGCTTGAAACGGAGCCGTGTTGAGAATGAGCTCGGCAAGGCGCTCGTCGCGCGCGGAAAGATGTTTGGTAGCAGCCTCGATGTCAAACGGAAGCGCTGGGGGTTGGTAGACCAAGGACAATCTCCTGAAGCGTCTGCCAAGATTATAACGTCAGGCATGAATAAGCGAATAAAAAACGAAGATAGAAGTTTAAGAAGTCTCTCGGTGCTGTGCTAAAATTTCGGGTTTATGCAGACAGGAATTATTGGACTACCGCAGGTCGGAAAGACCACGCTGTTCCGGATTTTGACGAAAGCCAACGTGGACGCAAAGGGTGGGCAGCAAACGCACGTTGGCATTGCGAGAGTGCCGGAGCCGCGCCTGCTCGATTTAGCAAAACTCTACAATCCGAAAAAGATTACCTACGCTACAGTGCAATACGTGGATTTGGGCGGCATGCAGAAAGAGCGCATGCGCGAATCGCTTGCGTCGTTACGCGAAGTGGACTGCATAGCGCACGTAATTCGCGTTTTTGATGATCCGAGCGTTCCGCACTCCGAAGGCAGCATTGATCCGTTGCGCGACACTACGAATCTGGATTTGGAATTGATCCTCTCCGATCACGAGCAGATTGCGAAGCGGCTCGAACGCATTGAAAAAGACTTGAAGAAAAAAGCCGACAAGGCGCTTGAAGCGGAAAAAGCCGTCCTGGAGAAGTGCAAAGCGCACCTTGAGGCAGAAAAACCGCTGCGTGAGTTGCCCTTAACGGCGGAAGAGCGGCGACCTATTGGAGGATTTTTGTTTTTGTCGCAGCGGCCAATGCTCTATGTGCTGAATCTTGGTGACGAAGAGGCCGGCGAACTCGAGACCGCTGTTGAGCGGCATAAGCTGAGCGCTCTGCAGGGGCGACCGAATACGGGAGTTGTGGCGGTGTGCGGACGGCTGGAAGCGGAACTCGTGGAGATGGACGAAAAAGAAGCCGCGGAACTTCTCGCGTCCTACGGATTGAAAGAGCCAGGTCTCAATCGCCTGATTCGCGCAACGTACGATTTGATGGGGCTGACTTCGTTCTTCACCGCTGGCGAACCGGAAGTGCGCGCGTGGACGATTCATAAAAACACGAATGCGGTAAAAGCGGCCGGAGCGATTCACAGCGACATTGAAAAGGGATTTATCCGCGCGGAAGTAGTGCGCTGGGATGATTTGCTTGCTGCAGGCAGCTTGGGCGCCGCGCGGGAAAAAGCGCAAGTGCGGCTCGAAGGAAAAGACTACATCGTGCAGGAAGGTGACGTGATTCTGTTCCGCCACTCTGGCTAGGCTTTCTCGTTCGCCGAAGCGTCGGCGCACAAAATCTTTCATGGAACACGACCTGGCAATTCGGACGGCGATGGCTGCGGGCTTGGGGCTCGTGGCCGCGGCTGGCAATTTGCTGGGTGGATATTTTGTTGTTCGCAAGGATTGGTCGCGGCAATTTCTGCAATATTTTCTGGCGCTGGGCGCTGGCTACATGCTTGCAGTCGCGTTTTTGGAAATCATTCCCGAATCGGTCGCGCTCACCGGGAAAAACGCGCTGTTTTATGTTCTCGCTGGATTTTTTCTGGTTCATCTTTTCGAGCACACGCTCGCCCCGCATTTTCATTTCGGCGAAGAGACGCACACCGAAGAAATGTCTCATCATGGCGCGCAAAGCAGCGTGATGCTCGGCTTGACAATTCACACTTTCTTTGATGGTGTCGCGATCGCTTCCGGTTTTTTGGTTTCTGCTTGGCTTGGAACTGTCATTTTTGTCGCGGTGTTCTTGCACAAGTTGCCGGAAGGATTCACGGTTGCGTCGGTTTTTCTTGCCTGCGGTAAAGGAAAACGAAAAGCAATTCAGGCCGCGGCAGCTCTCGGCGGAGCAACTCTGCTCGGTGTTTTGCTCACCAGCCTTCTGCAAAGCCAGCTTAAATATGCCCTCCCGCTCTCCGGCGGTGTGACCGTTTATGTGGCCGCAACCGATCTCCTCCCTGAAGTGAATCGGGAGCACAACTGGCGCATGGCACTGCTGGTCTTTTTCGGCGTTGCTAGCATGCTGATAATGCAGCGTTTATTTCATGTTTGACGCGCACCCCACTGTCGCCGGAAACTGGCATCTGTCTGCAACTTTCTGAAAAATCAGGTGTTCGATAGGATGTGGTTGCTATGACCAGGTCGGACGTCCAACTGATGCTGGACGTGAAGGCGGGCGACCCACAGTCGTTCGAGCTTCTCTTGCAGCGCTATCGGACTCCGCTGGTCAATTTCCTGTACCGGATGGTTCGGAGCCGGGAACAGGCAGAGGATCTGGCCCAGGAAGTTTTTTTGAGAGTGTATCGCGCACGCGAAGATTACGAGCCGAGCGCGAAGTTCACTACCTGGCTGTTTCGAATTGCGACCAACCTCGCGCTGAATTCGTTGCGCGACCATCGTTACCAGAAGTTGGAAATTTCGATGGACGCGCCGATCCTCGCCGATGCCGAAGATGGCGAAGAGCGAATGATGGAAGTCGCGGACGAGCATCCGGACATCGAGCAGCACCTGGTGGAAGAGGCGCGGAAGAAAATGATCCGCCATGCGATTGACAAGCTGCCGGAAAAGCAACGCGCGGCGGTTTTGTTGCATAAATACCAGGAGCTGGACTACAGCGAGATTTCGAAGATTTTGCGGTGCTCGGAGAGCGCATTGAAGTCGCTGCTGTTTCGGGCATACGAAACGTTGCGGGTGGAGCTGGCCCCACTTGTGGCGAAGGCTGTAAAGCATTAGGGCCCCAGAAGGAAGGTAGTCATGAGTTGTGGACGAATGGAAACGCGGATTCTGGCGTATGTAGATGGCCGTCTGAAAGAAAGCGAGCAGGCCGAGGTGCAAAAGCACCTCGATGGCTGCGCGGCGTGCCGTCTTCGTGTAAACGAATTTCGCGCGGTGTCCAGCTTGCTGGATGAGCTGCCGGTGATCGAACCTTCCGGCGCGTTTAACGCGCGCGTGCATGCATTGGTGGCGGCAGAGCCACGGAAACGCAGTTGGTTCGCGTGGCTCACGCCGTCGCCGCGAATTGCGTTTGTGGCTTCCATGCTGCTGTTGGCAACGGTTTGGCTGGGTTCGCGCCCGGTGGACCATCCTCCGATCGCCGAGCAGGATTTGCCGGTGGTAGAGAGCTCGGATTACGACGTGATTTCCAGTTTTTCGCCGCTTTCGGATCTGTCCCAGGCGCCCTCTGATGAGGATACAAACGACTCCGATACGCCGCAAAAAATGTAACGAGGGATGAGCAAGAAACTCCAATTCGCGGCATGGTTGTTGGCGCTGGGACTCTGCGCCGTTGCTGCACTTCCGGCGCAGGCGCAGAATCGGCCGCCGAAAAGCCGGCAGCAGCATCAGCAGCCCCAGGCACATCGCGACGCGCGACCAAATACCAATCCAAATCGCCCGCCCGCCTCCACCGGATCCGTGGCGCCCAACACAAATCGGCCGCCCGAGCGGGCCCGGAATCAGCATCGTCCGCCGTCGGCGAATACTCCGCCGCCAAGAAACTTCAACAGTCTGAATCCACAGGAGAAGCAAAGGGCGCTGGAGAACAACAAGGACTTCCAAAGGCGGACACCTGCGGAAAAACAGCGGGTTAAAGAAGGATTGGAAAACTGGAATCGACTGACACCGGATCAGAAAAATCACATCAGGAATGACGTAGCGCCAAAGTGGCGCCAGCTCCCACCGGATCGTCAACGGGCAATTGGGAGCCGGCTTAACGTATTGAAGAACATGCCGGAAACGGCGCGGAACCAGCATTTGAACGATCCCAACTTTACTCGCGGCATGAGCGAGGAAGACAAGTCCATGTTGCGGGACTTGAGTCATCTTCACGTCGGTGGAGCGCCTGATGCTCCGCCGAACGAATAGTCTGCCCTGCACATTTTTCCTAAGACAAATTGGAGCGGTTGACACGAGGACGCATCTCGCGGCATCGTGACTGTTCGGCTTTTCCTGCATCGAATATGCTGAGGAGAGACGTTTGGCCATCGACCGCAGTGCGGTCAATCTAAGTGAAGCTACCGGTAGTATCCCTTCCGTTCGTTTTCGGGCACTGAAGCATCGTAATTTCCAATTATTTTTCGCAGGACAGCTCGTTTCCCTAATCGGCACGTGGATGCAGAACACCGCGCAGTTGTGGCTTGTTTACCGTCTGACGGGATCGCCCGCGCTGCTTGGCATTTTCGCATTCGCGAATCAGATTCCAATGCTGCTCCTTTCTTCTGTCGGCGGTTATGTGGGAGACCGGTACAGCCGTCACCGCGGCGTCATCGCCACGCAACTGGCCTCCATGATTCTTGCGTTCCTACTTGCGGGCTTGACTCTCACCGACTCGATTCACGGCAGGCGTGGCGCGTGGATCCTTATTGCGATTGCGTTCCTTGTCGGCATCGTGAACGCCTTTGATGTGCCCATCCGCCAGTCTTTTTTCGTCAACATGGTGGGCAGGGAAGATCTGCCGAACGCGATCGCGCTGAACTCTTCGATTTTCAATGCAGCGCGCGTGGTAGGCCCGGCGATTGCTGGATTTGCGATTGCCTGGATTGGCGAAGGCTGGTGCTTCTTCCTGAATGGCGCAAGTTTCCTCGCCGTAATTATTGCTCTCCTGGCGATGCGCATCCCGCCGCAGGAGGAAAAAGGAGCTACGCAATCGCCGTGGCAGAGTTTCCTGCAGGGTTTCCGTTTTGCGATGAGCGACCGTCCCATTCGCTCCGTCCTGATTTTGCTCAGCATGCTCAGCATTTTTGGATTGCAATACAGCGTGTTCATGCCGATCTTTGCGAAGGACATTTTGCACGGCGGCGCGCGCGGATTGGGACTTCTGATGAGCGCGTCGGGAATCGGCGCCGTATTGGGCGCGCTGCAATTTGCCGCGAGAACAAACTACAAGGGAATGGCAAAGTGGATTGCAGCGATGTTCTTCATTTGCGCGGTCTGCTTGATCCTGTTTTCCCAGTCGAGATGGTTTTGGCTTTCCGCCATCCTATTGTTTATTTTTGGCTTTGCCGCGACGTCGCAGATGGCCGCAACCAACACCACGGTGCAAAACCGCGTGCCCGATGAATTGCGCAGCCGTGTCATGGCAGTGTATGCCACGATGTTTATGGGAGTGCAACCGATTGGCTCGCTGCTGGCCGGAGGATTGGCAAAGCGATTTGGCGCGCCGTTTACGGTTGCTCTTTTCGGAACGATCTGTCTGATTGGGGCGCTGGTTTTCCTCTTCCAAGTCGTGTTCAGGCTGCAAAACACGAAAACCGCCGCCGCGCAGACTTAATTCAGCGTTAGAACAATTACCCGATCCACTTCGCCTTTTGCTGCTGCAGGAAGCTTGAGCACTACGCCGTTTGCGTTCTGAGTGAATTCGATTTTTACCCCACTTAACAATTCATGAGCGCCTGCAATGGTTCTTGGAATCGGCGGCAGGGCGAGCAGCGGCGCGTTCCACTTCAGCGCGTGGACGTAAACTTTATCGCCTTTCTGCGTGGTCACGCCCCAGTCGGCAGGCGCCAGCGGCCCGCCGCGCGTGCCGTAGATCGCTTCGCCGTATTTCGTGAGCCATTCGCCGACAGCACGGAGGCGTGTCTGAAATTCGTCCTGAATCTCACCGTTGGGTAGCGGACCGATGTTTAACAGAAAGTTCGAATTGTTGCCCGCGGCGCGCACGAGCATCTCTTCGACTGCTTCCGGTGATTTGTATTTTATGTCGCCGATGTTGAAGCCCCACGAGCCGTTCAACGTGTTGCAGCTCTCGAGCGGAAGCGCGTCGCTGACGAAAGTTGTGTTGAATCCCGCTGTATTGTCGCCGGGAAGGTCGCGCTCGAAAGTTTGCACATCTTCGCCCGGCCTCGGCTTTTGATGATGGTTCGGGATAATCAATGCTGCGGGTTGCAGCTGATGAATTAGCGCGTAGGTCTTGTCGAGATGCCAGTCGGCGTCCGGCTTGTCCCACATTCCGTCAAACCAGATGCCCGCGATGGAACCATAATTAGTGAGCAGCTCGCGCAACTGGCCGTCCATATACTCATCGAGGTACGCGTTCCAATTCCCATGGTCGGGCCGGCCGTTGTCCCATGCGGTTCTACCGCGCGGGTAATAATCCGGATTGTGCCAATCAAGCTGTGAATAATAGAAAAATAACTTGATACCTTGCTTGTGAGCCTCGTCAGCTAGTTGCTTAAGCGGATCTTTGGCGTAAGGTGTCCGCTGGACGATGTTCCAGTCGGAAACTTTGGAATCGAACATCGCGAAACCATCGTGGTGCCGCGAAGTGATGGTGATGTATTTCATCCCTGCAGCTTTGGCGAGCGCGACCCACGCTTTAGCGTCAAATTTTTCCGGATCGAAGAATTTCGGCACCCGCTCGTAGTCCTGCACTTTCAGCTTTCGATCATGTAGCACCCATTCGCCGTCGCCGAGCACGCTGTACACACCCCAATGAATGAACATCCCAAACTTGGCGTCCTGAAAATCCTGCCGCGCCTTCAAATTATCCGGCGAGGGCCGATAAGCAGTCTGCGCTGATAGGGTTGACGCAGCGAAGCATACCGCCAAACTCAAAAGAGAATTTCGTCCAAGAAATTTGCGCAGCCTCATCACATCACCTCTCGAATGCAATCAGCCCGGCATTCTACATCAGGAAAAGGTCAGGCAGGATTCGAGCGATAAACAAATTGGGGCCCGGCAGGAGCTTCTGAAGTTGGCAAAGACGCGAGAATTGCATCTACATTTGAACGTTTGGGAGAGAGAGAGCAAACGGGATCGGTAGCAGCAGCATCGCCGGCAAGAAGGAGCGCCTGGCAGCGGCATCCACCGAAATCCTGCGCACGACGGTCGCAGGATTTGCACGGTTCCTGCATCCAGGCTTCGCCGCGGAATTTCTCAAAGGCATCGCTCGATTCCCAAATTTGGCGCAGAGATTCTTCCTTAACGTTTCCAAAGTGCAAGCCAGGAATGACCGCCGCTGCGTGACACGGAAGCGCGTCGCCATTCGGCGTGATGAGCATCACTTTGCGCCCCCAGCCACCCATGCACGGCTTCGGATATTTCGCGTAGTAGTCCGGCACAACATATTCCACGCGGATTTTTCCGCGCAAACGTTCTTCCGCCGTTTTCACGGTCACAAGAAATTGTTCCAGCTGCGCGTGTGTGGGCAAAAGCTGTTCTCGATTCGCAAACGCCCAGCCGTAATACTGCACATTCGCGAATTCAATCCGCGTCGCGGAGGAATTTTCGGCGACGGCAAGCATTTCATCCATTTGGTCGAGGTTCCGGCGGTGAAGAACGAAATTCAAAGTGACGGCCACGCGGCGCGATTTCAGCCACTCGAGTACCCGCAATTTTTGCGCGTGCGTTTTTGTACCGGAAATTTCGGCTGCGGTCTCTTCGCGCGCGCCTTGAAAACTCAATTGAAAGTGATCGAGGCCAGCGGCAATGAGTGAATCGAGTTTTGCTTCGTCGAGTGGCAAACCGGAAGTAATCAGGCTGACGTAAAGTCCCGCAGCCCGCGCCGCCCGCACAAGCTCCACGATGTCCGTACGCGTAAGCGGTTCTCCGCCGGTGAAATCCGCCTGCAAAACGCCAACCTCAGCCGCCTGCCGAAAAACTGAAATCCATGCTTCGGTGGAAAGTTCCAGCGCGCGCGCCGCCAGTTCGCGCGGATTCGAACAATAGGCGCAGTGCAACGGACACCGGTGCGTGAGTTCACACACAAGCGCAAGCGGGTTGTTCTGCGGGACAGTCATCGGCGAACAAAGAAGCTAAGCGGAAAAATCCAGCGCGCGTTCCTTTTGCAAAAGCGCGAGATAGCCAAGAATATCGGCTTGGACTTTGTGCGGCTCCGCTTTCGAATAAAGCTTCTGCAAATCGGCAACAATTTGCGCGACGGTATGCTTGCCATCGCAGCGCGAAACAATTTCAAGGCTCGGCCCGTTCAATCGCAAAACTCGTTCCGGCATTAGCAGCACGCGCTGATTGTTGTTTTCCCCGAGCCTGCAACCCGGAGCAAGCTGTGGCCTGCTGTTCGTATCAATCGCCATCAAGATTCCTGATTCGGCTGAAACGCGCCGGGCGGCGGCCAGCCCGGTTGCACGTAAGCAAAGTACAGCGCATCGAGCATCGCCCAGAGGATATCGCACTTGGCCCGCAACGCGTTGTGCGCCGCATCTTGTTCTTCCCGCGTGCGAGCGCTTTTCACCACCCAGGACAGCGCGAACTCCGCATCCTCCGGCGCTTGCGTCAGGCGGCCCTCGAAATAATCGAGCCCTTCAGACATCCACGGATAAAATTCGCGCAAACGATCCATGCGCAGCACAATCAGCTTCTTCGAAAAAAGTTCCGTCAAGGAAGACGCCACCGCTTCCAGAAACGTGCTGCGCGAGACAAAATTAATGTACGCATCCACCGCGTAACGCGTGGCCGGCAGAATTCCTTCGCCGCGAATCGCTCGAATCCGCGGCAGGCCAGTAGCCTCCACTAGGTGCAGCCACTTTTCAATCCCTCCGGGTGTCCCCTGTTCGCCGTCGTGATCCACCAGGCGTTTGCGCCAAGCAATCCGAAACACGGGATCCTCGCCGCGCGCCAGCAGCGTCGCGTCCTTAACCGGAATGTGGCTCTGATAATAGTAGCGATTGAGCGCCCAAGCCTGTAGTTGCCCGCGCGTCAACGAACCCTCGTGCATCAGGACATGAAATGGATGCTGATGGTGATAGCGTTCCTCACCAATCGCTGTGAATCCAGCGATAAATTCGGCTTCGGGCAGCATCGGCTTTTCGGCGGAGTTCACAGTTGTATCTCCATGCCATCGTAGGCGATTTCAAAGCCCGCATCCAGCACGGCGCGATGCTCCGCGCTGTCCTCCACAAGAATGGGATTTGTATTGTTGATATGCAGCAGGATTTTTCGGCCTTTGCCGCCTTTCGGATATTGGCCCAGCAAACCATCCGGTCCAGACAGTGGCACGTGGCCCATCTCGCGCGCCGTTTTTTTGCCGCGGCCCGCCTGCTTCAGTTCGCCGTCGCTCCAAAACGTTCCATCAATCAGTACAAGATCGCTCGCAACAGCCCACTGCTTCCAACTACTGTCGCGCCCAGGCAGTGAAGGCGCGACAAAAATGCGCTTTCCGTGAAATTCCAGGTCCAGCGCAACGACGCCTTCCCTTGGATGCAATTGCTGCCGCAGCCTTTCTCCGACGTAATCCGGGTAATCGCCACCGACCGGAACGGCCCGCATGTAAAGTCTCGGCGCCTCGTTTGGCTCGGGAATCCGAGTTGGGGAAAATTCGGAAGCGATGGGAAGGGAAAACCATTGCACGGGAGGAGTAGCGCGCCCCAGCACGCGAAAAATAGAATTCTCCTCGTCCATAATCCGGCGCACGGAAGGCGTCGAATGAATCCGGAATCCTTGGAATTCGCGCATGTGCAAAAGCCCCGCAAGCGAATCCACATCCGCGCTCGTAAGAAAAACGTCATAGATCGGGGTCGAATTGTGGGTGGAAGAAAACGGAGCAAGCTCTCGAGTCGCCAGAATTTGCGATCGCAAATCCGGCGAAGCGTTGATCAAAGCCCAATGCGTGCGATGTGCGTATTCCGGATTCGCGTCCAGGGCAATTTGTGTTTGGGTGCGCGGAGTTGCCTTCAGAGTTCCGTTGCGCACGCCGTTGCAGTTGCGACAGCCGCAATTCCATTGGGGGAAGCCGCCACCGGCGGCCGAGCCAAGGATTTTAACGCGCATGGGATCTGTCCTGGGGGAAGGGTGGCGTAGAGATAAAAAAAGAGGGACGCGCATTCGCGCGTCCCGAAATCTTCATAGCAGAACCGATTTTAAAGCTCGGCGTTGGCGTACGAGCTAACTTCGCAATTCAGATCAATCTCTTCATGCTGCGGCGTGGACCATTCCATGGTGAGCGCTCCTCCGGTAAATGGGCTGACTCCACCCAAAGCATAGCATGAAATTTCAGGGAATAGGAAGAGTACGAACCCGTTCATCCCGATAGTTTGGAATGGGATCTCACGTTTACGTAGTCCTACGTTCTCAGAATTCTGCGCATCCGATGGAATCTGTCAGAAGATAAACGGCGCCGCCCTTTCGCAAAGGAACTCTAGCGTTCACTTGCCGTTTGCCTGAACGATGGGGTGAATTAGCTTTATGAACAGGCGCAACGAGATTGAAGCAAACAATCGCCGGACCTGCCTGCGTGTGCGCCCATCCCCAAGAAACTTTTTTTCTTGAATGCGTAAGTGCTTCCATTTTTGCGATCTTTCGCAAAACGGCTCCGCCGGGTGAGGACGGCAAAAATTTCGGGACGAGCGAGACTTCCGATTTAGATGGGCGCGAAACGCGGCCCTCCCGCCACGCGTCTATCTCGCGCTTGAAGGCAAATATCGTCCCGATTTTCTGATGACGATGGCGGCGAACGGGCAAGCCCTCCGCTTTTTCCCATCTCTGCACCGTGCGAACTTCGCGATCCAGATAGGTCGCAATCTCTTTCCACGAGTCCAGACGATTCTCTTTGTTGGCAGTGCGCAATACTTGCGACAGTTCTTTCTTGCTTACCGGACTTTCTTGTTCAGTGGAGTGCTGCCCATTCTGTGCTGTTCGACTCACGCGTTTCTCCTTGTTGCTGACTCCAACTTCCTAACGCAACGTGTCCACGCGCATCGCGCGGTTTCTATGTACATATGTGGCCCAGCCCGAAAAAGTGTGACATCGCGCGACATGCGAGCTGTTGGGAGAGTTTCTTACGAGGCACAAAGAATGTTACTCGGCGGGTCATTACCCGTGCGTACTACGGAAAACAGTTGCCTTTGGGATAGAATCCCCCAATTCAAGATCATCGCAGAGCGTGTCAGCAGCTCAATTCGTTGGCTGCGGAAGGCAGTTAACGTGACGGGTGACAATTCCACGGCAAACCAATGGACTGTCTTGGTCGGGCGCATCCGATCGGGAGATTCAGCTGCCGAAGAGGAATTGGTTCATTTGTTCCAACGCTCGATCTTCACCATTGCCGCCGTGCGGACGCGAGACCGGGAAGCCGCCCGCGATTTGACGCAGGATGTGCTCATCGCGGTCCTTACGGCCGTAAGAAACGGGCAAGTGCGTGAAACAGAAAAACTTAGTGCTTTTATACAAGGAACCGCGCGCAATCTGATTAACAACCACTTTGAAAAAGCTGCCCGGCGGGCGGAGTCCAAAATAGAGGCCGCAGAGTCCCTTGCCGCCGACCCGGTTCCGGCCTTGGAAGCAGCGGAGCTAAGCCATCTCGTTCGCCAGGAACTGGAAGCACATAGCGCTCTCGACCAGCAGATTCTGCTCTTTTCCCTTGTGGATGGACACTCTCTGGCTGAAGTTGCCAAGCGCCTCAAGATGTCGCATGAAGCTGTACGGGCGCGCAAATCCAGGCTCATTAGAAAATTGACAAAAAAATTCGAGGGGTTGTCACAAAAGTGAAGCTTCAAGGCACCTTATAAGTTAGGCGGGCATTTTAGCCGAATCATGGACTGCAAAAACACAAACCGCGTGGAATTGGCCGAGAAGTACGTCAGAAACGATCTGGCCGCCTCGGAATTAGATGAGTACGAAACCCACCTAATCGAATGCGCCGAGTGCGTGCGGCAACTAGAGCTGCTTCAGATACTTCAGGCTGAACTTGAAGGGCGCGCGCATGAGATTCGGGCGTGGACACCTTCGCGAAGGCCGCTATTTGGATGGCGGACACTAGCTATCGCTGCTCTCGTCATCATTGCGGTCGCGGGAACCGCGCTCTTCCAGCAAAAAAAAGCAAATGGTCCTGCCGCTAAGCTCCCTGCGCAAAACCCTCCGCAAGACAAAGAGCTAAGCGTTCAATCAGCAGGCGAAGCGCCCAAAGGAAATGCGCCAAATCCAGACCTGAGGCAAAGAGAAGGCCCAGATTCGTCCCATAGGAACATCCCGCTAGAAATCCCGAAACATTCTGAAGTCTCCGCGCCGGAATTAGCCGTCGCCAATGCGGAACCGAAGGGCGCGGTAGCTCCGCCTGAAGCTGCCTTGGCAGCGAATCAGCAGCCCAATACGCCAAACGATTCTCACTCAGGGGCAAGTAATCCTCAGCCGGCGCGAGGTCCGAACGATACGAAGAGCGGACCGGCGCTAACCACGGCGCAAGGCGTGGAGATCTACTATTTGGGGAGTGTTGTGGCTCCTCCGTTTACCTTCACTGGATTTCATAGCTCTTCGGCCTCAGGGCCGGGACCCTTCTCCTTGCATTCCTCTTCATCGCAGACCGTGGATACGAGCAGAAAGGTATTTCGAGAAGCGATGGCTGCCTACGTTGAAGGGAACTACCAGGAGGCAGGCGAGTCCCTGCAGCAGGCTGCGGAAAAAGAACCGGCTGCCTTGGACGTGCAATTCTATCTTGGTGTTTGCCAAATCTTGAACGGCCAGCCCCAGGCTGCGATTCATCCGCTGCGGCAAGCGTCTTCGATAAAAGCTCCAGCGCTGCAACAGGAAGCTCACTATTATCTCGCCAAGGCCTATCTGCAAAGTATGCAGTTCGAGGAGGCAGAAGCCGAATTCCGGATTGCCGCGGAACTTACCGGCCCCCTCAAAGGTGACTCCGCCGCCGTGCTCTTGCGACTGCGCGCGCTGCGTGCGCAGATTGGCAAGAACTGAATTTCTACGGTTGGTTGGCAGGCGGGGACAGAACCTGCTTTTCCTCGAGGGGCTCGGAGAAAGCGGTCGCGTCCTCGCCTGTCGCAGGATCCACTTGCGTAAGTTTCCATTTTCCTGAAAGTTTAGCGTGATGAAGAGTCAAGTACAATTCATCACCTGCCGCGACCGAAAATTCCAAGTTTTCGCCATCCTTAACCTGGCACGCATGTTTTCCCGGATTCATTTCCAACAGCGCATATTGCCAGTCGCTCAGCTTTCCCATTTGTTTTCCATCGCACACCACGCTTGGCTGCTGGTCCCGCGGCCCCTTCTCCCGATAAATCGTGACGATTGCAGTTGGATTTCGAGAAGGGAACTCCGTTTGCGCCTTTTTGACATCCACAAAATCCAAGGCGAAGTCTCCGTTGATATAAGCCTTCACGCGTGTTCCCGTCGGGACCACCGTCCATTGCTTTCGGGTTTCCACTTTTAACCCTTCACTCAGAGCGTCGCCCCAGTTGCGCCTCTCCAAACCGAAACCCAAGTGAGTACCGGTTCGCGTCGTAAACAGAAACACGCCGAAATTGTTGGTTTTATTCGATTTGGAATTGTGTTTCTGGCGAATTGGAATCTGTACTCCATTTACGCTCTTGATCCAGTCAAAGCGCAGTAGCAAACCCGAATCGGAATATTTCTGGCTGGGCACGCTCGCTTTCATAACCGTTGCCTGGGCCAGGCTTCCTTTCCTTATCACTAAGACATCCTCGAAACGAAGGTCAGTGGCAACGACCAGCCGAACCAGATCTCCCTTTTTCGCGTGATTCAATGACGCAGGCACTTGATATTGAGGGACGCCGACAAGAGGTTCTGCGAAGCGCAAAACGACCATCGTCCCATCTGGAACTCTCAACGGGGAATGCTGGCTTTCCTGGTCAACAAGCGGTTGAGTTGGGGTCTGGCAGGGAGCAAAAGACCCGAAAAGCAGAAACAATAACAAATTGACTTGGACCTTCGGCAAGCTCATCTCCGCAAGTGGGCCACTATTGCGGCAAGTCTACGCTGTCCGGGTTTCTCGGAAAAGCGACAATGAGCGACAGAATAAGACAACCTTCTGCCAGGGCGCCATTGCGCAACTTTCAGGCGCACCAGGGAAAGGCAAGATCCGCACCACTACATGTGGGCAATCATTTGGATGCAGACTACAATTCGTTGCATCAAAAACGAGCCAATCTAAACGGCACATTCCGTGCAACTTTTTTCACAAAGTTACACGATTTCTCTTGACTTGGTGCTAAACATCTTTAAGATGTGGCGAAAAGTGGAGTGTAGTGGGTTACAGCGGAGTGAAGTAGGGCAGGCTAGAGCAAATTAGAGGGCTGTGAGCGAAGTGGTCATCTGGGGCAACAGAAACCACCTCTTTACCGAAAACGGCACTAGAAAAGCCGGTTTGAGGGCTCATCGTCAAACTGCGGGCTCCACGATTAGACGGGCAAATGAACCTGCGCGGCAACTATCCGGCGAAGGTGGACGACAAGGGTCGTTTGAAGATACCCGCCGTGTATCTCGAGCAGCTAAAAGCATTCGGGAATCAATTCTATATCACCAGTCCCACGGGCGATACGGCAAGGATTTATCCGATTAGCGTTTGGCAGGCAATCGAGGAAAAGCTCTCAAAGGTTTCCTCGCAGAATCAGGCGAAAAGAAAGTTCCTGATGCACACCAGCTATTACGGCCAGATGGCGGAGATGGATCAGCAGGGAAGAGTCCTGCTGCCGGCGATTTTGCGCGAAAAGGCCCAGACCAAGGGCGAAGTGGATGTCTTCGGCGCGCTCGATTACCTGGAAGTGATGAATCACTCCAAGGTGATGGAAGACATGAATAAGAATCCGTTCACCGAGGCGGATTTCAAGGCTTTGGAAGATCTTGGGATTTAAGGCTGTGTGAGCGTGAATGCGCCGCACACCCCGGTGCTGTTGGAAGAGGTGCTCGAATGGCTGCGAATAAGACCAGACGGTATCTACGTGGACGCAACGCTCGGAGCGGCGGGGCATTCGGAAGCCATCGCCGAAAGACTGGATTCGGGCCGGTTGATCAGCCTGGACCAGGACGCACAGGCGCTGCAGATCGCGCAGGAGCGGCTGAAGAAGTTCGGCTCGAAAGTGAACTGCGTTTTATCTCCGTTCTCAAGGATTGCGGAGGTCGTACACGAGTTGGGGATTCCGAAGGTGGACGGGGTCTTGGCCGACTTGGGAGTTTCGAGCATGCAGCTTGACCGGCCGGAGCGGGGCTTTTCGTTCCGCGAAGCTGGCCCTTTGGATATGCGCATGAGTGACGCCAATGAATTGACGGCGGACGAAATTGTGAATCGCTGGCCGGAGAAAGATCTGGCCGATTTGCTCTACCGCGAAGCGGATGAGCACGATTCCAGAAGAATCGCCAGGGCAATCGTACGAGCGCGGCCCATGAGAGACACCGCGCACCTGGCAAAGGTTGTGGCAGGGGCCCGAAAGCAATGGGGAAGGCAGAAACTGCATCCCGCAACAAAAACGTTTCTGGCGCTGCGGATAGCGGTGAATCGAGAGTTGGAGGCACTCGGGCAGTTTCTTTCTCGGACCCCCGCCACAATGAATCCAGGAGCGCGTCTCGTCACGCTGACGTATCACTCCGGCGAAGACCGCATCGTCAAAGAAGCCTTCAAAGAAGGCGAGCGTCTCGGGACGCTGAAGATCCTGACGAAACACGTTATCCGGCCCACGGAAGAAGAGGAACGGGCGAACCCGCGGTCTCGAAGCGCGAAACTGCGGTGCGCGGAAAGAGTCTGAGCCATGAAGAAGAAATCAGTACCCTTGACGGAGTTCCGCACGGTGAAGCGGATTGATAATTCGCGGCACGTGCGGCGCGTTGAGCCGGTGAAACTTAAGAGTTTCTATAAGACTGCCGCGCTCGGTGGGGCGATTGCACTCTGCTGCATGCTGTACATCTTTCAGCATTTTCGCTGCATTGACCTGAGCTTCCAGCTGGAAGATCTGAAGCAAAAACAGGCGCAAGCAGCCGCGTTGAATTCAGAATTGAAATTGAACATCGCCACGCTCAGCCGGCCGAGCCGCATTGACCAGATCGCGCGTCTAAAATTGGGATTGACCCAGCCGCTGCCCGATCAGGTCCGCGAATACGACGTGCCAAGCGCCGCGCAAGTGGCATCGGTACGTTTCGCGCGCACGAATCGCGCACAGTAAACGCTTCTTCCTTCACGCCCTCCAGGCGGGAGATCGGGATTGAGAGCACAGTTTGGCGGGAAAGACGTCCGGCCTGGATCAAAGATGCGGGAAAATCGCGTTCAACTTCGATTGTTGATCATCGCCGGATGTATTGCGTTGTGGATGACAGCCGTCTTTGGACGCCTTGGCTACCTTCAGCTCATTCGGCACAGTGAATATCTGACGCGCGCGCACCGTCAGCAGCAGCGCACGATTGAAATCACTCCGAAGCGCGGCGCGATTTACGACCGGAACATGCATCCGCTCGCGATGAGCACGGAAGTCGAATCCGCCTTCGCCATTCCTACCGAGCTTGGGGACAACAAGCAACAAGCGGCACGATTGCTCTCCGGAGTCCTCGATATTCCTCGCGAAGTTCTCGAAAACAAATTTGATTCGGGCAGCACGTTCGTTTGGGTCTCGCGTAAGTTGCCGCCCGAAAAATCGGACGCCGTAAAAGCCCTGAACCTAAAGGGCATCTACACGATGAAGGAAAATCAGCGCTTCTATCCGAAGCGCGACCTTGCGGCGCACGTTCTCGGCTTTGTGAATTTGGATGAAAAAGGAACCAGCGGGCTCGAATTCCAATTGGACAAGCAGATTCGCGGCAAGGGCGAACAAATCCTGGTCATGGCGGATGCGCGGCAGCGCTGGTTTGACGGCGGCAAGGCGCAGCGCGATCAGGGCGCGAACATCGTTCTAACGATTGACGAAAAGATTCAGTACATCGCGGAACGTGAGCTCGCCGCCGCTGTCGTCCGCACGCACGCGATGGCCGGCACCGTCATTATTCAGAATCCGTACACGGGTGAAATCCTCGCGCTGGCGAATTGGCCGAAATTCAATCCGAATTCCCCGGGCGAAGTAAAAAATGAAACGCGTATGAACCGCGCCGTCAGCGCGATTTACGAGCCGGGCTCGACCTTTAAATTGATTACGCTGGCGGCTGCGCTTGATCAGAATCTTACGCGGCCCAGCGAAGTCTTCGATTGCGAAAACGGCGCGGTCTCCATCGCCGGCCACAAAATTCACGACCACAAGAAGTTCGGCATGCTCAGCGTCTCGGAAATTTTGGCGCAGTCGAGCGATGTGGGAACGATTAAAGTCGCCCTGCGGCTCGGAGCGCCGAAATTTTACGAATACATTCGCGCGTTCGGATTCGGCCAGCAGACCGGCATTGATTTACCCTGGGAAAGCAAAGGGATGCTCGGCAAGCTGGAAAATTGGTCGGGAATTTCCATCGGCGCGATTTCCATGGGACAAGAAGTCGGCGTGACTCCCATTCAACTTGTCACCGCGGTTTCTGCAATCGCCAACGGCGGATTTCTGCATAAGCCGTACGTCGTATCTGAAGTCCGCAAAGGTGATCAGCTTTTATCTTCGGGCGATGTCGCGGAGCCGGAACCGCGCCAAGTGATTCGTCCGGAGACTGCCGCGACGCTACGCAAAATGATGGAAGGCGTTATTTTGAGCCCGCAAGGGACGGGCAAGTATGCGCGTCTCGATGGCTGGACCGCCGCGGGAAAAACGGGCACGGCGCAAAAAATCGATCCGAACACGGGACGCTATTCGCACACGCAATTTATCGCGTCGTTTACGGGATTTGCGCCGATCAACAATCCGGCGGTGACCATTCTCGTTTCGCTCGATTCGCCGGTCAGCTCGCACGAAGCGGCAATGACCGCCGCGCCCGTTTTCAAACGCGTCGCCGAGCAGGTTCTTCCTTATCTGGATGTTCCACGCGACGTGCCGGTGACCGCGAAGCTAATCCAGGCCTCTTACAAAGACATTTCCGAAGCGTCGGATACTTCCCTGGACGATTTCAATCCCGCTGACTTCAACGCGCAGCCAGAGGAACAAAATCCGCCAGCGAAGAAGGAACCGGCATTGCCAAGCGTAACCGTTGCGCTCGATGAAGGCGGTGACATCGGCGTGCCCGATTTTCACGGCAAGACGGTTCGCGAAGTTGCGGAAACATGTTTGCGGCTCGGACTCGACCCGATCGTGATTGGCAGCAGCCTTGCACAAGATCAATCGCCCGCGCCTGGAGCAAAAGTACGCCGTGGGGCCAAAATTACCGTGCGGTTTGACGCCGTGACACCAAACGCTAAAACTAGTGCAAGCCGTCAAAAGAGTAGGCATTAGGATGACGACCGGCCTTCAGGAGAAAGAAAAGAATCCGGTGAACGAAGCGAAAGCGGGTCCAAGGAACGGTGTGGGCGAAAAGACGCAGAGTGCGGCACAACCGCTGGGAGCGTTGCTTGCCGGTACCGGCGCGACGTTGAGCGAGGCGCAATCGGCAATTATAATTCGCAATGTCGCTTGTGATTCTCGCAAAGTGCAATCCCAAGCTCTGTTTTTCGCGCTGCAAGGAGCGAAAGAAGATGGCACGAAATTCGCGCGTGATGCAGTTTCTCGCGGAGCTGTAGCTGTTGTCAGCGAAGCCGTCGCACCAGCCTCGCTTCCCAATAGCGTCACTTGGTTCCAAGTCCCCGCAGCACGCAAAGCGCTCGCCATCGCAGTCGCCAACTTCTACGGCCATCCAGC
This sequence comes from Candidatus Sulfotelmatobacter sp., assembly GCA_035567915.1. Lineage (GTDB taxonomy): Bacteria > Acidobacteriota > Terriglobia > Acidiferrales > UBA7541 > Acidiferrum. The sequence continues at coordinate 55,290 of DATMPA010000010.1, read as the reverse complement.
GAACGCCCTGCAATTAGTTGGTGTCACCGGAACGAACGGAAAGACCACCACAACTTCGCTCATCGACGCCATCATCAAAGCTTCCGGAGCGAAGACCGGACTGTTCGGCACAATCGCCTATCACACGCCACTGGGTGACTATCCGGCACCCAACACAACGCCCGAATCTGTGGATCTGCAAGGCTTTTTCGCGGGAATTCGCGACGCCGGCGGCAAATTCGCCGTCCTCGAAGCCAGTTCACACGCGCTCATGATGGACCGCCTCTGGGGCTGCCATTTTCAAGCTGCTGTCTTTACGAACCTTACGCACGAGCACTTGGATTTTCACAAAACGTTTGACCACTATTTCGCGGCGAAGCGTCGCCTCTTTGAAGGCACTGGCGCCGGCCAAGCCGAAGTCGCCATACTCAACGCCGATGATGAATACGGCCTGCGTCTGCGCGGCATAGCGAAATCCAGCGTGACCTACGGCATCGAGCAGCCCGCCGACATCAGCACAAGAAAATTCCAGCTCAATTTTTCCGGGCTCGCCTTCAACGTGAATACGCCTAACGGCAAGCTGCAAATCTCGAGCTCGCTCGTCGGTCGCATCAACGTGTACAACATTCTCGCCGCCATCGGCGCGGCACAAGCGCTCGGCCTGTCGAATGAAACGATCGAATCAGGTATTCACAATCTGGAAAGTGTCTCCGGCCGCTTCCAGCAAGTCGCGCTCGGCCAGCCATTTCTCGTCATCGTGGACTACGCGCACACGGACGATGCGCTGGAAAATCTCATTCGCACAGCGCGCGAACTGAACCCCAAGGGGCGCGTCATCACGCTCTTCGGCTGTGGCGGTGGCAAGGACCGCACCAAACGTCCCGTGATGGGCGAAGTCGCCGGCCGCCTGAGCGACCTCACCATCCTGACCAACGACAATCCGCGCCAGGAAGACCCGCTGAAAATCATCAGCGACGTCGTCGTCGGCCTGCAAAAAACCACCGGAAAATATCTGATCGAGCCCGATCGCGAAAAAGCGATCAGCATGGCGATTGACGAAGCGCGCGAAGGCGACATCGTGCTCCTCGCCGGAAAAGGCCACGAGGACTATCAAGTCCTGGCCGATACGACTTTGCCTTGGGACGATCGCGAAAAAGCGCGCAATGCGTTGCGTGACCGCGGCTACGGCGAAGTGCCGCCGAGCGTCCAGCCTGGCACGGGGTTTGGAACCTAGCGCGCTTTGCTCAGGTAGTAGGTTGATACTAAGTAGAGGGCGCCGGGGTCCTGCACGTTGGGAGACAGCGAGTAGTCAACTTCCGGCAAGGAGGGGCCCTCAATCTGGTGACACACAACCGAACCCGTGGCAGTTGGTTTAAGGCAAACCCTTTGAGGCACTTATGCGGTGGACGATTGCACAGGTGGCTGGCGCTTTGGATGCCCGACCGGGAGCGGGGCTCGACCCCTTGGCCCGGCTGGCCGGTATCTCGATTGATTCTCGCGCGATTCGTCCTGGAGAGCTGTTCGTGGCCATCCACGGACCGCGTCATGACGGACACAATTTCGTGGCCGAAGTCTTGGCGAGCGGCGCTCTCGCGGCAGTGGTGGCGCAAGACAAGCTGGTGCAATATCCCGAAGCCGTGCGCGCCCGCTGCATCGCCGTGGCAGACACATTCATCGCGCTCAAGCAGCTCGCACGCAAAGTTCGCGAGGCATGGGGCGGAAAAATTGCCGGCGTCACGGGCTCGGTCGGCAAGACCACGACCAAAGAGGTCCTGGCGGCACTGCTTGGCACGCGGCTCAGCGTTTTGAAGTCGGAAGGAAATTTCAATAACGAGTACGGCCTGCCGCTGACGCTCTACAAGCTCGAAGAAACGCATCAGGCCGCTGTGCTCGAAATGGGAATGTCTAGGCGCGGCGAACTGGCGCGCCTCGCGGAAATTGCGCGGCCAGATGTTGGCGTCGTGACGCGCGTTTCGCCAGCGCACTTGGAATTTTTTTCGTCAGTGGACGAAATCGCATTGGCGAAGCGCGAGTTAATCGAGGGCTTGAACGGGCGCGAGTCAACCGCCGTGCTGAACGCGGATGATCCCCGCGTCGCTGCGTTTGGCGCGTTTGCGCCCGGACGCGTGCTGACGTATGGAATCGAGCAGCCTGCGTTTTTCACCGCGGAGGCCATCGAAGACCGGGGCGCGCTCGGCTCGGCTTTCGATTACGTCAGCCCGGAGGGCCGCGTGCGCCTGGAGCTTTCGTTGCCGGGAAGGCACGTGATTGCGAATGCGCTGGCCGCACTCGCTGCAGCAAGCGTGTGGGACATCGGTGCGGCCGAAGCACAAGCTGTGTTTCGCACGATGCGCGCGCCGTCTATGCGTGGCGAACTTTTGCGTTTTTCGAACGGAGCGGCACTGATCAACGACAGCTACAACTCGAGCCCCGCGGCACTTCACGCCATGACCGCGCTGCTTGCCGCAACACCGGGTTTTCGCCGCCGCATTCTCGCCGCCGGAGAGATGCGCGAACTTGGCGCAACTTCCGCTGACTTGCATCGCGAAGCAGGCGCGGCCGCCACCGAATCCGGAAAAGTCGATTGGATCATCGGCGTCGCCGGCGACGCATCCCAAATCATCGAAGGCGCCGTCGCCGCAGGCTTTGATCGCGCCAAAACAAAATTCTTCGCTTCTTCCGACGAGGCCGGCTCTTTCGTCCAACAATTTTTTCAACCCGGCGATTTGCTCCTCGTCAAAGGTTCGCGCGGCGTAAAAATGGAACGCATCGTCGAAGCATTAATTTCCGCGCACGCCGCAACCGACTCGCGTCGCGAGGAGGTTCGGCACTGACATGCTCTACTACCTCCTCTACCACGTTTTGCAGCGCTACTTCAGTCCGTTCAACGTCTTTCGGTACATCACGGTGCGCACCGTTTACGCAAGCCTCACCGCGATGTTCCTCGCGCTTGTTTTCGGTCCGTGGCTCATTCGCCGCCTCCGCGAATTGCAAATTGGCCAATTCATCCGCGAAGAAGGTCCGCAAGAGCACAAGAAAAAGGCCGGCACGCCCACCATGGGCGGTGTGCTCATCGTTCTTTCCACCGCCATCCCCGTTCTGCTCTGGGCGGACTTAACGAACGTCTTCGTGCTCATTGCCCTTTTCGCGCTCTTTGCTTTCGCCGCGATAGGATTTATTGACGACTACGCAAAAGTTTCCAAGCAACGCAATCTAGGCCTCACCGCCAAGCGTAAATTCTCCCTGCAAATTCTCATCAGTCTCATCGTCGGCGCATCGCTCCTTGTCCTCGCAACGTACAGCGCCTATTCCACGCAGCTAATGCTGCCTTTCTTGAAAAAACTGCATCCGGATCTCGTCATTCACTCCCTGATCGGCGCAAAGCATTTCTGGCCGCTCGCTTTCGTGCCGTTTTTGATCTTCGTCGCGGTCGTCATCGCCGGCGCTTCGAATGCCGTCAATCTCACCGACGGGCTCGACGGACTTGCCATCGGCTGCACCGTCATCGCCGCAGGCGCGCTCACCGTCCTCACCTATGTAAGCAGCAATTACCGCTGGGCGAACTATCTCGAAATTCAATACATTCCCCGCGTCGGAGAGTTAACCGTTTTCTGCGGAGCGCTCGTCGGCGCGTCGCTCGGCTTTCTCTGGTACAACGCGCATCCCGCTGAAGTCTTTATGGGAGATGTCGGCTCGCTCTCTCTTGGCGGAACGCTCGGCGTCATCGCCGTCATCATCAAGCAGGAAGTCCTGCTCTTTTTCGTCGGCGGCGTTTTTGTAATTGAAGCGCTCAGCGTGATCCTGCAAGTCGGCTCGTTCAAGTTGCGCGGAAAAAGAATTTTCCGCATGGCGCCGATTCATCACCATTTCGAATTGCTCGGCTGGAGCGAATCCAAAGTCATCGTCCGTTTTTGGATCGCCGCGCTCGTCTTCGCGCTCTTCGCACTGACGACGCTGAAGTTGCGCTAGGGCGCTTTTTGTAGTGGCGATGCTTGCAGCGCCAGAAGCAGCAAGAGTTGGAAATATGTTCGACCTGAACGAAAAAAGAATCTTGGTCATCGGCCTCGCCCGCACTGGCGTCGCGACGTCGCTCTTTTGCGCCGGCCACGGCGCAATCGTCACTGGGGTTGACACACGCGCCGAATCGGAACTGGCCGACGCCGCTTCCAAACTCCGCGCGGCAAGAGTTTCGCTGGAGTTGGGTGGCTATACAGAAAAAATTCTCTCGAGCCAGGAGTTAGTCATCCCCAGTCCTGGAGTTCCCGCCGATTCCGAAATTCTGAAAGAAGCCCGTACCCAGAAAATCCCTATCTGGAGCGAAATCGAACTCGCTGATCGTTTTCTCAACGGTCGCCTCATCGGTATCACCGGTTCCAACGGAAAAACCACCACAACTTCGCTCGTCGAACACATTCTAAAAAATTCTGGCTACTCCACTCTCCTCGCCGGAAATATTGGCACGCCGTTGATTGGTGTCGTCGAACAAACCACGGATCAAACCGTCACTGTCGCCGAGCTGAGCAGCTTCCAACTTGAATGGATCGAAACTTTTCGCCCAAACATCAGCGTTTTCCTGAATCTCACGCCGGACCATCTTGACCGTCATGGCTCGATGGAAGCCTACGGCGCTGCCAAAGCACGCATCTTCGATAAACAAACGAGTGCGGATTTCGCGATTTTGAATGCGGACGATTCCGCCAGCACTCCATACGCGCCCACAAAGCCAAAAGTTTTTTGGTTCAGCCGCAAACAGCGTGTCGCGCAAGGGGCTTTTCTCCGCGACAGCGAACAAATCGTCTTCCGCCATCACGGCGAGGAAGAATTCATCCTCAGACGATCCGAAATTCCGCTCCCCGGCGCACACAATCTCGAAAATGTTCTCGCCGCCGTCGTTGCCACGCGCCTTGCGGGAGCGCGCCCGAACGAAATTGCAAACGCCGTCCGTTCCTTCGCCGGGGTCGAGCATCGCCTGGAATTTGTCGCCGAACACAACGGCGTCCACTATTACAACGATTCGAAAGCCACCAATGTGGACGCCACCCTTAAAGCTCTGGATGCATTTCCCGGCCGCATCCTGATTATTCTCGGCGGCAAGGACAAAGGCAGCGATTACACAGTTCTGCAAACGCCGCTGCGCGAAAAAGCAATTCTCGCGCTCCTCATCGGCGCCGCCGCGGACAAAATCGAAAAACAAATCCAGGGCAGCGTCGCCATCGAACGCGCCGGAACTATCGAACGCGCCGTCGAAATCGCTTCGCGCACGGCGCAACCCGGTGACATCGTTCTGCTAGCGCCCGCGTGCGCCAGCTTCGACCAATTTGAAAATTACGAACATCGCGGCCGCGTGTTCAAACAGCTCGTTCGCGCGCTCGAAAATCACACGGTTCACTCGGCCACGGGAAAGAGGTGACGCAGTGCCGAGACGCACAGAAAGCGACCGTTGGCTGTTTGGAGTGACGCTGGGCCTCTGCCTCCTCGGCGCCGTGATGATTTTCAGCGCCTCCGCTGTCACCGCCGAGCACGATTACGGTCACTCCTATTACTTCCTGCTTCGTCAGGCAGTCTGGCTGGTTCTCGGCATTGCCGGGATGTTCGCGCTCATGCGCATGGACTACCGAAAGCTGCGCGAGCCAATCGTCGTATACAGCGCGCTCTGTTTAGTCGTGCTAATGCTGGTCGGCGCATTTTTTCTCGATAAGTCTCACGCCACGCATCGCTGGATTCGCTTCGGCCCCGTTGGTATTCAGCCTTCAGAAATCGCAAAGCTCGCCGTAATTTTGTACCTCGCATGGTTTCTTGACCTGAAACGCAAAAGCACTGCGCGGCTCGAATTTTCCAAGGAAGATTTTCTTCAAAATATTCTGCCGGCAATTGGTCCAATCTTTGTTTGCATCGGCTTGATTCTCATGCAGCCGGATCTCGGAACGTCTGTGGACATCGTTCTCATCGCAACGGCAATTCTTTTCGTCGCGGGCCTTTCTTGGAAATGGCTCGCCGCGGGCGCAGCTGCCGCAATCCCCGCGCTTTTCCTGCTTATCATGAGCGCTTCCTACCGCCAGGCGCGGCTGTGGGCGTTCATTCATCCGGACTCCGATCCGCAAGGCGCAGGTTTTCAGCTCATCCAATCCCTCATCGCAGTCGGCTCCGGCGGATTCACCGGCGTCGGCCTGATGGAAAGCAAACAAAAGCTTTTTTATCTTCCGGAAGCGCACACCGATTTTATCTATGCCGTCATCTGCGAAGAGCTCGGCTTCATTGGCGCAATCATCGTCATAGCGCTTTTCGCCGTGTATGGCTGGCGAGGCCTGCGCGCCGCGTTTTCCGCCCCGGATAGTTTTGGCCGCCTTCTCGCCCTCGGCATCACGGCAATGGTCCTCTGTCAGGCTCTGATAAATTTCGCCGTCGTGCTCGGCATGGTCCCGACCAAAGGGATTCCGCTGCCGTTTGTTAGCTACGGCGGCTCAAGTTTGCTCGCGATGCTTCTGGCCACCGGCGTGCTCCTGAATATTTCGCAGCAAGCGGAATCGGAATAAACGTGAAAGCGCTTAGCCAGACGCGGCATGTTCTTTGTAGTGGCGATGCATGCAGCGTCAGTAGGAAGAGGCGGCGCGCATTGTGAAATTGCTAATCGCAGGCGGCGGCACAGGCGGCCACGTTTTTCCGGCAATCGCCATCGCCCGCGAATGGCTTTCGCGCGGAAGTGAAAGGGAAGTCGTGCTGGTAGGAACGCAACGCGGAATTGAAATGAAGCTTGTGCCCCAAGCCGGGCTGCCGCTCGAAACTCTGCGCGCAGCCGGACTCAAAGGCAAGGGCGGCGTCACACTCGTGAAAAATTTTGCCACGCTCTTTCCCGGCATGGCGGACGCATTCAGCATCGTCCGCAAGCACAAGCCGGTTGCCGCATTCGGCGTCGGCGGTTATGCAGCAGGCCCCATGCTTCTTGCCACGTGGCTGCGCGGCATCCCCAACGTCATCTTCGAACCAAACGCCGAACCGGGATTCACCAACAAAGTTCTCGCGCGTATGTCACGCCGTATCGCCACCGGTTATCCCATCACTGCGGAAAAATTCGGCAAGAAAGCCGTCCTCACCGGCAATCCTGTTCGCGCCGAATTTTTCTCAATTGCGCCTCGCAAACCGGAAAAGCCGTTTCGCATTCTGATCACCGGCGGCAGCCAGGGCGCTCTGCCCATCAATCGCACGGTAGTAGACGCCATGGACCGTCTTGCCGCGCGAAAATCCGAATTGAGCGTCGTACACCAGACCGGGGAACGCGACTATAATGCGGTGCGCACCGCGTACGCGCGACGCGAATTCGCATCTGCGGAAGTCGTTCCTTTTCTTTCGAATATGGCGGAACGCTTTGCCTGGGCTGATCTTATCGTCTGCCGGGCAGGAGCCATCACTGCGGCGGAAATCGCCGCCTCCGGACGCGCCGCCATCTTCATCCCCTTCGGGCATGCGACGGACAGCCACCAGCTTCGCAATGCGCAGGAAATGGTTAAAGCGCAAGCAGCGCGGTTGATCGTAGAGTCTGAGCTGACTGCCGAACGCCTCGCAACCGAAACCTTCACTCTCCTCGACCAGCCCCGGGAGCTCGAACAACTCTCCAGAAACGCGCGCAGCTTAGGAAAACCCAACGCCGCGAGCGACATCGTCAGCCTGATTGAACAGGCCGCCGGTGTCCACACAACAGGACGGGCAGAATGATGGTCACTTTCAGGAATTTTCAGCGTATTCATCTCGTCGGGATCGGCGGCATCGGCATGAGCGGCATCGCCGAAGTGTTGCTCACCCTCGGCTACTCCGTCTCGGGTTCGGACACCAAGCCATCCACGACGACGGAACGCTTGCAAGATCTCGGCGCCACAATCTTCGAAGGCCACAAAGCTTCGAACGTCGAAGGTGCGCACGTCGTCGTCATCTCTTCCGCGATCAAGAGCGAAAATCCCGAAGTCGTCGAAGCACACAAGAGAAAAATTCCCGTAATCCCCCGTGCCGAAATGCTCGCTGAGCTGATGCGTCTCAAATATGGCATCGCTGTCGCCGGCGCGCACGGTAAAACCACGACCACTTCGATGGTCGCTTCCGTCCTCACCGCTGCGCATCTCGACCCAACTTTCGTAGTCGGTGGAAAACTAAACCAAGCCGGAACTACCGCGCGTTTGGGCAAAGGCGAATACTTTGTCGTCGAAGCCGATGAGAGCGACCGCAGCTTCCTCTATTACGCGCCGGTCGTCGCTGTCGTCACCACCATCGATCGCGAACACCTCGACCAGTACAGCTCGCTCGAAGAAATTCAGTCTGTCTTCGTCGAATTCGTAAATCGCGTCCCGTTTTATGGAGCTGCCATCCTCTGCCTCGATGAGCCAAACGTTCAGGCCATCATCCCCAGCGTCAAGCGCCCCATCATTACGTATGGCACTTCCACGCAAGCCGATCTCGTCATCAGCGATGTCAGCATGGAAGGCCTCGGCAGCGTATTTCGCCTCACTTACAAAGGCGAAGACCTCGGTATGTTCAATCTGATTCATCCTCCCGGCATTCACAATGTCCGCAATGCGGCCGCCGCCGCCGCAGTCGCGCTCTATCTCAATGTCCCATCCGATCTAATCCGCGAAGGCCTAGCCAAATTCACCGGGGTCGGCCGCCGCTTCGACATTAAAGGTGTTGTCGCCGACGTCACCGTCATTGACGATTACGGCCATCACCCCGCCGAAATCCGCGCAACCCTCGAAGCCGCGCGCGGCTGCAAGTTCAATCGCCTGCTCGTGCTCTTTCAGCCGCATCGCTACACGCGCACGCAGCACCTCTGGGACGATTTCTGCCGCGCCTTCAATCAAGCCGACATCCTCGTGCTCACCGATATTTACGCCGCCAGCGAAAGTCCCATTCCCGGCATCACTAGCGAGGCTCTCGCCTCCGCCATTCGCGAGGCCGGCCACAAAAACGTCCACTATTTCCGCACCATGCAGGACGGAATCGAATTTCTGCTGAAAAGCGCTCGCGCCGGAGACGCCATCCTGACCATAGGCGCCGGAAACGTCAGCCGCGCAAGCAGTGAATTAATGGTCTTACTCGGAACGGAGCATCCAACGCACCATGCGTCTTGAGGACTCAAAACTTCTCTCGGCCGTCGCGGAGCTCGGCGTCGAGCACCGGCCCGGTCTCCCTTTGTCCGAACACACTTCGCTCGGCATTGGCGGTACCACGGACCTCTTCCTCATCCGCAACCACGAATCAATTCCGGGGCTCCTCCAGCTACTCGATGACCACAACGTCCCGCACAAATTTCTCGGCGGCGGCTCAAACCTGCTTGTCGGCGACGGTGAACTCCCCTGGATCGTTCTGCAGCTCGCACGACCCGAGCCCGACATCGTCCTCGACGGAAATTTTGCCCACGTGGATGCCGCAGCCGACCTCGGCCGCATGGTCACTTACTGCGCCAAGCACGACCTCGGCGGTATGGAGGGTCTCATCGGGGTTCCCGGCACGGTCGGCGGCGCGCTTCGCATGAACGCCGGCGCCTACGGTATGCAAATCGGCAGCTACGTCCGCGAAGTGAAGCTCTACCGGGTCGCCGCCCGCAAAATAGAAATCCTTAAAGGGGATCAAATTTCCTTTGAATACCGTCACACATCTTTTGCGCCTGATGATATGATGCTCGCAGTGACCCTGGAACTACCCTCCAAGTCGTATCAAGAAATTATTCAAGGAATTCGTATCTGCAACGAAAAGCGCCGCGCTAGTCAGCCGCTCGGCCAAAAGAGCGCTGGCTGCATCTTTAAGAACCCTCCAGGTGCATCCGCGGGCCGCATGATTGATGAACTCGGCCTTAAGGGCTTCGGCGTCGGCGACGCGCGCGTCAGCGACCGCCACGCGAATTTTTTCGTCAACGCAGGTAAAGCCAGCGCAAAGGACATGCTTTCCCTAATTGCGGACGTGCGCGACCGCGTTGAAAAAGCGTACGGCATCAAACTCGAAAACGAGGTGGTCGTGTGGAACGCGTAAAAGCACTCCCGCGCAACGCCACTGCCGACTCGGAAACCTATCGGCCGGAGCTTGTCACAGACGACGAGCCGCGCTATTTGCGCCGCCAAAAACCGGTCGAGATTCGCCGCAAAAAATTTGGCGCAAAAAATTGGTCGCTCTACCGGCGCTTTTCACTCTGGGTCTTGACCGCCGCCGCTGTTGCCGTTGTTTGCTTTTTTGCCGCCGACTTCGCGCTCCATTCGCAGCAAGTGCTCCTCAAGAAAACGGACCAAATCGAATTGCTGGGAAATCACACAGTGGCGCGTGACGCGGTCGTCAATGTTTTCTATCCGGATCGTGAGCACAGCGTTCTGACTATTCCGCTCAATAAACGCCGAAGCCAGATTGAGCAAATCGGCTGGGTCGAATCCGCCAGCGTACAACGCATTTTGCCGAATCGTCTGCGCGTGGAAGTTACTGAACGTATTCCCATCGCGTTCGTCCGCAACGGTGGCGAAATCTCGCTCATTGATGCGCACGGCGTCATCCTCGATCGTCGCGCCGACCAGGATATGCGTTTCCCGATTATCTCCGGCGTTTCTGATTCGCTTCCGCGCGATGAGCGCGAGCGCCGCATGCAAACCTATCAGGAGCTTATCCGCGCACTGGACGTCGTCCACGCTGGCTCATCGGATTTGCTCAGCGAAGTGGATCTTTCCAATCCGAAAAATGTCCGCATCGTGATGGCCGGAATTCCCGGCGTCAGCGCCACGCAAGCCGTGAACATTAAATTCGGCGGGGGTGACTTCGTCTCCAAATATCGCATGCTGGTTGAAAATTTCGCGCAGTGGCAGGCGAATGCCGGCTGCGTGCATTCCGTGGATTTGCAGTTTACGCGCCAGGTTGTGCTCAATCCGGATTCGTCCGGTTGTGGTGAGCGCATGCAGGCGAAATCGAGGTAGATTTTTTTTCAGGGAGCGGCGGCTTGTCGAAGAAGGACAAATACATCGTAGCGCTGGACATCGGCAGCACGAAAACGTGTGCGCTCATGGCGGAAATCAACGAAGAGCAGGTGAAATTTCTCGCGCTCGGCGCCGCGGAATCGAAAGGTTTGCGCAAAGGCCTCATCGTCAATCTTGATTCCACGGTCAGCTCGATTCGCCGTGCCGTCGAAGAAGCGGAATCCGTTTCTGGGGTTCCCGTCGAATCCGCGCTTATCGGCGTTGCCGGCGGACACGTTCGCAGCGTGAACAGCCGCGGTGGCATCACTGTCGGCAATCGCCCGCGTGACATCGAACGCGATGACGTAAAACGTGCCGTGGATGCTGCGCGAAACGTCTCTCTTCCCGAAGACCGCGAAGTTCTGCACGTTCTTCCGCACGAATTTATCGTGGACGGCCACGACGGCATTCGCGACGCCATCGGCATGGTCGGCCAGCATCTCGAAGTGAATGTGCAACTCGTCACCTCGTCCACCATCGCAACGCAAAATCTCGTCACTGCAGCGAATCGCGCGGGAATTCTGATCAGCGACACCGTTCTCGAACCGCTTGCTTCCGCTGAAGCCTGCCTCACGCAGGATGAACGCGATCTCGGTTGCTGCCTGCTCGATATCGGCGGCGGCACCACGGAAATTATCGTTTACGGCGGTGGGGTCATCCGCCACACGAGTGCAGTCGCCATCGGCGGCGATCATTTCACAAACGATCTCGCCGTTGGCCTGCGCACGCCGATTCCAGAAGCTGAGCGCATCAAGCGCCACTATGGTTGCGCAGCGGCCGCTTTCTTGCACAATGACGCCTCTATCGAAATTGCCAGCGTCGGCGATCGTCCGCCGCGCGCGATTTTCGCGCGCATGCTCACGGAAATCATCGAACCGCGCGCGCAGGAATTTCTCGCGCTCATCCGCGACGATTTGCAGCGCGCCGGTGTGCTCAAGCAAATTCCCGCGGGCTTCATTTTCGCGGGCGGCGGCGCGCGCTTGAACGGCCTCGACGAAATGATGGAGCAACTCTTTCACATGCCCGTGCGCATCGCGGAGCCAAAAGGAATTTTCGATTTGCCGGAGCAAGTCACGCAGCCGGAATACGCCACGGCAATTGGTTTGGTTTTGTACGGAGCAAAAGCGCGGCGCAACGCGCAGGCGCGCTCCGGCGGCATCGTCTCGAAACTGAAGTCGATGTTCGCCGGCGCGTAATTCTCTTGGTTGTCATCCTCGGGGCATCCACGAAGATGCCTGAAGGATCTCAACCATAGCGTCTTGGCGAAATGTTTCGCGCGAGCCGCCGTGAGTTGTGTAGAGGCCGTGCTTTAGCGCGGTCTGTGCAGAGACTTTTCGCGAAGAAAACTTCGCATACGGTCTTACCAGCCGGAAATGGGGGCAACGAATGACGGCAAAAGATACAGGAATCCGCATGAGCTTCAGCGAGGAGCTGTCTCCTGCGAAGATCAAAGTGATCGGCGTTGGCGGAGGCGGCTGCAACGCCGTCAACCGCATGATCCGCGCCAAAGTCGAAGGCGTGGAATTCATCACCGCGAACACCGATTTGCAAGCGCTCAAACTTTCGCAAGCGCCGGTGAAGCTCCAGCTCGGCGCGAAGCTCACGAAAGGACTCGGCGCAGGCGCAAATCCCGAGGTCGGCCGCAAAGCCGCGCTCGAGGATACGGACAAAATTATCGAAGCGCTCGAAGGCTCGGACATGATTTTCATCACGTCCGGCCTTGGAGGAGGCACCGGCTCCGGCGCGGCGCCCGTGGTAGCTTCGCTCGCAAGTGAACTCGGTGCGCTTACTGTCGCCGTCGTCACGAAGCCGTTTGCCTTTGAAGGCAAGCGCCGCATGCTGCAGGCGGAGCAGGCGCTGCAGGATCTCATCGGCGCGGTGGACACCGTCATCGTGATTCCGAACGAGCGCTTGATGGAAACCGTCGAGCGCGGCACCAGTTTTTTTGACGCGTTCCGCATCGCCGACGACATCTTGCGCCAGGCCGTGCAGGGCATTTCGGACATCATCACAGTCCCCGGCATCATCAATCGTGACTTCGCCGACGTAAAAGCCATTATGAGCGGCCAGGGTTACGCCGTCATGGGCACCGCCGTCGCCACCGGCTCGAATCGCGCCGTGGACGCCGCCAATCGCGCGATCGCCAGCCCGCTGCTCGAAGACAATTCCATTCAGGGCGCGCAGGGAATTCTCATCAACATTTGCGGCAGCCCCAGCCTTTCGCTGCATGAAGTTCACGAAGCGTCTTCCATCATTCAGAAAGCCGCCGCGGAAAACGCCAACATTATTTTCGGCGCTGTGCAGGACGAAACGATGAAGGACGCCGTGAAAATCACCGTCATCGCCGCGGGCTTCAAGGAAGCTAACAAAAAGAACACCACGCAGCGTCCGCAATTCATGCCGAGAACCTGGAAAGCAGGACGGGAAGAACAAACGCCTGCATCCATGGCCGCCGCAGCCGGGACCGCCGGCTCCGCCTTCCATCGCGACGTCGTTCAGCAAGTCCAACAGAACGTCCGCGATGTCGCTCGCGAAGTTCCCAGCGACGATCTCGACGTGCCAACGTTCCTCCGCCGCCAAGCCTCCAAGGCATAAGCCCGTGTGGCGGCGAACCCACGTAGAGGCCGTGCTTTAGCGCGGCCCGTTTAGTGGCAGTTTTTTGTCCCAAGCCCCGCCAAGGGTTTCGTCGCCATCTTTGATTCTTTCCGTATGGGCACCCCCGACGGGCCCGTTTTACCTCTACCTCCTCAAAACAATGCTCCGGGATGTCGTTTTTCCCGCCTCTCGTTCGACATATGGATAGAGCAGCGAAATGCTCTTCAGGAGGCGGTCATGGCAAGTCGGCACACATACTCTTGGCAGGTCAAATTCGGCGCAGTGGCAGTCCTGGTCTGCGCCCGGCTTGCCATGCTCTTTGGGCAGCAGAACGAACCTATAAGCCCGGTCACCCTCCTGGTTGGCACTGCCGCGAGGCTCGCCGCGGGATTCTTGCCCACCTTCGTCCCGGCAGTCTGGCCGGACCTTCAGGGCTATGTCCTAAGTCTGCATTGGTCTTCATTCTGCCCGGTTCATCTGCTGGTATCCTGCTGGCCGCTCCTTCGCTGGGTGGCCGGAGCGGTATAGCGTTAACGCGCTTGGGGGCAGCCGTGGGGGCCTGCGCCACCTATGCCAGGAACGCCAGAAGGCTGACGACGATGATTCCGAGGAGACACAAGGCCAACGATCAGGTCAGGAAGTGAGCGGAGCCAATACACAGTTCACACACTCAAGTACTAGCCCATTCGTGTATCACCACTCCCTCGGTAATTCAAAAGTGATCGCTTGATCTAGGTAACATACGTTTAGAGATCGAGCGTGATCGCCGGTAGTTTCCTTCCTTACACCTTAAAGTCCCTTTATTTTCAACTTACAAGAAACAGGGGGTGGGGGGCGTGGATTATTGCTAACTACGAGCTACGCCGGGCTCCGAGCTCGTTTTATCGATAATCTTGCGCAGTTGACGCACGGCGGACTCAAAGTCGGCAGGGGAGGATTGACCGTAGGGCAAAGTGGTGCCGAGGCCGGAGTGAAATTCGCGGACCTGGGTGGTGCGCGCGACTTCGGCGAGGTTGGAGGCGTTGATTCCGCCGCCGGGGAGAATCGTTATGCGGCTACCTGCGGCGGTAACGAGGTCGGCGAGGACTTGGGCGCCTTGCGCTGCATTGGGTTTTCCGCCGGAGGTGAGGATGCGCGTTGCGCCGGTGGAGATGACGTCTTCGAGTGCCGCGTGCAGGTCGGGAGTTTCGTCAAAGGCGCGGTGAAAAGTTACGGGCAGGGGTTTCGCACACTCGATGAGTTCGCGCGTTCGGTCTACATCCACGGTGCGATCCGGTTTCAAGATTCCCAGGACGACTCCATTCATGCCGCAATCTTTGGCGGTTTCGATTTCGCGCCGCATTTGCGCGAGTTCAGAGAGGGAATATTCAAAATTCTCATCGCGGGGGCGAATCATGGAAAAAATGGGGATGCGAACGGCCTTGCGCGTCTGGCGCATTAGCTGGTCGTTGGGTGTGACGCCGCCGACGGCCAAGTATTCGCAGAGTTCGATGCGGTTTGCGCCGCCGCGTTCGGCGGCTGCCGCAGCAGCGAGGGATTCGACGGAGATTTCTAGGAGAAGTGGGATCATTCCGCGCCGGAGAGAGTGCCCCAGCCATGACGAGCGAGATTTTTGAAGATGAAGAAAGCGGCGGCGGCACTGATGACGGCGAGAAGAAGTCCAAGACCGAAACGGTGAAAGACCATGTGGCCGATGCTGAAGAGCGCGCAATAGACCATGGTGACGCCGGCGGCCCAGTTAGCGAAATTCGTGGCGAAGTCGCGAACTTGGGGAAGCTCGGGGCAAAGTCTTGCAATCGGCTGCCAACCGTAAACGCTGGGGTGAACGCGGCGGTAGAAAGAGATGAGTTTTTCCTGGGGCTCCGGTTTTGTGAGGAAAGTTCCAGCGAGCCAGAGAATTGTGGTGACGCCCGCGGTAATGAGCGTGGTTTTTGCAGTCACGACGGCGCTGTTGCCGCTGAACTTCATGTTGGCGAGGACGAATGTAAGGACCGCGGCGCCGATGGTGGCGACAATTTCGCTCCACGCGTTAATGCGCCACCAATACCATCGAAGGATGAGCACTGCGCCTGTGCCTGCACCGATACCGAGCACGATGGTCCATCCCGTGGAGATGGAAACGAGCTGGCTGGAGACCCAGCCGCTGGCGAGGACCAGGACGACGGTGAAAAGTTTGCTGATGTTGACGTAGTGATGTTCGGTCGAGTTTTTGACAAGGAAGCGGCGGTAGAAATCGTTGACGAGATACGATGTGCCCCAATTGAGTTGCGTGCCGATGGTGGACATGAACGCAGCGAGAAATGCGGCGACCATGAGGCCGCGCAAGGCGGGCGGAAGAAAATCACGCAGAACCATAACGTAGCCCTGCTCATGATTCGCTTCAAAGGCCGCGCTGGGAGTTAGCCCCCCGTGCGGAGAATAGAGCGCGAGGGCCACGAGTGCGGTGACGATCCAGGGCCAGGGGCGGAGGGCGTAATGCGCGATGTTGAACCAGAGAGTTGCGCCAAGAGAATTTTTTTCGTCCTTCGCGCTGAAAATTCTTTGCGCGACGTAACCACCGCCGCCGGGTTCCGCGCCCGGATACCAACTGCTCCACCATTGGACGCCCAGAAAGAGGACGAAGGAGATGAGAGGAATGGTCCAGAGAGCTTCGCTTGTGAAACCGTGCGAAAAGTCTGGAAGGAAGGAAAGAGGATTGGCGATGGTGCCGCCAGCCTTTGCAGTTTCAGCGCTGACGATGCTGAGCCGCAACGTGAGGGCGCCGATGCCGCCGATTTTGGAGACCGCAATCCACGCGAGCACGATGACCATTCCCATTTTCAAAATGAACTGGAAAAGATCCGTGACTAGTACGCCCCAGAGGCCGCCGATGAATGTGTAAATTCCGGTGAACGGAATTAGGACGAAGATGCAAATGAGCAGCGCGGTGCGGTGCGGTTCGCCGAGAGTGTAGTGAAACAGCACGTGATTGCCGAGGGCGAGCTCCCAAACTTTTCCCTGGGCAATAGCGGGGCCGAGGAGGACGGCGATGATATCCACCATGGCGCGCGTGACCCAACCGAGGATGAGGCAGTTCATCAGCAGGCCGAGGTAGATGGCTTTTAGGCCGCGGAGAAACGCGGCGGGCTTGCCAGAGTAGCGCAGCTCGGTGAGTTCGACGTCGGTCATGATTTCCGCGCGGCGCCAGTAACGCGCGAAGAAAAAAACGGTGAGCATGCCGGTGAGGCATTGATTCCACCAGAGCCAGTTGCCGGCGATGCCTTGCGTGGCGACGAGCCCGGTCACGAGAAGAGGCGTGTCCGCGGCGAACGTGGTGGCGACCATGGAAGTGCCGGCGAGCCACCAGGAGACGTCACGTCCTGAAATGAAAAATTCGGCTGTGTTGCCGCTGGCGCGGCGGCGGTAATAAATGCCGATCAAAAGATTGATGAGGAGATAACCGACGATTACGGCCCAATCGGTTGCGGTGAGGGGCATGGTCCTCTCTCGGTTGTGCTATAGAGCAGAAAGTTTATATCGTTTTCATGAAAGGTTTGCAAGCAATAGAGCGCGGAATCACAAGTGCCAGGCGCCTTGACGCTCGATGAGAAGCGAACCATGCAGCGCGTTCCAAACGATGCCGAGAATGGCGGCGGCGTTCCAGCCCCAGAGGAAGAGACGCATTTGCGGCGTTGAGTAGGCGCGGTTTTTCCAGAGGAGCGCGGCGTCGAGAAGAAAAAACAATGCACCGGCACCGAGAAAAATTATGATGGCGCGATCGTTGAAATATTTTGAGACGAGGATGCACTCGATGATGAGCAGCGAGGCGATAAATAATTTCGCGGGGACTCGGCCGATTTGCGTGGCGAGCGTGCGGCGTCCGGATTTTTGGTCGGGCTCGATGTCCATGACTTCGCCGAAGACGTGCGAGTGCATGGCGAAAAGCGTGCCGAATAAAAATGTTTGCCAGGGAAGTTGCGGGACTCGATTAAGCCAACTGCTGAGGACAAAGACGAGCAAATAGCTGGCTTGGATGAGGACGTCGAACGGAGGACGGCCTTTGAGAGCGAAGGGACGCGCATTGTAAAGGTAAACGGCGAAGAGAAGCGCGGCGAACCAGAGAAGAATGCGCAGACCGCACGACATTAAAAAAAGATAGAGGAAGGGCATTTGCGCTGCGGCGATCTGCCAGCGGAGGGCTAGGAGCTGCTGATCGGCGCCGCGCGAGCCGAAGAGATAGGTGCCTTTTCGTGGATTGTAGCGGTCGCCTTCGGCATCCACGATGTCGTTGACGCCGTAGAGAAGCAGGCCAAGCGGGAAGACGATATAGAAAAGACCGAGCCAAAAATAGCCTTTGTGAAAATCGAAGGATTTGCCCAGAGGCATCAGGTAGAAGAGCGTGGTGGTGGTCCAGAGACCGGGGCGCGAAACTTGAATGAGAAAAAGTGCCGTGGAAAGAAAACTGCGTTTGGCGATGGGTTGTGGAGTTGCTTGCGCGATAACGCTCATCGAGGGAGTTAAGGAGAATGTATCACCTCAGTGTTGGGCGCGACAAAGTTGTTCTGAATTTTTGAAAGGAATGGAGGAAGAGAAAAGTCGAAAAAAATTACAAGAGGCCGAGAGAGGCGTACGTGGTGAGTGCGCAGCAGCCTAGCGCGACGCCGAGGATGATTCCTGCGAGAACATCGCTGAGGAAGTGCATGCCGAGGACGATGCGGGAGAGTGCGATGCTGAGCGCGAGGAAGAGGAGCGGAAATTCGAGGCCCGGATAGAAATAGGTGAGCACCAGCGCGATGGAAGAGGCTGTCATCGTGTGGCCGGAGGGAAACGAAAATTTGTCGGGTGGAAGAACTTTGGACCAGCAGTGGGGTTCGAGCTGGCAAGGACGCGGGCGCTGGCTCAGGCGCTTTAACGCCTTGAAGACAAAGACGCCGATGACAGCGGCGAGCGCGGCGGAACTGACTGCAGCGAAACGCTGCGGGCCGCCGAAGATGAGAAGAAGGATAGCGGCGGAGTACCAGATCCAGCCGTCGCCTAGGCGAGTGGCGGCAAGCATCCAATAGCGAATCCAACGCGGCGCGCGCCAGCGGTTCAGGCGGCGCATCACGCGATGATCGCGTCGCTCTATGAAACCCCAGACATCGCGGGCAACGGCCATTTCTCTACCTCGCCGTTAAAATCTGGCCGTGAAGAAAAACCGGCCATCTACAAAAAATCAGGCTTCGCGCCATTTCCTGTCCAAATCCCAAAGGAGGCGTGGGGCGGAATCACCAGCGTTGATCTGCTTCGCCCATTTTTCGCAGAAGCGGATTTCGTTCATCCAGTGACCGCCAACGATCCCTGGTAATAGTATGGCTAGCGGGAGCAACGAGATGGCCCATGGCTTTTCGCAGAGCATGGCGCCGGTGACGCGAAACACGTCCGCCATGATTTTGGCGAAACTGCCGTGATCGCCGCGGATGCGTCCGCGATGGGCGCGCAGGCCGGAGAAGAACTCTTCGATGGTGCGCGCGCCGAGAACTTCGGTGTAGGTTAGGCCGACGCCGGCGAGGGTGTGCGAATCGCTGCCGGCGATGCCGATTTTTCCGTAGTTAACGGCGAGGCGCTCGGCTTCGTGATTGGCGCGAGACCACATTTGCCCGTTGCGGGTTTCGAGGGCGGGCGCGTAGGAGGCAAACCATTCAAAATCTTCAGGTTCGCGGTGGCCTGTAAGTCCGGAGAACACGTGATTCACGCTGAAGAATATTTTACGTTCGGTGAGGTACATCAGAAGCGCTATAAAATCGCTACGACGCTTTTGAATTTCGATGTGGTCACGCTCGCTGATGCCATAAACTCCGAGGTGGAGTTCGGTGCCGCTGGGCATGGTACAGGTGACTTCCTCGCTCAGGAAGAAGTCGGGGTTGCGGCGCAGGATTTCGGCGGCGTCAATGGAGTCATGGTCGGTTACGGTGACTATGGACATGCCGAGGCGCTTGCAGCGGGCATAGACGGCTTCGGCGTCGTTGTAAGACTCATGGCAGAAGTGGCGGATGAAGGGCGTATTCATCATCCCCGAAGCTTTCGTATGGACGTGAAGGTCGCATCGCATACTGAAATTATGGCGGAAGGATATGAACAGTCTATGAAGAGGTTGCGAAATGTGGGTAAATGTGCCCATGGAACTTATTGAGCACAAGGGACTTGCTGAGTTTTCCACATGGCATGTAGTGTGCAAGGCGAAATTGATTACAAACTCGTGACAGAATCGCAATATGAAGAAAATACAGATCATCTTTCATGACGCGGGTGGGGGGCATCGGAACGCAGCGGTGGCCTTGCAGGCCATGGCGAAGGCACAAAACCGGGACTGGGAAGTAGAGCTGATCCAGTTTCAGGAGCTGACTGATCGGCTGGACGTGTTACGAAAGGTTACGGGGATACGGATTCAGGAACAGTACAACACGTTGCTTCGGAATGGGTGGACTCTGGGTAGCGAGTATTTGCTGCGGGTGCTGCAGTGGACGATCCGTATTTTTCATGGGCCTTTGGTGAAGCTGCTAAAGAGTTTTTGGCGCACTCATCCGGCGGACATGCTGATTTCCGTGATTCCTCATTTCAACCGGGAGATTGCGGAGAGTTGGGAGCGGGTATATCCAGGGCGGCCGTTTGTGACGGTGATTACGGATTTGGCGGATTTTCCGCCGCGATTCTGGATTGAGCCTGTGAAGGAACAGTTTGTGATTGCAGGGACGGAAAGAGCTGTGGAGCAAGCGCGGGCGATGGGAAAAGACGACGCGCATGTGTTTGGAGTTTCGGGAATGGTGCTGCGGCCGGAGTTTTATCAAGAGAGCAGCGTGGATGCCGCGGCGGTGAAAAAAGAATTGGGGTTGCGCGAGGATTTGCCTACGGCAATGGTTTTGTTTGGGGGATTTGGGTCGAAGGTGATGTACGAGATTGTGGAGAAGCTGGACGCGGCGCGTTTGCCGGTGCAATTGATTTTGATATGCGGGAAGAATGAGAAATTGGCGGCGCGGTTGAAGGCGAAGAAGTGGAATGTCGGAACGAGCGTGATTGGATTTACGAAGGAAGTTCATAAGTTGATGCGCGCTGCGGATTTTTTGATTGGGAAACCGGGGCCGGGAAGTATTGCGGAAGCGATGCAGCGGGGATTGCCGGTGCTGGTGGAGTGCAATGCGTGGACATTGCCGCAGGAGCGTTTTAACGCGGAGTGGGTGACAGAGAAACGAGTGGGCGTGGTGTTGAAAAGTTTTGATGATGTAGTTAGCGGCGTTCGGCAGATGCTACAGCCGGCGAAGCTGGCGGAATTCAGGAAGAATGTGGCGGCGCAAAACAATCGCGCGATTTTTGAGATTATGGAAATCCTAGAGAGATTGCTTGCACCCGAGTCAGCCCAGACCGAAAAAGAAATTGCCGCTGCTCCCGCAAGCGTTCGCTAGCTCCTTAGCGGATGCGCGACTTTCGGACCTAGTGAAAGCGCTCGCTCTCACACTTCCTTCCAATGCCTCCGAAAGACGGGAGTTAATTGAGATTCTGGGGTATTGCGGAATTCTCCGGGATCCGAAGAGGCCCGACTTTTTTGATGGATTTCCGCAAGTGCATGAGCGTACAGAAACGCCGTGGGCAAAAGACGATTGGTCGTATCCCGTGCGTTGGTGGCGAGGTTCGATGGGCGTTTAGAAAGGGCTTTAGCTTACTGGTTTCCGTTTCTTTGATTTTACTATCGGCTGGCGCGTTCGGCGTGGTCGGGGTGGGGGAGACGGGGGCCGGCACCAGGGTTTTCGGCGGGGGATGAGGCGCGGGATTTGGCGCAAGTGGTGGCCCACCAGCGCGAGGCGTAGCGAGGCAGATCACACATTTTCACACAACCTAATTTGGTTTTGGATTGAGCGCACTTGCAGTAGCAACCGCCGGCGGGGACGCTGCGCGTGCGGCCTGTGGTGTCTGCCCGGAGGATGAGAGCCGAGAAAAGAACGGCGGCGGTGAAGAACGCGAGCCAGAGAAACGCGCGGCGAAAGAGCGTTTGGAGCGGGATGGGCGCGTGCATGGGGGAAGTGTGCTGGGAATGAAGAAAAAAACCGATGGCGCGGTGGCGTTGGGAGATTCAGGACGGAGGTTCTAGAACTTGAGAGACGAAGGCGAGGAACAAAGATAACACAGAGGCACCGAGGGCGCAGAGGAGCGCGGAGGCGGAGCAGGAGGAGGGAAAGGAGACGAGAGAAGCGAGGGATTCCCGATAAAGAATGGGCGAGTTCCGATTCGAAACTCGGGGGCAAGATTGGGGTGGGCACACTGATGGCGGAATTTGATAAGGTGCTTATTTACAGGCAGATGCGCGATTTGGGAAGACGAGCTGAAGTTGGCGCAGGGCTTACATTAGTGGAGGCGTGGGCGCTTCTCAGTAGACAGTCCAAGAAAAAAGGCAAAGCGAGAGGAGGGAAGGGCTTGCTTGCCGATTTTCAGGGATTGTTCCCACCTGCCTCTGAGAGGGAAGCTAGGATGTGGATGACCCCACGCTCCGGTGTGAAAACGACGCCGGAAATGAGAAGTGCCTTCCGGGGCTCCCGGTCCCAAGCGGGGGTCCCATTTTTTTACTTTGAAGTAGTCTGCCAGGTTCTTCCCTTATTCAAAGTGTTGCCAGATTAGAATATGAGATTCTTCGAGCATCCTCAGATGCCCCAGAATGACAATTCCAAAAATCATGAACTAATTCACGCGGCGGGTTACGGGGATGCTTGCTTTGTGGAGGACGTGGGCGACTTCGGTTTCGCGGAGGCGCGAGGCGTCGTATTCGAAGGAGAGAAGGCGTTTGGCTTCGTCCACGCGAAAGCGGCGGAGGCCGTAGGTGTTTGCGAATTCGCCGAGGGCGCGGAGTTGATCGTGGCTGAGTGGAGATTGCAATTCAAAGGTCGCTTCGAGAAGTGTCATACGAGGAATTATAGCAGGCGGAGCGAAGGGAGGAAAAAGGATAACGCAGAGACGCAAAGTGCGCGGAGGAGCGCGGAAAAGAACAGAAAAGGAGAAAAGGAGAGAGGAGAAGAGATGAGATGAGGAACGGTTGAGCTTGGTAGAAAGGTACATTTGACAATAATAGGGGGTAGGGGTATATATAGGGGTAGAGGGTATAGGCGATGAACAAGCGAAGCGTGCATGGAAAGCGAAACAGTGCGGCGCGAAAGCGGGAAACGGGGTCTGGGCACAAGGCGATGGGCGTGGATCCGGGGCTGAAGGAGGCGAATCAAAAGAGATTGCGGCGGATTGAAGGGCAGATTCGTGGCTTGCAGAAGATGGTGGAAGAGGATCGCTATTGCGCGGACGTGATTGTGCAGATTGTGTCGGTGCAGGAGGCTTTGCGGGGCGTGGCGCGGAATTTGATGAAGAATCATTTGCATCATTGCGCGGCAATGGCGATTGGGAGTGGGAAGAAAGAAGAGACGGAAGCGATGTATGACGAGTTGCTGGGGTTGATGGAGCTGCAGCAACGATGAGGTGGCAGGTTAATGCGTTTTTCCTAACGCAGAGGACGCAGAGGGCACTGCGAAGAGGCGAATAGAAACCGATTGGAGGAATTTGTGGAGCGGGATCCAGTTTGCGGGATGAGCGTGACGCTGGAGGGAGCGGCAGCGACGGCGGAGTTTGAGGGGAAGAAGTATTTCTTTTGTGCGGAGGCGTGTGCGGAGAAGTTTGCAAAGGAGCCGAGAAAGTATTTGAAGACGAATGTTACGGACCACGTGCATGAGATGAGACATGTGTCAGATGGGGGGTTCGTTTCGATTGGAAGCGCTAGCGAGCTGTCCAACAGGAGAGGCGGCGAAGTGACGAAGGAAACCGGCGCCGCAAGCTTCGCCACTACAAACCTGTCAGCTGCGGCCGGGAGTTCGGGACCAAGGTACACGTGTCCGATGCATCCGGAAGTGGTGCAGATTGGGCCGGGGAATTGTCCGAAGTGCGGAATGGCTTTGGAGCCAATGGATGTTGTTGCGGACGCGGGGCCGGACGCGGAATACGTTTCGATGCGGTTGCGATTTTGGGCCGGCGCGGCGCTGAGTTTGCCGGCTTTGGTGCTGGGGATGCTCGGTGAAAAATTTAGTTTTGGAATTTCCGCGGCGTCGATGCGATGGGTGCAGTTTGCGCTCGCGACGCCGGTGGTTCTGTGGGGAGGATGGCCGTTTTTTGAGAGATTTTGGGCTTCGCTAGTGAATCGCAGTCCGAACATGTTCACGCTGATTGGATTGGGAACTGGCGCGGCCTATTTGGAGAGTGTTGCGGCGACAATTTTTCCGCAGTGGTTCCCGAAATCGTTTCAGGAAATGAATGGGGCAGTGCCGGTTTATTTCGAAGCAGCGGCCGTGATCACGACGCTGGTGTTGCTGGGGCAAGTGATGGAACTGAGCGCGCGGCAAAAAACTGCCGGAGCGATCCGGGAGCTGTTGCATCTCGCTCCGCAGGTTGCGCATCTAATCGCCGATACCGGCCAAGAGAAGGACGTTCCCTTGGCTGCCGTGCAACCGGGAAACTTGTTGCGCGTGCGGCCGGGGGAGCGTGTGCCTGTAGATGGGATTGTGCGTGAAGGCGCGAGCGCTGCGGATGAGTCCATGCTGACCGGCGAGCCGATGCCGGTCGAAAAATCCGCGGGCGATCAAGTGACTGGCGGAACGCTTAATACGAGCGGAAGTTTTGTGATGGAGGCGCGGCGCGTTGGAAATGAAACGATGCTGGCGCAGATTGTGAAATTGGTGAGTGAGGCGCAGCGGAGTCGCGCGCCAATGCAGAAGTTGGCGGATCACGTGGCGGGAATTTTTGTTCCGGTGGTTGTTGCGGTGGCGGTGATTACGTTTGTTGTTTGGGCGATGGTTGGTCCGGAGCCGCGATTTGCGTATGCGTTGGTGGGAGCGATTTCCGTGCTGATTATTGCTTGTCCTTGCGCATTGGGGCTGGCGACGCCGATGTCCGTGATGGTGGCTGTGGGGCGTGGAGCGCGAGCGGGAGTGCTGGTGAAAGACGCGGAGGCGCTGGAGGCATTGGCGAAGACGGATCTACTGGCGGTGGATAAGACAGGCACGTTGACGGAAGGCAGGCCGCGAGTGGCTGGCGTCGCCGTGTTTGAAGGAAGTGGAACCTCCAAAGATGGTTTGTTGTGGCTTGCGGCCTGCGTCGAGCGCGGCAGCGAGCATCCACTTGCGAGAGCGATCGTGAATGCGGCTGAGGAAAAAGGCGTGCAGATCGCGGACGCGGCCGATTTTCGGTACACGGTGGGCGGAGGCGTGGAAGGACGCGTGATGAATGACCGCGTGATTGTGGGAACAGAGAGATTTTTACGCGAGAGAGGAGTCGCGGGAGCAGCTGAAGGAAGCGCCCAGAAACTACAACTTGATTTCGGAGTGGAACGAGCTGCCGGCACGACACATGTCCTGGTTGGCGTGAACAACGAAGTTGTGGGGGCGATCGCGTTTGCGGATCTTGTTAAGGAATCGGCGCCTGCCGCGATGCGGGAGTTGCGCAAAGAAGGATTGAAGACGGTCATACTGACGGGCGACCGTAAAGAGTCGGCTGCCATGATCGCGAAGACGCTGCAGATTGACGATGTGCGAAGTGAAATGCTGCCGCAACAAAAAGCGGAAGTGATCAAGTCGTTGCGAAAGGAGGGTCATGTTGTGGCGATGGCGGGGGATGGGGTGAATGATGCTCCGGCGCTGGCGGCTGCGGATGTGGGCATTGCGATGGGGACGGGGACGGACGTGGCGATGGAGAGCGCGGGAATTACACTGTTGAAAGGCGATTTGCTGGGGATTGTGCGTGCGCGGAAATTGAGCCGTGCGACGATTCGGAATATTAAGCAGAATTTGCTGTTTGCGTTCTTGTATAACGTGATTGGGATTCCGATTGCGGCTGGCGTGCTTTATCCGGTCTTTGGATTGTTGCTGAGTCCGATGATTGCGAGCGCGGCGATGAGTTTTAGTTCGGTTTCGGTAATCGCAAATGCGCTGCGATTGCGACGCGCGGAATTATGAGGATTTGCTTACGATAGATAAAATAGTTAAGGGGAGAAGATCATGAGTGAAATTGCTACGTTTGGGGCGGGATGCTTTTGGGGAGTTGAAGCAAAGTTCCGGATGATTCCGGGCGTCGAGGACGCGATTGTGGGGTACAGCGGAGGGGAGACCGAGAATCCGACGTACAAGGACGTCTGCACGGATACGACGGGGCATGCGGAAGTGGTACAGGTGACATTTGATCCGGGGAAGGTGAGTTACGAAACGCTGGTGGAAGCGTTCTGGCACATGCACGACCCGACGCAGGTGAATCGGCAGGGGCCGGATTTCGGAAAGCAGTATCGGACGGCGATCTTCTTTCATTCGCCAGAGCAAGAAGCTGCGGCGAAGAAGTCCAAGGCAGCTTTGGAGGCTAGCGGAAAGTTTCACAAGCCCATTGCGACCGAAATTGCCGCGGCGGGACCGTTTTGGCGCGCAGAGGAGTATCACCAGCGGTATTTAGAGAAGCGGGGAGCGGCAAGCTGCCACTTCTAAGACATTTTTGAAGAATTGGGCGATGAAAAGTCCGCAGGCACACGTGGCCTGCGGACTTTTTGTTGGAGTCTTCTAAGCGAAGTTGTTGCCAAACGACAAACAAATGGCGGAATTGGTACGAAACTGAGTCTGTGGAACTTGTGGAAAGGAACGGAATCTGTTCATCCATTTGGGCAATTTTGTGGGACAACCCTTCCACCGCGCTCAAGGGGAACTCTATGGAACGCTTCGTGGAAACATTGGTGCGGGAAAGACGACGCGCATTGGTTATGCCTCGGACACGTCGTGAGGGTGGAACTACGTCAGGCTTTGGGTGGAACAATGGGAATTGGCGTGGAGTTTGATTTTTATGTGGTGTGGCACGCGGCGGCGCCGCGCTGGGAAGTAGGGCCGGGACTTCGCGGGCCGATGGCGCCACGTCCCTGAACTGCCACTTTTTATTTCCGTGAATTGAACGCTCCAGTCATCAATGCACGGAACCAGTAACCGGCGCGGTCGCGCGCAATTTGAACCTGTTCAGGCGTCTCTTCCCAGGATTTGGCGAGCATAGGCTGGCGCCTTGCCTTCATCTTCATGCTTGCAATAAGCGTAGACATGAACGCCCTGACTTAACCACACATCAAAACGTTTTCTCCAGGCGGTGAGTTGCTTCGGAGTGTAGTTTTCGAGGCGCAGACGCACATAGGTGAAGTCGGCAGTGACCACGTCCGGAGGTGTTTGTTTGTCGGTCTCTGCGAGGCAAAGTGCGGTCCGGTGCTCCCGAAGAACCGCGTAAGTTTCCTCGGTATACCAGGAAGGGTGACGCACTTCGAAGGCGAGACAGAAAGCTGGCGGGCGAAGAGCGAGAAAATCCTCGAGTAAAGGGCGGTCGAATTTGAAGGTGGGCGGGAGTTGAACGAGGATTGGGCCGAGGTGGTCGCCATCGTTGAGAACGCTGGCGACTTCCAGAAAGCGTTTGAGGGTGCTTTCGCAGTTGCGAAGTCTCTGAATGTGGGTGATCTGTTGGTTGGCCTTGAGAGCGAAGCGAAAACCTTCCGGAACGCTTTTCGCCCAATTCAAGA
Organism: Candidatus Sulfotelmatobacter sp.; assembly: GCA_035567915.1. GTDB lineage: Bacteria > Acidobacteriota > Terriglobia > Acidiferrales > UBA7541 > Acidiferrum. Next base: position 28,176 of record DATMPA010000010.1, on the reverse strand, counting down.
GCACGGATTCCGTAGGCATGCGGTAGAAACTGTGATTGATTTCGACCGTGGAGAATTGTTTTGCGTAGAAGCTGAGCATTTCCCGGTCTGGAAACTTCTCCGGATAGAAACTGCCCTTCCATTGCTTATAGGAATAGCCGGAAGTACCTACACGAAGTTGACCCGAGCGAGGCATGAAATCTCCGCGACAACTCATTCAATCACAGGACTCTAAGAAAAACAGAGGTGGCGTCCTGGCGTCAACGCGCTTTTTTCGGTTTGGCGGGGATATGGCTGCTCAGAAGTTCAATGGCGGTTTCGATTCTCTGGCGCTTGTTCCAGAATTCAGCCCAGAGGTCACCTTTCTCTTCAAGGCGGTCAAAGACGGTTTTGATATTTAGGGCTTCGGGCCGCAGATTGTCTCGCAGCTCTCGCGGCAAAACTGGCGTTGAAACGGGCGCCTTGGCGAAAGCGCGCACGGAATAGGCGGCGGCCAGCGGGCGGCCAAGCGCGTTCTGTTGCACGTCAATGAGGACGCGGCCAGAAGGACGGCGTGCGACGATTCGTTCGTTTGTGATGAGGTTTGAATGTTGAGTAGCTATGGTACGTGCCACGATTTCAGCGAACGTTCGCAGCTGCTCGTAGGTGTAAACGGGCTCGACAGGGACGTAGATGTGGAAGCCCGTCGCACCGGAAGTTTTCAGAAAATTTGTGAGACGCAATTCTTCCAGCTTTTCGTGGAGAGCTTTGGCGATTGTTACGACCACAGAAAACTCAGTGCCGTCGGAGGGGTCGAGGTCGAAAAAGAAATAGTCCGGATGTTCGAGGTCCGTGAAGCGGCTGGACCAGGGATTGTGATCTATGCAACCGAGTCCGGTGAGAAACAAAAGGGAAGCGCGGTCGTTCGCGGTTGCGTAGTGAATTTCCTTCCCTCGCTCTTCGGAATCGAGAGGCGCAGTTTTAAACCACTCCGGGACTCCCTCACGTAAGTCCTTTTGAAAAAAAGCCTGACCCTTGATGCCGTCGGGATAGCGGCGTAGCACCAGGGCTCGGTCGCGCAGGAATGGCAGAATGTAATCGGCCATGCGGTAGTAATAGGCGAGCAGATCGCGTTTTGTGTACCCGGATTCGGGAAAATAGACTTTGTTTAGGTTGCTCAGTCGAAGCCGTTTGCCGCCCAACTCAATGGTGACCGTTTCTGAGCGGCCCTTGAACAGTTCGGCCTCGATCTGTGCTTTTGTGCTGATTACGCGGCCAACGACTTCGGGTGCTCGAACCACTGTGGGTGAGGGAGTCGCGGCAACTTCGGTTTCCCATTGGCAATCGGCGGAACACGCATCTTCGCGAAGTCCCAGGAAAACCGGATGACGCAAGCTGTGCTCTTGCGTCCATCCGCTGAATTTAACGCGCGCGACAAGAACGGGTGAGACCCAGAACGGTTTTTCGTTGGCTTCCGGCGTTGTGTCAAAAGGACAAACGGATGTGGCCAGCTCTTTCAACCTTTTGCTAAGGTCCGACAGTTTTTTCGCGTCAAATCCGCTGCCAACGTGTCCGATGAAGCGAAGTTTTTTTCCTTGATACAAACCCAATAGCAGCGAGCCAAAGGGAAGAGCGTCGGTGCGTGGTGCAGTCCAGCCGCCAACGACTGCATCGAGCGTCATGGTTATCTTCAGCTTGAGCCAGTTCGGACTTCGATCGGAAACGTAAACACTGTTGATTCTCTTCGCCAAAACTCCTTCCAATCCTTGCTCTCTTGCCAGTTCGAGCAGCTCTTTTCCGTGTTCCAATTGGTGATCGGAGTAGCGAAATCGTTCGAACGTGTAGAGCACACGTTGCAAAAGTTGTTTGCGCTGAAGAAGTGGAGCCTGGCGAAGATCGTATTGATCGCAATAGAGCAGATCGAATGCGAAGTAGACAACAGGGTTACTGGAAACCAGACTTTCGCCCGGAGCCCGTACGTGCATGCGTTCCTGCAAGCGCTCAAAATCGCTGCGACCGCTAGCGTCCAGGGCGACGATTTCTCCGTCCAGGATTGCCTGGCGGGCGGCGAAGGAACCGGGAAGTGAAGATAGCTCGGGATAGCGTTTCGTGACGTCAACGCCGGTGCGCGATTGCAGCTTCAGAGCGCCATTTTCAATTCTGGCCAGCGCTCGCACACCGTCCCACTTGATCTCAAAGAGCCAGTTGGGATCGGAGAAGGGTTGCTGCGTGAGTGTTGCGAGCATCGGCTCGACGCGGGCTGGCATCGTGGCTTTGCAGGCGCCCTCTAACTCGGACGCTTGAATAGGAACTGGGACCCGTTTGGGCGGCAGCTCTTCCTTAATTTCTTCTATGGTGCGTCCGGTGAGGACGGAGCCATCGTGCTCATCAATGTTCCAGTTCGAATCTTCCGTAGCATCCTTGTGCTTGATGAGCAACCATTCGTTGCCTTTTTCGCTGTGTTTCAGCTTGACCAAAGCAAAGCTGCCGCGCAATTTTTCCCCGTTCAGGCTGAACTTGATTTCCCCCTTTTCCAATTGCTTCTGCGCGTCGAGATCGCCCTCCAGATGGAAAGTTCCGCGGTCCCATACCATTACGGTTCCAGCGCCATAATTGCCTTCGGGAATTTTTCCTTCGAAGTTTCCATAGTCCAGCGGATGGTCTTCCGTTTGCACTGCAAGGCGCTTGTCAGCGCGGCTCTGGGAAGGTCCCTTGGGCACAGCCCAAGACTTCAATGTCCCATCGATCGCCAGCCGGAAATCGTAATGCAGGCGCGTGGCGCGGTGCTTCTGAACTACGAAAGTGTCGCCATGTTCGGCCCCTGGACGGACTTCCAACTGTGGGAGTTTCGGCTTTGGCAGGCGGGTGCGTTTGGCGGTCGGCGAAGGTTTATCTTGGTCCTTGTCGGCGACGGGTGCGGATTCGCCGGAAGGTTCGGGCGTTCGGTCGAAGCGGCGTTTTCGCCGATATTCTTCAAGCTTAGCCATGCACGGATTCTACCGCACGATTTCGCGGGAACCGTCCACTTGCTTTTGGGAGACATCGGCGATGATTCGTCTTGCGCGCTGGCCAGAGGCCGGACTAACCTAAGATAACTGGCACCTAGCGAGCCTTGGAATCTTTGGTGAAGGAGTTTCTCATGGCCACAACTGTCTGGAAAGGCCACCTCACATTCGGCTTGATCTCCATACCCGTGCGGATGTTTGCGGCGGCGCGCGGCGAGCGAATCAGCTTCAACCAGTTGCACAAAGAATGCCACTCGCGTCTCAAGCAGCCGCTGTTTTGCCCGACGTGCAACCGGAGCGTGGAACGGTCCGAGATTGTAAAGGGCTACGAATACGAAAAGGACCAGTACGTGCTTTTTAACGAAGAAGAGCTCGACAAGATTGAACCTCCTTCGGCGCATGTCATGGAAATATTGGAGTTCGTCAAGCTGGACGAAATGGACCCCCTGTATTTTGACTCGTCCTACTACATTGCGCCCGAAGAGGGCGGTGTTAAAGCTTACCGGCTGTTGATGCAGGCGATGCAGGAGTCGGGGTACGGGGCGATTGCAAAGCTCACCATGCATCAGCGCGAACATATCGTGGTAATCCGGCCCGGCTCTAAGGGGCTGACGCTGCACACGATGTTCTATTCGAACGAGATTCGGGCGGCTGAGTCCATCCCCACGGACAAGGTCGAGCTAAAGGATCAGGAAAAGAAACTCGCGCAACAACTGATTACAAGCCTGGCCGCGCCATTCGAACCACAGAAATATCGCGATGAATATCAAGAAAACGTTCGCGGAATGATTGCCGCGAAACTGAAGGGTCAGGAAGTGACAGAAGTCGCGCAACCACATTTGGCTCCCGTCATTGATTTGATGGAGGCCCTCAAGAAGAGCCTCGCAGAAAAGCAGGCGCCGGCTGCTGCTGCCGCGCCCGCGGGCAAAAAGCCCCCCGCTCGAGCCGTGCAACCTATCTCCTCCGTGCCTAAGAAGGCAGGAAAGAAGGCCACCGGTTAATTTCAACATGGGCGCGACGGACACATTCAGCGCAGAAGATGTCCAGCGCATTCTGGGCCTGACCGCGAAGCAGCTGGAGTACTGGGATCGCTTGTCCTTGGTATCCGCGCGAAAAGAGCACGGAAACCGCTTCTACGATTTTCGCGATCTGATTGGTTTGCGCACCGTTAAGCAGTTGGTCGAAGAAGGAGTGCCAGCTAGCCGCTTGCGCCGTGCGCTAGCCGCGCTCCGTGAAAAGCTCTCCCACGTACAAGCGCCTCTCTCAGAACTGCGCGTCTTTTCAGACGGAAAAGACATCCTTGTGGAACGTGGGGGGGCGTGTCTCGAGCCGCTCTCGGGCCAGTTTGCGTTGAATTTCGAGACGCGTGAACTAAACGAAAAAGTACGCGTCATGGCCGGGCCTAATGCCGATGACTGGCTAGCCGCCGCGCTCGAGTATGAGGCCGAGGAAAATACCAGGGCGCACGCGATCGAAGCGTACGAACATGCTTTGAGCATTGATCCGCAGAAAATCGATGCTCTGCTCAATTGTGGAACGCTTTGCTACGAAGAAGGAAACCTGAAAAAAGCCGCGGAATATTTCATGCGGGCATTGCAGGTCGATCCCGAGAATGCTCTGGCCCATTTTAACTTGGGCAGCGTTCTCGAGGAAGTCGGCAGGCTGGAAGCGGCGCGACTGCATCTTCGCAACGCCGTGCGTCTCGATCCAAGCTATCCCGACGCGCACTACAACCTCGCGTTTGTTTGCGAAAAGCTGGGCGCGCGCAACGAAGCGCAGCGGCATTGGCAAGCCTATATCACTCTCGATCCCTTAAGCCCTTGGTGTGGTTACGCCCACGAGCAGCTCGCCTCTGTCAAGACGGCAAAATCATCCGGATAGCAGTTGCCTCGATCCGCGTTCAACCAAACGGTCGATTGATTTGTGTTGGAAGAAGTTATGGCGGAGAGGGTGCCTCATCGAATCGAGACGACTCTCCGGAAATTTGATAGACTGTCCTCCCTTTCCTCTTCCAATTCATCTTGGGAAAATCTATGCATCGATCCTGCCGAGTCACCGTCACAGGTCTGGACGACGTGACCTACAGCGTCGTTGTCACCGCTGAATCTGTTTACGAAGCAATCGCCTTAGGAATGACTGAGATTCGAGACTCACCGTGGGCTGGAAAAATCGCGGAGGGTCTCAACACAGTTACTGTTCAAATTCTTGAGGTCACAACAGAGCATACAATCCGGTTTATAGATTTTGAGAAATGGGTCAATCAGGAACCTGCGGCGTATCCTGGCGAAATGATCAGACGTAAGCGAGTCAGGGAGATTTTGGGATTGGAAAAAGCGGACAAGCGTCATTGACGGGCCTAAGGGCAACGCCCTGCGATTTCAGGTTCTGTTGATTAGGACTCCCCAGAAACCTTCCCTCATGCAGGTCCGCGCTCCTTCCGAAGCTTTGTAAGGAGGTTCAGCGCCTGGCCGTAGGCTAATACCGCCCCTGTTAACCTATGAAACGTGGCGGAGTTCTCAGCGGCTTCGCGTCTCTTCGTCTGGGCCTCTGCGGAAAGCTCAAGAATCCGGTCTATAGCATTCTCCGTTTTCATGGGTTGATTGTGTACCTCGGACCTCCAGAGAGTAGTGCGCTTGGCATCGATGGCGTTTCAATTCGGTCACGGCAGGTCTCCGGCTGGTCGCGCGCTCGTCGTTAGTGTCCTAGTTGTTTCACGATTTGATCTCTGGGAACCCAAATAAGCTTTGCTCCGGTTCTCCGCAGCCGCAATGCAGCCTCATTGTGCAACGTCAAAAGAGATTTTTCGCTCTGACTTTCGAACCTTGCGTTAACTGGCCGAACATTAGTTGCGAATCTGTGTAGATAGTCGGAGGATTTGGCGCGTAAACCCGCTTGCTTAGGAGATTTCCGAGCAGCACTGACAGAGCCATATATTCCGCTTCATTGTTCGTTCGGGCCTTTGCAAATTGATAGCGCTCGACCGATTTACCATCGCTGATACCGCTTCGCGGTTTCCGGAGGCGTGATTGCCTCGGCATCCGCCCTCAATCCGAAACTCCGATACGTTCCACTTCATCGGTCGTTTTCCCATAGTTGCTGGAAGAGTTTCACGGTTGCTGGCGCAAAACCTTGGTAGTGATTGTTCGCATAGGCAAACAGCTTTCGAATCTTCTTGTTGTTCACCATGTCCTTGAGGATATCAACCCACTTTTTCAAATCGCTCGTGCGCTCAACGACTACCTTGTCCCAAGTTGTCGTTTGTTTTTCTATGCCCTTGCGGTCGCCTAGCCAGCGGACATAAGTGAAGTCCGCTGTGATCAGATCAAATTTTTCCTTCATCTCCCAAGGCCGGGGAACAAACGACGTGTCGTTCAATGCTAAAGCAACGTTGTGCTCTCGAAGCACGTCCGCAAGTCTGGCATCGAGCCAATTCTTGTTTCGAATCTCGACCACGAATCTATGGTCGGCAGGAAGCTTCTTTAGAAAGGGAATCAGCACGGCGAGGAAGCTTTCTTGCTTCCGGAATTTCCAACGGTCAAACGATGGAAACTGAAAGACCATCGGGCCAAGTTTTGGACCGAGAATGTCCATCGTCTTTACGAACTCTTCGAATTCAGAGTCGGAGTCAACAAGTGCTTTCTCGTGCGAAATAATCTGGGGAATTTTGACGGCGAAGATGAAGTCCTCGGGAGTCCTTGCGGCCCAGTTTTTGACAGTAGTAGGAGCAGGGCAGCCGTAAAACGTCGAGTCCACTTCGACGGTTGTAAATTGGGTCGCATAGTAGGACAAGAAATCCCGCGACTTCATACCAGAGGGATAGAAAGTGCCTTCCCATCCCTTAGCCGTGAACGACGAAGTCCCTAAGAAAATGCCGGGCAAAGAATACGGGCGCTCGATCTTTGGCTCGCTTGCGAGTTCGGCTACCTCCTCCAATTTCTCCATCGGAAAAAGGGTTGGATTGCGAATTGGTTCTGCTTTGGGACGCTGTGATTTCACAGTTCGACGAGCCTAGCACCCACGTTGTTTGTGTTGCAATTGCGTCAAAATGGCGACTCGGCTTCGCAGCTCGTCGTCATCAGGCAATCCGGGGCTCTGTTGTGCGGCGAAATCTGACTGGCCGTCAGAAAACCGCTTGGTATAATGCTGCAAGATGGTGGATTTTATGGAATATGAGATCAACTTTCTGAACATGTGTACAGAACTGGTGGATGGGCATTACAAGGCTAACGTGGTCTATACCTTTACAATTTCCAATGGACTCGTTAATACGCATGGCGACGTTGCGCTTACGTATGGCGGCGTGGAAATTATCGAACAGAGGGGCAAAGACCCCAAGACAGCCGCGAGAATCGCGCTGGAGCGGCTCCTCAAGCAAGGGCGGGACCCGTTTGAGTCGCAGATTTTCCTAAGGGTTCCTCATGGACACGCTGAGCATTTCTCCAAGAATGGAAATTACGAGGCGTTGCCGACTCTAACGGAATAGGCGACCTCACTTCGTAATTAAAGGGATTCCGGCCTCGTCGTTTTTGTTAAAACCTTTGAGGTAGGTAAGCACTTGAATCCCGCAGCCAGCGAACAATACAGGCGGTGCGCACCATGAACCAGTTTATATCGATACGGGTAACCAGCTTGGCCCACGACGATTTCCACGGGCGGAATAGCGTTGTCAAACCGGAAGCCGCGCAAGACGCGCACGACTCGTTCGCGGGCTGAACAGGCCTCTTCTTCGCTGTCGTTAAGATGCCTACGCCTGGATTGCGACTGACCGGACCCACGTCTTTGATAAGGACTTCGCGGGCATTCTGAAACAATCTTCGATTCACTCGATAAGCCGTAAATGTGGTACAAAACCTTGCATTCCGGCCTCATTCCGCCACTCGTCTGGCAGTTCAACTTGCAACCCGTGGTGCGTGAATTTCATCAGCCAAAGTATGCCCGAAATTTCCTCGATTGGTTCGAAACAGACCACTGACCTTCACCTCGCAGCAACCGCGCATTTAACACCTGGACACCGCGTGCCAAGCAACTTCCGCAACTTTCCTTTCCTCACTTCCCTTCCGTCAGACCCGTTGCATCCCCATCCACCTCCTAGCCACCTATTTCCAACGGGTTCCGGGAGCACCGGTCATCTTGTGCTGTCATTGAAGACAAAAAGGCGTAGACTGAGCGCAGTCTCTTCTAGCAATTTCCCGCCAATCATTTTTGTCGGTTTCCTTGCGAAATCAGACCGCTTTTCGCGGACAAGGAGCCGTCATGCCAAACATCTACTACTGCAATGGTTTGGCCAACAACGACTTGGGTATACTGCGCGCGGTATTGTCCTGGGAGGAATTCAGAAACCTCTTGAAACTGTTTTCGGTTCAGTATGCGGGGTTGCAATTCCCAACGATGACCCAGCAGGACCAAGGCTTTGCCGTACTAAACATGCTCAAGGGAGAACCAGACGATGCATGGCGAGTTGGCTTTTACAGATTTGATGCAGGCCTTCTGCAAATCGAAGAATGGGTACAAACCTGCGTCGCGTCCCGAAACCCTCTCCCCGGTCAAAAACTCGCGGACTGACTCCCTCCCAACTCCGATCACTTCTCCGGCAGCGGTTTATCGGGACGATGCCACGTAGTGTGTTAAGAACTTCGGCGGTTAACGATGAAATTTCTTGCTCGCTGTCATTGAGATAAGCAAAGTGAAAGCTTAAACTGCCTTCCCCATGTACTTCGTTTCCGATTCGCAGGAAGGAATTCCACAGTTGAAACAACAACGTGCAAGGCTCGCGGTTGGCATCCTCTTTTGCGCTCTGGTCACATATCAGGAATCTCTATTAGCGCAATCCTCCGACAACTGGTCTTTCGCTGTTTCTGGCGATTCGAGAAATTGTGGAGATATCGTGATGCCAGGCATCGCCGAGGGTGTGCGAGCCGACAAGGCACGGTTTTATTGGCACCTCGGCGACTACCGAGCGAACTACGACTTTGATCAAGACTTGCTCGCTGCCCCGGAGTATCGCAGCAAACATCTTTCCATCGCCGATTACCAGCGGATTGAGTGGCAGGACTTCATTTCCCAGCAGATCGATCCATTCGGCGACATTCCGGTCTATCTCGGAATTGGCAACCACGAGCTTGTTCCTCCCAAGACCCGGTCGGATTTCATCCAACAGTTTGCCGATTGGCTCGATTCTCCAGCGATCCGAGCGCAGCGACTTCGCGACGATCCGAGTGACCACAAACTTCGGACCTATAACCATTGGATTCAAGGAGGCGTGGATTTCATCTCTTTAGACAATGCCTCCTACGATCAGTTCGACGATGCCCAGGTTGCCTGGATCGAGCGCGTGCTTGCGCGCGATGAAACCGACGCAAAAGTGCGCAGCGTTGTCGTTGGCATGCATGACGCTTTGCCCGACAGCATTTCAACGGGCCACGGTATGAATGAATCCGCGCAAATGGAAAGAAGTGGACGGCGCGTATATCAGGATTTGCTTGCGCTCCGCGGCAAGACGAAGAAATACGTTTATGTGCTGGCGAGCCATTCGCACTTTTTGATTGAGGACGTATACAACAACGGATGCCACCCGAAACCGGAGAGCGTGTTGCCCGGCTGGATCGTCGGAACCGCTGGAGCTGTCCGTTATCGACTGCCCGCAAATCTCGCCGGGGCAAAGCAAGCAAGAACCGATGTGTACGGATATCTTCTTGCGACAGTTCATCCCAACGGAGAGATTCAGTTTGTCTTCAAGGAAATCAAATCAGCGAACATCCCAGCCCAGACCGTCGAGCGGTACGGAACCAAACAGCTGCAGGCCTGTTTCGAAGAAAACAAATCGACCTATGCTCCTGAAGGTCCGACTTGCGTAGCCAGTACCGCGGGTGGCAACTAGAGTGACAAGGAGCGGGCTAAACAGTTAAATGCAACGAGAGTCAGACATCGCAGGGAAGACAACCAGCCACAGAAAACAATCAAGGCTTCATGCCAGGAATATTCAGCTTGATGCGGTACACGCTGGTGCTGGCGGTAATGTAAAGCGTCTTGCCATCTTCGTCGCCCCACGCCACATTGCTCACCCTCTCGGGAACTTTGATGGTTCCGAGATGTTTACCTTCGGAAGAAATAATCCAGATACCGCCAGGCCCAGATCCGTAGAGGTTTCCTTTCTGGTCCACGCGTATGCCGTCGGGTCCGCCCAGTGCCTTGTCCGAGGAGGGGTCAAGGAACAAAGTTCCGTCGCCAAGAGACCCGTCAGGCTGCACGGGATACCGCAACCAAACTTTCTTACCTGACTCCGCGATATACAAGAATTTCTCGTCCGGAGAAAAAGCCAACCCGTTCGGTCGGCCGAGATCCTTGATGACAAGCTGCAGCTTCGCGCGGTCCGGCGGTGCGCCGGGCTTTTGCTGGCGCGCAGCCGGAATTCGGTAAACACCGTTGATTTGCAACTCCTTTTCGGGGTCGTTGTCACTCTGTGCCGGCAATCCGTATGGAGGGTCGGTGAAGTACAACGATCCGTCTGACTTATATACGAGGTCATTGGGACTATTCAGTTTCTTCCCTTGGTACGAGTCCGCGAGGATCGTGACTTGTGCATGTGAGCTCAAGGATTCCAAACGCCAGACGGTGCGCCGTGCGTGTCCCGCGACCGTAACCCGCCCGTCCGCGTCGAGCGTCATCCCGTTCGAGCCCGGCTCCGGCCCTTTGAATGGTGCCGACCCTTCATATCCGCTTGGGTGCATAAAGACGCGCGGAACCTGGCCTGGAACCAAAAGGATGATGTTGTTCGACGGAATTTCCGCAAAGAGCAGACTCCCGTCGCGCGTCCAGACCGGTCCTTCCGTCCATTTGTTGAATCCCGTGGCGATGCGCTCCAGCGTTGCGCTGGCTGGCACAATCTCATCGAGAGCAGGGTCGAGTTTTTGAATTTCCTGCGACAGTGTCGAGGAGACTGTCGCTGCAAGTATTACGGCAATGATGCAGAATCGCTGACGGACGGTCATGCGTTTATTGTATTCCAATGACAGGCCCCGCACTCTAATACGCCCGCTGGAGTCGGAGCAACACCGTAGATAACGAACCTCGACTTGGTGCTGCCCGACCGTCGCGCCAGCGATACCAGCTTTAGCTTCACCGAGATTAAACTGTTTCTCGACGGGCTCCGTGACCATCGTTCTGTTGGCCGTCAACAGGAGTGTTGAGAGTTAAAGGCGTGTGCGCTGAACAGTGGCCGAACACTGCGGACGGAAGGATTAGTGGCTCAACGCCCCTTCGTGCCCCTCGAGCGATTGGCTATCGGATTGAAAAGAAGAGTGGCGGAGAGGGTGGGATTTGAACCCACGGTGGAGTTTCCCCCACGCTCGCTTTCGAGGCGAGTACTTTCAACCGCTCAGTCACCTCTCCGCGGCGGTCAGCACCATTCATTCTAACAGAGGGTGGGGATGCTCAACAATTTGGGTGTTGGGTGGGCGTGTTTTCACGCGGAGAGAAAATTTGGATTACGGAACAAGGGAAAGGAAGAGGAGACAAAGACAACGCAGAGACGCTGAGCGCACGGAGGATCGCAGAGAAGGAATAAATTAGCGGCGAGCGGCGAAGAACGATTGCAGGAGCGCGGAAGACTCCGCGGCGAGGACGCCGGAGACGACTTCCACTCTGTGGTTGAGGCGGGGGTGAGAGAGAACTTCAAAACAGGATTGCACCGCGCCGCCGCGCGGGTCGTCCGCGCCATAGACTAGTTTGGGGATGCGGGCCTGAATCATGGCGCCGGCGCACATGGAGCAAGGTTCGAGCGTCACGAACAGAGTTGTGTCGGCGAGGCGATAGTTGCCGAGGATTTGCGCGGCTTCACGGATGACGACGATTTCAGCGTGCGCGGTAGGGTCGTTGTCTCGGATAGTTCGATTGCCGTTTCGCGCGATGATTTTGCCTTCGTTGACGAGGAGCGCGCCGATGGGGACTTCTCCGGCTGCGGCGGAAGCGCGGGCCTCTTCGACGGCGAGCTGCATGAATTCGAGATCGGTTGGCATCGAAAATTGAAGAATAACATGCGTCCCCCGTTTTGCTTGTGGGCTACTGGCAAGTGAACCGAGTGCTGATTGCTTGACAAGGATGGGAGGGGGAAAGACACTACGAAGCGCACAGAAAAAAACGAAAAGCGAGCGCTAGCCAAGACGAATGGAAATCCGACGAGATCCGATCACACAGAGCTGGGTTGTGCTGGGGCATCGCGAAGTAAGCGATGAGTCCAATTGTCCGTTCGAAAAACCCGCGATTGATAAACAACAGACCATACTTTCCTGGCCGGCGGAAGGTCCGTGGCAGGTGAGAGTTGTGCCTCATCCCGATCCTCTTTACAAGATTGAGGGCGAAGCGGGGCGGCGGGCCGAGGGAATCTACGACCGAATGGGGCCGGTGGGCGCGCATGAAGTAGTTGTGGAGACGCCGGACCACAACAAGAAGCTGTCGCAATTGAGCGACGAGGAAATTGAACGCGTGGTTTGGGTGTGGGCTTCCCGCGTGGCGGATTTGAAAAAAGATTTGCGGCTGAAGCACGTCAGCGTGTTCAAGAATCAGGGAGTTCTTTCCGGCGAAGAGTGGCCGCACGCTCATTCGGAAGTGACGGGGACGATTTTTGTGCCGCGCCGCATCAAGTATGAGTTACGCGCGTCAAGGGAATGGTTCCGGGAGAAGGAACGCTGCGTTTTTTGTGACATCGTGCGGCAGGAAGAGAAGCTGGGAAAGCGGATTGTCGACGTGCAGGGCGATTACTATGCACTGTGTCCCTATGCGGCGCGAGTTCCCTATGAGATTTGGCTTTTGCACCGCCGGCACAATCATCTTTTCGAGCAGCCACGGCCAGGTTCGAACCGGAAACAACTTGCCGCGTTATTAGGCAGAGTGCTGCGAAGGCTGGATAAGTTTGCGCCGGCGTATCACTTGGTGGTGCATACGGCGCCGAATACGCGAAACAAAAAGGGCGAGCTGGCCGGCTATTGGAAAACGCTGGCCGACGATTTCCACTGGCACATTGAAATCCTGCCGATTGTGGAGAGCCGCAGCAAATCCTACAGCATTAAAGAGATTTACTTCAACGCGGTACTCCCAGAACAAGCGGCGGAGCAATTGCGGGCGCTGGATCCGGGTTTATGAAGGGCGAGCATGGCGGAATCACGGCGAAATTGATTGGATTGCTGTGTTTCACTCTTGTTCTGGGAGCGCTTTACCTTACGCGGCATACCCTGCTGCGATTCATGGGCGAAAGCTGGATCGTGGAAGATCCCCTGCAAAAATCCGATGCGATCTTCGAGCTGAGCATTGACAATTTTTACGCGGATCGCGCGACGCGGGCTGCGGAACTCTACCGGCAGGGGCTTGCGCCGGTTGTGGTTGCGAGCGGAGTGCGGCTGCGGCCGCATGCAGGAGTCGCGGAATTGATGGAGCATGACTTGATTGAGCGAGGCGTGCCGAAGGAAAAGATCTTGCGATTTCCGCAAGACGCAGAAAACACGCGCGAAGAGGCAGTGGCGCTTGCGAAACTGGCGGCGGAAAAAAATTGGAAGAGCGTGATTGTCGTAACTTCGAACTATCACACGAGAAGGACGAGATATATTTTTCGCAGAATTTTTCCGGCCAATATTTCGGTGAGTGTGGCGAGCGCGCGAGACGGAGATTTCGATCCGCAGCATTGGTTTGAAAAAAGAAAGTCGGTGAAAGAGTTTGCAAAGGAAGTGGCGGGGATGGTGGTGGCGATGTGGGAATTGCGCGGGAAGGGGGATACTCGTGAAACATCGCAACGGGTTGTGGAACCGCTGATTATGAAGCCACAACATATAGTATAGCCGTTCACGTAACACCCTAGATTTAGGCCCCGGCATTCCCCTTTACACTCGCTAACCCCTATATTATCTTCACTTTTCAGAGTCGCGTCCCCCTCCAGCCGATTTCGAATGCGACTTTCGAAAAACCAAAAGAGTGGGTCGAGGTGTCCTGTGTGGAAGAAAGAAGATTCGAAGCCGCAAGGAGTTACGGAGTTTTCCACGACGCCGGCAAGTTCCACGCCGGTTGTAAATTCCAATGCAAATACTTCAGCGAGTGTGCCGGTTTCTGCGCGCGCAACTGCGTGTATCAGCCAGGGAATAAAAATCAAAGGCGAAATCACGGGCAAAGAAGATTTGTTCATTGATGGGAACCTTGAGGGCAAGCTCGAATTGGGCGGAGGGAGCGTAACTGTTGGTCCGAACGGAAAAGTGAAAGCGGACATTCAAGCACGAGAAATTATTGTGCGCGGAAGCGTGCAAGGAAAATTGAATGCGCGCGATCGCGTGCAACTTTGGAATTCGGGGAGCATAATTGGCGAAGTGCAAACCGAACGACTCTCGATTGAAGACGGCGCGCTGTTTCGCGGAAAAGTGGAAGCGGGCAAGCCGCAGGGCAAGAATTCGGAAGCCTCAAGCGCCTCCGCAGGCAGCGGTTCACAGAAGGCCGGAAGCGTAGCCGCTGGAACGGCGATTTAGGTCATGGGACTTCTGAGCAAACTCGGCATTGGCATCGGCGGAGGGGCCAGCCGAAGAGTGTCCCACCCCGCGACGGGATTGCCGACGGGCGGCAGGGTGAACGGGACGAATGGTTCGGTTGGGGCAGTAAGCGCACCACGACCACCGGAAATGCAGGAATCCACACGTATCTCGAACGGGCTCAAGGAGTTCCTCTGGAACCTCGATGGGCTGGGCCGCGGTACGATGCTAGATTTGGGGCCGGCTTGGCAGACCACGCTGAGTTTCTTCATCGAGCGCGGATTCCGGGTCACTTCGGATGACCTGCTGCGCTCGTGGAAGCTATTCCTGGGCGAGGAAGAGATTCGACTGAAGGAAGTTGCAGCGGGGTCGGACTCTGTGGATGTAACTCCTTGGGGAAGGGCGACGCGATTTGTCGAAGAGAATTTGAAGTATCGAGAGTCGTCCTTTGACGCAGTTCTACTTTGGGACATTCTGGACTATTTGGAGCCTGTGGTGGCCAAGCAAACCGTGGGTTGCTTGACGGAGTTGCTGCGTCCGGGCGGAATCGTATTCGCGATGTTCCATAGCAAGAAACCCGAAGTCTTCCAGAGATATCGGGTGGCGGATTCGAACACCTTGCAGGTCATTTCCGCTGCCCCTTTATGCGCAGCCCAGCGCGTGTATCAGAATCGCGAGATTCAAGACCTCTTCAGCCGGTTCCGCACGAGTAAGTCCTTCGTGGGCAGGGATCAGCTGCGCGAGACGCTGTTCATCAAGTAAGGGATTTTCCACAGAGCCTGGGCACGTACCAAGAAATCTACGATTTCTCCGTCTATTCGCTTGCATTTGGCTTTACAGAGGCGTAACAAGAACCTGTGAGCTCATCAGGCTCCGGAGAAATGAGAATGACTCCACCGGGCTTAGAGCTGAACAAAAACTAATCACACCGCGCACGCGGTGCGCGTCGACTCGAAATAGCGTTCGGAGTTTGCAACGCTTCGAGACCGACAAAGCAAAAAAGAGCAAATTGGGGAGCCGCCCGGCTCCCCAATTTGTTTTTGAGCGCACTACTGTGGTGTTGTTCTCGTGTGGTGGTGACGGTGATGCTGAGCCTTGCGGTGACGGTGATGGCGCGAATGCCCCGCCGAACGATGCGAACCGGATTGAGACGAGACTGTCGGTTCTGTGGAGGCTGCGGAAGTCGTGGAGCCGGTAGTCTGCTGTGCCGAACCCCAAACTGGAGCGAATGCTAGAACTGCGAGTGCGAACAGTTTCTTCATGGCCCTTTTCCTTAATTCGTAAATTCCCCTGTGCGGACAGAATACTCCAGTTGAAAGAAATGTCGAGAGGCGAGAGAAATGATCCGAAAAAATGTGGACGCGCGGGAATGCAGACGAATAAGGACAGGACAATTCGAGAGGAAGGCTAGCCGCCGAACTTCAAGGACTCAAGCCATTGAATGGCGCTGCGCTGGTCGGCAATGATCTGGGCTTGCCAAATGAGGCCGACGGACATGAGGCTCATCAGGAAAACGCAAATGGCCAGAGCGAGGTTCGTGTGTGATTCGCGAGCCGGCAAACGAAGGGTTCGAATGAGCCAAGACATGTATAGGCCTCCTAGTACTCGAAAGACTTCGACAGATGAGCTCTGCCGAAATTGCTGGTTCAAAAATATTTCGACAGATTAAGAATTGCAATTCGGTGGCCATAAGAAGCAAACGCGCGTCGTGTAAGAAGCATGCACTTATTAGGCGAAAATTGCGAAAGGTCAGGAAATAGACTGCGTTGTCAAAATTCCTCGGTGTGCAATCCGATGGGTTTTAGGGACAGAACGTTTCCCGAAGGAATCAGCCACGAGAAGTGATTGAAGAGAGTATGTGCTCCCGTAAATCGGGCGCGGTGATGGGGTAGTCAGCAAAACGGGATGGATCGGAGGTTTGTTCGGAAGTTTCTTTCGAATTGGCGATGAGGCGGACGCCACGATCGCATACGGAAAAGAGGGCCGGAGACTCGCTGTGGGTAGCAATCGCGAAGCGGTTGGCGTGCGCGCGAAACGAGCGGTCGTAGAGATCACCTAATTCACGGACACAGCGCTTCACGTCGGCGCCTAAGGCGAGGGACCAAAGGATTCCATGCTGGCGAAGAGAGAGATTTTTCTGTTGGGCTAGCGACTTGAATCGCGCGATGTCTGCGTCACTGGCGCCCGCGAAGAAGAAAAGTTCATCGAAATCGCGCTGGCGAGCGAGTTCGGCCTCGTGGCCCGGAAGGCCGATATTTTGAGCGAGCTCTCGGGGAGTTAACGAACGAAGGGGAACGACAGGCACAGCCGATTCCTCGCTGAGAGATTCGAGCGCTTCTTCAGAGGCGGGCTGCTGCTGCGCAATGGGAATACAGGTAAATCGCGCGAGACGGACGGTTCTTGCAGGCTTCAGGTGGAAATAATCTTCGGGCAGGTAAACGCCGCAGCCGCCTTCGGCGAGGAACGGTTCCGCATGTCCAGCGCGGCGGCGGGGATCGTCCAGCTGAATGCGGGAATGGCTGCTAAGCCAGACGCAGGGAATTTGGAGCTGATCGAGTTCGGCCTGGAAGCCTTCAAAACCGTGGAGGAACTTGCCCCGCGAGGATAAAAAAGGATCCACGGAGCAATAGACGACAGTTTTTGTCCTGAGCAAAGGCGACCTCCCGAGGGGCCACGCAATTGTACGGGAAACCTGAGTCGGGCATGGAAACGCACTTGGCAAAAAAAGAGGGCGGCCTCGGGAGCCGCCCTCTTTTCGCCGACTCGCGCCGGCGGTTCGGTTGTTCTGCTTACTTGCCAGAAGTGGAAGTCGAAGCGCTCGCTTGCGAATTCGCCTTTGGGATGCTGACGTATCCGCTAACGGTGTCCTTGCCGACTTTGTTAATCACAATTTCCTGCGGAATTTTGGTGCCATGGAGGTAGAAAAAGATTGGTTCGTTCATGGCGCGATTCTTCTTCTGGAGCTGGCGATCTTCTGCCGTCAGGTTAACACTGAACTGACCCCTCTTCTCGTTCACGCCTTTGAGTTCGACGGTCACGTTGCCCACCTTCTGCGGCTTGTTCTTGCCGGTGATGGTGAATTCAATGTAATCACGTTCGCCGAGGCGGCGGAGCTGATCAATTTCATCGTGGTTGCGCGCGATGAGCGTGCCCATCTCGCTGCGGGCCATCTTCAGGTCTTCGCGGGTCGTATCGAGATCGGTGCGGACGCCACCCACTTTGGTATCTACGGTCTTCAGATCATCGCTAGCGGCCTTCGTCGCCAATTCGGTGTGGACGTTGGTGTCCAAAGCCGTGAGCTTCTCGGTCGTATCGGTATTGGCCTTGGCGGCTTCTTCACGAGCCTTCTTGAGTTGGCCCTGGGTAATCTTGAGCTTGCCCGTGACAACCTTCAGATCGCCCTGGAAGTCGGTGTTGGTCTTTTCCGCTTGTGCCAGACGGTCCTTCAGGGAAGACATATCCTGCTCGACCGAGGTCTGCATGGTCTTCACTTGGGTCGCGACTGCTTGCTGTGTGCCGTCCAACTTGGAAGAAGCATTCCAACCAAATGCCAAACCGCCAATCGCAATCAAACCCAACACGATGATTGCCGGCAACTGCCACGCTGGTGAACTCTTTACTTCTGTATATTCGTCGGCCATGACTAGTTCTTTCTCCTCTTCTGGGTAGCCGCTCTGCGGCTTTCACCCCACTGCCAAAACTCTGCGGAATCCGTTCGTGGTCAAGAAAAGTGCAAGCAGGGAGCCAAACCTGTACTTTCGACCAGGAGGGAAGGTAGGCGGCTAAGTACCTGAAAAATGAGGGGCTAGCCGAAGAGGGGACGAAAAGCGCCGGTAGCAGGCTAAGTACTAGTCCCTGCAATCTTTACGCGGAGGTTAAATGCACACTGAAATTTTGGGATGACGTCAGGAAGGGAGGTTTGCTCCGAAGGTATTAAGGTCATTCGATAGTTGGGCGGAATCCTGATAGTGGATCCCTTGCATGCCGAGACGACGGGCGGCGTCCACGTAGGCCTCGATGTCATCAATAAAGACGGATGCCTCGGCTTTTGCGCGCAGGGATTTGAGGGCTTCGCGAAAGATGAGTGGAGAGGGTTTGCTCGCTCCGACGACGCAAGAATATGTGCGCGCGGATTTCGGAAAGTAGCGGAAGAATTCGAATGTGGATTCAAGATGAGCGACGTGAATGGGATCCGTGTTCGAAAGAAGACCGACGCGAAAATT
The DNA here is from genome assembly GCA_035567915.1 of Candidatus Sulfotelmatobacter sp. Taxonomy (GTDB): domain Bacteria; phylum Acidobacteriota; class Terriglobia; order Acidiferrales; family UBA7541; genus Acidiferrum. The sequence goes on along the minus strand of DATMPA010000010.1, from coordinate 9,489 downwards.
TTTGCGGAGGCTTTCGAACAGAGAACTTTCCTGAATGGGCTGCGGGTCGAGCGCGCGATTCCAGGCTTCGGTGAATTGTTCGAAGGTGAGCGAGCCGCCGAGGCGCTTGGCAAGATGCAGATGCCAATCACGTGGAGAGATACGGCCCTCCTGCCAATCCTGCCAACGAGGATCTTTTTCAATAGCAGTCCAAATCTCTTGCGGTGAAAGGGAAATGCCTTGCGCGAGGTCTTGCATGGCACGTGAGACGTCCACGCGAACCAGGACGCGGCCGATATCGAAAATGATGGCTTGGATTTTGCTCGGCGGCATGTGTTAGTCGTTGTCTGGGTGAACGGCTGGAGCGGAGGATCGGGGAACCGGCGGGGAACCTGAGCTGCGCGCCCGCAAGAGGCCGATAATGGGCGGAAGGATCGAAAGAAAAATGATTCCGCCGATGATGAAATGAAGGTACTTGCCGATGTTGGGGATGCGCGATCCAGCTATGTAGCCACCCAAGACCATGCTGCTGACCCAACATATGCCGCCGAAAATGTCGAAAGTCAGATAGCGCGAATACGGCATGCGGGCTGCGCCAGCCACCGGCGGGCAAAACGTGCGGACAATCGGTACAAAGCGCGCCAAAATGACTGCCCTTCCGCCATATTTCTCATAGAAATCGTGCGCGCGCTGCAAATGACTACGGCGAAAGAAGAACGAGTCCTCACGCTTGTACAGCGCAGGGCCAGCTTTGCGGCCTATCCAGTATCCGAGCTGGTCGCCGATAATCGCGCAGAGAATCCCCGGAATGAGAAGCCAGCGAAGAGGAACCACATTCTGGCCCGCAAAAATTCCCGCGGTCACTAAAAGTGAGTCGCCGGGCAAAAAGAAGCCGACAAAGAGACCGGTCTCGACGAAAAGAATTGTGCAGACGAGCCCGCAGAAGAGATTGGGACCAATCCATTGAATAAGTTGTTTCAAACCTTCGGAGCTGTAGAGCGAACGAAGTAAGTGAAGGATAGAATCCAAGAAGGGTTTAATCGCCGGCTGCGTTTAGTCAGGGCAGCTATGACTGCTGCCCGCGGACCCAGAGCGCGGCGCTCCTGGTAATAAGGTAACAAAAAAAGGCGGGATTCTCTCCGCATTCCATCCAGAGAAGCACGAGCGTGTTCGCAGGTCCGAGCCACCACACGCGACGAATCACCGGTGAGCCTCCGCAATCCAGAGATGGGAGCGAGCTTCGACGTCGAATATATCTTCGAGTTCGACGGTGCGTTCGAGCAATTTTTTGATGCGCGGAAGCGCGCGGGTGGCGCAGGCAACGCCAGCTTCGATGGCGTCGCTGGCGCGTTCGAAATCGTCCCAGGCGAGATGCTGAACGTCGGGGCGCAGGACGAGGTCTGCGTGGCGTTCCCAGGATTCGAGCTGATGTTTTTGCGCAGCGGAAACGGCGCGGGCGACAACCTGAAAGATGTTCTTGGGAGCGCCGCGGTGACCGTCCTGCATGCCGACGGAAACTGCAAGGACGCGCTCGGCGCCCAGCTGGCGCGCGGCTACAGTGGGAACTTGCGCGACGAGACCGCCGTCGGCAAGGCAGCGCGTACCGATTTCCACGGGTTCGAAGAGGCCAGGAAACGCGCAGCTTGCGCGAATGGCATCCACGAGGCGGCCTTGCGTGAAGATGACCGGATCGCAAGTAGCGAGATCGGTGGCCACGACAGCCATGGGAATGCGCAAGTCTTCGAATTGGCGCGCTTCGAAAACGCGGTCCATCAAATCCGATAAGCGATGGTTGCTGGCAAGGCCGAGGCGGGAGACGCGCCAGCGCGCAATATCACGAAACTTAAGGTCACGGCAGGTGGCAAGGATTTTCGCCAGGGGTGCGCCACTGGCATAGGCTGCGCCGAGAATGCTGCCAACGCTGGTGCCCGCGATATGAGTGACGGGAATGTGATTCTGCTCGAGAACTTGCAGGACGCCGAGATGCGCGAAACCGCGCGCGAATCCGCCGCCGAGGGCGAGTCCGATGCCAGGACGCGGTTCTGCGGGGCGTGCTTGTGCTTCGCTGCGGATTGGGACTTCGCGACTCACGAGTAGAGGATGACGGAAGCCGTGGGAATGACCAATGGTATGGGCGTCCCGAAGATTAAGTACAAAAGTACTGCGATAGAAACGCGGGGAAAACGATGCTCAAACGCAAGACAGTACCTTTCTACTAGTCCCGTACCCTCGCTGTACCATTGTGAGAATTGGGCACCGCACGCGATCCTCTCCCTGGCGGCAGTAAATCTCTGAGGGAGAGCAAATGGACAGCGCATACAAATCTTGGATTGGCCAAGCGGTTGTGCTGCAAGTGGCTCTTGGCGAAATTAAAGTGCCCGTGCGCGGGCGCGTTCTGAAAGATGGCGGCGAAACGCTGCGTGTGCGCATCGGTGATGGCTGGGACGTAGACATTTATAAGGCGATGATTTTGGCCGTGGAAGAAGACGCCATGGCACTGATTCCTGCGTAAGGTGAATTGATGAACGCGCCGGAGCCCAAATACGTCGGTCAATCGAGAGCGGCAACGCTGCTCGGGATGCCGGAAAAAGAGCTCTGCCGGATTTCGCGGGAAACAGGATTCGGGCACAAAGAATTGGTTGGGATGCACGAAGAGTATTTCTTTACGTATGAAGAGCTGCGAATGATTTGCCAGCTCACGACACAGACGGTGCATTAGAAAAACGAGTTTACCTTAGCCCCCCTCAGGCTGTACCCCCACCCGGGCCGCAACCCACAGCGGCCCGGGCTTTTTTATGGCCCTTATTCTTATTCCTTGGAGTTGTTCCAGAGAACGGATTTGTCGATGGAAGCAAGAGTTGGGCGGCCACAGATGGACATGGCGACACGCAGTTCTTCGAGCAGAATTTCGATGACACGGGCGACGCCTGCCGCGCCGTTCACGGCGAGGCCATAAACGTAGGGGCGGCCGATAAGAGCGGCCTTCGCTCCGAGAGCGAGGGCTTTGAAAATGTCCGTGCCGCGGCGAATGCCGCCGTCGAAAAGTACAGGAATATTGCCGCCGACGGCTTTGATGACGCCGGGGAGAGCTTCGAGAGTGGATGGCAATGTGTCCAGGTTTCGTGCGCCGTGATTCGAAACAATGATGCCATGCGCGCCGTGCTCGACGGCGAATTTCGCGTCTTCGGGCGAGAGGATGCCCTTCAAGAGAATCGGAAGTTTTGTAAGGGAGCGCAACCAATCCATGTAATCCCACGTTAGGGAGGGGTTGAGAGACGTTGCGACGACGCCGACATCTGAAAAATGGGCGCTGCGCGTGAGACCGGTTCCATACTTGCGCAAATTCTCGCGAATGATGCCGTGAGGCATGTGAAACGCGCTGCGCATTTCTCGGTTGCGTGTGCCAAGAACGGGTGCGTCCACTGTGGCAACGATGACTTTGTAACCAGAGTCTACAGCGCGCTTAAGGAGGTCAGCCGAGATGGCTTGATCAGGCGGCGTGTAGAGTTGAAACCAAAGTGGATGAGTGGTGCTCGAGGCGATTTTCTCCATCTTGGTGGTTGAGAAGGAGCTGACAGTGTAGATAGTTTTCGTTTGCGCAGCACCTTCCGCGACGGCGAGTTCGCCTTGTTTGTGAAAGAGTCTTCCGTAGGCCGTCGGTGACAACAGAAGAGGGTGGGGCATAGCCACACCGAAAAGATTCAACGAAGTGTCGAGACTACTGACGTCACACAGCGCGCGCGGCTTGAGCAGAAGGGAGTCGAAAATGGAACGATTGCGGCGGAGCGTGATTTCATCGGCGGCGCCGCTTTGCAGATACTCGCGCGCCATGTGCGACATTTTGGCTTCGGCGGCGGTCTCGAAATCAGAAACGGAAACGAGCGGCATCTTTGAAGGGCGTTTGGGCATTGCGTAGTTGTAGCGAGTCCGGGAGAAAGCGTCAAGCGAAGCGGAAATCGTGGCATAATCCTGCGCGATTCCGATGGCGAATTTTTCTGCGAACAAAACTTTGGGGCCCGCCAACTACCATGCCGTGCTGGCTGGATTTCTCGGCTGGACGCTGGACGCGTTCGATTTCTTCGTGGTGACCTTTCTTTTTGACACGCTTGCGCACCAATTCGGCGTAACAAAGAAAGACATCGTGCTCACCACGGCGGCGACGCTGGCGATGCGCCCTGTGGGCGCTTTGCTTTTTGGTTTGCTGGCGGATCGCTACGGTCGGCGCATCCCGCTGATGGCCAACGTGATTTATTTTTCGGTGATCGAGTTGCTTTGCGGGTTCGCGCCGAATTACACGACGTTCTTGGTGTTGCGCGCACTTTTTGGAATTGGTATGGGCGGCGAATGGGGAGTCGGCGCTTCGCTAGCGATGGAGGCCGCACCGAAGCGGTTGCGCGGCGTGTTGAGCGGATTGTTGCAAAGCGGATATCCAATAGGGAATTTGCTTGCGGCGCTGGCGGCGAAGATGATTTTGCCCGTGTGGGGATGGCGGCCCGTGTTTTGGGTGGGTGCGCTGCCGGCGCTGCTGGCGCTTTACATTCGCACGAAAGTCCCGGAATCTCAGGCCTGGAAAGAAAACCGCGCGGCAACGACGGGCGAAGTTTTGCGGACCGTGGGAAAAGAGTGGAAGCGGTTTGCGTACCTCGTAGTACTGATGACGTTCATGATGTTTCTCTCGCACGGCACGCAGGATTTGTATCCGGACTTTTTGAAAGAAGTACACAAAGTGTCCGACGGGTTACGCGCAAACATGGTGATTATTTCAAACATTGGCGCGGTGGTCGGCGCGGTTATTTTTGGGCAGCTTTCGCAGGCTGCGGGAAGAAGAAAGGGAATGTTGGCGGCGCTATTACTAGCGCTGCTGGTGATTCCTCTCTGGGCGTTTGGGGGAACATTGCCGGTACTGATTGCCGGCGCGTTTTTGATGCAGGCCGGTGTGCAAGGCGCGTGGGGAGTGATTCCGGTTCACCTGAACGAACTATCGGCTGCGGCGGCGCGCGGGTTGATGCCGGGGCTTGCGTATCAATTGGGAATCTTGATCGCGTCGCCGACGAATTCGATTCAGTTCGCGTTATACGAACATTTTGGCTATCAGAAGGCGCTGGCGGGTTTTGAGATCGTTACGATTCTGACGGCCGCTTTGCTTCTGTCGCGAGGCGCGGAAGAACACAACAAAGACTTCACGCGCGCCTGATTGTTATATTTTTCGTGCGCGTTGGATGCCGCGCAGCCTTGTCAACAATCCAGCGAGTTTAGGGCCGCACTCCTTTTCAACTGCCGTAAATTTCAGGCCTAGCCCAGTGCCGGGCAAGGTATAGCGCACCTCCGCGTTCGCCCGTATGGCGCCTTCCTGCACCAGGAAATGGAGACTCGTCGTCAGACCTTTTGCCAGCGGCTTCTGCAATTCCAGAAACATTCCGCCCGCGCTGACGTTGCGAACGCGCGAAATATCCGTGCGCACACCACATTGCCAATAGACCCAAACTTCGCCGCCAGCGTCAACGCGAGACGTGAGCCTTCGGCTTGGTGAAAGCGTGCCGATCAAGGAGACGTTCCTGTCTTGCCCAGCACCCGGGGAGAGACGCGAATGTGCGGGTGTGTTTGGTTACTCAAGGCTAACAATCTTGTGTTGCTAATTCAACTATATTTCGTCAACAAACAGCGAATCTTCGGGGAAATCCTTGAAATAACGGAGTGGGAAGCTGTAGTGGCTTTCCGGAGATAATGTAAGAGTTGCGCGGTTTGCGATGCCCAGGATTCTGGTTCGGCCTATTGGCGCGTCACATAAAAGATTGTGCTAAAATGATTGTCGCGGTGCGCCCGTAGCTCAGTTGGATAGAGCGTCTGGCTACGAACCAGAAGGTCGGGAGTTCGAGTCCCCCCGGGCGCGCCATCTTTCTCCCAGAAAATAAAGCGCTTGCTGGATTGCGCAAAAGTGTCATTGCCGCGTTTTGGTGCAGAGTGTCCGTTAATTGCCCGCTTCTATGACGCCTGAAGAACATATGCTCCCCTACTGGTTCGGAGTAACATTCAGCTTCATCTGCGAAAAATGCGGCCATCAACATACAGAACGAGCCGCGATCAATTCCACTACGACTGACCCCGCATCAATTGATCCGACGATACAGCAGTTTCCGCTTCGCTGCGCTCGTTGCGGGGATGCTCCAAGCCGGAATCATGTGACCGTGAACGTCGTTCGCTGAATGGCGGAGAGCGCGTCTAGTTTCTGGAATTGGCGGCAGAGGCTTTCGATTTCATCGGCGAGGCGGCGAGCATCCCGCGCAAGAATTGCACGCTTAGCTTTTCGAGCCGAATCGGCCAGAGCAGCCATATTTTCCAAGTCTAGCATTCGTGTCAAATTGCGTGCGGGCAAAGGCGCTAAGCTTCATTTACAGCACAATGGTTATATATTTTGACTTAACACTATCCGGTGACACACAGTGATATACCTGAGGCACTGGCTGACCTTCTTCAGCCGGGGCCGCGCGAAGCTTCTCGTCAATGATGAGGCCGTTGACTACTGCGCCTTCAGACTTAAGGAGTTTTCTAAAGAAAGCGGCTGGGTCGGCAGCCATCTCCGCTCGTGATGCTGCGTCCATATCAACCAAATCGTGGACTTCGCATGTCAAGGTCTGAACTTTGGCTTGCTTCTTCAACCTAGGGTTGGACATGATTCCCTCCGTCTTGCCCGGAATTTCCTTTTGGACATCGAAAACAGTACCGAGTCTACATTCATCTCGCCTGCTGTGGCAATGACCTCATAGTTACTTGCGAGTAATGTCTGGGGGCTGGCCCACCCTTCATGGTGTTGACCGGCGAACAGTCTGCCCGCCTTTACGCCAGTCATCTTGCGACATTGGCATCTGAACCCACTTCCGCCAATTCGATGGCTGGCTTTGATTCTATTTGATTATGCGGGGCATCCTGGTTGTTTCCAGGGATTGGCTGACCGAGGGCCTTAGCGCTTAACTCAGCGAGCGTCGCAAACTCCTCATCCGTCAGGTGCGAATACTTGCCTGGCGTCCAATGCGCGTGAAGGACGGCGCCGGAAACGCTCACTGCTTGAGCTGGCCGTCCCCAAGCTCGGTCCATCAAATCCGCGAGAGTCCTCTGTTTTAGCGACAGACTGCCTTTCTTCATGATTTCGGCGATTGTGGCCTCCACGTCGATGCCTGCCAAAAGTTCCTCTGCGCCGGCAGGCTTGAGGCGTCCGATCATCCGCTTAAGCAGGTTGGGTTTCCTGCCTGCTCCAGCTCGTTTGCCGCCGTGTTCTTTCTTGATTGGCGTTGATTCGCTGAGCGGGGCATTTTCAGGCGCTGCAACGGGCTGCGTGTGCGTTTCAGTTTGCATCCACGCTGCTCCTTGAGACGCGGACAGAACGCGGACAGTATCCTGCAACCGTAAAAGAATGAACAATTTGCTGTGGCACATCGGGTAGGCAGTCAGAAGAAACGTAGCGCTGCGAGGCTGCGGATTGCGGCAAATCCCTTTTTACAGCGTCACGAGATTCGGCAAAAACGGCATGATTGTTTGTCCCAATGATACACAGCCCGCGGCCCGCTATGCGTCGCTGACTGGTCATGGCACGCGCTCATTGTCGAAGAACGATTTCCAATCTCTTGCTGGGGCGTCTGGATTTCTTTTTGCGTCCCATAGAATGATCAGATACAAGCCGGCAAGTGCGCTTATCGTAATGAGAACTCCTGGTATGCTCGGATGAAAAGCGGCCCTCAAGCCAGCACTTACAAGAAGAAAGCTCAATCCTACTGTGGCCAAAGCGATTTTTCTCTTACGAAAAAAAAGAAGTGCAAGTAGAAAGCCTAGACAAAGAAAGGCAAACCCTTCCGAGTAGTTATGCTTCCAAAAATCTGTGCAGCTCATGATGAAAAGAATTGTGACAGAAACTGCTACGAACATTAGGAAACCGATGCGAAGATTGATTTCCTCAAGCGCCATTTCATTTGCTCCCGGAGCGGATGTGCGTTCATTCTAAACTGCACACCGCCAAGCTACCCACTTCCTAAAATTGTCCGTGTGATTGTCCGTGAACGGGGTACAAAGCCATCCAAAGCCAGCCTAAAACTTTTCGCCTTTCGCGTTGATTTCATTGGCTCTCGTTGTACCGCGTGTGTTGGCGTGTAGCGCATTTTCCCCCTACGAACCAGAAGGTCGGGAGTTCGAGTCCCCCCGGGCGCGCCACTTTCACGTGTGAAATCCCAAGACAAGGTTGACACTGGGGCACTCTTCTGTTTGGGTTGAATCTTTTTCGAACAGATGAGGAGCGTTGTTGGCGCTGAGAACTCTCTTGTAGCTTCCAAGTCCCTGTGGACGCGTTCTGCGCGTCCACAGGGACTTGGCGTTAGCGTCGACCACGTCTTCGTTTCATTGAGAATCTTCGACACGGAGACCCATATGACCAAGGCAGAGCAGATACGACTGCGAACGTGGCGACTCAAGGTGTTGCAGCAGGCGACAGGAGCCTCGCGGAGCGTGGCACGGACTTGTCGGCATTTCGGGATCTCCCGACAGGCTTTCTATAAGTGGAAACGGCGGTACGACACTCATGGCGAGGCTGGTTTGTGCGACCGTCCGCGGACGCCGCACCGGTCACCGCGGGCCACACCGCGGGAGGTGGTCAGCAAGATTCTGTACCTCAGGCAGCACTACCACTTTGGACCGGGAAAGATCGCCGACTACCTCAAGCGCTTCCACCGCCTGTCGATTGCGGTGTCCTCCGTGCATCGCGTCCTGCGGACCCACGGGATGAGCCGATTACCCGCCAATCAGAAGCATCGGCCACATCGGACGCGCTGGACGCGCTATGAAAAGCCGCAGCCGGGTCATCGCCTGCAGCTGGATGTGAAATTCCTCGAGCGCATTCCGGGTACCCAGAAGCGGCTGTATCAGTTCACCGCCATTGACGACTGCACCCGCATTCGCGTGCTCAAAGTCTACGATGCCTGCAACCAACGGACGGCCATCCGGTTCATCGACGAGGTCCTGCGTCGGCTGCCCTTCCGCGTCCACGTCATTCAGACCGACAACGGGGCGGAGTTTCAGTCGCAGTTCCATTGGCACGTCGAGGCGCTGGACATTCGCCATGTCTACATCCGCCCGCGGACTCCGCACCTCAATGGCAAAGTTGAGCGCTCGCATCGCACTGACGACCAGGAGTTCTACCAGCTCCTCGACCAGGGCGGGGTAACCGACGACATTCACTTGTTCAACGAGAAGCTGCGCGAATGGGAGGACTACTACAACTACCACCGGCCCCATGGCGCGCTCGATGGACAGACGCCTTACGAACGGCTAATCTCAAAAACCAGAGCTCAAGTGTCAACAAAGTCTTAAGAACGTACAACGGGTCCCGCCCTCAGGCTGCTCGACATCCTTCACCAGAGCCGTCGCACACCATAGCTTTCAAAACGCGTTTCATTACTGATAATAGGTATATTCTCGGCCTGAGCTTGAGCGATGAGCATACGGTCAAATGGGTCCTTGTGAGGGCCA
>DATMPA010000009.1:0-2286 GCA_035567915.1 Candidatus Sulfotelmatobacter sp. | reverse complement strand
ACGGATTGAAATAGACGCGGGGGAATGAGGGTGCCGGACGAAACGCAGGAAATCACGCAAGCAAGCGCGGCGCCCAAGATCAAGACGCGCAAGCCGAAGCAGCGGGCTTGCGACGAGCGCAACGAGAAGGGCAAGCTTTGCGCGGGGCATTTGAAGCGCTGGTACGATCTGACGCCGGAGGTTGAGGCGATTGTGGGCAAGGGCGCGGAGATTTATCGCTGCGAGTTCTGCAAAATCCTGTTTCGGCCCGACCCGAAGCAGCAGCCCAACAGCTACACGCTACGTTATTAGACCGCGCAGGGAGATCGAGCTACAGTGAACCAAAATGAATGGATCCATGACTGGAATTCGGTTGGGCCGATGTCGATCCCACCCGGCACCCGCGTGCTGTTGAATGATGAGACGTTGCGCGACGGGCTGCAGAATCCCTCGATTCAAGATCCGACCATTGAAGAGAAAATCGAAATTCTGCATCTGATGGAATCGTTGCAGATTGATTCGGTGAATATCGGATTGCCTGGGGCTGGGCCGCGCGCGGTGCAGCATACGGAAGCGCTGGCGCGCGAGATTGCCACGAATCGCATGCGGATCAAGCCGAACTGCGCGGCGCGGACGATTGAAGCGGACATCCGGCCGATCGCGGAGATTTCGCAGCGCGTGGGCATTGCGATTGAAGCGGCCACGTTTCTCGGCTCCAGCCCGATTCGCCGGTTGGTCGAGGACTGGACCGTGGATCATTTGGAACGGACCACCGAGAATGCGGTGAATTTTGCCGTCGCGCAGGGGCTGCCTTGCATGTACGTCACGGAAGATACAGTGCGGACGGATCCCGCGACCGTGAAGCGTTTGTACACGACGGCGATCCGCTGCGGCGCTCGCGCGATTGTGCTTTGCGATACCGTTGGGCATGCCACGCCGCAGGGTGCGTACAACCTGGTGAAATTTGTGATGGAAAATGTGGTGAAGCCCTGCGGCGAAAAGATTCGCGTGGATTGGCACGGGCATCGCGACCGCGGCCTCGACATCGCCAATTCGCTGGCGGCCGTTGCGGCGGGCGCGGATCAGGTTCATGGCGTGGCGCTGTCGCTTGGCGAACGCGTCGGCAACACGCCGATGGAACTTTTGCTGGTGAATCTCCGCCTGATGGGCTTGATCGAAAACGATCTGAGTTCGCTGCGGGCATATTGCGAAAAGGTTGCGAAGGCCACGCACACCGTCATTCCGCCGAACTATCCCGTCTTCGGCAAGGATGCGTTTCGCACCGCCACGGGAGTTCATGCCGCCGCAATCATCAAGGCGCTGCGCACCGGCGACCGCGATCTTGCGGACGCGGTCTACAGCGGCGTCCCGGCACATCTCTTCGGCCTCGAACAAGTGGTGGAGATCGGCCCGATGAGCGGGAAGTCCAACGTGCTCTACTGGCTCTCGCGCCACAACATTCCGGCCACCGACGAGGTGGTCAATCGCATCTTCGATGCCGCCAAGCAATCGTCACGCGTGATGACCGAGCAGGAATTGCTGGCCCTCTTCTGAACTCTGCACCTGCAAGGTGCCAATTAGTGTCCGAGGTTAAAGAAAACTTCCGTCTTTAACTCGCCGCATCCGTGCCGAGGCTCAAACTTCGCCTGTTTTGCGGCGTTGAGTAGAGATTCGGCCGCTTCTTTTGGGGAAGCGGACACCACTTCTGCTTGAATGACGTCACCCTCCTCGTTTACGACGATGGCGACCTTGCCGCTTACGGACTTACCTTTCCACTTGGTTCGGTCCGCGTCGGAATATCTAGGTTGCGAAACAATTTTCGGCGGGTGCCCACAGTCATTTTTCTTATTCTGTGCATTCGTGGGGTGTCCGCTGATGGAAAGGATGAGACCAAGTGCACACAAAATGCGAGTAACATTCAGCCGCAGGCTGTTCATAAGTTTTTATGTGCTTTCGATTTTTATTTTCACGGGATCGGCCGTCTGTTCGGCACTCCGATTGTAGCTTTTGGCGGCAAGCTTTTCGCCAATTGTCTTGCTTCCCATTCCAACTTCCTATCATGGCTCCGAGTAGTTGAGCAAGTCCGCTAACACTACCCGGAAAATGCAGACGATGGATTGCAAGTCCTGGTAGACGCACAACTCGGACGGTGACCCGCTACCAAAAGCCTTCTCGATTTGTGTTTCTTCACGCTAAAATGTCGGCGTGGATCATCCCGCGTCCCCGATTGTCTCCTGCAAGACGAGTTGGCGCGCGCGACTGCCAATTGGTACGGTGAAACGCGTTGCTGTTTGCGCTATTCTTTTG
>DATMPA010000008.1:0-40099 GCA_035567915.1 Candidatus Sulfotelmatobacter sp. | reverse complement strand
GCGTGAACCTGTTGATGACAGGGTTTTCGCGGCTGATGTTGGGGGTGGCAGCGCGAAAACTGGCGAACCAAGTGGGGGGATAAGAGACAGGATAAGAGAGGCCGCTGTAGTCGGGACTGTTATCCATTCGCCCCCGCGAGTGGGGCCGGGAGAACAATTTGGGGGAAATATCGTACGGAAAGGTTCTACCAGAATTGCACGGCTCGCGGAACGTTCAAGGCCTCTTCAATGATCTCTGGCCGAAGACGCTCATGCCCCTGCCTGGTGTGCCTTCCCCTCGCTTGTGACTTGTGCATTTGTTGCGTGGAGGGGGGTACGAACACGGATTCGCGTGCCGTGCGAAGGCTCCGATTCGACCGAAAGGTGTCCGCTGACCAGACGCAGTCGCTCGCGCATGCTGATTAAACCAAGTCCGGCTTCTGCCTTCACAGACTCAGGGCTGAATCCTGCGCCGGAGTCGGAGATGACAAGATCGATTCGATCGCCATGACCAGATATTTCAACCTTGGCCTCCGCCGCTCCGCTGTGCTTCACAACGTTCCGCAAAGCCTCCTGCACGATCCGAAAGAGGCACAGAGTCACTTCCTTCGGAATCTGTCGCGGAATGTCATCATGGACAAACTGGACCTGCAGGTTATGCTGATTGGAGAATTCTTTGCAGGAGCCCGCCAAAGAGGCCACCAGACCCAGGATGTCAAGCTTGAACGGATGAATCTGATGGGACAAGTCGTGGATGCTGGACGAAACTTCTCTACATAATTCTGCAATGTCGTGCAGTTGTTGACGGGCCTCGGACGAAAACCCGGTCGTGTCCTGCTCGAATTGCCCGAGGCCGATTTGGAGAAGGGCCATCCGTTGACTCAAATCATCGTGTAACTCTCTGGCAATGCGGGCGCGCTCCTGCTCTTGCGCCTCAATCAACCTGCGGCTCAAACTCGAGAGGGCCTCTTCCACAAGCTTGCGCTCGGTGACATCCGCCACCAGGCCTATGATGCGCTGCCTCTTGCCTTGATCGTCGAAGAGGACGCGCCCGTTTGCCTCCAACCAGATTACACTTCCGTCGGGACGCAACACCCGATAGCTGGCTTGATAGTTAGGATCGTCAGAAGTAAGCCAAGTCTGTGGAGAGGCATACGCCTCGCGATCATCGGGATGGACCCTGGCAACAAATTGCCGACCGGTATCACGAGTGGGGTCGTCCATCCAATTGAGAATATCTGCGCACTGCCCAGATCGCACTATCACATCGGTTGCCGGGTCCCACTCGAACGCATACATCCTTCCGGCATTGACCGCCAGACGTAACCGCTCCTCGCTTTCTCGCAGTGCCTGCTCCGCTTGCTTGCGCTCCTCTGCAAGGGCTGCCAGAACCATGAAAGGCATCGCAGTGAAAATCAAGAATAGCTGTAGCGACAACACACTGTTGAGTGGTCCCCCGTTGGTGAACGGACCGCGGTCATGGACTGCACCCCAAATCGATAGAAAGGCAACTACAATCACCGAAGTGCTGACGCCCACTGGTCCGAAACGCAAAGCGGCCCACAGCAGAAATGGCACGAGAGAATAAAGCAGCACCGGCGAACTGCTGCTCTCAGAAGCGGTGAACGTGATATAGCTCAGAAGAACCAACCCGGCGATCAGCAAGGCAAATTCCAGATGATAGGCACGTGATTTTCGGGCCCATGCAGGTCCGTTGCTAGCCCAACCCAAAATGGCCGGCGTCAAAGTGACGAAGGCCAGCATCTCGGAAAGAAACGAAATCCTCCAACTGGTCCAATAGTCGCCCTGGATGCCAAACGCGCTGAGGAATGCTGCCGCGAATGGTGCCAGCAACACTGCAAAGAACAAATACTTACTCAGGGCTCTTACGCTATTTAGCCGGGGCACCCCGTCGAAGAGATACCTAAGGCAGAGTGCGGTCGTGAGGACCTGGACCGTATTGGCGGGAATAAACCAAGCAATCGAACCAATCGGCACGCCTGCCTCGAGGTCGTAGAGAACAAACGCTGCAAAGGCTGCGGGGATAACCATTGGCCAGATTCTCTGCGGCACCAGCAACAACACGGATGCCAGCAGCGCGCAACCTGGCCAAAGCGGCCAGACCGTTCCGGGATGTGATAACAGTGTCCCCGCCAGTTTTGGAGCGAGATACGAGAGCGTGGCCACTAGGCACACTATGATTACTGCGTAGAATGGTGAATTTGGCTTCGCTATGGTCCACCAGGTGCGACTATGGCCGGCTTCCATGGCCTACCTCCGATGCCGCGGGAACGGTTAGCGGCCTAGTTGGAAAGCGAACCAGCCGCCCTTCCACGGTCTGCATGTCGGATGTGACCATGCTACACCGTGAACTTATAACAGGTAAATCGCCCATTTCTTGAACCCAGGTTCCGCTGGAAATCGGTCGCTATCTTTCCCGGGAAAGACCGTAAGGACGAGAGGCTGAGCCATCGTCCACACGCCTCCGCCAAGTTTTCGCGAGCAATTTGAGCCAGACTGCCGCGGCGGACTCTAGTAAGTGAGGCTATAGAAGTCTGTGCCAGAACCAGCGCAGAAGGTTAACGCTTGCCCAAAGTCCGCCGGAGATAAGAATCGCATAGAGGCCCAGGATTGCGGCACCGTGCCTTGCTAGCGGATTCAAATGGGCCGATGGGGTAGCATCCACAGGACTGGCTGGGGTGTGTGTATCAGAATGGGGTACCGCGCGGATTTCTGGCGAGCGCGGTAACAGATGCCGTGGAACCAGATTCTTGCTCAAGCTCGGTGTCTAAAATCGTTTCGGCCAGGGGCATGGGAGAGTGGCTCATTCCTTTGAGTGTTTCTTGCCTTTTCCAGTTTTCTCCGAATCCGGCCCGGAAATCTCGCTGTGTTCCCTGAACACTACTGCGTAAAGGGGCAAATGGTCTGCGCGGCCCCAAGTCATTGAGATAAATACTCTTACTAACGAGTTTGGGGTTTCGCAAGCCTGTACCGTATTTGTGCTGTCCGCGCGTCTAAGGGGCATACCGCTCGGCCGGAATGCTGAATAGGAATTTGAACCTCATTGGGGAAATTTAGGATGAAGGACAAAGCAAGACTCTGGTTGTGTAGCTTGCTAATCGGACTCAATTTGGCGAACGTGGCGAGCGCAGCAGCGCAGGATGCCGCGCAAAGCAGCCAGCTGCAATCGGCAACGACGCGCGCTTTGGGGACAGTCACCGCAATCGCGGGGCAAACGATCACTCTAAAAACGGATGCCGGCTCAGAACTTAACATAAACGTGACCGACAGCACGCGCCTGCTACAACTGAAACCGAGCCAAAAAGATTTGAAGGACGCAACTCCGCTTACGCTCGCGGACCTGAAAGCAGGGGATCGCGTGCTGGTTCGAGGCACTGCGAGCGGAGACGGCAAGTCCCTGCAGGCTGCTTCCGTGATCGCCATGAAGCAAACGGACATCGCGGACAAGCAAGCGCACGAGCGCGCGGAATGGCAGCAGCACAGCGTGGGCGGTCTTGTGAAAGGCGTGGACGCCGCAACAGGAACAATTTCCATCACAGTCAGCGCCGCCGGCACAACAAAAGAAGTGGCGGTTCACACGACGAAAGACACCGTGCTACGGCGGTACGCGCCAAATTCCGTCAAGTTTGACGACGCTAAGCCAGCTCCTTTGAGCGACATCAAATCCGGAGACCAATTGCGTGCACGCGGCCAGCGCAGTGCGGATGGCGCCGAACTCACCGCCGACGAAATTGTTTCGGGAACTTTTCGCAGCATCGCGGGAATTCTAGTTAGCAGCGATAGTTCTGCAAGCACAATCACGGTGACGGACCTGGCTACGCAACAGCCAATCACATTGCACGTTACAAGCGATTCACAATTGCGAAAGCTCCCGCAGGCAATGGCGCAGGGAATCGCCATGCGGCTTAAGGGTACCGCACCAGGAGGAGCAGCAGGCGGGCCAAGTGGCGGTCCGGCAACTTCTTCTGCCCCCAAGCCTCCACAAGGAAACGCGCAGGGAAACACCGCTCCAGGTGGCAGCGGAACTGGAATGGGACCGGGTGGCAGTGGACCCGGAGCGGGAACTGGTCCTGGCACGCCATCCAGCGGAAATGGTCAAGCGCGAGGTGATTTCCAGCAAATGATTGCGCGGATGCCCGCGGTTTCGCTCTCGGATCTTCTCAAGGGCGATGCGCTGATGATTGTCGCGACAGAAGGCTCGCCAAGCAGCCCGAGCACCGTAATCACTCTGCTCGGCGGCGTGGAACCCATTCTTCAGGCTTCTTCGAAAGCAACACCGGAAATGATTCTTTCGCCGTGGAGTCTTGGCGGCGGTGGTGGCGGCGAAGGCACCACACCGTGAAGACGCAAGCCGAAACACAAGAAAATCATCCAAGAAACGAGGACTAGACGGGTTTGGGAATCAGGCAAATGGCGAAGTATTTCTTGGGATTGCTTTTGTTGCTCGGCGTTGCCGTTTGCGCGATGCAGGCGCAGGACGCTTCGAGTGCGCTAACCGGACTCGTAACGGACCCCTCCGGTGCCGCAGTGCCCAACGCGCGAGTCGTGGCAGCGCCTGCGATTGGCCAGCCTGTTTCCGTGCGCACCAATCAAAATGGAATGTACGAATTCAAGAGCTTGCCGCCAGGAACGTACACGTTGCGAGCTTTTGTAAAAGGCTTTCAGCCTTTTACAAAAGAAGGCGTGACCATTGCTGCAGGCAAGCCCATCAGCGAGAACATTCAACTGGAAATCGCCACGCAAAATGAAAAAGTCGAAGTGCAGGATTCCGGCACGCAGTTGGATGTAACTGCGTCTGGCAATGCGAGTTCGGTAGTTCTGAAGGGCAAGGACCTGGATGCGCTCTCCGATGATCCGGACGAGCTGCAAAGTGAATTGCAAGCGCTGGCCGGACCTTCCGCAGGGCCAAATGGCGGACAAATTTACATTGACGGTTTTACCGGCGGCCAGTTGCCGCCGAAATCCTCCATTCGCGAAGTCCGCATCAATCAGAATCCGTTCTCTGCGGAATACGATCATTTGGGATTCGGCCGGATTGAGGTCTTCACCAAACCAGGGACGGACAAGTATCACGGGCAATTCATGGTCAACGGCAACACGGCGGGATTTAATGCGCGCAATCCGTTTTCCGGCACGGCGCCGCAGCCCGGTTACGACTCGCAGTTTTACAACGGCAACTTTGGGGGACCGCTCGGTAAAAAAACTTCATTCTTTCTCGATTTCAGCCGCAGAAACATTGAAGAACTATCTGTGATCAACACGCCGGCACTCGACGCGAACTTGAACCCGATTCAGTTCACGGATTCGGTTCCGAATCCGAGGACTCGCACGGAATTTAGTCCGCGTCTGGACTATCAGGTGACGCAGAGCAATACGCTTACGGTGCGCTATCAGTACGAACGCAACAACGAACAGAACGGCGGGATTGGAACCTTCAGCCTGCCATCGCAGGGAACGAATAACTTCAGCACGGAACATCAGGTACAAGTTACGGACACACAGATTATCAATGCAAAAGTGATCAACGAAACACGATTCCGTTTTGTGCGCGAGGAAAACAAATCCACGGCGCTTGATTTCACCCCGACCATCAACGTGAACGGCGCATTCACCGGCGGCGGAAACAATGGTGGAAACAATGACGATGTGCTGGACCAGTACGAAGTGCAAAATTACACTTCGATGATTTTCGGAAAGCACTTCGTAAAATTCGGCGCTCGCCTGCGCGCGACGAAAGATGTCAACGTGGCGACTTCCGGCTTCAACGGCGCCTACACCTTCGGCGCGCAAACGGTGAACGGCACGCCGTACACGGGCTTGCAGGTTTATCAGGCCGTGCAGCAGGGAATTGCGAATGGAATGACCGCGGCGGAAGTCCGGGCTGCAACCGGATTGGGGCCGACGCAATTTTCAATCGTCACCGGCCAGCCTTCGGCTGAAAACACGTACTGGGATCTCGGGCTCTATGTGCAGGACGAATGGAAAATAAGGTCGAATGTTTCCGTGACGTACGGTTTTCGTTTTGAAACACAAAATCAGATTCACGATCAGGCGAACCCCGCGCCGCGGATCGGCCTGGCTTGGGGTATTAATCCCGGGCCAAAGGGCCAGCCGAAAACGGTTCTGCGCGCTGGCTGGGGAATATTCTATGACCGCTTCACACAAGATTTGCTTTTGCAGGCACAGCGCCTGAATGGGGTCACCCAGCAGCGATTCATCGTGAATGATCCGGATTTCTATCCGAACATTCCCACTCCCGCGGAACTGGCCGCTGGCGCGACGTCGCCGACGATTTATCAGGTGGATCCAAAACTAAAGTCGCCCTACACGATGCAAGCTGGTGTGACGTTGGAACGGCAGCTCTCGAAGTCCGCCAATGTCGCGGTCACCTATTTGAATTCTCGCGGCGTGCATACACTTCTGACACGCAACATCAACGCGCCGCTTCCCCCGGACTTTGATTCCGCCAACCGCCCCCTCGGCGGCTCGGACAATATCTATCAGTACGAGGGCGCGGGAATTTTCAAGCAAAACCAGCTTATAACGAATGGCAGCGTACGCATTGGCGCGAAGCTTTCGCTCTTCGGTTACTACTCTCTGGGCTACGCGAACAGCGACACTTCGGGCGCTTCGAGTTTTCCGACGAATCAGTTCAATGTCGCGCAGGATTACGGCCGCGCCGCGTTCGATGTGCGCCACCGCGTATTTCTCGGCGGTAGCATTTCGATGCCGTATCAGTTCCGGTTGAGTCCGTTCCTCATTGCGAGTTCTGGTTCGCCGTTCAACGTGACGATTGGTCAGGATTTGAACAACGATTCGATTTTCAACGACCGGCCAACTTTTGCGCAGTTGCAAACAGCCTTGGCGAACGCGGTGATTGCCCGCAACGTGAGTTTTAATTGCGACGAGTCGAATCCGGATGCGATTGTGCCTATCAATTGTGGAACGGCGACGGCGCGTTTTTCTCTGAACCTCCGTTTGAGCAAGACGTTTGGATTCGGCAAGAAGAATGAGAGCGCGAACAACGCGGGCGGCGGTATGGGCGGGGGAACGTTTGGCCGCGGCCCCGGTGGCGGCGGAGGCGGCCGCGGTGGTCCGGGTGGAGGAAGAGGCGGACCATTTGGCGGCGACAGCTCCGGGCATAAGTACAGCCTGACGTTTGCCATAGCCGGCCGAAACATCTTCAATAACGTGAACGCCGCAAACCCGGTAGGCGTGATCAGTTCACCGATTTTTGGGCAAAGCAACGCGCTCGCGGGCGGTCCCTTTGGTTCGAGCTCCTACAACCGGCGCATTGATTTACAGGCAACGTTCAGTTTCTAAAGGAATGCCCTAATCGAGGTCGGTGGATTTGGCTTGACGCTTTGACGCACCAGGCGCGGCTGATTCGGGTGGGAAGACATTGTGCTGTGGCGGGGGCATTGGTGTTGCGCCCATGCGGTCTTGCCAGAGAAATCTGTTGAGCAACGCCGTGTCAGCTGCATCCGCGTGCGTGAAGTCGAGGTTTTTTCCTTCCTTCCATTCCTTGGTGTTCATTTCGTAGATGAGGCCGTTGTCCCGGTTGCGATAGTCGGCGGTGAAGACGGGTTGTGTGCCCGGGCCACTGAAAAGCGGAGCCATGGCCGCCGCGCGTGCGTCATTGCTGTTCATGGGTGGAACGCCGAGAAGCGCTTCGATGGTGCGGACCATATTGATCGTGGTGTAGAACGCATGATCAATGAAGGGAATTGTGATGGCTTCGTGCGTTCGGGGCAGCGGCGAATATTTGCTGATGACGAGCCCGATGCTGCGATGCGAGTCCACGTGGTCGGGGCCGTCCTGCGCGTCATCTTCGAGGATGAGAACTGCGGTGTCGTCCCAATAAGGGCTGTGTGATAACGCATCCACGACGCGGCCGATAGCGAGATCGTTATCCGCGACGCTTGCGGCAGGGCGAGGCTGGCCCTTTTTGAGGCCCGCAGTGTGGTCGTTTGGGAGGCGGAGCAGAATGAATTGCGGCATGGTGTCTTCGCCGGCATTGCGCGCGGAGACGAAACCATTGAATTCGTTCAGGAATTCGTCGGCGCGAAGTTGGTCAGGATAGCTGACTTCGAAATCCGGAAAAAGGGGATCGAAGTGGCCGCGAAGCTCGACTTCGGACGCAATATTTTTCCCGATGACGGGAATTTCCCACGGATAGGGACTGGGACCGCCGCGCGGATCGCCGACGTTTTTCTCGAGTGCGTCGTCCTTCTTGATGACAGTACGAGCACAAGTGACTCCCGCGACTTTGGGCGGGCCGGACGTCGGCTTTTTATTTTCGGGCTCGGCGTTGCACCACTTAGTGACGATGTATTCGCCGTAGTGACGGTAAGTGATGCCGTGCGCGGCGAAATTTTTCCAGAGGTAGCCGCCGGTCGGTTCGCCTGCATCGGGCAATTCATCGTCGGCGGAAATTCCGTTGAGGAACGTGCCTTCAGAATCGTACGTGTGTTCATCGCTGCGGTAACCGATGGGCCACGTCTTTGCAACGTAGTCAGAAACTGATCCAGACGTGGACCACACATGGCCATCGCCCGAGACGTCGCCGCTGTCGTAGAAATTATCGAGAATCCCAAATTGTTTGGCGAGCTTATGCTGATTGGGTGTGATGTCCGCGCCATACATGGTGAGTGAAGGATTGCCATCGCCGAAGCCGAGATCTCCGAAGACCTGATCGTAAGTTCGATTTTCCTTGATGATGTAGATGACGTGACGAATTTTGTTTTCGCCGAAGGCAAACGCGACGCGGTCCGAATTGCCGCGAAGCGCGTTTGCGACGAGAGTTTGCTTCGTGTATTCGGCGAGATGAGAGGGCAAGTCCGCGAGTGGAACTTGAGCGAGCGAGCCATGAATGACCGCGGGCGTATAGGGGTAGTCCGGCGAGCCGTCCGGATTTTTCTTAATGGGCGTCGGATTAGGGCCGGAGCCGCGGCCTTTTGCCGTGCCGATAAGAATCTGTTTTGGCGTCGCGAGAACGACCGTCGGATACCACTCTGTCGGAATGAAGCCTGATTTGCCTTTGCCGCTGAGATCGAAGACGGAGACGGAATCGGAGATGGCGTTGGCGGAGAAGAGAAGCTTTTCGTCGGAAGAAAGCGAGAGCGACTGTGGATCGCTCCCTCCGTAGGATTGCCGAGGCGGTTTGGTGAAGAAAACGTTGGAGGTTTTGAGCGTGTGAGCATCGAGCGCGACGATCTGGTCGCGATTGGTAAGCGCGACATATAGCGTGGAATCATCATGATTCAATAGCAGAGCAGTGGGATGCGAGCCCCCAGCAAGTGGAGCGGAAGGCTTTTCGAGCGGGATGAAGCGAACGACGCGGCCAGAGACAAGATCCAGTTCAGCAACGGAAGAAGCGTTCCAGAGTGAAACGAAGCCGCGCTTGCCGTCATGTGTCATTGCCGTGGTGTAGGGGAGTGACGCGGGAACGCGTTTGAAAGTGGAGAGATCGAAGCGGTGAATGACTTTGCCGTCGGAAGCGTTCAAGAGAACGGCCTCGTCGGAATTGTTACAGGCGACGAGAATGCTCTCGACGCTGCCGATGTTTGCGACACTCAGGCCGGCGGGATAGGTGACGTCGTCAAATTCTTTGCGGCGGACTTTGCCACGGGGAATCTGGGTGCGCGGAGGTAGTGAAAGGAATTTCTCTGGAGTGACGCGGCTGTTCTCGAAAGCGTACACGGCGATGCCATTGCCGGTACTGCCGGGCCGCTTGCCGAGTGGGTCCGTCAGGGAAGCCATGGAGGCGTAGAGGCGGTGACCGTCGAGGCTGAAAGCGAGTCCGAGAAAGTAAGATTGTCGGGCGTTTGAGCCGAGGCGGTCATCGGGAAAGTCGGAAAGCTCGTTGGTTTCAAGATTAAGGACGGTGAGAGACTGTTTTTCTCCGGAAGTGTAAGCGCCGTAGCCGCTATGAAGGAAGACGGCGAATTTTCCGTCGGGCGAAAGCGCGACGGCGGTGGGAAGATTGTTGATGGGGCGCGGATGGCCGGGGACCTCTGCGAGAAGCCTGCCGTTGGGGAGCTGGATAGGGGATTGTTGGGCGAAAGCAATCGACGCGAACGTGAAGCATAGGAGAAAAAGAGAGTTTCGGAATTTGCGTGTCATCGGAACAATATATTTGCGTTTTGTGAGCGGAATGTAAACGAGAAGAACGAAGGGAATCGGCATGCGCAAGAAAAAGAAAAGACTGGATGCAGGAACAGAAGCGCGGCGGAGGGCGCGGAAGGTTGGGTTGGCTCCAGGAGTGGGGAAGGTAATTCCTGACAAGAGAAAGAAAGCGGAAAAGCACAAGAAAGACTGGATGAAAGAGGCGGCAGAGGGTTGAAATGGAGTTTCGACGGCGAAAAAGAGGTACGCCCAGGAATTCTCATAAGAGTGTGAGAACAAAGGATTTAAAGTTCGACGAATTTGCAAGAATGTGAAAAAGAAGGAGTTAGAGGCGCGATCTGTGGGACGCACGGGTGCCTGGATCAGAGATTGAAGCGACGTTCATGCGCTAGGTTAGAACGAGTTATGGTTTGAAAGAATTGAGCGAAGTGACGGATTTGGTTCAGCTGGCCAAAGAAAACAGAATTACACGGAAAACGCGTGAGCCATTTGATCTGTCTGGAAGGTCCGGACCGGACCTAGTTTTTGGAGCCTCAACCGGGCTTATTGGCGGGAACGGAATCCCTCGGCAGGAAAAGAGGAGCCTTTGCGAGTTTGCCGCGCTCGGCAAAATAATTCGTGATGGCTTCCATGTCTTTCTTCACAAAGCCCATCGAGCTGACAATCACCGAGCCGTCCGTATCCACAAGAATGAGTGTGGGAACGTTGGTCAGGCCGTAGGCATTCGAGACGACATAGCTCTTGCTTTCTTCGTCGAGCAGTACGGGAAACGTGACGCCGTACTCTCTATTGAAGTTCGCAGTTTTCTCCGCGCCATTCTGTGAAATACCTACGATAGAAATGCTTGGACTCTTGAAACGCTGAAAGAGGCGTTCGATAAAAGGAAACGTATATTGGCACGTCGGACAGCCGATTTTGAAGAAGGCCAGAAGTACGGGGCCTTTTTCAAGAGCTGAGCAAAGCGAGAATTCCTTGCCGTCGAGAGACTTGAGAGAGAAATTTGGGGCGGCATTGCCAGCGACGATATGGGTCATGCTTGGTTTAGCTCCGAACCGACGAGAAATCCGACTCAGTAAAGTCACAGGTGCATTTTAACGTAAGGCTTGCGGCTGACGACACGGGAATTGGATGCCGTGCGCAGCAAAATGTAATGCCTGAGACGTTGCGAACTAGCCAGGAGTTGCGTCTTTGATGTCGTTCTGAGCGGTGTTCACTGCATTTGTGGCTTCCGTTTTTGCATCGGCATCGGGTTTGAGGAGTTCGATGACGTTTTTCAAGGACATAGCTTTGCCATCGGAAGGGCCGGCACAGGAGTCTGGGACGGATGAGGGTTTGACGCCTGTTACATCCCATTTCAAACAAGAGAAATCAATTTTGAGACTGTGGCTGGCGCGGAGGGTGGAAATGCATGAGGAAAGTGTCTTGAAGTTGGAACAGATAGCTTGCAGATTTGCGTCCTTCGCCAAAACTCCGTGAGCCTGAAGCTGGCTTGTGAGCCGGTGCTCGAGCTCATCATTCGAAGCGAGCTGCTCCGTGGCGGTTGGGCCGCGATGAAAGAGTTTTACGGGATTGTATCTCGTTGGGTCGTACCAGCGTGGCGATGACGAGGAGGCAGGCTGCTTGTCTTCCTGTGGAGCTTGCGCAAAGCCTGCGACGGAGCAAAAGAAAAGACAAAACGCCGGGGCGAAGAGAAATCTCGGACCTCTGTTCATGGTCGCCTTTCCGAGGGCTGGAAGGGACACACCATAAATATCGCAAAAAACGTGGGTATGTCGAGAGTACCGGGCGTTGAAACGGGGCAATTCTAGGGTGGGCTGGAGTCGTGGGAAGAGATGACGCGGCCTAGGTCAGAGCTGCGGTCGAGGCGGTCGAACATGGTCCAGGCGGCGGCTGAGATGCGTGCGATGGCGTCTCCGGCTTCCCGTTCGCGCCGGACGTAGGTGGTCATCACGTTGATTACGTAGGGGCGCTTTCCGGTGAATACGATGCCGGAGTCGGTCCGGACACCTTCGAGCTCTCCGGGTTTGTTGGCGACGCGAAGATCTTCCGGAAGATTACGCGGAATGTAACTCTCCTTGTGGACAGACAGGAGATTGAAGAAATCGTCCGTGAACTGCTTATTGAGGACTTTTCCGCGATAGAGAGCTTCGAGGAGTAGCGCCATTTCGCGCGGTGTCGAAACATTTTCGCGGCCTTCCGCGGCAGCTTTGACGTCCATCATTTTGCGGCGCAGGCGCGTGTGCGTGAGTCCGAGTGAGTCGAGAAGAGAATTTACGTTTTCCATGCCGATACGGTTGATGATGACGTTGGTCATGGAATTATCGCTGACAGAGATCATCAGCGCAGCTACATCACGAAGCGTAAGGCGCGTGACGCCGGGTGTGAGAGATCCCGCGATGCCACTGCCTCCGACCAAATCGGTAGATTGCAAAACGTATGCGTCGGAAAGACTCAACTTCCCTTGCTGCACTTGGTGGTAAAGCTCGGCGAGGATAGCGATCTTAATCGAACTGGCGGTGGGAAAAACTTCGTCGGCGTTGAGCGTGATGGTGTTGCCAGTCGTGAGATCGAGAATGACTACACCCATGACGCCATCAAGATTGCGATCGGCTTCGTGAACCGCTGTCTCAAGCTTTTGCCACAGGAGACGTTCTTTCTGTGGAACAGTTTGTTGGGCAAGGACAGTTTCGCTAGTGCAAGAAAGAAACGCACAAATTGCCAGGCAAGAAAGAAAAACGGTTAAGCTTTTCATGGTCGGCGGGATTATACGACGGAAGCGGAGCATCTCCGTCCATGAACAAATGACTTAGTGGATTGTGCGGGTTTTGCGAGACATGTAGTCCATGAGGAGATACTGGCCGAGGTTGTAGGGCGTGGTGAAATAAGCTTTGCCTTTGCACATCTGCGTGATTTTCTGCACGAAATTGACGAGCGAATAGTCGCTGGCGAGCATGAACGTGTTGATCATGATGCCGGCGCGCTTGCACTTGTTCACTTCTTCGAGAGTTTCGCTGACGACGAAGGGGTCAAGACCGAACGCATTCTTGTAGATACGGCCATCTTCCAGCGTCAAAGCAGAGGGTTTTCCGTCGGTGATCATCACGATTTGCCGCATGTCCTTGCGTTGCCGAAGCAGAATGCGCTGCGCAATGCGCAAGCCTTCGCGCGTGTTTGTATAAAACGGACCAACTTGAACGCGCGCGAGTTCACTGAGCGGCACTTCTTCGGCAGAATCGTGAAAGAGAACTAGGTTCAGGGTATCGCCCGGATATTGCGTGCGAATCAGATGAGAGAGCGCCATGGCCACGCGCTTCGCGGGCGTGAAGCGGTCTTCACCATAAAGAATCATGCTATGGCTGCAATCCAGCAAAACCACAGTCGCGCAAGACGAGTGATACTCGCACTGATGAACCATCAAATCCTTGTACTGAATTTCGACAGGAACCTTCGCGCCGTCGCGGCGCACCGCGTTGAAGAGCGTTTCGCTGACGTCCAGATTGAGGGTATCGCCGAACTCATACAGCCGCGAAACGCCGCTGGATTCGATACCCGTGGCCAAATCGCGCGTGTCATGCCGTCCGAAGCTGCTGCGGCCAAGCGAGCCGAGCAAATCCTGCAGCGTTTTGAATCCCAGAAAATCGATCGTCTTGTCCGTGATTTCAAAGCGCACTTGCGATTGCTGGCGGTCCATTGGTTCACCAACGCTGCCGCGGGCCGTTGCCTGATTCGGCGGAGTGATTTGCGGTGGTTGCTGCGGATTGATAAAGCCTTCCTGCGCCATGCGCTCGATCAATTTATCAATCAGGTCGCGAATTTCTTCGTTGTTCGATGCGTCCGAGCGTTGCAACATCTGCCGCATCTCTTCGGTCAGGCTGTTTTCGTCGAACAGATCGCCTTCCTGCAGCGCGCGAAGAATCGCTTCGCGCAACGCTTCCATGGAACGCTCGGGATCGAATTCATCCGCGCCATAGAATTGCGATTCGAATCCGCTCTGCAAAAAGAAGTCCCCAAGCCGTTTGACCAATTCTTCCAGGTCAATCGAATCGGCCGGTTCGCCCGTGTATTTGGAGAATTTTGTAAATTTCATTCTCGCTCCAAAGATCCTTCGTCGCGATGCTCCCCAGGATGACGATCCTTCGTCGAGTCGTCAGTTGTAACTGCGCCGTGGTGGTCGCGGAGGATTCTCGCGCGGATCCGGTTGCTTTGGCTTTTCCGCATAAAAGCCGCGCTCCTCACTGCGTCCAATGCGGCGATGCGCCCACAAGCCTTCCAGAATCATTTCTGCCGCTCCGGCAGCGGCCGCGTGATTCTTCGTATCGTTGGTTCCGAGACGCGCGATATGAGCCATCAAGTCCTTGACGTTCGCCAACTGCTCGTAGCGCTCTGCCGTGCTCGATAGGTCGGCGAATTTCAGCTCGCCCCCAAGCTCAAACCATTGAATCACCGGCTGGAAGTTTACGTCGCTGAAATGCTTTGTAAAGACGCGCCCAATCGCCGTGCGAATCAGCTCGCGCGCAATAGTCTCCGCGCCCTTGAGCTCGCCTTCATATTCGAGCTCCAGTTTTCCCGTAATGGCCGGAAGCGCGGCATACAAATCCGCGACGCGCGCGACCACAGCTTTTTCACGCGTCCGCGCCGCGCGCTGTTCCGCGCTGCTAACGATGCTTTCCAAAACCGTGATCGGCAGCCGCTGACTAACCCCGGATCGCTTGTCCACGCGCTTGTCGTCGCGCGCCTGAAACGCAATTTCCTCCACCAAATGGCGCAAATACGCAGGTACTTCCACTTGCATCGCAGAATTTCTGCGCGTCCATGCTTCCTGACTCGTGATGGCCATGCCTTCTTCAATGGATGCCGGATAATGCGTGCGAATTTCCGCTCCGATGCGGTCTTTCAATGGTGTGATAATTTTTCCACGGGCGGTGTAATCTTCCGGGTTCGCGGAAAAAACAAGCAGCACGTCCAGTGGAAGCCGCAGCGGGTAGCCTTTAATCTGAACGTCGCCTTCCTGCATGATGTTGAAAAGTCCCACCTGGATTTTTCCGGCAAGGTCTGGCAGTTCGTTGATGGCAAAAATGCCGCGGTTTGCGCGCGGCAGCAAGCCGTAGTGAATCGTCAGCTCATCGGATAGATCGCGCCCACCGCGCGCAGCGCGAATCGGGTCCACGTCTCCAATGATGTCCGCAATCGTAACGTCCGGCGTGGCAAGTTTTTCCACGTAGCGCAGGTCGCGCGGCATCCAATTGATCGGCGTGTTCTCGCCATCCGCGGCGAGACGGTCGCGGCACGCGCGGCAAATGGGATGAAACGGATCGTCGTTAATTTCACATCCGGCAACGACGGGAATTTCCGGGTCCAGCAAATTGGCAAGGCCGCGCAAAATGCGGCTCTTCGCCTGCCCGCGAAGCCCAAGCAAAATAAAATTGTGCCGGGAAAGCAGCGCGTTGACGATCTGCGGCACCACCGTATCGTCGTAGCCATGAACGCCTGGGAAGAGCGGCTCATTGCGCTCGATTGCACGCAGGAGGTTCGCGCGAAGTTCGTCCTTCACAGAGCGCTGCAGCGACCGGGCATCAAAGTCCGGCACGCGCCGAAGCTCACCAAGAGTTTTCGGCCGCGGGTGCGAAGACGAAGAATGCAGCGAAGTTGCTGTGGTCATTTAGCCCCCAGTGCAGGCAGTCCCGCACGAAATTCAATTCAAACCACTTCCATTTCCCGCGGCGCGGTGTTGTTGAGACTCTACCTTTTGTAGATGCGGCGCCCACTCGCGAAGGTACGAGAGTAGGCGCTCCTGGCGTTCGGCCTCCGTACGCAACTCCAGAATGCGCTGCTTCCAGAGCAAATCCATGGGCAGCTTGGAAGCGATCGTGTAAGAGAAGAATTCGCCCACTTCAGGGTCGCCAGCCGCGTCGCGCGGGTAGTCATCATAAATCAGCGTATGACACGCCTCGTAAAGTTCGGTGAGCGCAAGGCGCGTCTCCGGGTTTGGAACCGAATATCGGTCGTCCAGGTAGTCCACGCAGCCTTCGAGCAACGGTTCCTGCGTAAAGAGCTCGACCACGCGAAATGGTGCCCGGCCTACGGTGACAATGTCCATGCGGCCGTCCTCGTATCGCTTTACTACTTCCAGCACTTCGGCCGTGCAGCCAGTTCCCGCGACTCCATCGGAAAGCGCCAGCAGCATGCCGAATTCGGTCTTGTTATCCAGGCAGTCGCGCACCATTTTGCGGTACCGCGGCTCGAAAATGTGCAAGGGAAGGTCAGCGCCGGGGAGAAGAACGACGTTCAGGGGAAACAACGGTATGCGATCTGGCCGCATGGGTCCCAACAAGATGATAGTAGCAGAACCGGTGAAACGATGTTTTTAAGAGAGCTCGGAAAAGAGGGATTCCATTTCAGAGCGCGCGTGTGCGTCACCTTTTTGCGAGGCGATGGTGATCCCGGTGTTTAGGACCTGTTTGGCCTCGTCCGTCCGGGATTCGCGCGTAAGGAATTGGGCGTACATGAGATACGCAGGAACATACTCGGCGTTGCGCTGCAAAAGTTCGCGGAAATGCGTGTCCGCGCCGGCGGAATCTCCGGAATTGACGCACTCCATCGCAAGGCCGTAGCGCGTGAACGCATCGTCCGGCTTTTTCGCAACGAACTCTTCGAGCATCTGGCGGCGGGTTTTCTTTTGTTCCGTCATGGCAGCCTCGTATTATAGCGGGAGACGAGATGGCGCCAAACCTTTGTCTACAGAACGCAGTGGATTAGTTTGAATTTTTGACTCAACGTGTCACGATTCATAAAATTCAAACTAATCCACTGTGAGGCGCCAGGCGAGGGTCCATGGATCGCAAGAAAACGGCAAGGGCTGTGAGCGCGGAAGGTGAAACGCTGAAGGGAAAGCCGGTAAGCGCGTCGCGCTCGGAAATGGCGGAAGTCGTGCTCCCAGCGACGACGAATCCGCTGGGAAAATTGCTCGGCGGCCACGTTATGCACTTAGTGGACGTCGCCGCGGCGATTACAGCAAGCCGCCACTCGAACAGCTACGTGGTCACGGCGTCGGTGGACTACATTGATTTTCGCAATCCTGTGAGCATCGGAGAGATCGTCATCCTCATGTCACAGGTGAATCGCGTGTTTCACACATCCATGGAAGTCGGCGTGAAAGTGTTTTCGGAAAACGCGCTTACAGGAGAGCGAAAGCACACAACAACTGCCTATGTAACGTTCGTCGCGCTCGATGAATTTTCAAAGCAGCCGAAAACCGTGGCGCCCCTCATCATCAAGACCCCGGAAGAAAAACGCCGGTGGAAAGAAGCCGGCGAACGAAGAAAATACAGGCTGGCAATGCGCTTTAAGAAACGAAAGCGGGAAGAATAGGGACCCAGTCTATTTTCAAAATTTCAGAAATCGCGGGCAGTGGCTCAATTTCCGACTGGTGCGTTTACCGAGCATGGGAGAGGCGAGCCAATCAAGATTTGGCTTTCACCGCTTGCTTGCCTTGTTCGCGGAGCCTCTGTTGGTCGATCGCCATTTTGTACGCCACATAGTACTTGTAGATATTGCTGACGTACTGCACCGTCTCCTGACCGATGTCTTTTGCCACCATAAGTTCCACGTTGCCAAACCATACATTGGGATCGAGGCCTTCGGCCTGCGCTTGTTTGCGCAAGCGAACGATGCGGTTCTGCCCAGCGTTGTATGAAGCAAAGGTGAACAACGTTTTGTTGAGCTGGCTGATGCCGGGATCGTTGAAGTAAGTCTTAGTGATCTCGGCGAGCATCTTGGCTCCGGCATGAATATTGTCCTGAGGGTTGCGGACATTCGGGATGTTGATGGGCTTAGCGGCAGCATACTGTGGCAGTACTTGCATGATGCCGACTGCTCCGCGGGGACTGACGCGGTCTTGGTTCAACATGGATTCCTGGTAGCCCTGCGCAGCGAGCATTACGTAGTCAAAGTTGTATTCGGCCGCGTACTGTTGAAAATACTTCACGTAAGCTTTGAACTTATTCATCTCTGCTTCGGAAGTGGAGTTCTTGATCCACTGCGTATTTTTCAGGTAGCGCTGGCCCATCATGTTGCCGAAAGTGCTTCCTTGACCGTGGTCTTTGAGGAAATCGTCCATGACTGCCTTTAGTTGTGGGCTGCCCTTGCGCATGGCCCATCCGATTTGTCCATCTTCCTTGAGGACCGCGGGACTCACCGTGATATTAGAAAAAGCCTTGGCCCACAGCTCTGCGCGTATGTTTAACGATACGGTCATAGGTATCAGTCCCGCGTTCACCATCTCGAGCAAATCTTCTTCCGTCAAATTCGAATCTACTGTCTCGATCCCAATTTCGGGCTTGCCTGCTTGCTTGAAGCGTTGGTTGACCTTTTCAAGTTCTGCCTTAGCCACGCTGATTGGACCGACATACACATCTTTGCCGCTCAGGTCGTCCACGCTTGCAATGGAAGGAACAGTCTTGGAGGTGACGACTACCAGTTTGGCGTCGTTCCTAATGGGCGCCGTAAAATCAAAGAGCTTCTCGCGTTCCGGGGTGATGATGATGCCGGTGCAGGCAATGTCTCCGATGCCGTCGTTCAAAGCTCCCTGCAACTGCCCAGGCGACATGGGAAGATACACAACCTTGAATTTTCTAGCGCCGGTTTTGAGCTTCTTGTTGATGACGTTTTCGAATTCTTCCATGTACTCGGCGATGGCGCCGCGTTGGCGCCCCTTGTCGTAGAAGAAACCGGACTTGCTGTGAACCACCAAAACGCGGAGGTAACCGCGTTTGACGATTTGATTCCAATCACCCGTGAAACGTCCAAAGTCCTTAGGCAGTGCCAAGGTCGTCGTTTGCTGGGAAGCGTCGGCGTCAATGGTCTCAAGAGTTGGGGAAGCGGGCGCAGGAGCTGGTGCGGAGGCTGCGGATTCTGGAGATTTCGGGTTTGAAGAGCATCCGCCAAGAGCAAGCAAGACAATTACTAGCGGGGCGGCAAATGTCATCGCATTGAACTTGAAAGCAAGAATTTTGCGAGACACATTGCCTCCTTTAGAGGGCAGTGGGCTTGTGGTCGAAATTTTTATTTAGGCTCAAGAACGGGAACTACCTCCATTTTACACTGGTTTGCCTATCTCTGGGCTGCTTGACCAGGCTCGATTCGCTGCTACTCGCACAGGTTCGCGAGCGGCCTACCCGGAGCAACCTCAAAATCCAGGACCAATTATTTGCCGCGACCGCTAACTCTCAATGGATCGGGATATCGGAGACCAACTGCCTAGCCGATGGCACCAACCCAAATAGGTTTTGAGGTCGGCTGTGCGCTGCCACCGGGGGGTTCTTCGGTGATGGCAAGCGCCTTCGTGGATTGCATGTTGTCCGGTGGATTCGCCACGAGCAGCATGAACTTTCCATCCGCGTCCGGCCTCACCATCATCGAAGGAATTGGCTTGCCGCCTGGCGTCTTCGGAATCAGCCACAATTGCAGCGTGCGATTGCCTGAAGGCATCGGCACATTCTGCCCCGCCACCACGATGCCCAGCTTTGCGTGCCACATCGCTTCGAGCTTCGGCATGTCCTTGCTGCCTGCGGCCATGGGAATTTTCACCGAGTGTCGGTCGGTCAGAATGATGGCTTCGCGTTGCGCGAGCGCCAATTTTTCTTCGAGTTCGTGACGCTTGGCAATTTCCGAGGTGGCTTGTGCGTTCGTTTTCTCGATGTCTATGTGGAGCTGAGCCGTTTCCCACGTCGTATAGAACGTGAAGAGTAGCAAAGCAGCCACGGCTCCCCACATCCAGAAGGGAACACTTGCGGAAGATTTCCCAGGGCGCGCTGCGCGAGCCTCAGCCCGTACTGTCTGCAGCAAACGCCCGCGAAGCAACTCCGAAGGCTCCGCATCCGGCGCAAGGTAAGCAAGCTGGCTGACGAGCCACCGCGCTTCCTCAAGCGCTTTAGCGCAATCGGCGCAGCCCGCCGCGAGATGCGCTTCAAGCGAAGCACGCTCCTGCGGATCGAGCGCACCGAGCGCATACGCCTCAATCAACTCGCGAAATTGGTCCGCATTACTCAAGATGCCGTCTGCAATCCTTCCTTCAAACGCAAAAGTCCATTTCGAATCCAGCTCTTCACCGTGCCGAGCGGTTCCTTCAGCCTTTCCGCAATTTCTGAATGACTCAAGCCTTCGAAGTAGGCGAGTTCGATGGCGCGCTTCTGCTGTGGCTGCAAACCGCCCATCAAAGCGCGAACGCGTGCTATGCGCCGCCGTTCGTCCAATTCGCGCTCGTACTGAGGAGCCGCCGCGACCGACGGTAGCTCATCAGTCTGATCTTCACGGCGGCGCTGGCGTTCGCTTTTCAGCCGAAGATGGTCTAGCGCTCGATTGCGCGCAAGCGTGAGTAGCCAGGGCACAAACGGCCCACGCTCAGAGTCGTAGGAAGCCGCATTTCGCCAGAGCTGCAGGAAAATGTCCTGGACGACCTCTTCCGCCGTCGCCGCCTGCTGCAGAATACGCAAGACAAGCGAATAAACGCTGCGAGAGTGCCGGTCGTAAAGCTGCTCGAAGGCGTTCACGTCCTGCTGAAGAAGGCTCTGCACAAGTATCGCGTCAGGCGACACTTCTCCGGGTGCGGGGCCAGACCCCAAACTTGTCAGGAGTGCCAGGAACACAGACGCTTCTTCGTCTCCTACCTACAAATACGTTGCTTCAGGCGCGATGGATGAGCCGGCTTGCAGCGAGCCGAGCAGGTCCCAAGTTTTAACCGATTCGAATGGATTCGGCAACCGCTTGCGCTTGTTCAACACACGCGCCGATTGACGGGCCTTGCAAATAATTGCCAACAAGATGCAGTCCGGAAACAGTGGAGAGCATCCTTTTTAGCCCGACAATTCGGTGTGTATGGCCAATCGCGTATTGAGGAATGGCGTGTTCATGGACAGTTACTCGGGTCAAAACCGGCTCTGCCTTCAGGCCAAGGATGGGAGAGAGTTCTCGATGCGTTTGATTAACGAGCAAAGAGGAGGACAGCATGGCGGCGGAAGGGTCCGTCGCACCGCCAAGAAAGCTCGTGAGCAGGAAATGGTCTTGCGGCGCCCGGTTTGGAAAAAGGGAAGAGTTCCAGACGGTGCCGAGGACGCGAAGGCCCGCCGAGCGCGGGACGAGGAAACCGAATCCGTCGAGCGAGTGGCCCACATCAGTGCGCCGGTAGCCGAGGGACACGACAGCAACAGAGACGTATTCGAGCTGTGTGAGAATCACAGAGGCAGCTGGAAGGAAAGTTTCTATCAGAGGGGCAGAAACATAGGCGGGAGTGGCTAAGACAATCTGCCGCGTTCGAAATTGAGCTGGGCCCGATCCGGTTGTCGCCTCGAGTTCAAATTCGTTGGAAGAATTGCGGGAGATTTGTGTTACACGTACCGCTGTTCGAAGTGAAGTCCCGAGAAACTGGGAAATTGAGCGGGGCAGCGTTTCGTTGCCGTTGCGGAAGTTTGCAAGGGTGGGTTTCTGGCGAGGACTTGTTCCTTTGCCGGCCGCTTTCATTCCGCGGACGATGCTGCCTGCTTCCTCTTCAGCCTCGTGTATCTGCGGAAATGCGGCGCGAAGACTGAGCTTTTCCGGATCGCCTGCATAAATCCCAGAGACAAAGGGACCGACGAGAAGCTCGAGGAGTTCGCTCGTAAATTTGCGACGCACGAAGCCGGCGATGCTTTCATCGTCTGAGGGTGGAACCGTCTTGCCGAAAGCCTCCCGCACGAGAGAAAACTTTGTCCGCCAACTCAGCAGGGAAGAGGCAAGAAGTGCGGGAGGAGAAAGCGGCACTGCCCGCAACTGGCCATTTACAAGAATGTAGCGTGGAGCACGAGAAGGCGCGGTCAGTACATCGGCAGAAATTTTCAGATCGTTGAATAGTTTGTTGAGGGCCGTTGTCGCACTGAAGCTTTGTGGGCCGATTTCGAAAAGGAAATCTTGCTCAACGACTGATTTGATGAGGCCCCCAACGGAGCGGGACGATTCGAGGAGTAGAACATCCTTGCCCGCTTTTTTAAGGGCGTGAGCACTGGCGAGGCCTGAAATTCCGGCGCCGACGACAATCACTGAGTGCGTTGTGGTCACGATCAGAGCGTCTTGGAGAAAAGTGGCTTCGCGTTGAGGTGCTGCTTCTCCAGATACGGGTCAAAAATCATCGCAAGATTGCGAATGAAAATGCGCCCAAGCCAGGTCGCGCGAATCTCATCTCCAGTGAGAAGCAAAAGCCCATCCTCTTGCGGCGTCTGGAGGCGCTGTAGTTCGCTTGCGAAATGCGAATCAAAATCTATCCCGAATTCTGCGTTGATCTCTCTTTTCGGAATCACCGTGTGGCAAAGCAATCTGCTGATGACAGCACGGCGAACGTGGTCGTCTTCGGAAAGGTGATAGCCGCGCATCGTTGCGAGACCACGATCGTAAATGGCCGATTGCCAGCTCGGCAAGTCGCGATGATTTTGCGCGTACGCATTTCGGAAGCCACTAATCGCTGTCACGCCCATTCCGTAAAGATCCGCGCCGGCCTTTGTCGTGTAGCCCTGAAAATTGCGATGCAGCGTGCGCTTCTCCTGCGATATCGCGAGTTCATCGCTGGGCTTTGCGAAATGGTCCATGCCGATGTAGCGATAACCCGCTTCGACGAATTGAAAAAGTCCCGTACGAAATATTTCGAACTTCTGCATGCCTTCGGGCAAGAACATCGCGAACGCGCCTTGTTGTTTCTTCAACCATGGCACGTGTGCGTAGCTAAACAGCGCAATGCGATCCGGGTTGATCGAAATGATTTGATCCACCGTCGCGGAGAAACGAGCGGGATCCTGATGCGGCAAGCCGTAAATCAAATCCACGTTGATACTGTCAAATCCCAGGTCGCGAGCGTCCCCGATAAGATCGCGCGTCAGTTCGTACGGCTGAATCCGGTGAATTGCCTTTTGAACTTCTGGATGAAAATCCTGCACGCCCATGCTGAGCCGGTTGAAGCCGAGACGCCGCAGAACTTCCAGATGTGCGCGATTGGTGACCCGGGGGTCTACTTCGATGCCAAGTTCCGCATCGGCTGCGAACGTAAATCGCTCCCGTGTAAACGAAAATAATTCTTCGATTTGCTCAGGCGTGAGATACGTCGGCGTCCCTCCGCCCCAATGAAACTGAATCACCGGCCGCGAGCGGGAAACGCTTAAGCTGACGCGGTCAATTTCTTTCTTCAAAACTTCCAGATATGGCGGCGCAACATTCTTGTCCTTCTGAATAATTACGTTGCACGCACAGAACAGGCACAGGCTCTCGCAGAAAGGAATGTGCATGTAGAGCGAAACAGGAGTTTGAGCGTGATCGGCTTCCGCGTGAATTTTTTCCAAATCATCAACGCCGAAAGAATCGTTCCAGACAGGCGCGGTCGGATAGCTGGTGTAGCGCGGACCCGGACGGTTGTAGCGAGCAAGAAACTCCTCATTGACGCGAAGCTCTTCGCGCATCTGCTGCAGGCTTGGATCGGTGACGCTCACAAAACTAGTTTAGCGCACAACTCAACGCAAAACAGAAGCGGTGGCGCTGGCTGGGAATGTCGTTTGCTGCCCGGTTTGAATAAAAAGCTGCGCGTTCTCAACGGGCGTCGTAGGCAGAATCCCATGCCCAAGGTTCAAAATGTGTCCCACGCCTCCGAGTTGCCGCAAAATCTCCTCCGTCTTCGCGTGCAATACCTCTCGTGGTGCAAAAAGCAGCGCCGGGTCCAAATTGCCCTGAATTGCCAAGCGCGCTCCCGCAAGTTTGCGCAACTCCGCAAGATTCACGCGCCAATCCACGCTCAAAACGCTTGCGCCTGAACGAGCTACCGCCGGCAGCAAATGGTGCGACGCCTTGGTGTAATAAATTACCGGCGTAGCGCCGCCGACACCGCGAATAATCTCCTGCACCGGGGGCAGCGCGAATTCTTCGTAATCAGACAGCGAAAGCTCGCCGCACCAGGTATCAAAAAGTTGCACAGCAGCCGCACCCGCCGAGATTTGCGCTTTAAGGTAGCCGATCGTTGCTAGCGCAATCCGGTGCAACAAATCGCGAAACGCACGCGGCTTGCTCTGCAGAAAACTCTTCACCGTAGCAAAGCCCTCTTTCGTGCGGCCCTCCACCATGTAACAGGCTAGCGTCCACGGCGCAGCGGCAAATCCAAGCACCGGCACTGTCGGACCAACTTCCCGCGAAAGCATTCGAATTGCGTCCATCAAAAACCGCGTTTCCGTTTCCGCGTCGAACTGTTTCAGCTTCGCAACGTCGCCCGCCGAACGCACCGGGCTAGGCAGATTCGGCCCCGCATCGCCAAGCTCCAGCGGAAGACCCATCGCCTCCGCCACAATCAAAATGTCCGAAAAAACGATGACCGCATCCACGCCCAGCCGGCGAAACGGCTGGAGCGACACTTCCACCGCCAACTCCGGCGTCTTGCAAACCTCCAAAAACGCATGGTTCGCTCGCAGCTCGCGATACTCCGGCAAATACCGCCCCGCCTGCCGCATCATCCAGACTGGCACGCGCGCCAACGCCTCTCCGCGGCAAGCTCTCAGAAAAAGTTCCTTGCGATCCATAGTTTGCATTGACGAATTCATTGAAATCGGTCCATCGAGAATAACAAATCGCGCCGCGACTTGCAGAAGCCCCTTTGAAGCCCCGTACCAGTGTGCCCAACAGGACTGTGGGCTATACTTGCATCTTAGAACCGTGGAGCGCCTTTATCTCATTCTAACCGTTGTGGCTTATGGCCTAAGCCTCGGCTCGTACCTGCGCTTTCTCGCGACCGGCAGGGAACTAGCCGGTCGCATAGGCACCGTTTTGCTCGCCCTCGGCCTTATTGCCCACTACTTCGCCCTGCTCGAACGCTCGCGCGGCCTTCACACCGTTCCCTACCACGACCTCTACGGCTCCATGTCGCTCTTCGGTTGGCTCCTCGCCCTCACCTATCTCGGCCTCGAGATTTATCACCGCCAAAGATCTGTCGGCGCGTTTGTCCTCCCGTTCATTCTTCTTTTCTTTTTAGTCTCGCATCTCGCTCCCGCCGGACGGATCGTAGAAACCCCCGCCCGGGGAGTCGCCTTCGCCTTTCACGTTACATTAAGCATTCTCGCTTACGCTGCGTTCGGCCTCTCGTTCGTCCTCAGCCTGATTTTCCTGGCCGAGCAGCGTTTGCTCCGCAGCCACAACATGGGCTCGGTGATTTGGCGCCTTCCCCCGCTCGAACTGCTCGAACGTATGAGTCAAAGCAGCGTCATCGTAGGACTCGCGACCATTATCGTTGGCACCATCCTCGGATTCGTCTGGGTGGACCGCCTTCTCGGCACAGTCTGGTATTTCGATCCGAAATATGTCGCCACTCTGCTCGTCCTCTTTCTTTACGCCGCCTATCTCTGGCTAGCGCGAACCGCAGCCTGGCGCGGAGCCCGCGCATCAAAGCTTTGCATTTTCAATTTTGCGCTGGTGATTTTCAGCTTTACCTTCGTGAATTTGTTTTTCTCGCATTTGCATCGGTATTTTTAGGAATTGTCAGGAGCGCTCGCCCTCCGCATGGAAATCGTGCTCGTAGGCCTGAACCACCGCTCAGCGCCCGTTGAGGTGCGCGAACGGGTGTCGTTCACCACGGAGCAGGCCCTGCAAGCGGCCGAAGAATTGCGCTCGCGCGGAATCCTCGAAGAAACACTAGTACTTTCCACCTGCAACCGCAGCGAAGTCTATGGAGTCCCGCCGGAAGAGGTCCGCAAGAGCGCCACGTCGCTAGCGTCCTACTTAAGCGCGTTCCATTCCGTAACACCCGAGGCGCTAAGCGCTTCGCTTTATCATCATTACGACCGCGAAGCCGTACGTCATTTGTACCGAGTCTCCTCCGGGCTCGATTCCATGCTGTTGGGCGAAGCAGAAATTCTCGGTCAGGTTCGCGAAGCGTACCGCACGGCACATGGACACGGTGTCACGGGACCTGTGCTCAATCGGCTCTTTCAAGGTGCGCTCGAAGTCGGCAAACGCGTTCGGTCCGAGACTGAGCTCGGCAGGCGCCCGATGTCCGTAGCGTCGGCTGGCGTGAAATTAGCCGAACGCATTTTCGGCAAGCTGAAAGAGCGAACGGCCCTCGTCCTCGGCGCGGGGAATATCGGTGAACAAGTCGTCTCGCAACTGCGCGACCGCGAAGTTGCACAGCTCTACGTGATGAATCGTTCGCCGGAAAAAGCTGCGCTGCTCGCGCGCGAATTCGGCGGCAAAGTAATTTCGTGGGGCGATTGGGAAAACGGCCTGGTTCTCCCAGATGTAGTCGTTTCTTCGGTGTCCACGGAAGAGCCGGTGCTTTTACGCGAAATGGTGAAGCACGCCATGGCTGCCCGCAAGAATCGCGCGCTTCTGCTGATGGATTTGGGTGTGCCGCGCAACATGGAACCGTCCCTCGCGGACCTTTACAACGTTTATCTCTACAACCTCGACGACCTCACGGAAATCGTCCGCCAAAATCGCGCGGCGCGTGAAGAAGAGATTCCCCATGCGGAAGAACTTATCGAAGAACACGTGATGAAATTCCTCTCCTGGCAAGCCAGCGTCGAACTCGTAAGCCTCTTGGACCTGCTGAGGACGCGTGTGAAGGAAGAGCGCGCGGCCTTCTTGCGTGAACGCATGGAAATGCTGACTCATTTTCGCCCCGAAGAACGCGAAAAAATGGAACTCCTGATGGACGAGCTTCTGGAAAAGATGCTGATGCGCCCCGCGGAAAAACTGCGAGGCGAAAAGAAACTGCGTAAGAAAATTCAGAACGTGGACGCCTTGCGCGATCTTTTCCTGAACGATAGGGAGAAACCATGAAGGCGCCGCGAATCGGCACGCGCGGAAGCATCCTCGCCAAATGGCAGGCGGAATACGTTCGCAAGCGCATTTTGCAAGCGACCGGCGTGGACGCGGAAATCGTCATTATCAAAACGACCGGCGATAAATTGCAGCAAGCATCCTTTGCGCAAATCGGCGGTCAGGGAGTTTTCATCAAGGAGCTGGAAGAAGCGCTCCTCAACGAAGAAATTGATCTCGCGGTGCACAGCATAAAAGACGTTCCGACCGACGTGCCCTCGCGTCTTTGCTTTCCGGTGATTTGCCGCCGCGACGACGTGCGCGATTGCCTCGTCACAACAAAGCCCGGCGGGACGCTTGCCACATTGCGCAAAGGCGCTCGAGTCGGCACAAGCAGTTTGCGGCGCCAAGCGCAGGTTCGACACGTGCGTCCCGATTTGGACGTACGTGAATTGCGCGGAAACGTGGACACACGCCTCCGCAAAGTCGAAAGCGGTGAATACGACGCAATCTTGTTAGCCAAGGCGGGACTCGACCGCCTCGGCCTCAGCGGACGCATCGCGGAGACTTTTGAGCCGGAAGTTCTGATGCCGGCCGTGGGGCAGGGCGCAATTGGCGTCCAGGCCCGGCTGAAAGACGAAGAAATGCACGAAGCGATCTCCGCGCTTGATGATTTCGAAACGCGGCAATCCATCGTTGCGGAACGCGCGCTGCTTGGCTCGCTCCAAGGCGGATGCCAGGTCCCACTCGGTGCGTGGGCGCGATTGGAGCGTGGCGAACTCATCATGGACGCTGTTGTATGCTCCGCAAATGGCCAGCAGCACGTTCGGCAAAAGAGTTCCGCGCCTCCGGAACAAGCGCGAGATCTGGGATTCCGTCTCGCGCAGATGCTTTTCGATGCGGGCGCCGGCGAAATATTGGAACAAGTGAGCCGTCAGCGTGGCTGAAGCCGATCGAGCGGTTCTGGCGGGGAAGCAAATCGTCGTTACGCGTGCGGCCGCACAAGCGCTCGACCTGCTGAAAGCCCTGCAGCACTCCGGCGCGATTCCCATTCTGCTTCCGCTAATACGAATTTTACCGCCCGAGGATTTTTCCCTGCTGGATGGAGCGCTTCTCAGTCTTGGCGGTTTTGATCTGACTTTGTTCACAAGCCAAAATGCGGTGCGCGTCATTCGAGAACGAGCGGAAGTTCTCGGGTTGTCCTTCAACGATGAGCGGCCCGCGCCACTCGCCGCTGCCGTCGGTGAAGCAACGGCAGCCGAAGCGGCCAACGCCGGATTCAAAGTCGTTCACATTGCCTCTCGTCCCCTGGGAATTGCCCTCATGGAGGATTTGCGCGAACGCTTAAACAGAAAACGTGTGTTCTTCCCGCGCAGTGATCGCGCAAATCCCGATGTGGTCGCCGCGCTGGAAAAATACGGTGCGCGAGTCGCAGAAGTTGTCGCATACAGAACCATTTCCGAAAGCGCGCAAGATCGTGATGTTGTTTCAAATGTAATGAACGCCGACGCCGTGCTCTTTTTCAGCCCTTCTGCCGTCGAAGGATTCGGTTCTGTCTGCGGTACTGGGAGACTTGCTGAATTCGCAAAAAAGGGAATCGTGCTCGCAAGCGGGCCCGTGACGCTCGCCGCGTTGCACGCCCACGGAATCGCTAG
This sequence comes from Candidatus Sulfotelmatobacter sp., assembly GCA_035567915.1. GTDB lineage: Bacteria > Acidobacteriota > Terriglobia > Acidiferrales > UBA7541 > Acidiferrum. The sequence goes on along the minus strand of DATMPA010000008.1, from coordinate 11,510 downwards.
CGCCGTCGCGACAACAGAGCCTTCGGTTGCTAGGATCGTCGCGGCTCTGGCAAACTCATTTCGAGCACGCGATCGGGAGCTTTCCAGCGAAGCGAGCACCGGATGACATTTCCCATTCACAGGCCGCGGCGGCTGCGGCGCACCGAACTCCTGCGCACACTCGTGCGCGAAACCCGCTTGAGCACCGCGGGATTTGTCTATCCGATGTTTGTCTGCCCGGGAAGCAAGGTCCGCCAGGAAGTAAGCTCCATGCCGGGCGTGTTTCAGCAGTCCGCGGAGCAGATCGTCGAAGAATGCCGCGAAGTGGCGGGGCTTGGAATTCCCGCTGTAATTCTCTTCGGCTTGCCGGAAACGAAAGATGCGAAGGGCAGCAGCTCATTATCATCAAGCGGCGTAGTGCAAAAAGCCGTCGAAGGAATCAAGAAAGCCAATCTGAATCTGCTCGTGATCACGGACGTCTGCCTCTGCGAATACACCGATCACGGCCACTGCGGCGTCATTGAAAATGGAGAAGTGGCAAACGACGCCACACTTGAAATTCTCGCTGAGCAGGCTCTTTCGCATGCCCGCGCTGGGGCGGACATCGTTGCCCCTTCCGACATGATGGATGGGCGAGTCACGGCAATCCGCAAGAAGCTCGACGCGCAGGCCTTCGAAAACGTGGCGATTCTTTCTTACGCCGCAAAATATTGCTCCGCGTTTTACGGGCCATTCCGCGAAGCCGCGCAGTCTGCGCCGCAATTCGGCGACCGCAGAAGTTATCAGATGGACCCGGCGAATGTGCGCGAAGCCCTCAAGGAAGTTACATTGGATCTCGAAGAAGGCGCGGACGTAGTGATGGTCAAGCCCGCCTTGCCGTATCTCGATGTGATTCGAGCCGTCCGCGAGCGTTTTGATGTCCCGGTCGGTGCATATAATGTCAGCGGCGAATACGCCATGGTGAAAGCCGCGGCGCAAAAAGGTTGGCTCGATGAGAAGCGCACCATACTTGAGATCTTGACCGGCATCCAGCGGGCCGGGGCGGATATTATCCTGACGTACCATGCAAAAGACGCAGCAAAATGGCTGAAACTGTAGCCGCGACGCATATCCCACGATGAGCACATCCCAAACATCTACAAAAAAGAAGCGAGCTCGCTCCGCTGAAATCTTCGCTCGCGCCGAGCAAGTCCTCGTTGGTGGTGTGAACAGCCCCGTTCGCGCATTTCGCTCCGTCGGCGGCGAACCACTCATCATGGAGCGCGGCCAGGGCGCATATGTTTATGACGCGGACGGCAACGAGCTCATTGATTTCGTCTCTTCTTGGGGAGCGATGTTTCTCGGTCACGCGCATCCCACCGTCACCGCCGCTATTTCAGAGCAGGCAAAAAAGGGAACAAGTTTCGGCGTCACAACCGAACTAGAATTGGAACTTGCCACCCTGATCCGCGACGCGATTCCGTTCCTCGAAAAAATTCGTTTCGTTTCCAGCGGCACCGAAGCGACCATGAGTGCTCTTCGCCTCGCGCGCGGATTCACAAAGCGGGACCTGCTCCTGAAGTTCGAGGGCTGCTATCACGGTCATGCGGACAGCTTCCTTTCCCAAGCCGGCTCCGGTCTCGCCACACTCGGCATCGCTGAATGCCCGGGCGTACCCGATGCCTTAGCCAAATTGACGCTCAACGCGCCGTACAACGATCTGCCCGCCGTCGAAACACTCTTCGCAGCGCACGGGTCGCAAATCGCCGCCGTCATCGTCGAACCGATCGCCGCAAATATGGGCGTAGTCGTGCCAGAGGAAGGATTTCTAAAAGGGCTACGCGAAATCACTCGCAAACATGATGCGCTACTGATTGTGGATGAAGTGATTACTGGTTTCCGTCTCCACAATGGTGCAGCGCAGCAGCTTTTTGGCATCGAGGCAGATCTCACTACAATGGGCAAAATCATCGGCGGCGGCTTGCCTGCCGCGGCCTACGGTGGCCGCGCGGAAATCATGAATCACATCGCGCCCCTCGGTCCGGTCTATCAGGCCGGCACGCTAGCCGGAAATCCGCTCGCCATGGCCGCCGGTATCGCCACGCTGAAAGAATTGAAGAAGCTCGGCTTCTACGAACGAGTGAATTCTCTCGCAAAAAAGCTCGTTCACGGCCTCAAGGAAGCCATCGCAAAATCGAATCTTCCCGCGCAAATCAATTCTCACGCGTCCCTTGCAACTGTATTCTTCACTGAAAAACCTGTCCGAAATTATCAAGACGCGAAAGCCTCCAACACAAAGCGTTACGCAAAATACTTCCGCGAAATGCTCGACCGGGGCATTTTCATAGCCCCTTCGCAATTCGAAGCGGCCTTTGTTTCCGCCGCGCACACCGAAGAAGATATCGACCGCGCCCTCGCGGCAGCCCGCGAATCTTTACAACTCATCGGCGAGGATTCGGCGGCTTAACTTGAAAAGGAGAGACCAGCGCCATGCCCGAAGGCATTGAACTTCCAGAACACCACGGTGATCACGGCAACAATCCTTTGGTGATGCCTGTTTCCCTAACGATCTCCATTCTTGCCGTTCTCGTGGCGGTCGTCACTCTTCTTGGTCATCGTGCCCACACAGAAGAGCTCTTTCGCGAGACCCAGGCGGCCAGCCGTTGGACACAATATCAAGCCAAGAGCATTCGCCAGCACGAAGCCGAAAACACTTCCGACATTGTGGAGCTGGTAGCTTCGATAAATAAGGAAAAAGGCGAAGCGCTTCGCAAGAAATACGAAAAGCAGCTCGAGCATTACGCGAGTGACAAGGAAGACGTCAGCGAGCAAGCCAAGGAATTGGAAGCCGAACGCGACCTCTCCGCGCGCCGTGCTGATCGCTTTGATGGCGGCGAAGCATTGCTCGAAATCGGCTTGGTGATTTGCTCCATCACGCTTCTCGCCAAGAAGCGCGCCTTCTGGTTCGCAGGCATGGCCATTGGGGCGGCAGGCGTGATACTGGCCATCACAGGGATGCTGTTGCACTGATTGTTTCGGGCAACTCTTTGCTCAAGCGCGCGCCGGTGGTTGTGCTCCGCGGAGCTTGGCCAATTCCGCCATCATTTTTTCCATGCGATCGAGCAGTTCGCGGTGCCGCGATTCCTCCGTGCCCGGCTTTTTTCCAATAAACGTAATCGTGCCCCCGGGCTCTAAAATGCACTGCTGCACTTCGCTGATGTTTTCAAATCCCTGTTTGCGGGCAGCCGCTTCGAGTTGCGCCATTGTAATCAGCTCGCGCTTCAAATTCGACGTTCTTACCTTGCCGTCTTCAATCAGAACGTCCGCCTTGCCCTCCACCAGCTGATCCAGCTTGCGATGGTTGTAAAGGAAGCGCACCACCAAATAGTTGACGACCAGCAGGGAAGTCGCACCGATGATTCCGCCCGTTACCGTGTTGTCGTCTCCGATAATCGCGTTCTGTACGGTGTTCGATAGCGTCAGCAAAACCACCAGGTCGAAGGGATTCAGTTGAACCAGTTCGCGCTTTCCCGAGAGCCGCAAACTGATGATCAGAAAGGCGTAAACCGCGATCGGACGCAAAATTTTTTCCAAAATGGGCACTGCAAGAACAAACATGTCCTTCCAAACATCGTGCATGCGAGCTTTTCCTTCTCGGGGAGGACCTGTGTCCCCGCTGCAGACTCAATCGGAGGCCAACTGCTGGCAGCCTAACATGCCTCCGTAAACGGGAGAAGACATCACGTTTCCGGCGTGGGTCAGTTTCCGACTATTCAACGCAATCCGAGGCGTACCAAGCTACTACTGCTTTTTGTATCCCGAGTCCTGCCCGGCAAAACGGTTTTTGCGTGCATCGTCGCCTGCAAGTAGGAATGAGGCATGGTGAAGACCGTATGGAACCACGTGCGCTCCGCCATCGATCAAATCCTGCTTGAGGCGCTGATGAAGGTCTGGCAGTTCCGACCAATGGACCCTGGGATGGTCATGGTGTTCGAGATGAAAACCTATATTGAACATTGTAAGGTTGAAAAAATTCGACACAAACACGGTGGAATGACTTACTGGCCTAGTCGGACTCTTAGGAACACATCCCGTATGCTGGACGTACATTCCCGAATTCATCACAAACGCGTTGGCGATCCAGTGCGGCAGCACCCAGAGGCATAGGGCCATTACCGGATCGATCCAAAAAGGAATTGACCATAGCGCAAGGAAGATGGCGAGTTCGCGCAGCGCCTTGCGACGCAGGCTTTGCCGCGCGGTCAGGTCCTTCCAGAGATGCGCCATAACGCGCCAAGGCCAATGCGTAAACAGGTACTTACGAAAGTCTTCAAATGATCCGTCAGCGTTCCGTTTGGGCAGAGTCCAATCATCAATGGTTAGCAGATTGGCATGGTGAATGGTGACGTGACAGTACTCCCAAAAGAACGACGGCCACCCGCCCGAAAATGTCCAGATTCGACCGAAGCAGCGACTAAAGAAGCGCGACGTGAAGATTGGGCGATGGGAATGATTGTGGAAGTTGACGCCGACATCTATGCCGGAGATCCAACCAAGCATTGAAGCTGAAGCTGTTACAAAAGCTATGCGGGACCACGGCCCGGTGATGCCGGCTAGCTTGGGGTGCTGGTACAACCAGAAGGCGAAAGCGTATGCCGTGAGGCATGCGATATGGAAAGCTACGCAGTGCCAGTCCTGGGGATGGGCGAGAATGCGCCAACGGCTCGAGACCGCTGGAGCACCGCGTGCCTCTCCACTCATAACAGCCTCAATGCGGCCGCTACCGCCAGGACCGTGACTGCTAGGCTTACCCAAGGCCCCCAGAGTGTCGCGCCCGCGATGATCGCGATTGCAAATAGTGGAAAGAACGATCTTCCAAAAACGAGCCGGGTCTGTGACAGAAACGTGCGCGATAGACGACGCAAAAGACGATTCATGCCGGGTACGCAAACTCCTCTGCGGGCTGCGCCCGGTCTTCGAATTGAATCCCCAATTTCTAAATCTCACCCGAGCAATGTTTTGCCAAAGGCAAGACGTGGGATGGTCTCCGGCTCCTCCCTACAGTCTCCGCGCCGTCTATCTCAGAGTGCGCTGCCTCGCCAGTTGAGCGCACGCTTTTCTGAGAACCTTCTGTAAGCAGTGCCAATTCGGATGCTGGCACGATACAGCGCAAGAAGCCGCAGTCCAAGCAAATCGAAAGCTTCGGGAATAGCAAGACGCCAAGTTTGTCAATACTCCTGAGCCCGGCAAAATGGATGATCATCTCAGATGGAAATTCAGCTTTATTGCTAGACCTGCATGACGGACAGGACATAACGCCCCCGCGTTCTGATGGTTGACGCAGCCTTCACAATTCCCCGTGCAGGGACTCTGAGCGACCCAGAAACGCCTGTCTGTTCAATATTGCACACTCCGAGGCGTGTTGCGCCGGGATGAATAAACGGGAGACAAATCACAGTCAGGGAAATGTAATCCCTGAAACTGGAAACAGATGCTGATTAACGCTTACCGGAAGCTGTCCCTCTACCAACTGTCCCTCCGTACAGTCATTCATTCGCGTCAGTAGTACTGCAGACCGGGAGAAAAAGGACACTGCAAGCTGTACTCTAACCGGGCATTTTCGCACTTCCCTGTTCGAGCACGACCAGATCGAAAATTTTGCGGAGGCACCGGTTTACCGCACGGAAAGCGAAAGTAAGCCTTCCGGCGGACTCCCGGCTGCGATTTCATGTCATTGCGTACTTCGCCCGAAGAAGGGCTTCTGGCTGGCTCGACCGCTCTGAAAGCACTCCTGGACTCTTCCAGTGACTTGCTGGCTGTGATGCGGCCCGACCGGACGCTCTCCTACACAAACGATGGTTTCCTCCGCGTTCTTGGCTATGGCCCGGGCGAAATCCTCGGCAATACGCTTGAAAAGCTCCAGCATCCGGCCGAGTTCAATGCGATCGCGCAAAAGTTCGTGGAAGCAGAATCGAACGCGGCGCAAAAAGTTTCCGGACGTGGCCGGCTTCGTTCGAAGGAAGGCTCGTGGCTGTGGTTTGACTTCGAGATTTCGAACCATCTCCAGACCGCCGGAATCGAGGCCTTTCTCATCTCCTTTCATAACGTCACCGATCTGCGCAGGCTTGAAGCGGAGCGGCAGGTTATTTCCGATGTCGTTCACGCGCTGAATCAAACTTCCAACCTGGACCAGCTTCTCCGGCAGATTCATCGCGCACTAAGAAAAGTCGTTTACGCGGACAATTGTTTCGTCGCTCTCCACGAACCGGCGACCGATATGTTCCACTTTGCGTTTTTCGTGGACCAATTTGATCCGCCGCCCCCGCCGCAGAAAATTGTCCGTACCTGCATGGCCTATGTTTTTCGCACGGGCGAAGCGCAGCTTATTCCGCAAAAAGAATTCGATCGCCTCGCCGCAGAAGGTGAAGTCGAACTCGTGGGTTCTGCCTCACCGGCATGGCTCGGAGTCCCGCTTAAGACTCCGACAGCGACAATCGGTGTGCTCGTCGTGCAGCACTACCAAAATGAAAATGCTTACGATCAACGCGATCTTGAATTCCTGGATTCCATCGGCGGCCACATCGCGCTCGCCATCGAGCGCCGCCGCAGTGAAGAAGCCATACGCAAGAGCGAATCCATGTTTCGTCAGCTCTTTTCGCACACACCGCTGCCAACGTGGGTTTTCGATACGGAGACGGGAAAATTTCTTCAAGTGAACGAAGCCGCCGTGAAGCAATATGGCTATACCGAAGAAGAATTTCAGCGCATGACAGTTCTCGACATTCGCCCCAACGCCGACAAGGAACACTTCGAGGATATTTGGCATTACCCCATGCTCGGGGCGTTTCACCACGGGCAATGGCGGCACCAGAGTAAGGACGGCCGCATCTTCAAAGTCGAATTGGTTGCGCACGAACTGGAATACGTGGGAAGACGCGTGCGCCTGGTTGTGGCGCAGGACATCAGCGAACGGCAATCACTGGAAGAGCAATTGCGCCAGGCGCAGAAAATGGAAGCCGTCGGAAGATTGGCAGGCGGCGTCGCGCACGACTTTAATAATTTGCTGATGGTCATCAAGGGCCACACGGAATTGTTGCTAGAAGGAATGCAATCGGGTGATCGGGCGCGCCGCAAAATCGAACAGATTGACCGTTCCGCGGATCGCGCAACTTCTTTAACGCGTCAACTTCTTGCCTTCAGCCGCATGCAAGTGCTGCAGCCGCGTTCCATCAATTTGAATGGCGTCATCGAAGAAATGGGCAAGCTCATTCCGCGCCTCATCGGTGAAGATATTGAGCTTGTGATTCATACCGCTTCTGATTTGGGAACAATTCGCGCCGACGCAAGCCAGATGGAACAAATCATCATGAATCTCGCCGTGAATTCGCGCGACGCAATGCCCAAGGGTGGAAAGCTGATCATCGAAACATCCAACGCGGATTTGGATAGCGCGTACAGGGTTTCACATCCTGTCGTGAAACCTGGACGTTACGTTTTGCTCGCCGTTTCCGATACAGGAATTGGCATGGACGCAGAAACGCAAGCGCACATTTTTGAACCGTTTTTCACGACGAAGGAACAGGGAAAAGGAACTGGTTTAGGATTGGCTACGGCCTATGGTGTAGTAAAACAGAGCGGCGGTTTCATCTGGGTTTACAGCGAAGTGGGCAAAGGCGCCACGTTCAAGATTTATTTGCCGCGCGTGGATGAAGCCGCGGAAAGCGTGGGGCAAGCGCAAACTTCCACGCAAGTGATGCGCGGTACCGAAACCGTGCTCCTCGCCGAAGACGAACAGGACGTTTGCGAAGTTGCCCGCGAATTTCTGGAATCCGCCGGCTACATCGTCCTTTTGGCGCCAAACGGAGCTGATGCAATCGCGCGTGCGGCCGAGCATTCCGGTCCGATCGATCTGCTCGTGACCGACATGGTGATGCCGGGCATGACGGGCCAGGAACTCGTTCGCCGTCTGCGGCAGCAGCGTCCGGACTTTGGCGTGATTTACATGTCCGGTTACAGTGAACAAGCCGCGGCGGAAGCCACGAAATCGGATCCATCCGCGACGGTTTTGACGAAACCTTTCAGCCGCCTTGCCATTCTTCGCGCCGCGCGCGAGATTCTCCAGGCGCGCAAGAAGAATTAATTTCAGTCTCCTTTTTCCCTTCAAATCAAACAATCTTCGGGCGTCTGCGGTGCCAGTCTGTGTGTTGCTGGAAGGTGCGAGCGGCTTGAATCACCGCCGCGTCGTTCCCGGCGCGCGCCATGAATTGCATCCCTACGGGGAGATTTTTTTCCGTGAATCCGCAGGGCACGGAAAGCGCCGGCAGTCCACATAGATTGCCGATTGCGCCTTGTGGGTCGGGGAAAACAACGTCCGTTTCAAGATTTGCCTCGAGCGGGGTTGCCGCAATTGGTTGCGACGCCGTAACTAGAACATCGAATGTGTCGAATAGCTCGGTCATTTTTCGTTGCAAGATGTCCCGCACCTGCTGCGCTCGCACGTAGTCCGCGCCCGGGATTTGTTCGTTGACGTAGCCCGCGATTTGTCCGAGCGGATCAGTGAGGTCGGCGACTTTTCCGGAACGAATCAGTTCACGAAACGCGGCGGCGCCTTCTATGCTGATAATCACGCCAGCCGCGTCTTCAAAGGGCCCTTCCGGTAGAAGCGCCGCCCTTGTGCCGGGGAAATATTTGCGCAGCGCTCTTTCCGCGGCTGTGTAAACTTTTTCCACGCTCGCATCAATTTTCTTCCACGCGTTCGTCAAAATCCCGATGCGAAGCGGCTTCGCGCTCAGTTCCAGAGAAGCAGAATAGGTGAACGCGGCTTTATCAATCGCGAGAGTGCTGCGGTCGTTGAAATCGTGTCCTGCGATTGCGGCAAAGACCCGCGCACAATCTTCGGCGGAACGCGCCAGCGGTCCGATTTTGTCCATCGAGTAGGAAAGCGCCATCGCGCCGTAGCGGCTCACGCGACCGTACGTCGGGCGTAATCCGCTAACGCCGCAATACGCGGCAGGGCACACAATCGAGCCCCACGTCTCTGTGCCAATCGCAAACGCGGCGAGTCCCGCCGCAACAATCGCGCCAGAACCGGATGAAGAGCCGCAGGTCCAGCACTTTGTATTCCACGGATTTTTCGATGCGCCTTGTAGCGAAGCGCTCGCGAAGCGATAACCCATTCCACCGGCAAGCTCGATCATCGCGGCTTTGCCGAGCAGTACTGCTCCAGTACGCCGCAGATGCTCTATGACGGTCGCGTCGTAATCAAAAACTTGATTTGCGTACGGCTTCGCGCCCCACGTGCACGGAATCCCTTTTACTGCGAGCAGATCCTTCGCGGCGTAAGGAATTCCGTGCAAAGGGCCGCGATAGTGTCCGCGAAGAATCTCCTTCTCCGCGGCTTCAGCCTGTTCCATTGCAATTTCGGGTGTGAGCCGCGCGTACGCATTCAGTCGGGGCCCCAGTTTTTCGCTGCGGTCCAGATACGCTTTCGTCAGATCAACCGGTGAAATTTTTTTTGCTTCGATTCGTTTGGCAAGTTCGCTTACGGGCAGGTAAAGAATTTCTTCGCCAATCATCGCGCTGCCCTCAGGATTTCTTCGCCGCTGGGACAGGCGCCTTTGGAGTTTGCGAGGCTGGCTTTTTCTCGCGTTCGACTGCGGGTTTCAAGTAGAGCGCGGGGCTATCGCCGTTGCGAATCGAATGAGCGCGAAGATTATCGAGTGGAGGCTGCGCGAGAAAGCAGAGCCTGCGCACATCGGCTTTTTGTTCCGCGCTGAGGCGGCTGCCGTACTGCTTGAGGATCGTGTCGTACCGCTCTTCGATTTCGATGCGGCTCTGATCGGAAAGCTTTGGAAAGTTCGGCGGCAGTTTGGGAAGCTGCTGTTCGTCGGGAGTGGAAGGGAAGTCAGCACCAGCGAGTGTGGTAGCGCCTGCGAGAGGAGCGGCCACGGAAAGCAGCGCAGCGCGGCGCGCAAACTCGCGGCGGGAGTGTTGCTTCTGGTCAGTCGGCACTGTATGCCTCCGAAAAACGAGCTGAAAGGTTCCAGAGCGAGGCTACTGAATCCTCTGCCGAGCGTCAACGACGGTGTGGGATAGGGGATAGGAGGTAGCGAAACTGCCCTCTTTGCACTAATTTTGTGTAGTTGGAGCTGTGCCCGTGATCCCTTTCGCGCCGCGGGCAATGGTGCGTTGGGTACGCGCTAGGTTGGTTTGCCCAAAGTGACAAGGAATCTGTCGTGAGCGTGAGAGAACATTTCCTGAAACTGACTGCCGTCGAACGGACCTATGAAATCACTCAATCTTGGAAGCATTTCAAGTTTCAACGATTGGCCAGACTCGGATCGCCCATATGAATCTTCGTATTCGGTTATAAGGTTTCGAAGATAACTTTCCATGCTCTTCATACTCGAAGTGGCCTCTTTGAGCCATTCTGGTGCCGGAGAGGTTACTCGTAGCTCACGTACAAGTCGCTCCAGTTCGAGTTGTGCATCGTTCACTGCGCGCATGTGTCGGTCATACGGTTGTAAGGCTATGTCAGAGTATTGCCCCGGGGCTATTTTGGTTGCTTCAGCCCGCAAACATCGCCGACTACGTTTTGAATTGAGATAAGCCTTCGTAACCGCCCGACGAATGCGGATTACTTGAGCGGTTTCCTTGTCAGCCTTGGCTCGTCGCGATTCGCGGTCCTTTAGGAGTTCACTGATACCAACGCCCACGAGAGTCACAAGCAGAAGCTGAATACAAGCCTTGGCGACCTCTAGGACGAGTTCACCTCGCTTCTCCGACGGAAGCAACCAAGCTATTATTACGAATCCGCTGATCCCGAACGCTGCAAGGGCAAAGAGAACGCTCCTGAATTTGGTCATAGTCGCCTCCGGAACTCTGAGGAATCTGACTCCTATTGAAGACCCTTATCATATGTAAGGTGCTGTCCAAACGCGCATTCTTTCGTTTGCATAGGAAACGTTTCGTTTACACGCAAGCCCGTTTTTATCGACAACGACGCGATATTTTCGAAAAACGTGCTGAAAAACACAGAGGTTATCGCCGCGTATTTCGTTCGCATTTTCCACGCAAAAAAAGCGATTTCATGCGCATTCTTTTCAATCTTTATTGTTTATTTGCTATGTTTTCGCTCCGCATTTTCACAGCTTTGGTGGAGAAAAAAACATGAGCGAAACTTGGAATCGCGAAGAGCTATACGCAGAAATATGCGATTTTGCTGGGCAATTGGTTGGGAGCCCAAATGTTTTGGAATGGTTGGGTACTAGAAATAGGACAACGTAACTCAACGTGCGGCATTTTCGCGAGAAGCTGCGAGAGGAACACCACATTCGCTTGAGCTACACCTGGGTGAAGCGAGCTCTGCAGATGGCCGGACTGGTGAACAAGAGTCGCAAACCAGGAGTGCATCAGCGTCGCTCGCCCCGCGCCCACAAGCCCCTGAAATCTTGTTCTGCCCTGACCTGACCGGCAACGGTCCGAGGACTGGAGTCGGGGATGGTCCGGCGGTCCACTGTAATTGTTGACAGTTCATTTGAGTTCGGAAGTTC
>DATMPA010000007.1:0-155245 GCA_035567915.1 Candidatus Sulfotelmatobacter sp. | reverse complement strand
CTTTTCGCCTTTCCCTCACGGTACTGGTTCACTATCGGTCGCTAGAGAGTATTTAGCCTTGGAGAGTGGTCTCCCCAGTTTCCCACGAGATTTCTCGTGTCTCGTGGTACTCAGGATGCCGCTTCGAGTCCGGTACACTTTTCGCTACGTGACTGTCACACTCTTCGGCCCCGCTTTCCAGCAGGTTCGCGTAGTGTCCGGTTTGGTAACTCTACTTATGCGGTCCTACAACCCCCATGTGTAAACACATGGGTTTGGGCTGTTCCGATTTCGCTCGCCGCTACTTTCGGAATCTCTGTGATTTATTTTCCTTCAGGTACTGAGATGGTTCACTTCCCTGAGTTAGCTCACACCGGCCTATGTATTCAGCCGGCTGTAACGGGAGTTCATCCCGTTGGGTTTCCCCATTCGGACATCCCCGGATCAAAGCCTGCTTGCGGCTCCCCGAGGCTTTTCGCAGCTTGCCACGTCCTTCATCGCCTTCTAGCGCCAAGGCATCCACCGTACGCTCTTAGTAGCTTAATCATAAAACTTACTCAACCCGTCTTGTGTTGCGCCGAATTGCTTAGATTCGGCATATCGACGTTAGTGCCAGCGCGTTTCCATACATCCCCTCCCGAAGTTGGGTAACTCCGGAGTGAGCTTTCGACTACGCGCCAACAAAATAAACCAAGTCCCCGTCACCCTTCGCATTGCGTTTTGCAACGCACCGCTTCAGATGGCGATTACTCGGCTCGTTGAATCAGTTCGCCTTGTAATTCCACAGTACTGCTCAACTCGAGCAGAACTTGTAATAACCCACACCATGACGTCGCGCCTGACCGTAATCAGGTCACGATTATCGGCGTGGATTTGCCAGCCTTTCTGTTGTCAAAGAACTCTGTTTTCCGATTCCATCGGAATGCCTCACGTTCCGTGAGGCTTGTCTGGTGGGACTTATCCGGCAGCGTTGCGCTGCCTCGCCTTCCAGCTCTGCTTTCTGGCTACTTATTCAAGTCAGGGTTTGTAAGTACAAACCCCGAACCTCGAAAGGTCGCCAGAAAATAAAAAACCCGGCGTCGAGCGCCGGGCACAGTCGCTTTTCTTTAGCGACTTTGCGCGAAGCTCGACAGACTCTAGCCCGTGTTGCTCGTAAGGTACCTCACTCTAGGATCTTGCGATTGCCCTACAGATCCGACCGTGACTCCCCTGATTGGCCGATAACTTTGGCAAGTCACCGAACCGAGGGTCAGTATACCTGAATCCTGGTATTCGTCAAGTCCTTGTCAAAACTTTTTTCGTGAAGTTTTCCTCAGGCCTGTGGATGGCGCGGAAGCCGTGCGGTCGCCAAGATTTACCGGCGCAAGAAGTCGAAGAACGTGATAACAGCAATCGCACGGGCAATGAATCGAAGCGCGCTTTTCGTTACCCTGGTTCCTCCGGCCGCGATCTGCGGCCTAATTTGGTATTTTTGGAACCTACCGTCGGGCATGGTTGCGCCTCTCCGGTCTCGTACTACTGGTGGTTGGACTTTTCTTTCTGGCAATTGCACACATTCAATTGGGAAATTCGTTTTCGATCGGGCCAGAGGCAAGGCGGCTCGTTACGCAGGGCCTGTATTCGAAAATTCGTAATCCCATCGAGCGGAAGCCCGTTCTGCTTGAGGAGAAATTCGGCGATGAATATCGAGCAAAAACCTGGTTCTGAGGCTGTATGCCGTGGCGGCGAAGTTTGTCCACTGTCTTGATGAGGTGCGGGGGGGTGGTTGTGCAAGGGTCGGACCGTTGAGGCTAGTCTCTTTGCTGTACTAGTCCCGCTCTCTACCTGTCTTATAGTTTTCTTAAGGCACCAGCCGTTCCGAAGCGGGGAGACCACCAACATGCTTCCTACGAATCAGACGCACACAGATAGATTTCAAAACTTAGCGACAAGAGCTTCACAAGCCGTCGGCTCTAAATGGGTCTTCGCGCTTGCTGCGCTTGTGATCGTTCTGTGGTGCGCGAGTGGCCCCTACTTTCATTATTCGGACACCTGGCAGCTCGTCGTGAACACGGCCACTACGATCATCACTTTCTTGATGGTCTTCCTCATTCAGAACACACAAAATCGCGACGCTCGCGCCATTCACCTGAAGCTCGATGAGATTATCCGTTCCATCGGGCATGCCCACAATGAAATGATCCACATTGAAAATCTCTCGGACGCGGAATTGGAGACTCTTTCGAAAAGATTTGAAGCCATTCGCGCCGAATCCGAGCTCCGTAAACGCCCTAGAAAGGGGCCCGTGGCACCCTGAACGGCTTTGCGCATCATGAGTACGCCCAGCACGCTCAAAAAACCTCCTCCGGAAGGACCTTCCGGAGGAGTTTTGAAAAATGCTCGCGAATGGTTAAGCAGTCAGGAAGAATTTCGCCTAGTGAACTCCGCCGCCATACGCATAGGAATTGGAGTTGTCGTACGAATAGACGAATTCTTCTCCTGTCGTTTCGCCTGGATAGAACCATGCGCTAAGTGCTTGCGGCGAATCCGCAGGGCGTTCCTCGAACCGGAAAATACTGCGGCTTGCCGGCTCGGGCCGCTGGCTCGGAATTGTGATAACGGTTGTAATCAATTCCAGCTCGTCTTCTGTCCAGATTTGCACGATGTGGCGATTTGCCTGGGGATCGGCCAGCTTGAAGACATACGTTCCCGCAGGCAGCACCTGTCCGGGAATTTCCACGGGCTCGCTGAATGTCACGACGGTTTTGTGATTCCAGGGATCCGCTTTCGTGCGCGGGGCTAGCGCGCCCAAAAGCAAGAAGGCGCCGGCCAGAATTGAACCTACTTTCCATTTTTCCATTTTCCAGACCTCCCGTTGTTCTTTGAGATGCCCTTTGAGGGCTGCGCATCTTCCGCTTTGCGGAGCATGCGTTCTTGTGTGGCCGGGAAATTTGGCTGGACAGGAGCTGGGCGTTAAGGGGATAAGAATTTCTGGAGCTGGGCGAAGCGACTTCCTCGCTCAATACGTGGGACGCATCGCGCCGCGGCAGAGTTGCAGCCTACAGAAATTTTCCTGTGCGGATAGGCTGCAATATTTTCCTACAGCACTTCACTGACGAAATTTTACCGGAATAAATGGTTCACGTCGGCGGTACGACATTCGCCGCAGCTCGTTTTTTGCGCTATCTCCGCCATAATCTCACCAAGAACCAGATTCCCAGCACAATCACGATCAACCAGGGAATGATTGCTGCAATCGCTGTGATCAGCATCGCAAGGCTATCGGCCAGAACCGATCCAAATCGCTCAGTGCATCACCGATCGGCGCAAAAACACTTGCGCTGCTTGCGGTTTTTTCTGCACGAAAATAAATATCAACAGCTACCTTTTCCGTCTCATTCGACAGAATTTTCCGCTTTGTAGCCTCACTGTCCACTTCGGACTGCGTTTCGGACAGCTTCTCTTGTATCTGGACAAGGTCCGCGACGCTCGCGCCCGGTTTCGCGAGCATCTTGCGCAGATTGTCCCGGAAATCGGTTAGATTCTTGAGCCTCGCCTCGACAGTCAATCACGCTTGCCGTTTTGTCTACCGATTCCGTAGAGTGCTGCACGACCTTGCCGCGTTTTCCGGCGAAGTCCAAAAGCTTGTTTAGGTCGCCCGGAGCGACCCGCATGGACAGACTTCCCGACGGATTTGATTCGCGCGTTTCGTTGACGACACTGGAGGAAAGCACTTCGCACTGGATCGTGCCGCAGAACGCCGCTACTGCTTCGACCGATTTCGCCAGCTCGGAACCCGGCGCAATAAGTTGCAGCTTGTGACGCACCGCTACGTATCGCGGCGCCGCGGACACCGCCGTCTGCAACATGGCCATTCCCATGGAGCGCTGGTTGAACGCGGCTTTCCTCGAGCAGCCCGCACAAACCAGCAGGCTCGCACACAACATCGCCAGATATTTTCGCGGCATCAATTACCCTCCACTAACGGCAGATATTCCTCAGCCCGAATTAGAACGCTATCCATTTGCTTTTTGCGTACTTAGACACCACCAAAGGGCAGATCATGCGACATTCCGCAAGACGGCTTGCGATTTCTTGAAGCTAGGTGCGCATATCTCGGATGCTTTGCGGCCTCTCCTGCGATAGGATTTGCCGCATTGGAGAAGGGTTCGGGAGGCAAAACGTGAGAAAGCTATTTTTGATGGCGATTGTAGCGGCGCTGCTGACGCTTTCTGGAGCGCGCGAAGTGCGAGCACAGGCGCCGGATCCGCTGGAGGGACTTTGGCAGGGGTATGACGGAGAGCTGCGACACGTTTCGCAGCAATTAATTTCCTTGGCGGAGGCGACGCCGGAAGACAAGTTTACGTGGCGGCCGGCGCCGGGAGTGCGTTCCACGAGTGAAGTTTACATGCACATCGCGACGGCGAACTTCTATCTGCTTAGTGTGACGGGCCCGAAGATGCCAGACGACATGAAAGAAGGAATCGAGACGTCGGTGACGTCCAAAGCGGAAGTGATCAAGTGGCTGAAGCGATCGCTCGACGCGGTGAAGCAAGCGCATCTGGCTGCGAAGTCGGACGACATGAAGCGCAAAGTGACGGTAGCTCACCGCGACGCGACCGTGGACGGGATGTATTTGCGTATCCTGGTCCACAACAACGAGCACATGGGACAGCTGATTGCGTACGCCCGAATGAGCGGCGTCAAGCCGCCCTGGTCGGAGAAATAACGCTGGCTAAAGGTGAATGTATACGCCCGTTCCCGCTCGACCGTCATTTCAGAAATGGACCGGCGTCTATGCCGGGCACCAGCTTCAATGCGTTCTTGTAGTAGATCTTCTTCAGGACTTCGTTGTCGAGCTGGAAGCCGTAGATGCGCCAGAAGGCGTGGCGTTTGCGGTAATACTCGAAATACTCGTCGCGCGTTTCGAGCGCGCGGAAATACCACTTGTATTCGTTCACTTCGTAGATGTCTTTTCCCATCAGCACGCGGTCCTGATACTTCGTCAAGAAATCGTGAGCGGAATAGGGTTGGCGGCCAAGTTCGGCGAGCACGGCCGCGATGTCCACGTAGACGTTGGGATGCTCATCGAACAGTTTGCCGAGGCGCGCCAGATCGTTCCCGTGAAAACCAAGATGCGCCGCGATGAATTTTGTCCGCGGGTGCATAGCGAACAGGTGATTCCGCTCGGTGATCAGCGTTTCAAAAGGGGGATATTTCGAGGGCGGTCGCGCGCGCTGCGGGAACTGCTTCAGTTCGAGCCAGCGCTCGTTGTATTCGTCCCAGGGATCGAAAAACGCGGAAGGCTCGCCCACGTGGATAAGAACGGGAATGCCAAAGTCCGCGCACTTTTCAAAAACTGGCGAAAAAATCGGATCATCCACGTGAACGCGCTGGCCGTTTGCATAGTGCAGCTCCATGCCGAAATCTTTGAAGATTTTCAGGCCTTGCGCGCCGTTCTTGACGTCCTGCTCGAGGCGAGCGGTGACGCGTTCGCTGAAGCCGGGCTTGTCCAAATCGCTATAGTCCATGTTCGAGAAAACGACGAAGCGTTTTGGGTAGCGGCCTTTCATCACTTCGACCGTGCGCTTCAAGCGATCGCCGGTGCCGCCGCTGAGATTGATCATCACCTGCAAATTGATGGAGTCCATTCCCTTGATGAGTTCATCCACTTCGCCCGGCGTAGGATTCCCGTGATGGCTGTGAATATCAATGAAGGGAAACTTGGCGCGGTCGAGTTTGTGCTCGGGCACAACAAGCGTGGATTTCGGCTCGTACTCTTCGATGGTAAGAGATTTTGAGGCTCTGCCGCTCTCCTGCTGCTGCGCAAGCAGGGGCCGCCGCGAAGCGAGGATGGTTGCCGTTGCGATGATCGTGATAGCAAGCAAAGAGGCGGCGCTGCGCCGGAAGTTCATGGGGCCCCCAAGGATTCAGTTTGTTTCGCAGGCACTCATTCGAGATTTTCCCAGGCGCGCTGGCGCGCAGGAGAAACTTTCGGTCTTCGCGATTTCTTGCGCAGTTGATCGGTGGGACGCAGGGAAGCGGAGACCGGAGTCTTGTCGTTCAGAAACTTTGCCTGCATGAGTAGTTGTTTCAGATTGGGGTTGCGCACTTGAGCGACGTCCTTGATCTTGACGTGGCGCAGATTGTTGCCTTGGCCTTCGAGAAGTTTTCCGGGATCCTTGAGCGAGGCACCGCGGGGAAATCCGAACGTAACGTGCGTTTTGCCGACACGCAGGTAGCAGAGCGGCCCGTTCCACTCGAATATGGGGACTCCCCAGGGGTTGATGGCTTCGCGTGAGCCTGGCACGACTTTTTTTACCAGGCTCCGCAGAGCGTCCATGACGTGAACGAGAGATGGGTTTTCTCGAGCGACATAGAGATCAATGGCAGCGCTCGCGCTGTTTGCCTCATCCATGGGAACCTCACGGCGCAGAGGAGTATTGCATACTCGTGATTATTTTTGACGTTTGGCGCCAGAAAGCGGAAGCCTAAAGAGGCGCAGGCAAGAA
The DNA here is from genome assembly GCA_035567915.1 of Candidatus Sulfotelmatobacter sp. Taxonomy (GTDB): domain Bacteria; phylum Acidobacteriota; class Terriglobia; order Acidiferrales; family UBA7541; genus Acidiferrum. The sequence goes on along the minus strand of DATMPA010000007.1, from coordinate 148,775 downwards.
TTATAGGAAGTCGAGGGCGCAGTGATAGTCGAAGAAGGCGTCCTTGTTGGCCTGTGCTTCGGCGGGATAGTGCGCCATCAATTCGCTATACGCAGAGCGCAGCGCGCCGGAAGCGCGTTGCACGCCGGGATGCGTTTTGATGCAAAGGGGATAGCCGAAGGCGTCTCCCTTTGCCTTCCAGTCCGTGAAAAATTGGCGCTGGTTCGTGAGCCCCAGCAGGATGTAGCTGTGGTAGGTCTCGAGTTTTTTTGGAGGCGTCATTCCGCGCGTGAAGTTGATGAGCTGTTCGTACTCGGCATCCGGATCGGAATATTCAAGATGGCCCGCCGCGTAGTTCTGCATGCCGGCAACGCGCACAGCAGTCGCTTGGTCGAGCACTTCGAAAATTGTTCTCAGGTACACCTTTTCCGGCGCGGACGCGGTGGAGTCCGCGTCATTCCAAATTGTGCGGCGATGCGGAATCGCTTCGTACGCTTGATTTACGCTGAGGCCAATGTTGAAGGTGGGAGGATCGCCGTAGTCCAGCGTTTGTGCCTGAACAACATCTGGCTTGTCGGCTGAGCTCTTGCAGCCTGCGAATGCGCCGAGCGCAAAAAGAAAAACGGTGATGCAGCGAAGCGTGCGTTGGTTCATCGTGCCACCTCGACGCGGCTGCCTCGAACTCGAATGGAGCCGCATCAAGCTTAGATATTGCACAGATTCCGCGGCCTGGGGCGGCCTACGGCGTATTCGCTAATGCTTGACGCGGCACGCGCGGCACCGGCAAGAGATAGACCAACTTAGTAGCGTTTGGCAACGCCTGGAGGGTTAAAGGTCGCTGGGAAACGTCAGCGGAGCGCGTGCCTGCAGCACGGCGCCTACGGCAATCTGGTCGCAAATGGTGCGAAAATTCTCGTACCACACCTTGGTAAAGCCGGTGATCAGTTCTTCGGCGGAGCGCCCGGCGATGGGCCGGCCAGAGTGCACCAGATCGCCCCAGGTAGTGATACGAGTACCGCCCTTGGGCAAACTATCAAAAGTGACCCACTGAGCGAGCGCGGCGCTCATGGCATGGTCAATCCACCCGACACGCTTGCCGGGAACACAGCTGGTAATGACGTGCTCGATGCGCGTTTGGAACGGGCGGAGGATTTCAATTTCCAAACGGCTTCCCGGATTCCACGCGCCGCCCTCGGTCCATTCAATGGCTCCATAAATATCGGTAAAAGAGTTCCAACGACTGCAATCAGAAAAAATGTCCCAGCAGAGACCAGGTTCGGCCTTTGTGAAGACGGAATACTGAAATCGAAACATAGCTCCTCATAAAAGTCTCCCTGAAAGCGAATTTGCAGGATCAGGGAAGTCGAAGAAATAGAATTAAGGTCCGTAATTTATACATTGTTTCTTTAACGTTGTAAAGGATATAATCCGCTGTTTTCGGCACGCACAGGCTCACGGAGAAAACCGAATGCCGCGCAAACCCGATGTCGCTTTGGAAGGCAAGATCGTGGATGTGGCTTATCGTTTATGGAGCGAACACGGCGAAGCGGCACTGACCATGCGCGCCGTTGCGCGGGCCGCGAAGACTACAACGCCGACAGTTTACCAACGCTTCCGTGACAAGACCGACTTGAGGCATTTTCTGGAAGAACGCGCGCGGCAGAAAATGTTCGACGCACTTCGGTCCGCCGACACGCCGATCGAAATTTGCCGTAAGGCGCTTGAATTTATTTCCGGGCACATCAACGAATACCGATTGCTCAGCTCGGATTGGGGCACGCGGTTCGCGCAGAAAATGCCGATGCGATCCTTTGATTATTTCGCCGAAGCTGTAGCCAAGGATTTGGGAAGCACCACGGAAGATCCAAAGGAGCTTGCGTTTCAGCTATTCGCGCTGGTCCATGGAACCGCATTACTCAGGCCAATAGGCAAGGAACGCGAAAAAACCGCTGAGGCTTTGAATGGAGCGTGCCTTAAGGCGTGTACGGTTCTGCTGCGCGATGCAGCCCGGCGGAAGAAAAATCGTCCGGCTCAAGCAACGGGCTGAGAGTCTTACTGTTTCCAGCCGCCGCGGCGAATTGGCTCCGGCTGGAATATTGGCGGAAGCTGTTTTGCGAATGCCGGCGCCGAGGTCATGCGCGAATGCTTCGCCTCTGCCTGAATCTGTGCCTTGCAATGCTGCAGTACCGTTTCTGTGTTGCGCGTGGAAACGAACGGAGCCGAGCGCACGCCGACGTCTATGGGAATTAAATCCAGAATGTGACCGTACTCATGAAGCATAGTCAGCATTCGGGCTTGCGGAGTTGCGCCGTCAAAACTGCCTACAACGAGCGGCCTAGCGGAGTTGTTGATGTAGCCTGGATCACTCAGCTTGTTCACGACACGTACGGCAGCCGCATTCTTGAAGAAAGCACCGTTAGCATTCAGCGTAATGGTCGAGCCCCAACCCACGTTCTGGCCCGTACGAGCGACGTAAGGTTGGTAGTAGGATGGGTCATCGTTCCAATTTGTCAGCTTTAGGATTTCGCTCGCTCCCCCAGAATCCACGGCGAATCGCAAGGAGCGAAACTTTTCCGTGGCATCAGGCTCAGCGCCGCGATACCAGGCGGAACAGGCATTATCTTCACTGAGAATGAGCAGGACTTGGTTGCGTGCCTGCCGAATCAGTTGCCCTCGTGCCCCCATAGAGTTCAATTGTTCTAACGATGGATCCGCAGCGGTTTCGTTTGAGGTGCGTAAGACGCCGGTATTGGTTGCGAGCAGTTTTGCAGGAGCTTGGGCAAACGCGGGTATTGCAAACAGATGTACGACGAAGCACGCAGTGACAATCAGAAAGAAATGCCTGAGCGCAGGAAGCATGGAACCCTCCTGGCCCGGACTGCCTTTCCACCACTTTCCGTTCGCGAAGGAATTGGCGCTTGCGAACGGGCGACTCGTCATCCGGTAGTTGAGTGACGAGCTTGCCGACACGATTGTTTAGCGAATTCGGGAAATTGAGAAAAGTTTAAGTGAGGAGAGAGAACTGAATTCTTATTTTTCAGATGTTAGTTTCCGGTGGGGAAAAACCGGCCGAGGAGATCAAGTACTATGGGGAAAAATGAACGGAACTCAAACAGAATTCACCTTGCTTAATCTTTCGGAATGAGCGAATAGCTGACAAAGGCTACTTTGGTCCCATCCGGCGACCATGACGGCACATTGATTGTTCCCTGGCCGCCAAAGAGTTTTGCCAGCACGGTAATTTTCCCGTCCTTGAGCGACATCAACCGCAACATGACGTCTTTGTTTTCCGGATGGCCCTCAACTTCCTTTGGAAACGAGATAAATACCATCTGCGTTCCGTCCGGCGAGATGTGCGGAAACCAATCGTTGAGTTCACCGTTTGTGACTTGCTCCTGTTCGCTGCCATCGGCGCGCATTTTCCAGATTTGCATGTGGCCGGTGCGCACGGAATTGAAATAGATGTACTTTCCATCGGGAGAATATTCGGGGCCATCATCGAGTCCCTTTGCGGTGGTAAGCCTTTTTTCTTCGCCTCCTTGCGTCGAGATGGAGTAGATATCGAATTCACCGTCGCGCTCGCCGACGAAAGCGAGAGTCTTTCCGTCCGGTGACCAACCATGCCAATAGGACGGAGCATTTTTTGTGATGAGGCGGGGCGTTCCTCCGACAAACGGCAAAATGTAAATCTGCGACTTATGATCTCCCTGTGATTGATCGCTGATGACGAGTTCCTTGCCGTCGGGAGAGATTCCGTGGTCGTTATTGCAACGCGTGGCAAAGCCAGTGTCGAGAATTTGCGTGGCGCCGCCGGTTGCAGGCATCCGCTCGATCTTCCCGTTGCGATTGAAGAGTAGCGTTGCTCCGTCATGCGTCCAGTTTGGCGCTTCAATGCGGCCTTGCGTTTGGTACACGGCTGTTCGGTCGGTGGACGCTACTGTGACTTCTTCGAGCGCGCTGTAGAGCGCTGCATCCTTCCAATCGGTTGCGGGGAGTCCGGAAAGCTTGACGTTGGAAAAAACCGCGGTCTCTACAAGATCTTTTTCATGACTGCACATGCCGATGCCGACGTACAGAGAATCCCCGAGCTGGATGCGCGGCGATCCGCCTGCAAATTGAAATTCGCCGTCTTCTCCCGCAAGCCACATCGTGAAATAGTCGCCATGCTTGACGATGCGCAGATGTTTCGGCGACCAGAGGGCTGCTTGCACTTCATGGGTCAGGCCGCCTTTCTCATCACGAAACTGCAGTGCGGTCATTCCATTGCCGTGCAGCGCGATGTCCGCATAAGGCGAATCCGCGTCTAGAGTGGGCCGGATCATCAACAGTGCTTTGCGATGAGGATTGGCGCCCTTGCCGACGAAAGTGATATCGGCTTGCAGATAGCCATCACCGGAAACCTTCATCCACGCAAAATGAAAGTTGTCTTTGTCGAACCAAACATTTTCGCCGCTGGCTGTAATGGTGTACGTCTGTTTATCGGAATCGTATTGAAGATCGCTGCGGCGGAGCAGCACGCCGACATCGCCCCGCGCGTCAAACACGCCAACCTTGGCGGGTGCATCTTGCGCGGTTGCGCCGACAGCGGCGGAAAGGAGGAAGAGCAAGAAGCCAAATAGTCTGGATTTCAGAACCAGGGTGTGTTTGCTCACGGGACGCCTCCATCGGCAAGCACTCTACCGCAAGTCGCACAGGGATTTCTCATGCCCGCAACATAATTGACACCAGCGCTGAGGCTCAACATAATCTGCGCCATGTGGAAGGAGATCCCTCTATGAAACTACGACCGATAATTTTGGGGGCGCTGACCGTTGGAATGATATTCGCGTTCGTAACACCCGCAGCGCCGCAAAAGCCCTTTACTGTTGAAGGATACGTGCTGGACTCCGCTTGCGCATTTACCAAGGGCCTCGATAAGCCGATCAGCCGCGATTGTGCTCTTGCGTGCGCCAAGGAAGGTTCGCAGCTCGTGATTCTTGCGAAGGATGGTTCAATTTACTGGCCGATTGATTCCGCAACGCCCGCCAAAGGACAAAACGCAAAACTACTCGAGTTTGCGGGGAACCGCGTGAAAGCGACCGGCAAACTGTATGACCGCGGCGGCTCGCATGCGCTGGTGGTCGAGTCCATCACCGCAGTGAAATAGATTCACATAGCCGCCCGGCATTTTTTTTCGAAAAGGAGCATCAGCTTGCATCGGACCATTCGTTCCCTGATTTTTTCCGTTCTAGGAAATCTTGTAATGTTGGCCACTTTCGTGAGCCCATTGGGTGCTCAAGCATCGAAAACATACGAATTTACGGTCGAGTACAACGTACCAGTGAAAATGCGCGATGGTGTGACGCTGCGCGCGGACATTTACAAACCGAAGACCGACGAAAAATTGCCGGTGCTGCTGACGCGGACGCCATACGACAAGTCGAAAACGTGGATCACGCCATTTGCTCACGTTGCGGCGGCGCGAGGATACATTGTGATCATGCAGGACGTGCGAGGCCGCTACGAATCGGAAGGCGAATGGTATCCGTTTAAAAACGAAGCCAACGACGGTTATGACACGATTGAATGGGCCGGATCGTTGCCTTATACGAACGGAAAAGTCGGGATGTTTGGCGGGTCCTACGTGGGTGCGACGCAAATGCTCGCGGCACTTATGCGGCCGCCACATCTGGCGGCAATTTGTCCGACAGTGACGGCTTCGAATTATCACGACGGCTGGACGTATCAAGGCGGCGCGTTTGAACAGTGGTTCAACCAATCGTGGACTTCGGGCCTTGTTGAAAACACGGAAACGCGGCGTTGGAACAACCTGAAAACGGCGATGGAGGGAATGAACACGCTGCCGCTGACGGAATATCCCGTGCTGAAGGCCGACGTGAATAGGTTGGCGCCATATTACGCTGATTGGCTGGCACACCCGAACTTTGATGAGTATTGGAAACGGCTGTCGATTGAGGACCACTACGGGCAGATTCAAGCGCCGGTGTTCACGGTGGCGGCCTGGTACGACATTTTCCTCGGCGGGTCGTTGCGGAATTTTGTCCGCTTGCAGAAGGAAGCGGGTACAGAGGCGGCACGCAAAGGACAGAAGTTGTACGTCGGCACCGGAGGACATGCCGGAGGATGGGGTGGGAAGATTGGCGCTATCGATTTCGGCGATAAGGCGCTTTTGGACCCCGACCAGCTGATGCTGCGGTGGTATGACAAATTGCTGAAGGGTGAAGCGAACGGAGCGGAAAACGACAAGCCCGTGAAGATTTTTGTGATGGGGAAAAATGTCTGGCGCGACGAAGATGATTGGCCGCTCGCGCGAGCACAGTCCACAAAATACTTTTTACATTCGCACGGCGCAGCAAACGGTATCAGCGGCGACGGGACGCTCAACACAACCGCGCCTGTGACTGAGCAACGCGATACGTACAATTACGACCCGGAAGATCCAACGCCGACGATTGGCGGGCCATTGTGTTGCGCAGAGTTGCCCCCAGGACCTGGTCCTCAAGACCAGCGGCCGGCAGAAGCGCGCAGCGACGTGCTAGTTTTCACGACGCCGGCGTTTGCGCAGGAATTCGAGATTACTGGGCCCGTGATGGCGGATTTGTTCGTCAGCTCCAGCGCAGTGGACACAGACTTTACGGCCAAATTGGTGGACGTTTGGCCGAACGGGTTTGCGCAGAACCTGACGGACGGGATTCTGCGCATGCGCTACCGCAGTTCGCAGGAAAAGCCGGACCTGATGAATCCCGGGGAGATTTACCACATTACGGTGGACATGTGGGCGACGAGCAATGTGTTTTTGCCGGGCCACAAATTGCGACTGGAAATCTCCAGCAGCGATTTCCCTCGTTTCGACCGCAACTTAAATACTGGCGAAGAGCAAGCGCGCGGAACGCGAATGGTCAAAGCGGCAAACGTAATTTTCCACGACAAGGATCATCCTTCGGCCGTGCTTCTGCCTGTGATTCCAGCCGCGAAGCCTTAACCCGGCCCGCATGCGAGTGTGATACTTCAGCCCTTTTCGTGCTTGAAGTGTTCCACCTGGCGAAGGCGCTTCTTCACTTCCTCCTTTGTCTTGTAAGGGCCGCCCAGCCTTTTGCCCTTTTCGGAAAGCACTTCGTAGCCGCCGGAAACTTTCCTGATCATATGCGTCCTCCTTCATTGCGAATGGATTGCATAGCAAGACTTTACGCGCCGCCTGCCGGCGACCCATCCGTGGATTTCGGTAAGGCGCCTGAAATAGTCCTGTAATCCCAGTTCAGCAGAAACGAAACGCAGTAACCAAACCTCGAAGAGCCTCATCTAACGCCCGGCAGTTTTCGCGCAACTTGACACACTTTGCGAGGAAGCCTACACTACGGAGTTTTTAGATGACCTCTTTGACGAACAGGGATGCGGGGCTCAAGACTTAAATGGATAAGAAAAGGCTCGACTACTACAAGAAGAAGCTGCTGGCGCGGCGGGAAGAGTTGTTGAAAACGATCGCGCGCACAGAAGAAGAAGGGCGGCAGGCGGATGACGATCCGACGGTGGACCTTGCTGACAAGGCTGCCAATTCGTACACGAAAGAATTCCTTTTCGGCATGACGAACACGGATCGCGGCATCCTGAACCTCATTGATGCGGCGCTCAAGCGCATCGCGGAAGACGAGTACGGCACATGCGGCAATTGCCAGGAAGAGATGCAGCAGAAACGCCTGGAAGCGGTGCCCTGGGCGAAGCACTGCATCAACTGCCAGGAAAAAGCCGAAAAAGGCCAGCTGTAAGCGGCGGACAACCTGTTATCTAATTTGTAAAATAATCTTTAAACAAAAAAAGCGAAGGGAGTAGGCTGCTGCCGCAATGGCGGTGTCTGCTCCTTGTCTTTTTGCCTGTGCGTTGGCTTGCGGAAGCGCGCGACGCGCTCGCCGGCATCCTGATTCCCGCACCTTGTCGGCTATGCGAGAAGTTGCTGACTCATTCTTTGAGAATCCCTGTTTGCGAAGGATGCCTCGATGGCTTCCCGCGATTGCCTGAGAAGATTTGCGCTTCGTGTGGTATCCCCTTACCCGACATGGTCGCGGTTCCGGGAGAACATGTGCAGTGCGCAGCGTGCCGAATCGGAACGTACTCGTTCGATTGCGCGCGGAGCCTTGCGCTCTATGGATGTCGTCGTACCGGTTCCGCTGCATCGCGACCGCGAGAAGGAGCGCCGCTATAACCAAGCAGAGCTGCTTTCTAGGCCGCTGGCGAAGCTCTTGAGGCTGCCTCATCGAGGCGTTTTGCTGGTTCGCAAGCGGCCAAGACCGGCGAAACATTTGTTAACACTACGTAAACGCTGGGCGGCGGTGCGTGGCGAATTTGAGACATGTCCAGGCAGCCAAGTTGACAATCAGCGCGTCTTACTGCTAGATGATGTAATGACGACTGGCGCGACGCTGGATGCCTGTTCGAAGGCGCTTCGCGACGCTGGAGCCAAGTCAGTGGTGGCGCTCACGGTAGCCCGAGCGGCGCACAATCCGCTGCCGGCTGCTGGTGAGAGTTAGCCCAAGGGAAGCGCCATGAGCGCATTGCGGCAGGATACGCCGAGTCCCCGGGGGCGAGTGTCCCCCGTAGCGGCTGAGACCGCTACGTCTTCCAGCGAAGTTCCCGCTGGTAGTAGATCCCACAACCCGACTGTGCTCCGGCGCGGTTCGCTGATGCAGGAACCCGTGTTGGTACTAAACGCGACGTACGAGCCGATTAACGTCACGGCGGTGCGGCGCGCGATGGTACTCATGCTGAAGGGCGTGGCACAAGCGGAAGAGATGCACAGCGCGGAAGTACATTCCGCGGCCCATTCGCATCGAGTTCCGTCTGTGATTCGCCTCCTGGCGTACCGGCATATTCCACAGCAGAGCCGGGCGCTTTCGCGGAAAAACATTTTGCTGCGTGACCGCAATACCTGCCAGTTTTGCGGGCGTGTGTTTCCGAGTTCGGAATTGACGCTGGATCATGTGGTGCCGCGTTCGCGCGGCGGGCGCTCGACTTGGGAAAACCTCGTCGCCTGCTGCTACCGCTGCAACAACAGCAAGGGCGACCGCACGCCGGAAGAAGCAGGGTTTAAGTTGGCTCGCCGGCCGCGTCCGTTTACGCTGCATACCTCGCGGCAGTTGATGCGGCTGATTGGCCACCGCGACGAACGGTGGCGTAAGTACTTGTTTTACTAAGTATTTTCGCGGGGTCACAGGCAATTCAGAAAAAATTTACGAGCAAGGAAACCTTTTTTGATGGCGTGCATCTAACTTATCAAAACCACTTCGAGGACACACCCCGGGAGGCAGCTAGGGTTTAGGCCCTAGCTGCTTCTCTCCTTTTACGGCCGATAATTCCCCTGAACAAGTTCTTGGAGGATTATTTCAGGATTTGGAACTTTCGGAACATTGCGGGGGGAAACTTCTTAGCGCCGCTTCTTCGTCTGGAAATTCCGGAAAAACTTTGTAGAGTTGGGTGATTTTCAGAATCTCTTCCACCTTCGCCGAAAGACCCACTACTTTCATCGTCCCGCCACTTTTGATCACCGTCAGATAGTTGCGCACCAGTTCGCCGATTCCGGAACTGTCCAGGTATTCGAGTCCACACAAATTCAGAACGATGTCGTTGTGTTTCTTGGCGATCAATCCGCAAATAGCATCCCGCAAGGCGCCCGATTCGAATGAGGTGAGGCTCCCCGAAATGTCAACAAGCGCGGCCGGCCCGGACTGACGAATGGCAATTGTGAAATTCTTCGTGCGTGGAGGTATTGGCATACCTCTTCATTTTACCCATCCGCCGCAGAATGGGGAACGTTTCTAAGAGAGCTATTGACGCAGGACAACCCGGAGTCCGCGACGCCAGTCTTCCGCCATGCCCACGCGAACCATATCCAGTTGTGGTGAAAGAGAACGAGCCAAAGTATCGGTAGCCGGATGAAAACGCAGAGCTGGCGCTACCAAGTAAACAAATAGGCGCCAGCTCGCGCAGATTTGCCTCCAGCCCGAGGGATAACTCCACGCGGGAGATTCTAAGGGAGTATTTACCGAAATGCTATTTTTAATCTTCGGAAAGTTTCAGCCCGCTCACTGTTACTCTGGGCATCTGATAATTCCAGGAATTGGGAACATGGTCGAAAGAGATCTCAAAGTGGGCCACTTGGCCCGGCTTCAGGCCATCTGGTGAGGGCGGAAAGAGTGGGCGCGTTTCCTTTAGCGCAATTTGGTTCATGCTGTCGCGGAATTCGATGGTGCCATCCACGGCGAGCACAGTTCGATTGCCGGCGTTCAGAACGTCGCCTTCCACAATTTTCACTTGCTGATTCAAAAAGTTCTCCGCTTGTTTCATTGCGAAATTGCCGAGGCGCAAGCTCTGTGCGTACGCCTGTTCCTGCGGGCCAAACAACAGCTGTGAAGTTTTTGATGCCGTTGGTCGAGACGGGGACTTGAACAAAAGAAAATACGCGCTTATCGCCGCGAGAATTACGACAAACGAAATAAGAAACAGCCTGCGCGCAGGACCGGGATTTTCCTGCTGCAGTTTCGTGGTGTCGTTGAGGACGGGAGGTTCCATTGAGGCGAAGCCTATCTGCCGAATTCGAGCCGCTGCACGAGTGGTTCCGGAAGGCCGGCCTTTCTCATGCGCGACTGTACTTTGCCAATATCGTACGGCACGCGCCAAAATTCCACTGTGTGATTTTGCAGGTCCGCAATAGCAAATGCGGCGCGTGGGTCAGCGTCACGCGGCTGGCCAATCGAACCAGGATTGAGCAGGTAGCGCTTGTCCGGCTCAATTCGCAACGCGGCAAAGGCTTCCGTGGAGCGTGGACGAATCTGCAAAACTTCGAGATTACTGTCCATGTAGGCGAAGCCGCCCTGATGATGCGTGTGACCAAAAAAAGTGACGGGCGCGGTGGAATCCAGCAGCCCTTCGAGGGCTTGCGCCGGAGTGAACACGTATTCGTCCTCGTCCTGAAACGCTCCATGCACCAGCACAATTCCGTTTGTTTCCAGTGGGCCGTGCGGAAGGTCCGCCAGCCACTGCAAAAGCTCCGGAGACATTTGACTTCGCGTCCAATCTACCGCTGCCTTGGCCACGGGATTGAAATCCTCCGTGCTCATGATTTTGGCAACTGCCTTGTCGTGATTTCCGCGAATGCATGGATCTGCAACCCCGCGAATTTTTTCGCTAACTTCGGCCGGATCGGGACCGTAACCAACAATGTCGCCGAGACAAACAGCCGAATCCCAACGTCCGGCCGCTCCCGCCAGCGCCGCTTCTAGTGCAGTGAAGTTGGCGTGGATATCACTGAGAATCAGAATCCGCATTTGCAGTGTCCGAAAAGTGGAATTGAGTATAGATGAACACGTCCGAGGATGCACGAGCAGGAGGTAAACAAGAGAGCTTGGACGAGTGAGAAGCAAAAATGCCGCGTGAAGATGCGAACAATTTAGAGTGTTTTAGCCGGAATTTATAAATTTAGTGGAAAATGCTTTCCTTATTTTCTACATCGCTACGGGAGACCTTTTCCGCGTTCAAAAATGACAACTTTTTTAACACGACGAGCGAAACATTTGCTGCTATGGATTCGTCTATCAGAGTGCAGCCACGCATTGAGCTGTATTAGGCAAGGAAGAAAAAACCCCGCGGTGGCAGCCGCGGGGCAAATGACACGCAAGTCTTTCCGGCGGTTAGTCCAGGAAGAAACGGTGTCGTCGGGCGAATCTACTCGCCTTGGCGCACGTGTGTCAACTCCTCTTGCACGGTACATCAGGCTCGCAGGCTGACTCGATCCTGTGTGAAAGGAATTACACGCATGAAATCCAATTCTCTTGTTCGTACCGCGGCATTGCTGGGAGCTCTTGCCTTAGCCGTGCCGGTTTTTGCAAAGCCCTTCACGAAGACCATCAGCATCACGCAGACCGCTAAGGTTGGCAAGACAACTTTGCAGGCAGGCGAATACCGTCTGTCCATTGACGGCAACAAGGTTTCCGTCACCCACGGCAAAGACCAGGTAGCTGAATCCGAAGGCCGCTGGGAAGATCGCGATTCAAAATCGAGCTACGACGCAGTTTTGCTCGGCGAAAACGGTCAAGTGAAGGAAGTTCGCTTCGCCGGCCAGAAGCGCGTTTTTGTTTTCAGCGAATAACCATTCCTAGAAAGGCCGCGCACAATCGTGAACCAATTGCACTGGACGAGAGAGAGGCTGCAGGTCACTGCGGCCTCTCTGCTCGCCAATTTCTCGGCGCTGTCAGTGTTGATTTTGAAATTTCAGTTCCCCGCTCTTGTCGCGGAGGAAACAGGCTCCCTACTCGCACGCATAACACGAAGCCTAACTTTTCAGTTGTTCCGCTAAAGACTGGCTCAACGGATCAGCATGCAATCCCCATAACTGTAAAATCTGTACTTCGTTTCGACCGCGTGGCGATACGCATTCAAAACGTGATTCGTGCCCGCAAAAGCGCAGACCAATGCAAGCAGTGTGGAACGGGGCAAGTGGAAGTTTGTTAGAAGCGCGTCCACCATACGAAACGAAAAACCCGGAGTAATGAACAAGCTCGCTTCCGCTTTCCCCGAAGCAAGTATGTCCCGCGAACTGTACTGCGCCGCGCGCAAGGCCGCGTCTTCGAGAGCGCGCACTACGGTCGTTCCCACGGCAAGAATTGTCCGGCCGTTCGAACGCGCGGCGACAATTTTTCCTGTGGTTTCCTCCGGAATTTCATACGATTCGGCGTGCATCACGTGATTCTGTAGGTCTTGTACGTGGATCGGTTGAAATGTACCAAGTCCCACGTGCAGCGTAACCTCGCAAGTCTCGATTCCGCGCTCACGGATCTTCTTCAGAATTTCTGGAGTGAAATGCAGACCTGCTGTCGGAGCAGCAATCGCGCCGGGCTGTTTTGCAAATACGGTTTGGTAGCGTGAGCGGTCGGAAGTTTCGTCTTCGCGCTCAATGTAAGGCGGCAGGGGAACGTGCCCGAGCTTTTCAAGAAGAGCGGCTGATTCTTGCCCTTTAAGAGTCTTGAACCGAATCGTGCGCAGGCCGAGCTCGCCACGCGCGATAATTTCTCCTTCGAACTCACCTTCCGCGAAAACAATTTCCTCTCCAACCGGCAATTTGCGCCCTGGCTTCACCAGTGCTTCCCACACGTTAGATTCCAGCTGTCGGGTCAAAAATACTTCCACGCGGCCTTGCAAATGCTCCCGCCGCGTTGCCCTGGACGGCGTTTGCGCGTTTATCCCCTTGCGCTTGCCAAACAGACGAGCCGGAATGACGCGGGTGTTGTTGCAGACGAGAAGTTCATCCCCACGCAGCAACCCAGGAAGCTCTGCAAATTGCCGATCTTCAAACTGGCCGTTCTTCCGGTCGAGGAGCAGCATTCGCGATGCATCGCGGCACTCCAGGGGCCGCTGGGCGATCTGCTCTGGCGACAGGGCATAGTCCAACTCCTCGATTCGCATGGCGAAGAGTGTAGCAGCGAACTCCAAGCCGATGAAATCGCAGTGTTTAACTCCACTCTGAGCGCTTTCTAGGCTGATTTAGCCTCCCTGCATCCTCCCTTTGCCAAGAAATCTGAATGCCTTATGTTAATGTAAATAAATGGTTTAATGGGTCAGGCGATCCTTGAGAATTTATACTTGACAATACTATGCGCATATTTTATTATGCGTGTGCAGTGATATATAGAAGGAGTCGAAATATGAGTACTTTGAACCGTTGGGAACCCTATCGCACCGCGGGACTGGAGTCCGAGGTGAGCCGTATGTTCACTGATCTTTTTGGCCGTTCGCAGGAATCTAATTTGACGTCCTGGGCGCCGGCCGTGGACATTTATGAAAATGAGCACGAGCTGGTCGTCAAGGCCGACTTGCCGGACGTGAAGCCGGAGGATCTCGACATTCGCGTCGAGAACAACATCCTCACGATTCGCGGCGAACGCAAGTTCGAGAAGAAAGTGGACGAGAAGAACTACCTGCGCGTGGAGCGTTCGTACGGTTCTTTCGCCCGCAGCTTCTCGCTCGCGAACACCGTAAACTCGGAGGCGATCAAAGCCGACTACAAAGACGGCGTCTTGACGCTGACGATTCCGAAGCGCGAAGAGGCGAAGCCAAAGCAGATCAAGGTTAACGTCGGCATACAAGCGGCGGCGGCAGCGGCGGCCAAGTAAGCGAAACTGGGCCAGTCAAGTAAGAACGAGGGGCTGGCAAATTGCCAGCCCTTTTTGTTTAGAAGAGAAGCGGAATAAGGGGAAGGGCGATGTTGAGATTCGACAAAATGACGGTGAAGGCGCAGGAAGCCCTGCAGGAAGCGCAGGAAATCGCGGCACGGCATGAGCAGCAGGAGATCGCTCCTCTGCATTTGCTCAGTGCGCTCGTAGCACAAACTGATGGCGTAGTTCCGTCTTTGCTCGCGCGCCTCGGTGTGCGCAGTGAAACCTTGACCGCGGAAATCGAGCGCGAACTGGGCCGCTTACCAAAAGTACAAGGCTTTTCGCAGCAGAACATGGGACGGGCGTTGAATGACGTGCTTGAGCAGGCATTCAAGGAAGCGGACAAATTTAAGGACGAGTACGTTTCCACGGAACACATTTTTCTTGCGATTGCCGGCAAGGACCGTGACCCGGCCGGCCAACTCCTGAAAAAACACGGCGCCACACACGAAGCGATTTTGCAAGCACTCACTGGCGTTCGAGGAACACAGCGTGTGACTTCGCAAAATCCCGAAGCGACCTACGCCTCGCTTGAAAAATACGCGCGCGATTTAACGGAACTGGCACGCAAATCAAAACTTGATCCCGTAATTGGCCGTGACGAAGAGATTCGTCGCGTGATGCAGATTCTGGCGCGCCGCACGAAGAACAATCCTGTGCTGATTGGCGAGCCGGGAGTCGGCAAGACCGCAATCGTGGAAGGGCTTGCCCAACGGATCGTTTCCGGCGATGTGCCGGACGTCTTGAAAACAAAGCGCCTCGTCGCCCTGGATTTGGCGGCTCTCGTTGCAGGAGCGAAATTCCGTGGCGAATTTGAAGACCGCCTGAAAGCCGTTTTGAAAGAGATTGCCGAAGCGGAAGGCCAAATCATTCTTTTCATTGACGAGCTGCACACGCTCGTCGGCGCGGGCGCCGCGGAAGGCGCGATGGACGCTTCGAACATGCTAAAGCCTGCGCTGGCGCGAGGCGAACTGCGTGCCATCGGCGCGACCACTCTGAACGAATACAAGAAATACATCGAGAAAGATCCCGCTCTGGAGCGCCGCTTCCAGCCGGTGCTTGTCGCGGAACCGACCGTCGAAGACACGATCGCCATTTTGCGCGGCTTGAAAGAACGCTACGAAGTTCACCACGGCGTGCGCATCAAGGACGCCGCGATTCTTGCCGCCGCCACGCTTTCGCATCGCTACATTTCCGATCGCTTCTTGCCGGACAAGGCCATTGACCTGATTGATGAGGCGGCCGCGAGCCTGCGCATGCAGATCGATTCGCTTCCGACCGAAATCGACGAAATCGAACGGCGCATCCTGCAACTCGAAATCGAACGCCAGGCCATGCTCAAGGAAACCGACGCACATTCGAAAGGGCGTCGGAGCCAAATCGAAAAAGAGTTGGCGAAATTGAAAGAGGAGTCCAGCGCGAAGAAAACGCGTTGGCAGACGGAGAAAGAAGCCATCTCCAAAATCCGCGAGCTGAAAGAGCAAATCGAGCAGCTCAAAGCAGAAGAGCAGCGTTACGAGCGTGCCGGCGAGCTCGCAAAAGTTGCGGAAATTCGCTACGGAAAAATCGCCGCGGCTGAAGCGGCACTTCGCAAGGCCGAACAGGAATCGGGCGCGCTTCAAAAAGGTTCCCGCATGCTGAAGGAAGAAGTGGACGAAGAGGACATCGCGAAACTCGTGAGCAAATGGACGGGAATTCCTGTTGGTCGTTTGCTCGAGGGTGAAGCGCAGAAGCTCGTGCACATGGAGGAGCGTCTGCGCCAGCGTGTGGTCGGGCAGGATGACGCACTCGCACGCGTTTCGAACGCCGTCCGGCGCAGCCGCGCAGGCCTCTCCGATACGAAGCGCCCGATCGGCTCGTTCATTTTTCTGGGCCCGACTGGCGTGGGCAAAACGGAGCTCGCGCGCGCCCTTGCAGAATTTCTATTCGATGACGAAAAGCTTATGATTCGAATTGACATGAGCGAATACATGGAGAAGCACAGCGTTTCGCGCTTGATTGGCGCACCTCCTGGCTACGTCGGCTACGAAGAAGGCGGGCAGCTCACTGAGCAGGCGCGACGGCATCCATATTCGGTTGTGCTGTTCGACGAGATCGAAAAAGCACATCCGGACGTATTCAACGTGCTGCTGCAAATTCTCGAGGACGGCCGCCTCACCGATGGCAAAGGGCGCACCGTGGACTTTCGTAACACGGTTCTGGTCATGACGAGCAATGTCGGTTCTACCGCAATCTTTGAATTGTCGAGCCGCGATCCGGAACGGGCCCGCAAGGAAGCGATGGAAGCATTGCGGGCGTCGTTCCGGCCGGAGTTCATCAACCGGATTGACGAAATCGTGATCTTCAATCCGCTGGGCAAGGCACAACTCGAGCGCATCGTCGGTCTCTTGCTCAAGAGCGTGGAAGCGCTGCTTGCGGAACGGCAAATTGCGCTGGAACTTACACCTGCGGCGAAGGAGATTCTCCTGAGCGAAGGCTACGATCCGGCATACGGCGCGCGGCCGCTGCGGCGCACGATTCAGCGAATGATCCAGGATCCGCTCGCGTTGCAAATCCTGGAAGGGAAAATCCTGCCAGGCGATCACGTGCTCGTAGACCGCGACGGCAAGAGCGATTCGATGCGGTTCGAACGCGTACAGAAGAAACAACCCGCGGCTGCGGCGCGTATCTAATTAGGTAGAGGGACGCATAGGAAGGGATTCGGGCCAAATGAGAGTTTTGCGAACGGCTTTTCTGCTGACGGCGCTGACACTGTTTCTCGTTATCGTAGGGCAGTACGTCGGCGGCCGCAACGGCATGGCGATCGGCTTAGGCATGGCCATCGTTACGAACGCGTTTGCGTATTTTTTCTCGGACAAGATTGCACTCTATTCCAGCGGCGCGCAACCTGTTTCTCGCGAACAACTTCCGCGCCTCTATGACGTGATGGAGAGGCTCGCCGCAAAAGCGAATCTTCCCGTGCCGAAACTCTACGTGATTCCGGAAGAAGCCCCGAACGCGTTCGCGACGGGCCGTAATCCGCGCCACGCATCCGTCGCTGTTACAGAAGGTCTTCTGCGAATCATGAACGACGATGAGCTGGAAGGCGTAATCGCGCATGAACTTTCGCATGTGCGCAATTACGACATCTTGATCAGCTCGATCGCCGCGACTCTCGCTGGCGCGATTACCTGGCTCGCCCACATGGGATTTTGGTTCGGCGGCGGTGGAGACCGAGATGATAGAGACCGCGGCGGCGGAATTCTAACGATTCTGCTCGTGGTCCTCGCTCCGCTCGCTGCCATGCTTCTCCAGCTTGGCCTTTCGCGCCAGCGCGAATATAGCGCCGACGAAACTGGAGCACGCATGGCTGGCAATCCGTACGGCTTGATCAGCGCATTGCAGAAACTAGGGGCTTACAACAAGCGCATTCCGACAACGACGATTTCACCATCAACGAGCGCATTGTGCATCGTCAAGCCATTCTTCGGTTCCGGCACATTTGGGTCGCTCTTCAGCACGCATCCCCCCTTGGAAGACCGCATAGCGGCGCTGCGCGAGTTGAGCGTTACGCCGTGACGCTGTCTGGGATAGCGCAGGCTGTTTCCTTTCTGATGTAACAGGGATGTAATCTCTGCCAGAGGCGGCAACCGGGCAATTCAAGGAATACAGAAACATACTTATTTTGTATGACTTATGAGGGGTGGCCTGCCTGGTCGTTTTGGTCACCGAACTGCACTATGGAAGAGGGAACGGCGGGCGTTTTGGGGCTCACTGAGGGAGTATGGTTTATGAGCTGTAGGGACACTATCCATCTGATTTGCTGGTACTTAGAAGGAAAGCTTTCCCCTTCTGTTTCCAGAGATATTGAAGAGCACTTGGGCGGATGCTCCAACTGCCAGCTCGTTCTGGATGCCGCCACGAGCACACTGGATCAGTATTTCGCGGCCCAAGCGGAAGTTGATTCATCTGCAACAACGCAAGCTGCATAGCACAAATTATTGTAAATAAAGTGTTTGAGTAAAGGGACTAGGCTTATGCCGGTCCCTTTCTTGTTTCAATCCGGAATGCTGGTGGTTTTTTCTCCTAGAGCGAACTTCAGAAAAATTTACAGTGCACCCAGTAGGAAAGTAAAGATTACGTGTACTAGTACCTGATATGGAATGCCGTAGCTCGGTTTAGCTTGCCCCGAAACCAATCATTCAAAAGCTGTTAGATGCTTCCCGCGGCAACTGACCGGTTTGGCGGGTGGGGTGCATATTTCTTGGTACAGGGCGAAATAGCCTAAAGGAGACGAAGTACATGAGCGAGTATCAAGAGACGAATATTCAGAGTACAACCGGAACCCCACGGTGGGTGGGGCTGGCCGTGGCCGTTCTCGGCGGCGTTTCGTTGCTCGGTTTGGGTGTGGGAGTCAGCGCTTTGAGCCACGCCAACAGCGTGGAGCAGACAACGCAGGCATCCTTGAAGCAACAGAACGATGCGCTAGCACAGCGACTGGCAAAAGATGACGAAATCAACCAGCAACTCCAGAGCGATCTGAAGGTCGTAACAGACAAGCTGAATGTGACGCAATCGGATTTAATCGCGGCACGCAAGCAGACCAAATCCAGTGTTGTGACCGTTGACAAGAAACTTACCGCACTCGGTGCGGACGTGAATCAGAAGCTGGCCGGCAAGGCTAACTCGGAAGATGTGAACAAGCTCAGCGGCGATGTCACTGGCGTTCGCACCGACCTCGACGCGACCAACAACAACTTGCAAATGGCTCGCAGCGAAATGGGCACGCTCATCGCACGCAATCACGATGAAATTGACCAGCTTCGCCGCATGGGGCAGCGCGACTACTTCGAATTCACCGTGACCCGCAAGGCGGGTGCGCAGCACGTTGGCTCGGTACAGGTTGAGCTCAAGGACACCAACACCAAGAAGAACCAGTACACGATAAACGTTTTGGCTGACGACAAGAGCTTTGAAAAGAAGAACCGCTCCGTCAACGAGCCAATCTTCTTTTACACTGGCGGAACGCGCCAGGCCCTGGAACTCGTGATCAACAAAGTCACAAAGACCTCAGCTTCCGGCTACCTGAGCATTCCTAAGTCCGCGGGAACGACGGCGGCTTCGACCTCAGGCTCCGGTCAGTAATCACCAATTTGCAGAGCACTTCTCCATCGCCAATGGAGAATCACCCTGGGAGGATTCGAAAGAATCCTCCCTTTTTTTGTACTTTTTAGGACGGCATCATCCAGTTCAGGGCCGCAGCCGTAGTTAGATGAGAATGGGTCTGGACAGGCTGTTTGCCTTGTGCCAAGCTCTTTGGCGACCCAGCGGACCTACGAACTTCACACCGCAGAGCAGTTCCAGGAGGGGATAATCATGAAAGTACGATTTGCAACATTGACGGCGGCGACTCTTTTTGCTGCGGCCTTGACCATGGCGGCCGATGGTAGCTGGACGGGTTGGATTTCCGACAGCCAGTGTGGCGTAAAGGGCGCAAACGACAAAGCCGGAGAATGCACCACAAAGTGCGTCAAGGAACACGGCGCCAAGTACGTGTTCGTGAATGACGCCGACAAGAAGGTTTACGCCATTGACGCTCAGGACAAAGTGGCGGCCCACGCAGGCCATCACGTGACCTTGAAGGGCTCCGTGGATGGTGACACAATCAAGCTCAGCAGCATTGATATGGCTGCAGCCGCTCCTGCCAAGTAATTCTTTTTTCGGACGGGCGTTCCTTTGCAGGGACGCCCGTTTTGTTTTTGTGCCGCAGGTCCGCTAGGATACTTTGCGGACCATGACAACGACTCTCCTCCACGTCGGAAGTGCAATCACTCCAACCGCCGAAATCCGCGACGCCGCGATCCTGATTCGGGATGGCGAAATTGAGCGTATCGGCAAACGAGCTGACTTGGAACTCCCCGCCGGCGCCCAGGAATTCCGCGCCGAGGATTCCACCGCGATTCCCGGCTTCATTGATGTGCACATCCATGGCGCGGGTGGCCGGGACGTGATGGAAGGAACGCGCGAAGCCCTTTCCACTGTCACGAAAAAGGTGGCGCAGCATGGAACCACATCCATTGTGGCGACGACGGTGACTGCTTCCACCGAGGACACTCTTCACGCGGTCGAAGGCATCTCCAAATACATTCCTCAGCAACTTGAAGCCGGCGATTTCCGCGCCGAAATACTTGGCATCCACTTCGAGGGTCCATTTCTCAGCAAGGAACGCCGCGGGGTTCATCCCACGAATTTGCTGCAGATGCCGTCAGCGGAAGTGCTTCAGAAATTTCTACGCGCCGCTGCGGGGAACGCTCGCATTCTGACCATCGCACCCGAATTGGTCGGTGCAATGCCTTGCATTGACGCCGCGCGGAGCCTCGGCATGGTCGTTTCGATTGGCCACACGGATGCGACGTATGAGCAAGCCCGCGCTGCGATTGCACACGGCGCGCATCACGCAACTCACGCCTACAACGCCATGCGGCCTTTTTCGCACCGCGATCCCGGCGTCATCGGCGCGGTGCTCACCTCGACAGAAGTAAACGCCGAGCTCATTGCGGACGGTATCCACGTGGACGAAATTGCCATGAAGGTATTGCTTCAAGCTAAGGGACCGGAACACGTCGTTTTGATCAGCGACGGCACTCCCGCCACGGGGATGCCGGACGGCAAGTACAAGCTCGGCGGCATAGACGTGACGGTCGTTGACGGCGTCTGCCGCGACTCTGATGGAAAACTTGCTGGAAGCACTCTTACGCTAGACCGCGCCCTGCGTAACATCGTCGCGCTAGGAATCCCGCTTGCTAATGCCGTGCGCATGCTCACACTGAATCCCGCAACGATCCTGGGAATTGAATTCAAGAAAGGCGCGCTGCGCGCCGGCGCTGACGCGGACATTCTCCTGTTGAACGAAGCACTTCAAATCACGCAGGTTTGGGCGCGCGGTATTTCAAACTAAGCCAAGCGTCAGTCTCCAGCGACTTCCGCCACCAATTCAATTTCAAAGCACGCGCCAAGGGGAAGTTGCGCAACGCCAATTGCGCTGCGTGCGTGCTTTCCTTTTTCTCCAAAAACTTCCTGAAACAGCTCGGAAGCGCCGTTCGCGACCAAGTGATGTTCCGTAAATCGCGAAGATGAATTCACCAGACAAAGCACCTTTACGATCCTCTGAACCCTATTCAAATTTTGCAATGCGTGATGCATGGTTGCCAGGACATCAATCGCAGCATTTCGCGCCGCCTGCTTGCCTTCTTGCGTGCCCAAATCCGTTCCGAGCTGTCCAACCCAGGCCTTTCCGTCGCGCTTTGCAATATGCCCCGAAACAAAAAGCATATTGTCGGTCCTTACCGTCATCACGAACGCAGCGGCGGGCGATATTGGCTCAGGCAAAATGATTTGAAGCTCTTTCAGTTTGTCGTAGACGGACATGGCGATCCTTTCCTACTTTGTAAAATCAACCGCATCGGTATTCCCGCCGCAAACAAGCACGCCAACACGCTCGCCTTTCCCCGGTCGGTATTTATTAGACGCCAGAGCCGCGAACGCAGCCGCACCCCCTGGCTCCGCGGCGACCCGCAATTCTTTCCACAAGAGTTTTTGTGCGCACTGAATCTCATCGTCCGTCACGAGCAAGATTCTTTCCACGTATTTTTGCGCGATTGGGAACATCATCTCCCCTACACGCCGCGGGGCAAGCGAATCCGCCGCGATGCCACCCGCCTCGGCATCTACAGGTTGCCCAGCTTCCAGTGCGCACGTCAGTGTCGGCGCCTTGTCCGGCTCGACGCCAACAATGCGAATCTTCCCTTGATACCAGGCAGCGATTCCGCCAATCAATCCGCCGCCACCGACCGCAACAATAAACGTATCCAACTCTGGGGCTTGTTCTTCAAGCTCCAAACCAACCGTCCCCTGCCCCAACAGCGTCTCGCGCTGATCGTAGGCATGAATCGCCATCGCGCCGGACCGCGATCCCCATTCTTGGCTCGCTGCATACGCATCCGCGTAACGTTCGCCGCCGACAACGAGTTCCGCACCGTAGGAGCGAATGCGCTCTATTTTTGTTTTTGAGGCCACCGTCGGGACATAGACCCTTGCTGCGACGTTGAACTTCTTCGCCGCAAACGCGACCGCAATTCCGTGATTCCCTCCGGACGCAGCGACAACACCTGTCTTCGGTATATTTCTTAAAAGCAGATTGGTTATTGCGCCGCGGGCTTTGAACGAACCTGTGTGCTGGAGCAATTCAAGCTTCAAGAGGAGTGGATTTAACCTCAACCCGAATTCAGCTCCATTCACGGAAATAACCGGAGTCCGTCGCACGAGGGGCGCGATCCTGCCGTGTGTCTCGCGGATCTCCTCGCGTGTAATCTCCAAATGGTTTTGTACCTCATTCATGTTAGACTTCCATTGTACTTCGGCATTTAGCTAAATGCACAACTACCATTTTGGACGGAGATAGGACATGGACCGGGACGCCATCTTCCGCGCCCTCGCGAATCGCAACAGGCTGCAAATCCTGGATTGGCTAAAGAATCCTCGCAAACATTTTCCGCCGCAGGTGGATGGTGACCTCGTCAAAGACGGCGTTTGCGGGCTCCTGATCGCACGGAAGCTGCGTGTGAGCCATCCCACGGCCAGCGAACATCTGAAAGTCCTTGCGCAGACTGGCCTGATTCGCGGCAAGCGCATCAAACAATGGACGTTTTACAAAAGGAGTGAGGCGGATATTCGCGCCTGGAAGCGATCTTTGTTGGCAGAGCTGTAAGCTCAGACCTTCTTTTCTGGATTCAGCGGAATGTTCAACTCTTCGGCAAGCAATGCCGCATTGAACGGGCTGCACGCAATGTAGCGCTCTCCCACTTTCAGCGTCGGCACTTTGCGTTTGCCGTTGTTCGCCGCAATGACGATGTCTTCGCCGTCCGGATCTTCTTCAATGTTGATCTCTTCGAACGCAACCCCGCGTGCCTTCAGAAAACTCCTCGCCCGGTAACAATCGGGGCACCAATGCGTGCTGTAGATGATGATGGGTTTCACGGTTTTCCTTATTGGGAATTACTTATGATGTCGAAACAGGCGTGCTGCGCCGACGCGGCGCGTATTCCGCTACTTTGATGCGAATCAGCGCGCGCTGCAACGCGGCTGTGGCGCGCTCCCAATCCATTTCACTTGCCGACATGCCCGTCGCAATGCGCTTTTCCGCCCGCTCGAGTGCCGCCTTTGCCCGCTCGATGTCAATTTCTTCGGGCCGCTCCGCCGTCTCCGCCAGCACCGTAACGCGATCCTGCAACACTTCCGCAAATCCGCGAATCACCGCGATTGGATCGGACATCGCGCCAACGGCTATGCGATAACGCAACTCACCGATCCCCAGCTCCGTAATCAACGGCGCGTGCCCTGGCAAAACGCCAAGCTCGCCCTCCGCGCCGGGAAGCGTCACTTCCACGACGCTTTCGCTCAAGAGCTTGCGCTCCGGAGTTACGATCACAAGTTGGATGGCTTCTGCGGGCATTTTCGCTTTACGCGCTCGCCTTCATCTTCTCGGCCTTCTCAAGCACTTCCTCGATCGTGCCAACCATGTAGAACGCCTGCTCCGGAACATCATCGTATTTGCCTTCAACGATTTCCTTGAAGCTGCGTACCGTGTCTTCAATCTTCACGTACTTGCCATCAAGACCAGTGAACTGCGCCGCCACGAACATTGGCTGCGAAAGGAACTTTTCGATCTTGCGTGCACGATTCACCGTGCGTTTGTCCTCGTCGGAAAGTTCTTCGATACCGAGAATCGCGATGATGTCCTGCAAGTCCTTATAGCGCTGCAGAATGGATTTCACGCCGCGCGCGACGGCATAGTGTTCCGCGCCAACAACACGCGGATCCAAAATGCGCGAATAGCTGGCCAGCGGATCAACCGCGGGATAAATTCCGCGCTCCACGATTTGCCGCGAAAGATTCGTTGTCGCATCCAGGTGCGTAAACGTCGCCGCCGGAGCCGGGTCCGTGTAGTCGTCGGCAGGCACGTAAATCGCCTGCACGGAAGTAATCGAACCGGACTTTGTTGAAGTAATGCGTTCCTGGAGTTCACCGATTTCCGTGTTCAGGTTCGGCTGATAACCCACTGCGGAAGGCATGCGGCCCAGCAGCGCCGAAACTTCCGAACCTGCCTGCACGAAACGGAAAATGTTATCAATGAAAAGAAGCACGTCTAAGTGTTCCTGGTCGCGGAAATATTCCGCAACGGTCAGACCGGTCAGTCCAACGCGCAAACGCGAACCGGGCGGCTCCGTCATCTGTCCATAAATCAACGCGCAGCGCGACTTCTCACTGTTGCCAGGCGTAATCACACCGCCTTCGCTCATTTCCAGCCACAAGTCGTTGCCCTCGCGCGTGCGCTCACCGACGCCCGCGAACACGGACACGCCGCCGTGCTTCATCGCGACGTTGTGAATCAATTCCATAATCAGCACGGTTTTGCCAACGCCCGCGCCGCCGAAGAGCCCAATCTTTCCGCCCTTCACGTACGGCTCCATCAGGTCCACGACCTTGATGCCCGTTTCGAACATTTCCAGCGTGGTGGACTGCTCTTCCAGCGTCGGGGCCGGGCGGTGAATCGGGAAATAGGTGTCCGTAACGATGGGACCAAGTTGATCTACGGGCTTGCCAAGAACATTCATCACGCGTCCCAAAGTCGGCCGTCCTA
This sequence comes from Candidatus Sulfotelmatobacter sp., assembly GCA_035567915.1. Taxonomy (GTDB): domain Bacteria; phylum Acidobacteriota; class Terriglobia; order Acidiferrales; family UBA7541; genus Acidiferrum. Next base: position 123,920 of record DATMPA010000007.1, on the reverse strand, counting down.
CGGGGACTTCGATGCCCTTGCCTAGATCGTAGGCCTTCATGCCGCGCACCATGCCTTCGACCGGCTCCATGGAAACCGCGCGCACGCGGCCTTCGCCAAGGTGCTGCTGCACTTCCGCCGTCACGTCCAGCGGTTCCGGAACGTTGTAGCCCTCGCTCGTGATGCGCACCGCGTTGTAAATCGCAGGCAGCTTATCCGACTCAAATTGAATGTCGAGCACAGGTCCGATGACCTGTACGACGTGTCCCACGCTTGCGTATTTTTCCGCCATGCTTTCTCCTATGCGGTAGATGATGCGCCGCTGACAATCTCAATAATTTCTCTGGTGATCGCCGCCTGACGCACTTTGTTCATGTGCAGCGTCAAACCTTGAATCACTTCGCCCGCATTCTTCGTCGCCGCTTCCATCGCTGTCATACGCGCCGCATATTCCGAGGCTGAGGATTCCAGCATCGTGCGCAAAACCTGCGTTTCCACATAACGCGGCAGCAAGCGATCGAGCAATTTTCCCGCAGGCTGCTCGTAAATGTAGTCGGTCTGCGAACCCGCATCGCCTTCCGCTTCCATCTTTTCGATCGGCAGCAGCTTTTCTACGGCCAGATTAGACGTAATCACACTCTTGAATTCGCTGAACACCATGTAAACCGCGTCGATCTCTTCTTTTTTGTAAAGGTCCGTCACCAGATTGGCGATTTCGCGCGCCGTAGAGAATTCCACACGGGCCAGCACGTTGATGTATTCCGCCGGAAATTCGAATCCCGCACGCTTCAGCGCATCGCGTCCCTTTTTCCCGACGGGCACAACAGAAACTTTCTTGCCTTTGTTTGCTCGAAAAACTTCATTCGCCTTTTTCAAAATGTTCGTGTTGAATGCGCCAGCCAATCCACGTTCACCCGTGAGTACGACCACGAGCACGCGCTCTTCCGGCCGCACCACAAGCAACGGATGCTGCGGTTCATCAATGCGTCCCATGATCGAGCGCAACATGCGCGCCAGCTCCTGGGCATACGGCCGCGCGGCCAGCGCACTTTCCTGCGCACGCCGCAACCGCGCCGCCGCGACGAACTTCATCGCGCGGGTAATCTGCTGGGTGTTTTTCACCGAGCGGATGCGGCGCCGGAAATCGAGAAGTGTAGGCATGTTTCGTTTCTATATTCCTACTTTGCTGCCGCCGCAATCGCAGCCGTGAAACGCTCCTTGAATGCGTCCAGAGCACTCTTGATTTCCGTCTTGATCGCGTCGTCCAGCGCTTTCTTTTCCGCGATGCTCTTTAGAATCGACCCGTGGCTGGTTTCCGCGTATTCCAGAAATTCCTTCTCGAAGCGCCGCACTTCCGGAACGGGAACATTATCAATCGCGCCGCTCGTGGCGATGTACAAGCTCAGCACCTGCTTTTCGACAGTCAGCGGAACATATTGATCCTGCTTCAAAACTTCCGTTAGGCGCTGCCCACGCGCGAGCTGCGCCTGCGTCACCTTGTCGAGTTGGTCCGCGCCGAACTGGGCGAACGCCGCGAGTTCGCGGAATTGCGCCATGTCCAAACGCAGCGTGCCGGCCACCTGGCGCATCGCCTTAATCTGCGCGTTGCCGCCGACGCGGCTCACGGAAATACCAACGTTAATCGCGGGGCGAATGCCTGCGTTAAACAAATCGGCTTCCAGATAAATCTGTCCGTCCGTGATGGAAATCACGTTAGTCGGAATGTAGGCGGAAACGTCGCCCGCCTGCGTTTCAATCACAGGTAATGAGGTCAATGATCCCGCGCCCAGCTTGTCATTCAACTTCGCAGCGCGTTCCAGCAAGCGCGAGTGGAGATAGAACACGTCGCCTGGAAACGCTTCGCGTCCGGGCGGCCTGCGCAGCAACAAGGAAATCTCGCGGTACGCCTGCGCGTGCTTCGAGAGGTCATCGTAAAACGTCACCGCGTGCCGCTTCGTATCGCGGAAATATTCCCCCATCGCGCACGCAGCGTAAGGCGCGATGTACTGCAGCGAAGCCGGTTCCGCAGCGGACGACGCAACCACGATCGTGTAATCCATCGCGCCAGCATCCGTCAAAACTTTCACGACCTGCGCAATCGTCGAACGCTTCTGCCCAATCGCGCAATAAATACAAATCACGCCGCTGCCCTTCTGGTTGATGATCGTGTCCAAAATGACGGCGGTCTTTCCCGTCTGGCGGTCGCCGATAATCAGCTCGCGTTGTCCACGGCCAATCGGAATCATCGCGTCGATTGCCTTGATACCGGTTTGCAGCGGCTCGCGCACTGGCTGCCGATCCAGAACGCCTGGCGCAATTCTCTCCAGCGGATTTCGCTGTTTCGCCGCAATCGGTCCCTTGTCGTCCACGGGCATACCGAGCGGATTCAACACGCGCCCAATCAGCGCTTCGCCTACAGGCACGGACATAATCGTGTTCGTCCGCTTGACCGTGTCGCCTTCTTTAATCGCAGTATATTCGCCGAACAACACCGCGCCGACTTGATCTTCTTCCAGGTTCAGCGCGATGCCAAACACGTCGTGCGGAAACGCCAGCATCTCGCCGGCCATTGCTTTTTCGAGGCCATGAATGCGCGCAATGCCGTCGCCGACGCTGATCACCGAGCCGACTTCCTCGACAGCGATCGTCTGTTCGTAGTTCGCGATCTGTTCGCGAAGTATTTTGCTGATTTCGTCTGCCTTGATGTTTGCCATGCCAGCTCCGTTACTCAAACTCGAAAAGTGCCGGTGAAAAACTCCGGCGCCAAAATTCCTTACTCCGCCGCCAGTTTCGCCCTCATCTCATTCAAGCGATGGCGAACCGAACCGTCATAAACTGTGTCACCGATACGCACCACTGCGCCGCCCAGTAGCGTTTTGTCCAGCGAATATTTTGCTTCAATCTTCTTGCCGGTCTTTTTCTCCAGCGTTTGCAAGAGATTTTTCTTTTGTGCTTCGGTCAATTCCGCCGCTGAACTCACTTGCGCCTCCGCAATACCTTGCCGCTCGCGAATCACCGTCTCCAACGCTTCCGCAAGTTCGGGAATCATGTGCGTCCGATGGTGGTCAATCACAAGGAAAAGAAAATTGCGAAGAATCTTGCTCGCGCCAAGTCGCGCGGAAAGCTTTTCCGCTACGACGTGCTTTTCCTTGCCTGTTACCGCGGGGCTTGCCAGAAAATTACGCAGCTCCGCCGATTCCCCGTACGCTCCGGCAAAATCCTTCAGTTGCGCCAACACAGGCCCCGCCGCGCCCTGCTCCAGCGCAACATCCGCCAGCGCGTTCGCATATTGGTGGCTCGCGGACCTCAATTCGGCCTTCCTTCCAGCGACTTCACAAATCCGTTCACGAGCGATTCCTGAACTTGTGGCGTCAATTGTTTCGCCAGCAGTGATTCCGCTCCATCCACAGCCAATTTAGCCGCGAGCGCCTTCAACTCGATTCGCGCAGCACGCTCGGCCGCTTCAATCTCCGCTCGCGCGGCCACAGAAATCTTCTCCGCGTCGGACCTCGCCATATCGCGAATGCGCTCTGCGTCTGCGGCTGCCTCTTTTTGTGCTACGACCCGCAATTCAGCGACTTCCTGTTCGAGATTCGCCAGGCGAGTTTCTGCTTCGGCCAATTGCTTATCGGCTTCCGCTTTTATCGCAGCCGCCTTCGTAATGGCCGAGCTGATTGTCTCTGCATTCGCGCGAAATTTCGGCGGCAGGACTTTCCAGAAAATCCAAAGCATCACGAAAGCAACGACCCCAAAATTAATCCATTTGAAGATTCCCGTTGCGTGGCCTGCAGCGCCCCCGCCCTCTTCCGCAGCTGACGCAACACACGCGCTGAGCAGCAACACGGCACACACACTAATCGCAAGGGAAAACACACGGCGCAAGCTCATCGCGCCTCTCTTGGAGAGGAAGGAGATTCCAGGACGCGCCGCGCGATTTCCGCGGCAAGCTGCGGCACTCCGGCTTCCAGTTCGCGCCGCGCCGCGGCAACTTCCTTGGCTATTTTTTCTTTTGCGGCACTCACTTCCGTGGCCGCCAAATTCCGCGATGCCTTTAGCAGCGCTGCCCGTTCATCCAGATGCTTTTTCCGGGCCGCTTCCTGCTCGGCGTAGAGCTTCGCCCGCGCCTGCTTCAAGGCATGCTGATATTCCTTCAGCTTTTCAGCGGCGGCAGCTTGAGCGGCTTCAGCAGCCTTTTGAGCGCCGGCAGTGCGCGCCTCGCGCTCAGCCATCACCGCCAAAAGAGGCTTAAAGAATAGAAATTTAAGGACAAAACAAAGAACGATGAGGATCAGGACTGTAGGCACAGCCCCGAGGAAGAGTTCGCCAAGTTGGTGACCCATTTCAGCCATCTAAATTGTGTTGCCTGAACCTCGTTTTAAGTGAAGGCCGCGATGCGACCCCTATTCGCAGGCTCGTCATGCCCCTACCCGGGAAAGAGCATACAGCCGACCTGAAACCACCAACTCGAACATCAATTTATATCATCGGGACGAAATTCCGTCAACGCGCGGGGAGCGCCATTTTGCGCGGTTTTTCTGCCAAATAACGGAAGAAAAGAATTACTTGGAGGCGGGAGTTCCTGCCGGACTCGTCCCGGATTTCAGGTCATAAACGTAGCGCAAATAGACCTCGCGCTGGTTTCTGCCCGTCGTGAAGTGAATCGTCTCGCGCAGTTGCTGGTTTCCTTCGAGAACTTCAAACGTCCGCTTGATTTTGTTTCCGTCCGGGCCCTTAAATTCGCAAACGAGCCGGTATTCGTTCCAGGTCGCGTCGAACTCCTGATTGTCCGTGTCTTTCGATTTCTTCACTTTGCGCTCATCCGTGTAGAACGTGCGATGTCGCTCCAGGTCATCAGTCATGATGATGGCGGCTCCATCTTGCGTAAAATCCAAAGTTTCCGAGGGGCGCATCAATTCCTGCATCTCTTTGCGCTCGTCGTCACTCATGCCGCCGTGATGCATTCCGCCATAACTGCCGCGGCCTCCGCCGGGATATCCGCCTCCCGAGCGTCCGCCTCCGCCGCCGTTTCCGCCACGACCGGAATTATCCCGGTCACGGGGTTTCGTACTCTCATCCCGGTTCAGCTTCCACGGTCCTGCAAGATTTTTCGTCCGCGGCACAGCCGCCGCAGGCGGAGCTTTTTCGGCCGTAGTCGTGTTCGCCGCGGCAGGAGGCGGCGCCGTGGTCTGCGTCATCGGTCCCGCAGGCGCTTGTGCATTCACTGCGAAACTCGCCGCGCACCAAAATCCCGTCGCTATCAAAACGCGCTTTTGCGGCCCTTTTGTTCGTAGACACAACATTCCATTCATACTTCCCGCCAGCACGCGGAAAAGTTCCCAAGCATGAGGACGTTGTTTTTAGGACGAAGCCAGCCAATGCCGAAGGTCGGTAGCACGAGGAAGCAGCGCAAGTGCGCCAAGTCCGCGAAACCGAGCGGCGCGAGCGCGATAACCATGCTCCCCCGGTGCAATAATCGCCATAAACGGCACGCCCGCATCACGCGCCGCCAATGCGTCATCAATGTTGTCGCCGAGGTACAGCGCCGACGCCGAATCGCGTTTCCCCAAAATCTTGTGCAAACCTTCGGGGTTCGGCTTGATCTTTTTCACATCATCCATCGTCACAACCATCCGAAAATGCTTCGTCCCAGTCCATTTTGCAAATGTATACGTGAATTCCTGCCGCGTCCGCCCCGTAAACAAATTCAACTCGTACCGTTTCGCCCACCGCTCAATTTGCTTTGGCGAAACGATATGCTTTTCATTCCGTACATTCCCAGGGCGTTCCGGCGTACCCCAATAAAATTTGCTGAACGCCTCGCGTGCTTCTTCATAATTCATGGGATTGCCCAGCGATGTCACCCACTGTGCCACCATATTCCAGTCGTCGTTATTGCCTGGCTTCGCTTTCCACCGGTGCAGCTCCTCATAAGTCACGCGCTTGCCCGTAAGATGCCGCACCGTATCCAGCGCCGACCGCCAATATGTTCCGCGCACGTCCACCAGCACACCGTCCACATCAAAAATTAGAATTTCCGGTGAAATTAGTCTCTTCTTGCTGCCGCTCGATTTAGGCACATGACCTCGGCGAAAAAGTTTGTCGCAAAATTCTGCGGCCCAACCCACAATGCGTCAAGCCCGCGGGAATGTCATAATGGATTCAACCGAATAAGGAGCACTTCATGGCGAAGTATAGCGGAGTGGACTTCATTGACTTCGATTCGCAACTGAACGACGAAGAAAAACTCGTACGGCAAACCGCGCGCGAATTCGTCGAAAACGAAATTATCCCCATCATCGAAAAGCAAAACCGCGAAGCGACATTCCCCAAGCACCTCGTCCCACAACTCGGCGAACTCGGCTTTTTCGGCGCGAATCTGCATGGCTACGGTTGTGCGGGCATGTCCAACGTGGCCTACGGCCTCATGACGCAGGAACTCGAGCGCGGCGACTCCGGGCTCCGCAGCTTTGTCTCCGTGCAAGGCGCGCTCGTGATGTATCCGATTTACACGTTCGGCAGCGACGCGCAAAAAGACAAATGGCTTCCACTCCTGCAGCAAGGCAAGGCCATCGGCTGCTTCGGCCTCACCGAACCGCAATTCGGCTCGAATCCCGGCGGCATGCTCACGCGCGCAGTAAAAAAAGGCAACAAGTACGTCCTCAACGGCGAAAAAATGTGGATCACCAGCGGCTCCATCGCGGACGTTGCCGTCGTTTGGGCCAAGGGCGAGGACGAAAAAATCCGCGGCTTCCTCGTCGAAAAAGGCACGCTCGGTTTCAAAGCGTGGGACGTTCACGGCAAATGGTCGCTGCGCGCTTCCGTCACCAGCGGCCTCGCCTTCACCGATTGCGAAATCCCCCAAGAAAATTTGCTTCCCGGTGTTACGGGCCTGCGCGGCCCGCTCAGTTGCCTCAATCAGGCGCGTTACGGCATCGGCTGGGGAGCCATTGGCGCCGCCATGGCCTGCTACGATACTGCTCTTCAATACGCAAAAACGCGCAAACAATTCGCCAACAAACCCATCGCCTCACACCAACTCGTCCAGGAAAAACTAGCCTGGATGATTACGGAAATCGTGAAAGCGCAACTCCTCGCGATGCATGTCGGACGCCTGAAAGACGCCGGCAAGGTAGATCCCGCTCACATCTCCATGCTGAAAATGAATAATGTCGCCATTGCCCTTGATATCGCCCGCAAATCCCGCGACATCCTCGGCGCAAACGGCATCGTGGACGACTTCTGCATCATGCGCCACATGAACAATCTCGAAAGCGTTTTCACTTACGAAGGCACTAACGACATCCACAAGCTCGTCATCGGCGAAAAAATCACCGGCATCGCCGCCTACGTCTAACTCGCACAATTTCCCTTATTTCACGCCCGCTGAAAAAAAAAACGCCGCACGCACTCTACGTAGCAAAGTACTTGACAACACACAGTCGGCAAAGTATTCTTTCCTCCCATCTTCTCCAGGAGGTCTCCTATGTCCGCTACAATTCTGTCTCCCCAGCAACCCGCCGGTTTCCGGGAACTCCTCTCCGCCTCCGCCCGCTTTTGGGAACCTCGCCGCATCCTCTACAACCTCATCCTCTTGGCCGTTTGTGTCATCTGGTTCGCGGTTTCCTGGCCCCACTTCCGCCCAGCCCTCCATCTCCCCTATCTTTCCCCGATGGCTGCTCTCGCTCTATTCGCCAACTTGTGTTACTCCGCTGCGTACCTCGTCGATATTCCCTTCCTGAGCTCCGAATTCCGCTCAACCTGGCTCTCGCGCCGCTGGATGCTCTGGCTCGCAGGCACTCTCTTCGCTCTCTTCCTCGAGAACTATTGGATCGCCGACGAAATCTATCCAGACTTTCGCTAACTCAGCGTATCTTGTCTTCTTCCAGCGGCACGCGGTATCGTGCTTAGGGAGAAGTCACATGCGAATTCGGGTTTTCAAAACCGCTCTTCTGCTCTCGGCGGTTTGGGGTCTCTTCGGAACTGCTCCGCTTCTCGCTCAGCAAGAAACCGCTCCCTCTGCCGCGCTCGGTCAGCAAAGAACGGTTTCCGTGCTCGTGAAGCCAAAGATCCGCACGATCACCGCTTTCATCAATCTCGACCGCGCGCAATACAAGGAACAAGTCGCGGACACACTGCAAATGCTGCGCCGCGCAAAAGTCACATTTGAATCACGCGGTTACGAAGTCGAAACCATCCGCATCGCAACGCAGCCTTTTCCTGAATACACAAAAGGCCTCACCACCGCGCAAGCGGTAGCCTTCTTCAAGGACTACGACGCTCTCGCCGAAAAGGAGAAATTCGCCGCCGCCATCGGCCCCGCAATGCTCAACGCCAGCGATCCCGAATCCCAAGCAGACCTGGTCGCCGAAATCCTCAGCAACACAAAGCACATTCGCGCAAGCATCGTCATCGCAGGTGATGACGGCGTCCGTTGGCGCGCCATTGGCGCCGCCGCACGCGCCATCAAGAAACTTGAAGACACCACCGAACACAGCCAGGGAAATTTCAATCTCGGCGCCGTCGCAGTCGTCCCGCCGCTTTCACCGTTTTTCACCGCCGCCTATCACACCGGATTCGGCCATCAATTCGCCATCGGACTCGAATCCGCAAATATCGTCGCGGAAGCCTTTCGCGATGCCACCGACATCAACGCCGCACGCGAAAAACTCACCAGCATGCTTGGCAACGACGCCATCGAAATCGAGCGTCACGCCAATCGCATAGACCAGGAAACTGGCTGGGCTTACGTCGGAATCGATCTTTCGCCTGCCCCGCTCAAAGAAGTTTCCATCGGCGCCGCGATCGAAAATCTTATCGCCCAACCCTTTGGCTCCGCGGGAACGCTCACCGCTGCGGGCACCATCACGGCCGCAATCAAATCCATTTCCGTAAAACAAACCGGTTATAACGGCCTGATGCTGCCGATTCTGGAAGATTCCCGCCTGGCCCAACGCTGGAGCGAAGGCCGCGTCTCCCTCGAAGGTCTTCTTTCCTATTCAGCCGTCTGCGGCACCGGACTCGACACCGTGCCTCTCCCCGGCGACATCACCGTCGAACAACTCGACATGATCCTCAGCGACGTAGCCACACTCGCCGTCAAATGGAAAAAGCCGCTCTCCGCCCGCCTCCTGCCCGTAAAAGGCAAAGGCCCAGGCCAAATGACGGAGTTCGACGATCCCTTCCTCGTCAACGCCGTCATCCAGTCATTCGAGTCGGCATCACCGACAAAACCCTGATTTTTGTGATTATTTCGAATCCGCAAATGCGACGTACGCACCCAGTCCAATCATTCCCACACCGGACGCAACTCTCTGCCCGCGCCGGAATTTCGCGCTCGATTTAAGTTTCTGCTCCAGCGGCGCAGCCAAATAAACTACCAACAAATCCGCCGCTGTATTCATTGCGACCGAAATAACTCCCAGCACTACAAACTGCCAGAACACATGCCCGCGTTCCAACGCAATAAATTGCGGAATGAACGACAAGAAAAACAGCGCCGTCTTCGGATTCAGCGCTTCCGTAAAAATCCCCTGCCGGAACGCGCCGCCACGAGGCGTTTCTGTGTTCTCCGGCATCGCTTCATTCCGCGACTGAATCATCCGAATTCCAAGCCAAACCAAATATGCCGCACCAGCATACTTTACCGTATGAAACGCCACCGCTGACGCCGCAAGTATTGCCGATACGCCGAAAGCCGCCGCCATCACGTGAAACAATCCGCCGACAAATGTCCCCAGCGACGACTCTACGCCTTCACGCCGCCCGCCAGCCAGTGTTCGCGCCAGCACATAAAAAATCCCGGCGCCCGGCGTAATCGCTAGTACAAACGCCGCTACGAGAAACAAAACAAATTTGTGCGCATCAATCATCGCCATTCTCCAGCCGCTCGAACCCGGTGCGAGCTTTGCTAATTCAACCTACGCAGATCCCCGCTTGGTTTTCGATTTGCGCGCAAGTGATTTCATTACAAGCTCACTCGGCGCGTAGTTTCGCCACGCCATCAGCGGCGCTTCACGCACGAGTTTCTTTCCAGCCTTTGGCAGAAAAACATTCGTACAGCCTTTTCTTCCCCAGCTCCGGAAACCGGTTGGACCGCCGCCGAATGTGCCTTCACCATATCCTCCTGCTGTATTGGCGTGAGCTTCACCATCGCCCAGTCCTTTTTCGGATAAGCAAGGGTCGCAAAAATCTTCCCGGCAACGCGAAAGTCGGGGTGATTCATGTGGCTGCGTTCTTCGGTCTGTGGCAGTTTGAGAGCAAGGCGGCGAAAATCGGCGGGCTTGGAAGGCATAAAAGTCTCCTTTCAATGCTTCAGCAAACCACCCTCGCATGGCGGAAGCAATCGGTTTGTTCTAGGATATCTGCCGTTCCCTGCCGCAGGAAGTTTCACGGAGAAAATCATGGAATCACAACTCAGTCTTGAGTTTCTGCGCGTAGTCGAAAACGCCGCCATCGCCGCCGCGCGCACCATGGGCTTCGGCGACCGCCACAAAGCCGACGAAGTCGCCGTCGAAGCCATGCGTAAAACCATGGACTCGCTCCAAATGGACGGCACCATCGTCATCGGCGAAGGCGAACGCGACGAAGCGCCCATGCTTTATATCGGCGAAAAAGTAGGTCTCGCTACGCACGCTCCGAACGCAAATTTTCCTGCCGTGGACATCGCTGTCGATCCACTCGAAGGCACAAATCTCTGCGCAACCGGAGCCGCAAACTCCATCGCCGTTCTTGCCGCAAGCGAACGCGGCGGCCTGCTCCACGCTCCGGATCTCTATATGGAAAAAGTCGTCGTCGGCCCGTCCTGCAAAGGCGCCGTGGATTTGGACGCTCCCGTCGCCGACAATCTAAAATCCATCGCGAAGCGCCTCGACCGGGACGTCGAGGATCTCGTCATCATCGTTCTCGACCGCCCCCGCCACGAAAAACTCATCGAAGATATCCGCAAAGCCGGCGCGCGCATTCGTCTCATCGGCGACGGCGATCTTTCCGCCGGGATTTCCGCGGCCGTCATCGGAACCGGCGTGCACGCTGTCATGGGTACTGGTGGCGCGCCGGAAGGCGTGCTCACCGCAGCCGCTCTGCGCTGTCTAAATGGACAGATTCTCGGCCGGCTCGTTGTCGCCAAGCCTCAAGACGCAGAGCGTCTCGAAAAAATGGGCGTCAAAGATCCAAAACGAATTTACGACACAACCGATCTCGCCCCTGGAAAGAAAATCATCTTCGCCTGCACCGGCGTCACGGACGGAAATCTTCTCCGAGGCGTCCGTTTCTTCGGCGATGGCATTCGCTTGCAGTCCATGATTCTCACGCTCGACGATCGCCAGGTGCGCTTCATCGACACAGTTCATTTGGAAAAAAGGCCGGACGTAAAAGTGAGATTCAACTAGCCACTGCGTAATGAGGTTTCTCAAGGAGAAGCGATGAAAACCAAATTCCTGATCAGCGCGATTTTTGCGGCAATATTGATCGCGACAATTTCTGCATCAAGCATCGCCCAGGAAAAAGCCCCGGAAAAACTAGCACAAGTGCCCACTTCATCCGTGGCGAACCCGAAAGATGTGGAAAGTCTCGACGCAATAATGGCCGCCATTTACAACGTGATTTCCGGTCCCGCGGGTGACCGGGATTGGAACCGGATGCGCTCCCTCTTCTTGCCGGAAGCCAGGTTCACCGCCGTCCGCAAGAATCCGGATGGCACTTTTTCGGCGAATTCCGTGACTCTGGACGGCTACATCGAGCGCGCGGGCAAATACTTCCGCGAAAAGCCATTTTACGAAAGCGAACTCTCCAGAAAAGTCGAGCAGTTCGGCCAGGAAGCGCATGTCTTCAGCACCTACGAATCGCGCGAAGCGCCGGACGCAAAGCCGTTCGCGCGCGGCATCAATAGCATTCAGCTTTTCAATGACGGCAAACGCTGGTGGTGCGTCGGGATCTTCTGGGATTCGGAGCGGCCGGACAATCCACTGCCCGCCAAGTATCAGACGAAGTAGTCCTTGCGTTAAACGCGCAACTGTCCAAAAGGGCAGGAATCCTTACAACACACCCTCTAGCCAAGCCCGTTTCTCCTGCCCAGACATCTGAGAAACTATACTTTAGAGCCTGCAAATCTGCAGACTGTTGAGAACCATGTCATGGCCGAAGGCGTGACCGGAAACTCATATTCCTCGAAGTCCTTGCTCTGGATGACCGTGGGGCTGTTTGCATCCATGGGTATCCTCCTCGGCGGAGGATTCTTTCTGGCCGGCCGCGTCATGCGCACCGCAGGGCTAGTCGCCACGAACGACGGCAAAACGATGCACACGCCCCTCGGCAGTCTGCGTATCGAGCGCGAAAAACAGATGGGTCCGATTCTGCCGGTCTATCCGGGCGGGACTTTAATTGTTCCCGATAATCACGAAGCCCTGAAGCAGGCCGTAGAAGCTAAGAGCGGCATCACTCGCACCATCTATCAAGCCGACGACGATCCGGATCTGGTGGACAAGTGGTATCAGGATCATCTTTCAACCGAATTCAAACGGCGAGGGCCCGGCGAAAGTGTGCTGGCAGAAGTCTTTGCCCAATTGAAGATTCCGGATGCCACCGTGGCATTCATCGCGGATCGCAAGGGTCAAACGCGCGTTGTCACGCTTGCGCCAGACGCCAGAGGCGTGCAGATTTCGCTGATCCGCATTGAGCGCCCGGACACTTCTACGCCCGATGAAAATGCTCCTGCAAATCCTCCGGCCGTAACAGCACCAGCAGGCTCGACTGCTCCGCCCCAGCAACCGCCACCCGCTGATCAGAACTCGCCTCAGCAGCAACAACCATAAAGCTCCGCAAGGTAAGGGCTCACTCTGCGGGGTTTCACAAAATTTCACGAAAGATCCAACCGGGATCGGATGGCGGCACCGACCATGCCTGGGGCGGCCACCAGTTGATCCTAGGTGGCGCGGTGTTGGGCAATGCGATTTATGGCACGATGCCGGCGCTCGCTCTTGCCGGGCCGGATGATACTGGTTCCAACGGGCGATGGATTCCGACGACGTCGGTGGATCAATACGCGGCGACGATGGCCAAGTGGTTCGGCGTGGCCGATGCGGATATGCCGGCGATTTTCCCGAATCTGGCGAACTTCACGACGGCGAACCTCGGGTTCTTACAAATCTTTCCTTAAGAAAGTCCAACCAGAGCAGAAACGCGGGGGCAAGTTCCAGAGCACTTGCCCCGTTTTCATTTTCGCCAGAATTTCTTTACGGAAAAATACTCCTTCAAAAATCTAATTCTGCGATTTCGTGATCGCCAAGAAAACGCGGTCGTCTACCGCTACAGAGCGCGTGAACAAAGTTGCGGAGTGATTGTCCACGATTCCCACGCCGGAGCCATTTCCACTGACTGCAGGACCGGCCGGTTTTCCGCCGACGCTGTTTGCATCGCCGGGCTGCGTGGAGATACGTGTTGTTTTTGGCGTGCAACCAGACGCGGCACCGATGCAAGTGTCGCGAATAAAAACCTGGCGAACGCCTGCATTCACTTGGCCGGCCGTTGTCTTCGCGCTTGAGGATTTAGCTGCCGTGACAGACAAGAACGCAATGTAACGCCCCGAAGAACTGATGGAAGGCAACAAATTATCCGTCGCACTTAGCAATCCATTGGGATCCACGGAAACCAATTGCGTTAGCGGTTTGCAGGAAGAATCCGCGCCATGGCACGTGTCGCGCAAAAAGATTTGTCTGCCTGATGGCGTGTCCGCGACAAGATTTGTGGCGGCGGAACTGAACGCGACGTAGCGGCCATCCGAACTGATCGAGGGCGTGTTGCTGTCGCCGTTGCCTTCGGCGCTGTCACTCGCGGCGGAAAGAACGATCGTTTGCGGTTTGCAATCGCTCGCGGCGCCTTCGCAGGTGTCCCGCAAAAATATTTGTGAATGCGAACCTTGCTGCCCTGTTGACGCACCGGTGAACGCAACAAAGCGCCCATCCAAACTAACCGCAGGCGTTTCTTCCGCAACGGCTGCTGAACTCGCTCGCGCGGCAGCAGCTTGTGACGCGGCCGGACAGAAATTCGCGTTCGTGGACACGGTGAACGTGATGCCGTTCGGGCTCGTGCCGCCTCCGCCGTCGGGACGATATTGATGCGTGGATAGGTCAACAGCCGGAGGATTGAAAACGGTCACGATCGCGCAACTCTCCGTGGTGAGGAGACTCGAGGGAACTGTAGCGGTAATTTGCGAAGCGGAGCCAATGGTTGCGGTCAGGCTGACTTGCGTCGCTCCGGAATTCCAGTTCACGACAGAAACTTGCGGCGGATCTGATGGATCGACCTTGGCGATGTTGATGAAATTGCTTCCGCTAACGGTGAGAGAAACGTTGCCGCTGCCGGGGGAAGCAATCGCAGGGGAGATGGAAGTAATCGTAGGCAGGGGATTCGGCTTTTCATCAATGAGAAACGCGATGGTGTTGGAAAGACCGTTGTCCTGATTGCTCGTCTTGGGATTCAACGTGTTGACGAACGCTTTGCCGGGAGTTGTGGTGAGCGCGGCGGGAACGAGGGCGGTGACGCTGAGCACGTTTCCCCCACTGTCCGTGTTTACGGTCGTGGCGATGGTCTTGCCGTTCCATTGAATGACGGTTTTTGCGACGAAACCAGCGCCCATAACCCGGAGCGTGAAATCGGGGCCACCCGCAGTCACACTGTTGGGCGCAAGAGAGGTGAGCAGAGCGCCCGTGTTGCTCTGAAACGTGTTGCCGTAATCATTGCAGCCGGCTACGACGCAGAGCGCCACTAGCGCGACAGCGAAAGCTGCCCCAAACCGCTTCATGAAAAGTCCCTCTCCTGAACCGCGCGCACAGCGGGGAGCCGCGGCGCTATTCCTATGCCCCAAGTTTCCAATACCGCACGTCTCTTGTACTGTCCAAGGGCGCAATACCCAATGGCGAAGTGAGATGCGGGCAAGCCGCGTCGCGTTGACTGGCCTCTGAACCGCAAATCTGCTTTGGGCGAACCGAACAATCATTCCATTCCTGAGGGGTAAGGTCAATGAGGGAGGGGGCAGTTGTAAGTCATGAGTTTTAAGTTCTAAGTGAATCGTCGGAGCGAGAGGCGGGAGAATAGTGAGAGGTGCGCGATTCCCATTGTGGGATGTATTGCACGCCGAAGATGGCGTCGCATGTGGTGTTGCCGGTAGTGAAGCAGATTGAGAAAAGCAGATTCTCCACGTGAAAAGCCCGTGGAGAAGAGGTCCTCACCCGTCCAAAAACGACCGGTTCGGAAAGACGGGCTATCGATGGGAGAGGGATTGGGCGAGTAGGGCAAAGACCCGATAACCGTTTGGAACTTGCAGTTTGCGGGGGGGTTTCAAACGGCGAACGGCGGTATCCTTAGAGTTGACGGAATAGTTGGCGGAATGGTTGACGAAAACAGGGCCCTTGGCCTCTCCCACCTGGGGCCGAACGTGGGTTGGCATGACAGGTCCCAAAATTTCAAGAGATTTTGCGATTGGCGTAGCGGTCTGTGCCGTTTATATCGTGGCGGCCAAGCTTAGCCTTCGCCTCGCCTCGATTCATCCGAGCGCCACGCCGGTTTGGCCTCCTACGGGCATAGCCATTGCGACGCTTCTGGCCCTCGGCTCGCGCTTCTGGCCATCCATCCTCGTTGGAGCGTTCGTGGTGAACGTCACCACGGCGGGCACGGTGCTCACCTCACTTGGAATCGCCACCGGCAATACACTGGAAGGCGTTCTTGCCGCCTATCTGGTGAACCGTTTCGCGAACGGCCGCCACGCCTTTGAAAGAACCTGGGACATTCTCCGTTTCGGACTTTATGCGGGCCTCCTGAGCACTGCGGTTGCCGCCACTTTCGGGGTGACAATCCTCAGCTTGGGCGGGTTTGCGGATTGGAGCCAATACTGGCTCATATGGCGCACCTGGTGGCTGGGTGACGGCGCCGGCGCATTGGTTTTCACGCCTCTTTTGCTCTTATGGTCGGCGAGTCCGAAACCGAAATGGACGGAAAAGCAAATGCTGGAGGCGGCAGTCCTGCTCGGTTTGTTGCTGGTGACCGCCGGCATTGTCTATGGCCCGCTCTTTCACGCGCAGATGAGAAACGATCCCTGGACTTTCTTATGCACGCCATTCTTCGTTTGGGCGGCATTTCGATTCGGCCAGCGGGAATCGTCCGCGGTCATTTTTATTTTTTGCTGCATCGCTGTCGTCGGAACCAAGATGGGCTATGGACCTTTTGCAAGGCCGTCGCCCAACGATTCCTTGCTTCTCTTGCAAGCTTTTCTGGGCCTAAAGGTTGTGATGACGCTGGCTTTCGCCGCGGAAGTCTCTGAGCGGCGCCGTCAGGAAGAGCACTCCAAGCTTCTCTCCGTCACCGACCCGCTCACTGGCCTGGCCAACTACCGCCTTTTGCTGGAGCGTATTGATTTGGAAATCAAACGTTACGGCCGGACGGGACGGCCATTTTCCATTCTGCTGCTGGATCTCGACGGCCTGAAAAAGATCAACGACGCTTATGGGCATCTTGCCGGAAGCCGTGCCCTGTGCCGGGTCGCTGAAGTTCTGCGCCTCCATTGCCGTGAGATTGATACGCCGGCGCGTTACGGCGGCGATGAGTTCGCGTTGATTTTGCCGGAGACTCCCTTCGAGCAAGCTTGCCAAGTGGCCGAACGCATTTCACAACAACTGGCGAACGACTCCGAGACTCCGCGAATCTCCGCGAGCGTGGGAGTTGCCGAATATCCTCACGACGGCCACACCGTCGAGCATATTCTCTGCGCCGCGGATGAAGCTCTTTACAGCCAGAAACACCAGCGCCCAGCCTCCCCGGTTTTCCGTTAGTCTTATCGCCTCTTTTTTTCTGGTGAAGTCTTCACACCTGCGGGTTCGCCGAGCATCTCTTGCAGCAGAGAAACGAACGCTTGCTGGGCCGGGGAGATCCACTTGTCCTTGTGCCAAACGACGTGCGTGGCGATGTCCAGATTCGGTCCGGCCCAGCGAAAACTGGCGAGTCGCTTGCGCGCCAATTCCCGGGCGACGACGATCTCCGGCAAGAGGGCGATGCCCATGCCCAAAGAGACGCACTCTTTGATGGCCTCAACGGTGGAAAACTCCGTGACGTTGCCGGGACGAATATTCATCAGGGAAAGAAGCCGGTCCAGCTTCTTGCGATAGGCGCAACCGGCTTCGGTGAGCAGCAGAGTTTGGCCGCTCAGGTCCTGAGGCAGCACTTTTTTGGCGGAGGCGAGCGGATGAGCGCGGTCCGCGACGAACAGAACTTTCTCCGAGCGCAGCCGCAAAGACTTGAGGCGTTCGTCGGCAACGACGTCTTTCATCCAGACGGCCAAGTCCATTTTTCCGCTCTCGATGGATGGCACGAGGCCGACGTCAAAGTAGGGCCGGAAGGTAAGCTGCACCTTGGGATAGAGCTTGCGAAAACGGCTGAGGATACTCGGCAAGCGATAGTTGAGAACCGATTCGGGAGCGCCGATGCACAAAGGTCCGGCGGGAGTGGAATCCTGTGTAACGGCGGCTTGCGCATCGCTCACGGTGGAGAGGACTCTTTCCGCGTAAGGCAAGAAGCGCCTGCCGGCGTCGGTGAGGATCACGCGTTTGGCGAGGCGGTCAAACAGCGGAATGCCGAGTTCCTCCTCGAGGGCGCGGATTTGTGTGGTTACGTTGGATTGCACGCAGTGGACGCGCTCGGCTGCGCGGGTGAAATGCAGCTCTTCGGCAAGAGCGCGGAAGATTTCCAGTTGCCTCATTTCCATTTTGTCTCTTCCATCTCTGCGAATAATCATTTTCATCTTAACAATCAATTGGACTGATGTATAGCCGGCCGAAATACTTGGGCCATGCGACGCGGCGCATGGTTCTTTGAAGGCTGAGAGCGGAATTTTTCGCCCTCAAGAGAAGAGTTTGACAGTTCTCTCCGGATAGAACCCGCCGCCGCGTTTCGCGCAGGATGGCCCATTATGCGTGCTCTACTTTTATTTGCGGCTTTGTTTCTTTTCGGCAGGAATCTAAATGCTGCGCCGGCTCATCAGTCTTCGCCCGCGACAACCGCGGTGTTGTTCGATTTTTCGAGGCCAGTGCCCGAACCTTTTTGGGAAGATTTGAAAGGCGAGCTCGAACAGAACACAGCGCCGGTCTGGCCGGAACGCTCGATAACGTGGATGAAGCGGCAGCAATTCCAAAAGGGCATGGAATATTCCGAAGTGGTTCAGGTGCGGCTGCAGGGGCACTGCAAGGCGGATCTGACGACCGACTGGCAATTTGCTGAGGGCCCTCTCGGCTGGGTGTACATGATTGGCGGTGAAATTCAGCCCGTTGTTTACGTAAACTGCGATCGAATTGGGCAAACGCTGGAACGCGACCTTCGCCGAATGAATTCCAGAGAGCGCCAGCAGAAATTTGTGCGCGCCATTTCGCACGTTGTGGGGCATGAGCTGACGCACATCTTCCTGCAGAGCGCGAAACACAGCTCGAGCGGTTTGCAACGGGCTTACCTAACTCCGCGCGAACTGGTCAAAGAAGGACTGATATAGCGAGCGGGGACAAGTCAATGGTGAAGCGGGTTCACACTCGGCTGCGAGGATGGAGATGATTTGGAGGAATGATCAGCGAGAAGAGTGCAACATGCGGCGAGTGATTTCCTCGACCGGCGCACGATCATCGGTGAACACAGTGGTTCCGGCGGGAGGAAGGAGTTCCCGAACCTTGTCCGCGGCCTGCGCAGCAATCGCGTGTAGAGCAGTTTCGCCATCGACCCGCGACAACCGCTGCCGTATATCGGCCACGGATATTTCGCGGGGAAACGCGAGGACGACGTGATTGCCGTCGCTGCGTGAAATTACAAAGACGGAAGGAAAGACTAGTTTGAGTGTTGCGGCGGTCGCAGCGAGCAGCTCACGCGAGCCGCTCGTATCGTAGACGTTCATCATGAGAAGCCCGGCGGGATTCACGTGGGAGGACGCCTCTTCAAAAAACTCCCGAGTGACGAGATAGAACGGGATGTACGGGCCGCCTTGATAGATGTCCACCTGAATCAGATCGAAGCTCTGGGAAGAAGAAGCCAGCCACGGGCGCGCATCCGCAATATGGACGGAGAGATTGCTCTGGCCAAGCGGCAAGCCAAAATATTTGGCCGCCACTTCCGCAACTTTGGGATCAATTTCCACGGCATCTACCTGAAGGTGGGGGGCTACGGCAAGCGTCGAAGTAATAGCTCCGCCCGCGCCCAAACCCAAGGCTAGCATCCGGCGGGCAGGGACAAGGGTGGGGCCGAGAGCGAAGTCATCTGAATAGTAGCCGGACCAAATTGCGCCCACCTTGCGTGTGGTTTGAGAATACGCCGGATGATTTAGGACCAACCAGCGAAGGTCGTCCTGGTGCATTACCGCGACCCAGTTATAGGCGGATTCGGTGGTCCAGAGAACCGCGGGCGAATAAGTGAGTTTGGGAAGGAGAAGGACGCCAATGGCCGGCAAGAAAATTGCGGCCGCGGCGGCGCTTTTTCCGACAAGGCCGGATGCGCCAACAAGCAGGGTGGAAGCACATAAGATTTGGAGAGTCATTCGCGTGCCGAGACGCGGGACCAGGTAAAAAGCTGTGATGAGGATTCCTGCAATGCTGCCGGCTGTGGAGAGCGCGTACACTTTGCCGGCGGTGATTCCGATGTGTTCGGCACGGGCGAGGAGGCGAATGACGAAAGGTGCAGTCACCGCCAGCGCAGTCATGGTTGGCACGAAAATAATCAAGCTGGCAATGGTGGTACCGAAAAATTCACCGGATTGCCAGAGCCACCGGAGAATGGAACGCTCGACAAACAGGACGGCCAACTGATAGACCCCACTACTGACGATAACGACGTAGAGAATTGTGCCTGAGCGGCTACGGTCGGCGAGCCAGCCACCCAGAGCGTAACCGAACGCCAGAGCGGCCATGACCACGGAAATCATGGTGCCCCACACATAGATCGAGTAGCCGAAATAGGGAGCGTACAGGCGAAATGCCGCGAGCTCGAGCGACATGACAATACCGCCGGTAAGGGCAGCGGTCACCAGCCAGAGGAACGGCCGCGAGCGGACCTCGCCTGTCGCGAGTCCTTTTGCAAAACCCCACGTTGGATTCACTAGATTGCTTTTGTAACACAAGAAGGGCGTGTGCGGCATCAAACTACTTTCCTATTGTGTGCACGTAAGCATATAGGCATACCGCAGTGGAAAAAGACGAAACGCGGAGGGTTTGCTATTCTCGCGTGGCCATGAGTGACGCGGGAAACGGGCAATCAAAGACCGAGCGCATTGAAAAGACAGCGAACACGCAGCTGGAGCGCGGGCTGGGGCTGAAAGAGGCCGTCGCGCTCAACATGATCGAGATTGTTGGGATTGGCCCGTTCGTGGTGAGCTCGCTCGTGATCAAGGCGATGGGCGGGCCGCAGGCGATGCTGGCCTGGCTGGCGGGCGCGGTGATCGCGACGCTGGACGCGTTTGTGTGGAGCGAACTCGGCGCGGCGATGCCGAAGGCGGGCGGGACGTACGTATTTTTGCGCGAGGCGTACGGGCCGGGAAAATGGGGACGGCTGATGTCGTTCCTGTTTGTGTGGCAGACGTTCATTCAGGCGCCGCTGTCGGTAGCGTCGGCTTCGATTGGGTTCGCTCGCTACGCGAGCTATTTGCATCCACTAACAAAATGGGAAGGGAAAGCGATCTCCGGCGGACTGGTGATTGTGCTGATTATTTTGCTTTACCGGCGCATCACGACGATCGGAAAAATCTCCGTACTGTTATGGGCCGGCGTGATCGGTACGATGTTGTGGCTCATCTGGGGCGGAGTGACGCATTTCGATCGCAAAATTGCATTCGATTTTCCGGCGGGCGCGTTTCATTTTTCGTCGCTGTGGTTTGCGGGGCTGGGAGCGGCGATGGTGAACACGGTGTACAGCTATTGGGGCTACTACAACATTTGCCATTTGGGCGGGGAGATTAAGGAGCCGGAGAAAAATATTCCGCGCGGGATTTTCCTGTCCGTGCTGGGAATTGCAGCGCTGTATTTGCTGATGCAGTCGAGCATTTTGGGCGTGGTGCCATGGCGCGAGGCGCAGGATTCGAAATTTCTGGCGAGCTTGTTTGTGGAGAGATTGTACGGGCACGGCGCGGCGCAAGTGGTGACGTGCATGGTGCTGTGGATTGCGCTGGCGAGCGTTTTTTCCGTGCTGCTGGGTTATTCGCGCGTGCCGTATTCGGCGGCGCTGGATGGAAATTTTTTGTCGGTGTTCGCGAAAGTGCATCCGACGAAACATTTTCCGCACGTTTCGTTGCTGGTGCTGGGGGCGCTGGCGTTTATTTTGAGCGTGACGCTGGATTTACAGACGACAATTGCTGGAATTCTAGCGGTGCGATTAATTGTGCAATTCATCGGACAGGCGGTGGGGTTGATGATGTTGCGGCGGCGATGGGGGCCGGAGAGGTTTCCGTTCAAGATGTGGTTGTATCCTGTGCCGGCGGTGCTGACCATGTTTGGATGGGCGTGGCTTTTTTGGCAGACGGGTCCGGCGCGTAAATGGGGATTGCTGGAGATTGCAATGGGCGTGCTTGCTTATTTGATTTGGGCTTGGGAGAAGAAGCAGTGGCCCTTCGCTAACGGCGCTCAGGGTAAACCGTTTGAGAGAGAAGTAGCGAGGTAACGGAAGAAGAGGGAGCCGCGTCAGATGGAAGAGCGCGGGGGACCGGGAGAATAATGCGGAAGATAGCGATTGCGATGTCGTTGTGTTTGATGGGTGCTCGGAGTTATGCGCAATTTCCACCGGCGCCGGGGACTGGCCCGGGTCTTGCGGAAACGATTGAAGCGATTGACAGTGCGCGTGTGACGACGCGGATTTTGTATGTGACGGCGCATCCGGATGATGAAAGCGCGGCGGTACTGACGTATTTGGCGCGCGGTTTACATGCGGATGTGGCGCTGCTTTCGTTGACGCGCGGTGAAGGTGGACAGAACGCGCTGGGGCCGGAGCAGGCTCCGCAGCTGGGATTGATTCGCACGCAGGAATTGCTGGCGGCGACGCACGGCTACGGCGTGAAACTTTATTTCACGCGCGCAAAAGACTTTGGATTTTCGAAGACGCCGGAAGAGACGGAAAAGATTTGGGGCGATCAGGTTCTGGAAGATATGGTACGCGTGATTCGCACGTTCCGGCCGAACATTGTGATCAACGGCTGGGGCGGTGTGCATCAGGGACATGGGCACCATCAGGCGGCAGGATTGCTGACGCCAATTGCGGTTGCGCGGGCCGCGGATGCGAAAGTATACCCAGATCAGTTCAAGGATGGGCTGTCCGCATGGGGCAGCCCATCCAACGAAGTCATGATTCTCGATCTGGATCGGTTCAGTGAGAAACTGACGGGCTATGTTTTGCCGCTCGATGAGGTTTCTCCACTCTGGGGAAAGTCGTGGCGCGAAATTGGACTGGATGCTTTTGCGAATCATCGAACGCAGGGAATTCCGGTGTTTCTCGGTTCGCCGTTCTTGCGAAGACCGATCGCTCTGAAGCGAGAGGATGGCGGCACGTTTTCCCCTGAATCTTTTGCGCGGACCTTGCCGGCGATTCTTGATTCGGACACTTGCAAGAACCATCAGGACTGGTGCCTGCAACTGGCAGATGCGGACGACGCGCTGCGAAAAGCGCACGAAGCCGCGTTACGACTCGACTGGCAACAATGCGCAAGCTTGATATCAAAGGCTGAAATAAGCACGAAAAGCCTCTACAAGGCGGATAGCGCTGCTTCGACCGGCCCACTTGATTGGAGAAGTGAGAGCGACATTCACCATGCCGCGGACCGTATTGTGAACGCTCTACTAATGGCGAGCGGGTTTCATTTCGTTGCGGAGGCCAACCGCGGCACTGTGGTATCGGGGGAAGTGCTTGAAGTGACTATGCGATTCGGATGCAGACCGAACCTGAAGTGTCCTCTCTTGGGCGGTAGTGTGGATGGAACGCAAGAGAGCATAGATCCGGGCAAAGGGCCGGGAGCACAAAAGATTATTGTTCTAGGGCGCGGTGCACGCGAAAAAGCTGGTCTCAACTTGAGCGCTGAGGGCACACCCGATTATTCGGTATGGCTGCGTTTGGGTAGCGATCCGGACCGGACGACAGGCAAGAATTTTCCTGTTGTATTTACGGCTGCGGAAACCACACACGTGGAGCGGGTGCCAGTCAGGATTGTGCCCGCGTACACGCTGGCGGTGGAGCCGAAGCAGGAGATTGAAAAGCTGGCGGCGAAGCATGAGCCGTTCAATGTGTTTTTGCGGGTGCATTCGTATTCGACGAAGGCGGCGAATGTGAGTGTCGGATTGGATGTACCCGATGGGTGGAAAAGCAGCGGTGCAGAGGAATTGAGTTTTACGGGCGAGGGAGACCGCTACGCGAAGATTACGCTGGTTCCACCGGCGAAGCTGGCGGCTGGAAATTACACGATTACGGCGTTTGCGAAGCGCGGCGAGGGGAAATTCACGACTTCGATTGAGCCCCTGGCTTCGATGTCAACGCTCACGTGGGAAGAACCAGCGCAGACGGTGGTTCATACGTTTGACATCAAGGTGCCGGACAATTTGCGCGTGGGATATATCAGCGCGGAGAGCGAACCGGTGCCGGATGCGTTGAAGATGCTGGGCATTCACGTGGAGATGCTGGATGCGAACACGCTGAATTTTGGCGACCTCTCGAAATACGACGCGCTTGTAGTCGGCGTGCGCGCTTATGAATTGCGCAGCGAACTCCCGGGGGCGAATCAGCGCCTCCTCGACTACGCGCAAAAGGGCGGGACCCTTGTCGTGCAATACCAGCGCGACTTTGCGTGGGACGGGAAGAATTACGCGCCGTACCCGGCGAAGATTGCGAACAAGCAGGGCGATCCTTTGCCGCGCATCACAGATGAAACTTCTCCCGTGAAATTTTTAAAGGCGGACGATCCACTGCTGAACACGCCGAACAAGATCACGCAAGAAGATTTTAAGGGCTGGGTGCAGGAGCGCGGACTTTATTTCTGGAGCGAATACGATTCGCACTACACGCCGCTGCTGGCGATGAATGATCCGGGTGAAAAAGATCTGGACGGGGGGCTCGAGTACACGAAACTCGGCAAAGGAGTGTACATTTACACCGGGATTGCATTCTTCCGTCAATTGCCGGAAGGCGTGCCGGGAGCCTATCGCCTCTTTGTGAACCTACTGAGCGCTTCGCGCTCGCACTGACGTACACTGCTTGCATAAGAATTTGTTACGGCTCGCCATTTCTTGCGTCCGAAGTGCGATTCGTTGCCCGCACTAGAATTGGGCGCTGGTACATTACGTTGAGATCCTTCGGCGAACTTCGTGGTTCGCCTCAGGATGACAGGTTGGGGCAGCGGATCGTCAGAGGGGGGAGCTTATGGCTGGACGCAGGACGGAGAGTTCGTTTACTAAACAGAAGAGAATTCGAATTTTTGGCGCTTTGCTGGCGGCGCTGGGAATTCTGTTTGCATTGGCAATCACACCGGGCGCATCAGCGCAGAATGACAAGAAGAAGAAAAAAAACGAGCCACCGCCCAAAGTGGACAACAACAGCACCAATCCCATCGTGCCGCTGACCGACGAACAGCAGATTGACTACATGCTGAGCGAATATCTTGGCGCGTGGCAACTGGGCGATACGGAACGGCTGCACAAATACTACTCAGAAGATGTTTCTGTGGTGAGCGGCGCCTGGGCCGCGCCAGTGATTGGATGGACGAATTTTCTTGCGCTCTATCAGCAGCAGCGTTCGCACATGCAGCAAGTGCGGATGGACCGCATGAATACGTACATCAAGGTGAATGGAACGACGGCCTGGACGTGCCACCAATGGGAATTCGCGGCAGTGATGGACGGCACACCGACAGCGGCGCGCGGGCAAACGACATTCGTGCTGGTCAAGAAGGACAACCGGTGGTTGATCGCGCACGATCATACTTCGGTCGTGCAAACTTCAAAAGAAACGCAGCCGACGGGAGCGCCCGTGGGCGCACCTCCCCCTGCGACGGGCCAAGAGAACAAGCCTCCAGCATAGGAAATTCCAGAAGAGAAACTATCGTGGACGGGCTAAAAGTTCTGCTTGAAGCCCTGATAGATCCAAATTCCTGCCGCCGATAACAGAAGCACTCCGGCTAAAATCCCGGTCGTCATAATGGGCCGGGACAGCGTATTGATGCGTGCAATCAGCTGCTGTTGTTCCTGAGCCATGCGCTGTTCGCCTGCGTCGAGGAAGAGCTGATCGTCTTCGTGACCTTCTAGAAGGTTCCGCCAGATGAGTAAGGCTAGAAACGCGGCGGTAACGACTCCGGAGGCGATCAGTAGATACAAGACGGGCCCCTGAAGCGAAGATTCCATAGTTGACCTCCACTGGAACCGATCCGCGGTGCCAACCTGCTGGGGAGGCCCAGAAGGCAGGCAAGGGGTGGTACGTGATTCTGGCCGGAGTATAGCACCAGGCATTAGAAAAGCCAGTGCTGAGTATCATCAAAACAGATAGTAAATGGCCGGCGGGGGAGCGTTGAGCGAGGCGAAAAGGGCAAATTGCCGTAGTTACGGGCGCTGCGCAAGGGACTGGGCGGGTACGTAATTCGTGCAGTCGTTGTCTCGGCGGGGCCGAGGAGATTTGCGTCGCGCGTGAGAATCCATTTGCCATCCGATTGTTTGCGAAGGATGGAAAGAGCGTGGCCGCTGCGGCGAGTGGCGGGGCCGCCGGATTTTGGCGTTACGCTCACAGTGATGTGATTCCAGCAATACGCGAGATCGCCGCTGACGTAAATTTCCTGAATGTCGCTGGAGCCCTGAAAATTCACCTGGCCCAACATTCCTTTAAGGCCTTCGAGAAAAGTTTTGCGGCCGCGCATAGGCGGATGGCCCGCGACGAGAAAGACAACGTCCTCGGCCATGAGCGCCGCAATGCGCGGGACATCGTTTTCAATTGTGCCGATCATCCAGTCGTGCACGAGCTGCCGGATCGCTTGTTCATCGGTTTGCATGAGAGATTCCTTCCGATTGCTTGGGCCGAGTGACTCGACAATTTATTGTGCAATGGCCGAGAAGCGCGTGGCACGGTAAAATGCGCGGCGAAAAACTGTATGCACCAAATCCTCGTCTACGGCGACTCGCTGACTTGGGGAATTATTCCCAACAGTAGAAATAGATTGACTTTTGATGAGCGATGGCCCGGGATTCTCGAAAACGGGCTGAACGCTTCCGGATTGCGGGTGCGAATCATTGAAGATTGCCTGAATGGCAGGCGGACAGTTTTTGATGATCCCTTTAAGCCGGGCCGAAACGGGTTGCAGGGGCTTGCGCAACGCATTGAGATCAATTCGCCGTTGTCGCTCGTCATTCTGATGCTCGGAACAAACGATTTTCAGTTTTCGCATCCTTACAATGATGCGTGGGCCGCGGCTCAAGGCGTGGCTACGCTCGTCAGTGAAATCCGGAAAGCGCCCATCGAGCCGGGCATGACGATTCCGCTGATTCTGATCGTTTGTCCCCCGCTGATTCGCTCTCCGAAAGGGAGCATCGCTCCAAAATTTCGCGGAGCCGAGCAACGATGCGCTGGTCTGGCGCAGGCATACAAACAGATCGCATGGGACCTCGAATGCCATTTCTTTGACTCGGAAATCGCCACCACTTCGAGCGTGGTGGACGGTGTTCATCTCGATAGAGACCAGCATGTGAAACTCGGCAACGCGCTTTCCAAAATTGTGGCCTCGATCTTGAAGAATTCGTCGCGTTGACAAAGACGGCGAGCGGCGGGCACAATGAAAAAGCTTCGATAGACGCCCTCAAACGTCGTCGTTAAGAGAAGTGCAGTGCCCGAATGGCGGAATTGGCAGACGCGCTAGCTTCAGGAGCTAGTTCTCGCAAGGGAGTGGAGGTTCGAGTCCTCTTTCGGGCACCAAGAATTTCTTCGCTACCGGATTCCATCTCTCAACTAATTAAGATGGGACATGCAGGAACGCCCTCCTGCGGAATGGTGTCCAATACCATTGGGAAGGTCTCGTTTTGGCCAACCAACATACCCTGATGAAACCAAGACCTGAGTGCAGAGTCGGATTAGCGGTATGTGCCTTCTTGTTTTTTGTGTCGTCTCTCAAAGCGCGCGCACAGGATTTTCAACACGCTGGAGCCAACTACGTTTTTGCAATCCAACGACAGATTTGCGTTCGACCTGCTGAAAGTTAGCCACGTCTCTGGAAAAGAAGCGAACGTTGTACTCGCCCCTCTGCCACTTTCCTTGCCATTTGCCGCACTTTGGAGCAATGGAAGTACCGCGCAGGGTTCAAAAGAATTGATGGCAGCGTTTCATTGGGAAAATGGCTATGGCAATGCAAACGCAAGCGGAATGCTGCTGGCAAGGTTTGAACGGCCAAAACCAGCACCTCCACCGCGCATCCCTCCAAAAACGAAATTCGAAAGAGATATGCTGGCGTATTACCGAAGCGGGAAGCCACAAGAGATATGGTTAAAGGCTCAGGAGAGCCGATTTAGCTGCGGGCGAGGGCTTTTTGTTTGCGCGTTGAGGCGCGAACGACGAGGCGTGGCTCGAGATAAATGGGCTTGGGCACAACGGGCTGGTCGGCCTCGATGAGCTGGAGCGCGAGCTTGGCGGCTCGTTGGCCGATGACAGCGCTTTGCTGATCCACGCTGGTGAGCGGGACGCGGAGGAATTTGTTGTAGAGAAGATTGCCGCAGCCGATAACGGAAACATCTTCGGGAACGCGCAGGCCGGCATCGAGAATCGCGGAGATGGCGCCATAAGCGGCGAGGTCGTTGTAGCAGAAGATACCGTCGGGCCGTGGATTCTGGCCAAGAAGAACTTGCGTGGCACTGTAGGCGGCGGCGTCACCGAGTTCTTCGGCGCGATCCGTGCTCATGACGAGGTCCGAATCAAAGGGAATGTTGTTCTTCGCCAGGGCTCGCTTGTAGCCTTCGAGACGGCCAAGCAAGGGACTGAGGGCGGGGCCTCCGATATGCGCGATGCGCTTGCAGCCGGTATCAACAAGGTGTTGCGTAGCGAGGGCGCCGACTTCTTCATCGTTGACACCCACGAAATGGGCGGCGAGGCCTACGAAGCTGCGGTCAATCAAAATGTAGGGAATGCCCGCCTCTTCGATACGGCGAAACATTTCGACCGTCCAGTGCGTGGACGCGATAAGCAGCATGTCCACGCGTCGCGTGATGAACTGCTCGACAGCCTGGCGCTCGATTTTGGGATCTTGTTCGGAAGAGGTGACCACGAGCGTGTAGCCGCTGTTACGCAGCGCGACGGAGACGCCGCGAACAACTTCTGAAAAAAAAGTGTGAAGGAGATCGGGGATCACAAAGCCGATCATGTTAGTGCGGCCGGTGACGAGAGCGCGCGCGGCCAGATTGGGGCGGTAGTTGAGCTCCTGGCAGCGCTTAAGGACGCGCGCCTTGGTTTGCTCACTGATATCGGAGTGATTGCGGAGGGCTTTGGAGACCGTTATGACCGAAACACCGAGGTCTCGGGCGATGTCTTTGAGCGTGACACCCATAGAGGATTGTAACATGCACTGTGTTGGATGGATGGTGAACGGGAAACGTTCCACAAGAAACGAAAAGGGAGGCGAGCCAGGTCTTCTCGCCTCCCCATTCTTCCCCTTGCGGGGAGCCCGATAAGCCTGACGGAGGGTGGCTTATCGGTCGTGTGTTGGCCTGCCTAGTGTAACCCCGCAGACTGGAAAAGAGTTTCGGTGTAGCGCAAGAAAAGCCTACAATCCTTATGAAATCTTTATAACTTTCGATTAGCCTCGAGCCCCATGTCACGAACTTCCCCTTTGAATCCGGATAACATTTTGCGTTTTCTGCAAGTTAGGGACAATGGTGCCTCAACGGACGAGATTGCGCAGGCGCTCCATCTGCCGAAATCTGAGCGGAAAGCGCTCTTCAAAATGCTTTCGAAGCTGAAAAAGCGTAACGCGATCGTGGAAGTGGCTGCGGGGAAATACAGGCTGAAGTCGAAAAAAGCTGCGACCGACGGACCCAAGACCGGAAAACCACCTGAGGGAGCAGGGCAATCGCAACCCAGGAAGAAAAGCGGGAGTGGTGTGAGCGGACGGCTCGTGCTGCATCAGGATGGATACGGATTCGTGATACCGGACGAACCGATTCCGAATATCGAGGGGGACGTCTTTATACCTCGGCATGCGACCGAGGACGCCATGCACGGCGACCGCGTGCTGGTGGAGATCAGTCGAAGGGGATTCGGCGGAGCCGGGCAGCGGATCGAAGGGCGGATTGAGCGGGTGCTTGGGCGGGCGCACCCGAGCGTGGTCGGGCTTTTTCGCTACGGGCCGCGCGGAAATTTTGTGCTGCCGTATGACACGCGCATTCAGCATCAGATTGAAATTCCGCCAGGTCAGGAATTGACTGCCGCGCTCAAGAAAAAATTGGGAATTGGTTCTGAGGAAGACGCGGCGCATCGCGGGCGCAGGATCCCTCGTTTGCCGGAGCTGGACGGGGCAGTGGTGAACGCGGAGCTCGTGCGCTATCCGCGTGGCGGGCTCGCGCCGGTTGGCAAGGTGATTGAAATTCTCGGGCGGCCGGGCGATCTCGGTGTGGACACGGAGATCGTGATTCGGAAGCACCATCTTCCGCACGAATTTTCCACCGAGGAGCTGCAAGAGGCGGCAGAACGCGCGCATCCGGTGAACGATTCCGACCGCGAGGGGCGGGAGGATTTTCGTTCACTGCCGATTGTTACGATTGACGGCGAGACGGCGCGCGATTTTGACGACGCGGTGTACGTAGAGCGGCGCGCCGACGGCGGCTGGCACTTGCAGGTGCACATTGCAGACGTGGCGAATTACGTTCGAACGCTGACTGCACTGGATAACGAGGCACGACTACGCGGAACTTCCGTTTACTTTTTGGATCGCGCGGTACCGATGCTGCCGGAGGAACTTTCGAACGGGATTTGTTCGCTGAATCCGAAGGAAGACCGGCTGGTGATGAGCGCGTTGATGGAATTTGACGCGGCGGGCCGAATGACAGGTTCGCGGATGGCGTGCGGCGTAATTCGCTCCGCCGAGCGGATGACCTATACCAACGTAAACAAGGTGCTGGAAGGCGACAAAGAAATGACCGCGCGATACTCCGCGCTGGTGAACCGTTTTCGCGACATGAAAGAACTCGCTTTGCTACTGAATGCGCGGCGCAACGAACACGGCTCGATTGATTTCGATTTGCCGGAGCCGGTGATTGAGTTCGATGAAGAACAGAAGATGACAAACATCACGCGCAGCGAGCGAAATATCGCGCACCGGCTGATTGAGGAATTCATGCTCGCCGCGAATCGCGCGGTGGCCGGCTATTTGTTGAGGCGGGGGATTGCGACCTTGCATCGCGTGCATGAAAAACCTGATGCGAAGAAAGTGCTTGAATTTGAAGAGCTGGCGCGCGCGTTCGGCTATTCGCTGGGCGTGGAGAATTTGCACCAGCGCGAGATTGCGGTTCGGCATGGGCGCGTGCCGGCGCCTGCAAAGCGCGGACGGCCTGATTCGTACGGTCACGGGCGGGAACGCGATATGCGCGTGACGCTGCCGGGCGCGGGAGAATTGAGCATTACGCCGCAGCATTACCAAAGGCTGTTGAAGAAGCTTGCTGGAAAAACGGAAGAGAGAATCGTTTCTTATCTGATGTTGCGCTCGCTGAAGCAGGCGCGCTACGCGCCGGATTCGCTGGGGCATTTCGCGCTGGGGTTTGACGAGTATGCGCATTTCACTTCGCCGATACGGCGCTATCCGGATTTAATCGTTCATCGCGCGCTGAAATGGGCGCTGGCCAATCCTAATGCGGGACCGCCTCCCGATTCTCATCCGGGGAGGGGCACTTCGGCGGCACTCTACTCGCACCGTTTGCTGGAGGAGCTGGCAACAGAAACTTCGGAAGCAGAACGGCGCGCCGCAACGGCGGAACGCGAATTGCGCGATTGGAAGACGGCGCAATTCATGGAACAGCATCTCGGAGATGAATACGAAGGCCTGATCATTTCCGTGCAGAAATACGGATGCTTTGTAGAGTTGATGGAAGTTTTTGTGGAAGGCTTGCTGCCGATTGCGGCGCTGGAAGAAGCAGCCGGAGCACGGTGCATGTATCGCGAGCACGAACACGCGATCGTGGCGATGCAAAGTCCGCAGCAAAAGCGCGGCCGCGGAGCTTCCCAATCGAAATCGAAACAGCGATCTTGGAAGTTAGGAGACCGAGTCCGGGTACGCGCGGAACGAATCGATCCGATGCGGCATCGCGTGGAATTCGCGTTAGTCTAAACCCGGCGAATCCCTACTTGGGACAGTCGAGATATACATCTCCACTACTATCCGGCGTCATTTCGCAATACCGAACATCCCCCCAGACGGGATCTACTCTGCGTAGCCGATCGAGTGCTTCTTGTTCCTGGCTCAATTGTCCAAGCTGTTGACAGGCCGCGGCCAGCATTTGGTATGCAACTTTGGCGCAATGACATACATGCGAAGGTTAGAAGCCAAGCGGCAAGTTTACAAGACAGCGCGGAGCTTTCACGTTTCAAAACATAAACGTTGAATGGCGAGGGAGACCTGGTTCAACTCTTCGGCAGAAAGACTACTGCGGTACTTCGTCTGGCGCGCGGAAAGAAGGCAGGAGACGGCGTATCGGGCGGACGATGAACGTGGCGACGCGCGCGACCGGATACCAAAAATGGCTGCCGCGGGAAAGTCTGGCGATGAGAAGACCTAACGCGAGCTGAGTGGACGAATCCAAATCAATGCGTGAACCATCACGGTAAAGGCGAACGACCCGGCCTAAAAGCTCGCCCTGTTCCAACACGCCATCGGAGGTCGGATGCGCGTCGCCCTTGGCAGTGAGCTTTGCGGAGTGCCATGAACCGGTCTTGCTGACGATTCTGTGCACGTAAATGTGATTGTCTCGGCGGTAAAGAGCCACGTCGCCAAGGCGAACTCCCGAGTTGTCCGTACGACGAATCAGCGCGACGTCTCCCGGCTTCACCCAGGGCAGCATGCTGGTGCCATGAACACGCAACGCGATACGGCCGTGCTGGGCGAGAGCTTCGGAAATCCGCTGCGCGTCGCCTTCGCGACGTTCGCCGCCAATTTGCCGGCTGCCTTTCCTTGGATTTGTTTCTCGATTCATCAAAGTCTGCTTTTTCACACTCGCTAATTAGGGTGCAAAGGCAACGCTCTGCGTCGCTACTGTTTGATCGTCCAGGGAAACGCGAAACGTCCACGTACCCGTGATGCTCCGCTGCGTAATCATGGAGCCACTGATCGGAATCAAAACATCCGTCTCCGCCGCGCCGTTTCCTCCGTCTTCCTCGACAAAGGACGTGTTCAACACCTGGTACGAGCCGCCGCCTGGGTCTAGTAATTCCAGCTTCTGCGTCCGCGTTCCGGGAGCTACGTTTTTCCAATCCACATGAATCGCCAGGTCCCGAATCGTGCCGAGTGAAAACGATTGCTGCTGCGAGCAGCCGTCAGGCGTTTTATTGCAAACCGTCATGGCAGCAGCCACTTGTGGTTGCGGCGGTTGCACGGGCGTCATATCGGCGCTGCCGCAACCAATAACCCCTGCTGCGGCGCACAACACCAGGGCCAGCGCGGCGCGCTGAAGAAATCGAGTTTCACGAGTTGGCATCAAGCGGTTCATTTCATTTCGTCAAAACGGAACGGTGTACGCGTACGACCTTTGGTCGTTCGTCGTTGTCGTCACATAAATCCTGTTGAGCACCAGGTCCAGCGAAGGCTCGCCAATGAACATCGGATTGTTTCCGGTGTCCACCACTCGCTGGCCCGTGACCACGCCTGAGGCAAGGCTTAATTCGTAAATAATGTCCGACCCCGTGCCGATATAGACGGTGCTGAAGTTATAGACGACCGGAGCCGAAGGTGAAGTGAACGCGACGGAATCCCAGAGCTTTGTGAATGTATTTGTATTCTTGTTGAAGCTCACAGCGTGCACCATCGTACCCGTTGTGAAAACGACCGTGTACGGATTCACCGTCGTCACAATGTAGGGGTAGCTTTTTATTGCGCCGTCAGTCCCGGTATAGGTGGCGAGTAGAGCCGTCCCGGATGTTGCTGCCGCGGGATTGACCGCGTACAAATTGCCATTGTTTGCGCTGACAAAAAGAACGTCTCCGCTCGGCGTTAGGCTTGGGCTGCTGTCAATGTCGCCTGCATTGCCCAAATTCATGCTCCAACTAACGGTATTGTTCAGTGGATTGAACTTCCACAAATTCGACTGCGTCGTTAGCGCGTTGCTGTGGCTGGTGAACCAAACGGCGTTGTTGACGTAGTCCACGGTGGGAGTGGAATTCACCATGTCCAGCTTGTTGGCGTTGGTTCCCGTGAAAGTCCAGACGACCGCGCCGGTTGTACCGTTCAGTGCGATTACGCTGTTTGCGGTAGCCGTGCTGGAATTGTGCGTACCGACAAAGACCGTGTCGAAAGTAGGCGTATACGACGCACTGCTGTACTGCTTCACCTGCACTGCAGCGCCGCCCATGAAAACATTTCCCGCACTGCCGGTTTGACTCAAATTCGCAAGCCACAAAATCTGTCCGTTGGCAGTAGAACTTGTGTCAATCGCGTAAACGTTGCCGTCCTGCGCCGCGACGTAGGCCACTTGCGCTCCGTTTGCGGCGCTACTGGAATCCAATACCGGAGGCCGTGCCGAAACAGTGCCGCCTAGACCCACCGCAGGGTAACCGCGCTGTCCAGTGCTCAAATTCACGCTGAAGAGTTGTGAGGTATCCGAACCAAAAACCATTTGCGAGCCGGGAATCAATCCGCCGCCACCCAAATTGTAGGAGTGCGTGGCAATGGTCCAAGCAAGAGTTTGCGTTGTTCCCGGTACAGCGGCTGTTTCCGCGGTATAGGTGGAAGCCACCACACTCGTCGAGTAGTAGTTCAAATTATCGCGAAGGAAAACTTTGTAGAAATACTGTGTGCCGTTCGTGAGCGCTGAACAGGCTCCATTGTCGGTAAAGCTCGTGTTGCTCATTGTGCCGGCAAACACCAGCGTGCCGGATCCAATCGTTGAGCACAGTGCCGGCGGCGCCTGCGCATCCGTTGGCAAGGAGTTCTTATCCACGGGCGCCCCTGCCCGGCGCAGGATAATTACTCCGGCGTAGCTCTCTCCCGGCAAATTATTTGTTGTCGTTGGATACGTCCAACTAATCGACACAGAGCCGTTTCCGGGAGTTGCAGCAAGATTCTGGACGTTCTGAAGGTAGGTGAGTGTCAATGAGGGACGATTCGTCGTGATCGCATCAGAAAAAGAGTTGAAGATCGTTTGCGAAAGAGTTGTGCCGCCGTTTCCTTCGTTTTCATCCTTAATCAACGTTCCATAATTCGCCGTGCCGTCGTACCAGTTTTGCGCGTCTCCGGTGATGGTAAAACTCACGGTGGATACTAAATTCGTCGCAACGGTCACGGTGTTTGTCGCGGTGCCGTTGAAATCGCCGCCCGCTGCAGTCCATGCCGTTGTGAGATTATTGGCGTCCGTTGCCCGGTTGGTCCAGCTGGCATTCTGCGTCCAGAACGAAGTCATGTTGTGAGCGCCAAAGGTCCGGCTATTCGGGGAACCAGTCTTGACATGAAGCGTAAGGGTCGCTTGTTTCACGCCGATGGTTGGCAGCGAGGAAAGATCGAACAGCAGAAGAGCTCTCTGCCTCTGCCCCGTGCGCGCTTTGACGTCTAAATCGGGGCTGCCCGTTGTGGTGGGCGCGCTTTCATCCAGAAAAAGGCTACCGCCGCGCAGTTGCGTGTTTCCGTTGGTGCCTTTTTGAATGACGACTTGTTCGCGTGCAGACGCGGCACTGCCGAGACTCGCCGCCACAAAAAGTGCCGAGAGGAGACGCGTCCGAACCGGCGTCAGCTTCAAAATCTTAACTGCACACAACATACGCATGAAATCCTTCTAAAGTGTCTCGTTCCGAACTGGGACAGTGAAAAGAGAGCGTTCGGAAAAGGAATTAGAGCCGCTTAATTATTAGGATGTTTGTTTCAACTTGGGTAGGTCAATGAACCTAACGAGTGGGTTTGCCTAAAATTACAGGTTCATTTTGGGATACATATTAAAGAAGGCAAATCTGTTCCTATTTCGCCTGCTGTTCGCTGGCCTTAAGAGCGGCGCGGTGCGGCATTACAGACGCCGCCTTGCCCGGGCAGCTTGCCGCAAGCGAGCGCCAGCGTTTCGTAGATCGGCTCCGATTGGACGCTGGGTCTGGCGTACGGCTTCTTGCCCTCGCCCGACCCTCTCGGATTGTCTTTCTTTTCTTCAGACATGACGGCCTTTCTTCCTCCCTTAATTCCGAACGGCCGAATCTCTGGATGCGGGCACGGGGCAAGCGCGAGACATGCCCGCTTCCGGTGCCTCGCTCCGCCATGCACTCTTAGGATTCACCGCTCCAGCAATTCTTGCTTTCTGCTCCGCAAGCGAACAAGCGCGCTCGTACGCGCCCAGGAGGTCGCCGCCTTCCATCCAAGCCAGCCCCGGGCAGCGTTCGCAATAAGAACGAATTTCGCAGCGGGAGCAAACGGGCAATTGGCTTTCGCGGACGCTGCGAATGCGCTCGAGGGCCGGCGCGTTTTCCCAAATATGCGCGAAGCTTTCCTCGCGCAAATTTCCCGCCGGCATGGGCAGTTGCACGCAGGCGTAAATATCGCCGTAGGGCGAGACGTAGCAACTGTTGTGTCCGGCGCTGCACGGCAAATCTTCGTACGCGTTACTCTCGATGCCGCTGGAGACGCTGCTACCAAGAGTTGGCGAGAAATTCTGTAAGAAATTCGGCAAGGATTCCCCGGCGCCGGGAAGGGCTTTCGTTCCACGCGATTGCAACGCGGTGTCCTGCAGTATGGGAAGCAAAGCTTCGGACGACACCCGATGTTCAAGCGGTTCTTGCGAGCCATCCATCATCGGCGTGATGGTCATATCCAGGACGTAAGGAACGCCGAGTTGTTCCGCCAGCGCCATCACACCTCGATAGGCCATCAGATTTTGCTTCATCAGGGGGCAGGCGAGTTTCACCAGAATGCCCTGCTCCTGAAGCAGAGGAATTGCCGCAAGGCTGCGCTGCAATGATCCCTGAACTTTTGTGATGGCGTCGTGGACGGCTGCTTCGTTGCTGTACACGCTGATTTGCACGCGGCGCACACCGAGGCGATGCAACATGCGAGCGCGCTCCGGCGTAACGAGCAGCGCATTCGTCTTCAAACTGATGTCAAACTGCAGGCGGCGCGCTACTGTAAGAATCTCTTCCAAGTCTTTTCTAAGAAAGATTTCCCCGCCGCTGAAGGTGAGAAAGAGCGCACCGGCGCGAGCAAGTTGCTCGAGCGCATTGATGCATTCGCTTGTGGTGAGCTCGCCGTGGTCTTCATGGTCCAGGTAGCAGTGGACGCATCGCTCGTTGCAACGGTACGTCAAATCAAAATGGACACTCAGAGGCCGTCGCTTGCGCACGGTTCGCGCGATTAGGCGGTCCATCAACGGAGTAGCCGCAATTTGGACTGCGCTGCTCAACGCGCTGCGCCTCCCTCGGCTGGCAGAAGCAATTTTCGCCTGGACAATTCCTCCAACAAAGACAGCGTATCGGCCAAAGCGGTTTCCAGTGTGACTTCATACTGCTCGACCAGCAACGCGGCGAGGTCTTCCGCCTTGCGCTGGCCGTCAATATTTTTCCAGACGAAACTCCCCGTATCGTTGAGCTCGTGCATCACGCTCTCGCCGGGCGAAATGATCACGGTCTCGTCGTCAATCTCTCTCCATGCGAGAGAGGGGTTCTTCTGCCAAACGCCGCCCGCCGCTACGTTCATGAGGGCGCGACCTCCCAAAAGGATCGACTTTTCTGGAACTGCAAGTTGTATCCAGCTACTTGTTCACTTGCTGCAACGAGGATTTGCAGCAGGCGATCGTTGTCGCCAAGTTGGGACGAGAAAAACAGGACGCAGGGAAGCATCGTCCTCAAGAGCTCGGAAGGGCGCAATGGTACGACCAGGTTATCGGTTGCCTGAACCAGGCGAAAAATTCCCGCGACTGGCGCGCTGGTGTTTGCCCCATCCGCGCGAAATTCGCCCCAAAACGGAGTGCCAAACGCGCGCCATTCTCCGTCCACGCGCCTCAAGAGAGAAATCTCGTCGGTCAAAACGGTTCCACGCGGGCTGAGCGAGGCAACGGTGCTCTTCCCAGCTCCGGACCTGCCCACAAACACGTAAGCTTTGCCGTTTCTTACGACGGTCGCTGCATGAAGCAGGAATCCTTGTTGCCCGAGCAATGCCCAACTGAGAAACATGCGCAGAAGAGAATCCAGCGCGTATTCATGCCGGACCCCGGAGAAATGGGCGCCGGAGGTGTCGGCGACAACGCGCGCGCCCTCGAAGTCGCAAGCAAACTCATGCTGGCCGCTGAATTCGGTTTCGGCACGGTCAACTTGAATGGAAAATCGTTTTTCCTGAGAATCACCGAAGCCGCGATAACGCTTTGAAGCTGCGGAAAGGAGCGAGGAATCTTCCGAGGAAATGCGCAAAGGCAGACTTCCGATGAGGAGGTCCACGTGCGTTCGAACGCCGCTCCCAAGAATTGCGTGAGCTAACTTCAAACTAAACCTCTTGCAAACTGCGGGTTTGGCGCCAGTGCGGGGACGCAGCGCCTTCCAATGTAAGAATCAATGGGAAAAAGATTACTGCAATTTTCGCATTTCTTGGCGTGGGAAGTTAGAAATTTGTTGCCCGCGCGGCAAAAAAGGTACGGGGAAAAGCTTATCTCTTAATTCTAAGTTACTTAACTATAAATACAACCACGCCTTCGCCAACGTAACGTACGGGTTGTTCATGCGCGAGGCCAGACGGCATCGCCAACCATCACCTCTTGTTTGTCGTCATCGAAGGTAGCGCGCTGGCCGGACTGCATCGCGGCAATAGTCATGCACAGTGCGACAGAGTGGCCGTAGCCAGCCTCGATGTTTGCGTTCGGCGTCTTTCGGTTTCGCACGCACTCCATCCAATTCAGCATGTTCGCACTCGTGGCTTCATCCACGCCCGCGCTGGCACCCGTCTCTATCCCCGCAAAGCCCTCGAGAAGGTTGCGATTCTGCAATTTGTTCGCTTTCATTCCCATCGCTTTGGCGAAGCCTTCATCAAGGCCGCCCTCCCCGCTGATGACATTCTTGTCCAGGTCGAGCGTGCCAGCGTTCGAGCGGTAGAGTTCCTTCACATCCCCGGCGGAGTTGGTTTGCCGCGAAGAATAAATTACCTGGAAGCCTTTGGTGGGATCGTTGAGTGGTCCGTAGTCAAAAACAGCCGTGAGCGTATCCCAGTTTTGCCTGCCGTCTTTCCAAAGATAGATTCCGCCGTTGGCAACCACACTGCGCGGGCGCGGCAGATCGCTGAACCAATGCACTGTGTCAATTTGATGGACCATCCACTGGTCCGGAATTCCGCTGGAGTAAGGCCAGAACAAACGAAACTCGAGGTACTTGCGCGGATCGAACGGCACCATTGGCTGATTAATCAGAAAGCGCTTCCAATCCGTGTCTTCTTCTTTCAATTGGTTGACGAGCTGTGGGCGGCGCCAGCGACCGGGCTGATTGACGTTCCATGTCATTTCCACCGCGATGATTTCGCCAAACTGGCCGGACTTGATGAATTCCCTGGCGCGCTGATAGTTGCGCGCGCTGCGGCGCTGCGTGCCGACTTGCACGCAGCGGCCAGTTTGTCGAACAGCTTTGCGAAACTCGCGGGCTTCCTCCATCGTGTGCGCGGTTGGCTTTTCGACGTAAGCGTCCACATTGTTGCGGACTGCTTCAATGCCATGCTGCGCATGCTGGAAATCGGCAGTGGCGATGATGACGGCGTCAATGTCCTTGCGATCGTAAAGCTCGTCATTGTTGTGGCAGAGCGCAACGTGGTGTCCCGTGCTTTCCGATATCAGCGTCACGCCTTCATCCCGGCGCCGCTTCCAGATGTCCGAGAGCGCCGCGATTTCGAATTGTTGCTTTCCAGCATGTTTTAGAAATGCCGGGAAAAGTGCTTCGCGAAAGCGATCTGAGTAGCCAATAACTCCCGTCCGGACAATATTGTTCGCGCCGATGATTCGCGCGTAACTGCGCGCAGGAAAGCTGCATGCTCCCGCTGCTACCGCGCTCCATTTCAGAAAATCTCTTCGTGAACCTTTTCCGGGCATGGGACAGTACCTCGAAGCGTTATTTCAGTGCACCCGCCTTGCGCAACAGTTCCTTGGTTCCGGCCATGCTCGCGCGCGAGCATTCTTCCGGCGTTCCGCCGCCGTTCCAATGGGTTTCGAGGCTCATCGTGCCTCGATAGCCGTCTTTCATCAGCGCTGTGAATTGTTCAACGTAGGCAATTTTGCCCTGACCCATCGCGGCCCAGCCGAATTTGCCATCCGGTTTTGTGATCACATCTTTCAGATGAACGTGGCCGATGCGGTCTTTCGGCAGTTTTGCGTAGCCGTCAGGAAATGGAACTTCGCCATCGGCCGCCGCATTGCCTGGATCCCAATTGACCACAAAATTTCTGGCGGGCACAGCCGCAAGGGTACGCGCTGCTTGTGCTCCTGTCGCAGAATTGCACTCATACTCGTTTTCAAGGACCAACACAGCATCTTTCTTCGCACCCTTGGCAGCGAAATCGCGGATCTTTTCGTCCATCGCATCGCGATATGGCTTGTCGTCCTCGAGCTTCCAGAAGTCGAACATGCGAACCTTGTTCGTTCCGAACGTTTTCGCAATGGCAATGCTCTTTTCGAGGACCTCGTCCTGCTGATCAAAAGTGAAGCTGGCGTTATAAGCCGTACCGGTCGGACTGAATTTTGATTTCGGCGCTCCCGGCCAATCCACTTTGAAGAGCGGACTCGCGATATCCGTCACTTTCAGATCGTATTTTGTGATCAGCCGTTTGGCCTCGGCGATCTCCTTGTCATCGAGATTGAGAATGTTCTTTTTCCAAAGTCCCCGGATCTCGACATAACTCAAGCCAAACTCGTTGACTGCCACTTCGAGCGCGTGGCCAAAGTCCTGCGAGATTTCGTCGGTGATGATGGAGAGCTGAAACACGCAATCCAGTTTAGGCGCCCGTGCCGCGCTCGTCCATTTTGGAACGGCCAGCGCTCCCGCCGCCAATCCTGCTTTTTGCAATAATTCCCGTCGTTTCATTAAGGTCCCTCGCCACCTGCATTTTACATCTACTTTTGCAGTCCGAGCGGCGTGATATTCTAAAGGGTCGCAAGCCTGTGCCCGGCCTTGCAGTTCCCCGCCTCTGGTTTGCGCACAAAAACTGGGCCCGCTGGCCCCTCTGGAGAAAAACAACCGTGTCTTCCCTGGTTACCGCTCCCGCCACAAAACGTGTCTTCAATTTCAATGCGGGGCCCGCTTCTCTGCCGCTCGTCGTGCTCGAGCGTATCCGCGAGGAACTGCTCGATTGGCGTGGCTCCGGAATGTCCGTGATGGAGATGAGCCACCGCTCGCCCGAATTTGAAAGTATCAACGCGGCTGCCGAAGCCGGGCTGCGGAAGCACCTCTCTATTCCAGATGACTACGCCGTGATTTTTGTGCAAGGTGGTGGAAGCATGCAGTTCACCATGGCGCCGATGAATTTGTGCCTGCCCAACAAGCCGGTGGACTTGATTCATACGGGGACATGGACTGCGAAAGCCCTGGGCGAATTGAAAAAGGGAATCGCGCATCGCGTTGCCGGCACGACTGAACCAGTAAAGTTCACTCGCGTCCCACGCAAGGACGAACTCTCGCTTTCCCCGGACGCTTCCTATGTGCACATGTGCACGAACAACACGATCGAAGGCACGCAGTATCACACGATGCCGGAGACCGGCGAGGTGCCACTCGTCGCAGACATGTCTTCGGACATCGCGTCGCGGCCAATTGATGTGAAGAAATTCGGCGTGATTTTCGCGGGCGCACAAAAGAATTTGGGACCGAGCGGCGCTACGGTGGTCATCGTGCGCAAGGATTTGGCCGAGCGTGCGGACAAGAATCTGCCAACGCTATTGCAGTACCGCACGCACATCAAAGAAAAGTCGCTCTACCACACGCCGCCGACC
Organism: Candidatus Sulfotelmatobacter sp.; assembly: GCA_035567915.1. Classification (GTDB taxonomy): domain Bacteria; phylum Acidobacteriota; class Terriglobia; order Acidiferrales; family UBA7541; genus Acidiferrum. Next base: position 82,812 of record DATMPA010000007.1, on the reverse strand, counting down.
TTTGCGATTTACATCATTAGTCTGGTAATGGAATGGATTGATTCGCTCGGCGGAATTACCGCCATCCAAGAACGCAACGAAGCGAAAGCCAAACTGCTCTACGACACGATTGACGCCAGCAATGGCTATTTCACATGCCCGGTGGAAAAAGATTCGCGCTCGCTAATGAACGTAGTGTTCCGCATCGCGGGCGGTGACGAGACCGTGGAAAAAGAATTCGCCAAGCAGGCTGAAGCGGCAGGTCTTGTCGGCACGCCCGGACACCGCTCCGTCGGCGGCATGCGCATTTCGCTCTACAACGCCGTCGAACCTGCCGCAGTCGAAGCCCTCACCAGCTTCATGCGCGACTTCCAACGTAAGCGCGGATAAGTGTTTTCCCCTGCGTTTTGCTCTGATATTTTTCGCAAGGCGCGAGCGTAATTGTCATTGCTTTGGATTTTGGCTAACAAACGCTTGAGGTTTCAATGACCCTTTACGCTCTCATCCTTTTTCTTCACCTCACCGGAGTCGTTACACTTTTTCTCGCATTCGGCGTTGAGTGGGCCGCGATATCGTTTCTGGGAAACTCAACCACACCGGCCGAAGCGCAAACCTGGTTGCGGCTCGCTCGCATAGGACCGCTCGTTAACGGTCCCGCGCTCCTCCTCGTAATTCTTTCCGGCGGCTATTTGGCTTCGCTTATCAGCGTTTTCAAACAAGGCTGGATACCCGCATCCTTTGTTGGCATTGCCGTAGTGGCAGCGTTGGGGGGCGCGATCAACGCTCCCAAAATGCGCGCTATACGTCTGGCAATTCCCGCGGGAGGAGAAAAGCTCTCCAGCGCGCTCCGCAACAAACTCCTGCCGGTTTCCGTTCGTTTGCGGACGTTTGCTGCCCTCAGCATCGTCTTCATGATGGCAGCGAAGTTGCCGTTTGGCCCATGCATGCTCGCCCTGCTGTGTGGACTCATAGTAGGCCTACTGTTTTGCCTCCCGGTCCTTACACGCAAGCGCGCGTAAAACGTGGCCGTCAGGAAACTTTCAGACGTACAGTGATTTCTCGCGGAAAACAAAAAAGGCGCAGTCTCAACTAAGAGCTGCGCCCTTTCTTTGCCGTCTTTTTTTCTCACGCCAGATCGAACAGCAGAACTTCCGCGTCGTTGACGCCTGCAAGCTCCAGCGATTTCTCTTCAGAAATCGCCGCGCCGTCTCCGACTTCGAGCTTCTTCCCGTTGAGCGTCACGCTGCCGCGCGCCACTTGCACGTACGCGTGGCGCTCCGGCTTCAGCTCATGCTTCACTCTGTCTCCCGCGCCCAGTACGGTCGCGTACAGTTCGTTGTCCTGCCGGATTTTCACCGAACCATCGCGCCCATCCGAGGAAGCGAGCAGCCGCAGCTTCCCGCGCTTTTCGTCGTCGGAAAAATGCTTCTGATCGTAGGCCGGCTTGTAGCCGTTCTTATCCGGGAACATCCATATTTGGTACAGATGCACCGGCTCCGTTTTCGAAGCATTAAACTCACTGTGCGCCACGCCCGTCCCCGCGCTCATGTACTGCACGTCGCCAGGCTTGATCACCGAGCCGTTGCCCATGCTGTCCTGGTGCTGCAGCGCGCCTTCCAGAACGTACGTCACGATCTCCATGTCACGGTGAGGATGCTTCGGAAAACCACCGCCGCCCGCAACCCGGTCATCGTTCATCACTCGCAGTGTGCGAAATTGCACGTACTCCGGGTTAAAATATTCCGCGAAAGAAAATGTAAACCGTGTATCCAGCCAGCCGTGATCGGCGTGGCCGCGGTCGTTGCTCTTGCGAATCGTAATCATCATTCACCTCCCAGGATCACTTCCCATCTAACGCCCTCATGATACTCGTTATAACGACTATTGTCAAGAGGAATGTTATTGCCTCTTAACTCCTTTCTCCTCTTACCCTTAGGCCACTTTCAGTTTTCCGCAGGCCTTCCTCGCCTCCCCTTCGCGCTCCCCTCTGCTTTGGTGTAAAGTGAAAGCTGGACCGAGGCTCACCATGGATTCCGTCACATCCACAGCAGAATCGAAGAAAGCCGGGGACATCGCAACCTCCCGCGAAACGATTTCCATCACCGACAACCGCACCGGCAAATCCTACGAAATTCCCATTACCCATGGCACCATCCGCGCCATGGACCTTCGCCAGATTAAAGTGGACGCCAACGATTTCGGCATGATGAGTTACGACCCCGCCTTCAACAACACGGCCTCCTGCATCAGCCGCGTCTCTTATATTGATGGCGACAAAGGCATCTTGCGCTATCGCGGTTACGCCATCGAAGAGCTCGCGGAAAAAAGCACTTATCTGGAAACCGCTTACCTTCTTATCCACGGCGAGCTTCCCACCGAAACGCAACTCAAGGATTGGACCTGGCACATTTCGCATCACACGTTCATTCACGAGAGCATCAAGAAATTTCTCGACGGCTTCCACTACGATGCCCATCCAATGGGCATGATGGTTTCCACTATTGCCGCGCTTTCCACTTTCTATCACGACGCAAAAGACATTCTGAATCCCGAATCGCGCAGCAAGCAGACCTTCCGGCTCATCGGCAAGATGCCGACGATCGCGGCGTTCGCGTATCGCCATACACTCGGCATGCCGTTCGTCTATCCGGACAACGAACTAAGTTATCCCGGCAATTTTCTGAACATGCTCTTTCGCACCACGGAAGCGCGTTATCGCCCGAATCCCACTCTTGAACGCGCGCTCGATGTTCTCTTTATCCTTCACGCCGATCACGAACAAAACTGTTCGGCAAACGTGATTCGCGGCGTTGGCAGTTCGCACGTGGATCCCTACTCCGCCACTGCGGCGGCGATCGCCGCTCTGTACGGTCCGCTGCACGGCGGCGCGAATGAAGAAGTTGTGCGCATGCTGCACGAAATCGGCTCGGTGCAGAGAGTTCCGGACTTCATCAAGCGCGTCAAAGCCGGCGAAACCAAGCTTATGGGTTTCGGCCACCGCATTTACAAGAATTACGATCCGCGCGCCCGCATCATCAAGCGCGTCGCCTACGAAGTTTTCGAATTGATGGGCAAGAATCCGCTTCTCGAAATCGCGCTGGAATGCGAACGCATCGCGCTCGAAGACGAATACTTTGTTAAGCGCAAACTGTATCCGAACGTGGATTTCTATACCGGCCTCATCTACCAATCGATGGGCTTCCCCATGACGATGTTCCCTGTGCTCTTCGCAATCCCACGGACTTCCGGCTGGCTTTCGCAGTGGCAGGAGATGTTGCTCGATCCGGAACAGAAGATCGCGCGGCCGCGCCAGATCTATCTGGGACACGATACGCGCAGTTACGTGCCGATGGAAAAACGCACTTAGCGGCGGAAGCGATTCACCCTGGCAAACAAAGTGTTTTTTGTGAACCGGCTTCCGGTTTCACAGAAAGAACGCGGTCTTCGCTCGATAGATTAAGTTGAGAGAGGAAGCATGGCCCAAGGCCCAAACACTCCCGTTCATTCCGGTCCGCGCCGCCGCAGCCAGCGCGTGTTGATGCAGGTACCCGTGCGCATTCACGGCAAAGACGCGCAAGGCGCGCCCTTTGATGAAGAAACGGAAACGCTTGCCATCAACGCGCACGGCGCGCTCGTCCTTCTGCAAGCGCGGCTCACCAGCGGCAGCGCCATCCAATTGGAGCACAAGCGCACTTCTGAAGCGCAGGAGTGCCACGTCGTTTTTCTCGGACCTGTTCGCGGCAACAAAGCGGAAATCGGCCTGGAATTTTCCGCGCCGCGCCCGCAATTCTGGCGCGTTGCTTTTCCTCCCGAAGACTGGAATCCAAAACATCCCGAAGCGCGGACGTTTTCGAGCTCCCGAACGCCAGAAAAATAGATTTGGTTTGTCTTCCACTCCTAATACAAATGGAAGAAACCGTCCTGCTTGTGGAGCCGCACGGGCACGTCAAAGAGCGTCTGCAACTTTGCCTCGGTCAGCACGGAGTCTTTTGCGCCGTCGGCCATGATGCGACCGGCGCGCAGCAGAATCACCCGCTCAATTTCCGGAATGATTTCGGCCACATGATGTGTCACCAGCAGAATCGCCAATCCTTGGCCCGCAAGTTCCCGCATCGTGTCCCGCAGTTGCATCTGCGCGGCAATGTCGAGCGCGTTGCTCGGCTCATCGAAAAGCAGCGTCTTGGGATCATGTACCAACGCCCGCGCAATCAGCGTGCGCTTCGCTTCCCCGCTAGACATTTGCGCGACGCTGCGATCCGCAAGATGCCCGATGCCGAGGCGTGACAGTACCGCTTCGCTTCGGCGCAAATGCTCCGGGTCAGGATGATGGTGCGGAAAAATACGTGTGCTGCTGAAGAATCCTGAGAGCACCACGTCCCGTCCAGTGGCGTCCGTTGTGCAAGCGGCGAGTAGATCCGGCGAAACGATGCCGAGCAAGTTCCTCAGCTCGAAAACGTCCCAGCGCTCCCGGCCGAGAATTGCCATCGAGGAACTTTCGCGTGCCAGCGGATAACATTCGCGCGTGATGGTCTTGATCAGGGTGGACTTGCCGCAGCCGTTCGGCCCCAGGATGCAGACATGCTCGCCGGCGCCAATGCGCAACGAAACGTCTTTCAGCGCGGCGTGGTCGCCCCGCATGACGGTCACGTGATTCATATCGAGAAGCGGCGCGGACATGAGGTGGACCGGTTCCTCCAACGCAAGAAAGCGTCCGGCTATCTTAGCGAAGGAGTCTGGAAACCGAAAACGGTGTACGGACGTAGTGGGTCAGTTTGAATCTCTTGAGTGGGCAAGGTTAGGAGGCGAAAACCTGAGGATTCTCGCCTCCCGGGGTGGGGTGTTGCATGACGTAACCCTCAGCGGCCGCGCCACCCTGCCCTGCCAGGCAGGGGCGCCGCATCACTCGCGTGTTGCTGGACCGCATCGCGGTAAGAGACTTACCACCAAAGGGCCGTCTTGCTCGGTATTTAGCACTTGGAAATGTTGGTGTCAACGCTTATCTAGGCTGCCTTTTCGAACCGCTTTTCTAGACTTTAATATTGTGCGTGTGAATGTCCAGCGCGGAACTGGGAGTCAAGGAGAGGTTCCTAGTCGTTACCTGCATTACTAGAGGATGAGGATTGCCTAAGCACTAAGGCAATTCCGCCGGAAACGAGGCCACCTGCAATGATGACCCCCTCCCACACCAGGCCAGCGGCGAGAACAAGGGCGCCGGGTGCTCCAAACGGGACGAGCAGGGCGACTAGAGCGGCTTCGCGGACGCCCATGCCGCCTTGGGTAAGCGGCAATACGGCGGCCAGCTTTGCAAGCGGCCACACAAATAGCCAGACGCGCAGAGGGAGTTTGAGTCCACAGGAGATGGCCAGGAGCGCGGTGAGGACTAGGAAAGTGAATTGGATAGTCGTACCAGCAAGCCAGCCCGCGATGAGAATAAGTGGGCGGCGCTTTACGGAGCGGAGCGCGTGGCGGAGGCGCACGATGCGGCGACGGAGTTTCCAGGAGCTTCGGCCGATGGTGGCGCGATAGACGAAGTAGGACGCGGCGCCGAGGACAAGAATCCCAACGCCCAGCACCGATGCGTAGCCGAGAGCTTTCTCTCGCCACGAGGGAGGCAGCGAAGCGGGAAGGAGAAACAGTCCGAGCAGCACGAGGCCAGCTTGCGCGGCGACATCTAGGAAGCGGTCGGCGAGATTGCCGGCGAGGACGGCGGCAGGACGAGGACTCTTGCGGAGACCAACCGCGAGACGCACAACGTCACCGCCGATAATGGATGGCAGGAACAATGTGCCAAAGAGGCCGCCGAAATAGCATTGCGCGCTGGTGGCGAGATCGAGTTCGGCGCCGGCAGCGTTGACGGCCATGCGCCATTTGAGGACGCCGACGCCGTGCGCGCAGAGATAGAGAACGAGGACGATGAGAAAACGAGCGGGAGGAATTTTGCTGATTGCGTCGCGAAGCGTGGCGAGCGGAAAAAAATGAATCAATAGCGCGAGGACAGCTAACGAAAGAATCCAGCGCGTCGACGTAAGGAGCCAGCGGGGGAAGCCGCTGGAGGGCTGGTGGGCGCCCTTCATGAGCCGGATTTTTGTTGGCGCGCAAGCAAACCGGAGAATACCTCCTCCACTTTTTCCGCGAGAACGAAATCTAGATCGCTGATGCCTTTGACGCTGTGCGTGACGAGGTCAATGACGACTTTGTTCCAAACATTGAACCATTCGGGATGATGGTTCATGGATTCGGCGATGAGAGCGACGCGGGTCATGTTGCCGAACGCGGTGACGAAATCCTTACACTCGAATTCGCGGTGAAGCTTGCCTTGCTGAATCGTCCAGCCGGGCAGCTTCGTCATCAGTTTTGCGATTTCGTCTTCGGTTAGTTTGCGCGCGTGCATGTACACCTCCCAGGTTTACGGGGCCACAAGTTCTGGGCGTCATCATTATGGTACGCGAGTGGAACGGCTGCAATGACTGCGGCTCGCGCGATGGGGACGACATCGGCGTTGCCTGCATTGCGCGAATCCTTTATCTTAGAAGATTCCTTTACACGAAAAATGCGCGGTGTGCGATTGCGCCGCGGAGGCGGAGAGTCCCAGTGAAAAAGAAAATACGAGCCATACAGTACGGAGTCGGTCCCATCGGCGCTTCGATTGCGAAATTGCTGCGCGAAAAACAGGCTATTGAAATTATTGGAGCGATTGATGCGGACCCGGCGAAAGTCGGGCGCGATTTGGGCGAAATGGTCGGCGCTTCCGATGCTCCGTGGGGAGTGAAGATTTCCGCGGATGCAGCGGAAGTGCTGGGGCAGGCGGCGGATGTGGTGATGCACACGACTTCGTCTTCCTTGCCGAAAGTGATGGACCAGTTGCTGGCGTGTCTGGAAGCGGAATCGTGTGTGGTTTCTACGTGCGAAGAACTTTCGTATCCGTACCGAACGTATCCGGAGCTTGCCGCGAAACTGGACACGGCGGCGAAAGAGTGGGGCGTGGCGCTGGTCGGGACCGGAGTGAATCCGGGATTCGTAATGGACAAGCTCGCGATTACGCTGGGTGCGGTTTCGCAGCGAATTGAACATGCGAAGGCGTTGCGGATTGTGGATGCGTCGAAGCGGAGATTGCCGCTGCAGAAAAAGATCGGCGCGGGGTTGAGCGTGGAGGAATTTCGCGCGCGGGTGAAAGAAGGAACGATCAAGCACGTGGGTCTGCCGGAGTCGGTCGCGATGGTGGCGGATAGTTTGGGACTTGCGGTGGACGAAATTACCGAAACGATTGAGCCGAAAGTTGCGAATGAACGCGTGCAGACGGAATTTTTGACGGTTGAGGCGGGACAAGCGGCGGGTGTGCATCAGATTGCGCGCGGCCTTGGCGGCGGCAAGGAATTGATTTACATGGAACTGCAGATGTACGTTGGCGCAAAAGATCCCGCGGACACGATTACGTTGACTGGTCATCCGAATATTTCGTTGACGATTCCGGGCGGCTCGCATGGAGACATTGCGACGGCAAGCGTCGCGGTGAATTCCATTCCCGCGATTCTGAGTTCACCGGCTGGATTGCGCACTTCGCGCGATTTGGCGATTGGATTCTTTGCGCCGACGGCAAAGCCGTAAAACAACAGCTCGGGACCTCTCGTAAAATGCACTCGAGGCAAGCAAATACCTTCATCGGATGCAAGAGAGGTCCCTCGACTCCCGATGGTCGCTCGGGATGCACGTCCTTCCTCGGACGTGCAGACTAAAGTCCCGCCCCTACACAAGACTGCCCGGCTCGGAGTGATGCGCCGGCTGGAAGCCACCGTTACAAAGAGCGGATCGGCATTGCTTGAATCGTATTTTCTTTCCTTGCGCTAGAATCATTGCAATTGCAGCCGGGCGCAAGCTGGACAGAAAAACTTACGACGAGTTTCCTGTGCGAATCCAGCATCCGGTGATTTCGCTCGAAGAGTGCGGTACGAGGGCACGGGAAATTGAAGCATCACCCTTTATTTCGCGCGAGCTGGTGCAACCGACGCTGTTCATTTCCAGGCGAGATCCCATTTGCACTTAGCTTCCGCAAGTTTTTGACCACAGTCAGTTCGAGCAGACAGAACTGCAGGACGAGGGCAAAATGCCAGGGAACCAGTTAGGGCGGATCGAGCACATCGTTGCGCTAGTTTTGGAAAATCGATCGTTCGACAACCTGTTGGGTTGGCTCTACGATCCCGCAAATCAAGCGCCGTTCAACCGCACTCCGCCTGGCAACTTCGAAGGCTGCTACGGAAAGAATCTGAGCAATCCCACGCCGGATGGCCAATCGCTCGCTTACGGAAAAGGTAGCGACCCCACGGCGCCGTTTCCCGACCCCGGCGAAGTTTTTCAGGACGTTTATGCACAAATCTACGGCCAAAAAGAGACGGTGTCAGCAAACGGAGTGACATCCCTGCCACCGCAACCCTGCAATATGCAGGGATTTGTTTACAACTATGCGTTGAGAAACCAAGGGAACCCGGCAAACCTCGCCACGATGATGAAAGGTTTTACGCCAGCCGTTGTTCCCGTGCTATCGAGCCTGGCGCACTACTATGGCGTGTGTGATCACTGGTTTGCGTCGGTACCTTCGCAGACGTTGTGCAATCGCTCTTTTCTGCAGGCGGGAACCTCCTCCGGGTATGTGAACAACGACGGCAACGACGGGATTCTTTTCATAAACAACACGCCCACGGTCTATAACGTGTTGTCTGATGCCGGCAAATCATGGAAGGTCTATTGCGCCGGATGGACGATCACAAGCCTCGTGCTGCTGACGCAGATGCATGTGTGGGAACTCGCGCTGCGCTCAGGGTACTTCGAGCACCTGAGCGATTTTTTCGCAGACGCCAAAAAACCCGGCGGGTTGCCAGCCTATTCGTTCATCGAACCCAACTACTTCGATTCCATCGTGCACGGCCCGCAGAACGATATGCATCCCGAGTCGCACGAATTTCAGCTGTTCGGACGATCGAACGTCGAACAGGGCGACAAGCTGGCATATGACGTCTATAACGCAATTCGTAACAGCCCCGATTGGGACAAGATATTGCTGTTGATTCTGTTTGACGAGCATGGCGGTAACTACGATCACGTGTGCCCGCCAACGTCAAAAGAGTGTGCGCTTGCAATATCTCCAGACGAAATCCTGATTCCACCTGAGCAGCCGGGCGGTACGGGGTTTGCGTTCGACCGCCTGGGCGTTCGCGTTCCAGCGATTGTGGTTTCAGCGTACACGCCTCAGGAGACGATCCTAAACAGGACGTTTGATCACACGAGCTTGTTGAGCACGGTCGTGAATTGTTTTGGACTACCGGCGGGAAGATTAGGGCAACGACAAGTGAAAGCGCCCGATGTCAACGAAGCTCTTACGCTGCCAGAGCCCCGTCAGGATCGACCGGCTATTCCGCTCCCTGGCGCTGCGACTATCGGATTAGAGAAACGTGTCGCCGCGCTTGGCGCCGCCATCGCCCATGCGCAATCCAAGCCGATTTCGGGGCTGCAGAAGAAGATTCTGGTTGGTTCAGCAAAGCGTCTGGGACTCAATGAAGAGCAGCAACGCCAGATTGCGAACACATCGACGTCGCTCGAAGCCGACGCCGAACTTCTTAAGTTCGAGGCACAGCTTGCGATGAAACGGGTCGCGAAGAAGTTGTGAAAGACTGATTAGCGCGTCAGAAGTGCATAGCCGAGACTAAAACAGACGGAGCGGGATGTTGGACGTGATATTGAAGCGCTTGAGTGAAGCGGAAGAGTTGCGATTTGGAGTGGAGGGCGCAGGAGAAGTGTCGGCGGTGTTGGTGCGGCCGGAGAAAGCAAAGTGGCTGCTGGTGCTGGGGCATGGCGCAGGGGCGGGGATGCATCATCCGTTTATGAATAAGCTGGCGAGCGAATTGGCTGGCGTGGGTGTGGCGACGCTGCGATATCAGTTTCCTTACATGGAGGAGCGCCGGAAAGTGCCTGATTCGCCTGCGGTGCTGATGGCGACGGTCGCGGCAGCGGTGCGGGCTGCGGCGGAAGCGGCTCCAGGCTTGCCGCTGCTTGCGGCAGGGAAGTCCATGGGTGGGCGGATGACTTCGCAGGCCGCGGCTCAGGAGACCCTGGAGGGAGTGCGAGGACTTGTGTTCTTTGGCTTTCCGCTGCATCCGCCGAACCGGCCAGGAACGAAGCGAGCGGAACATCTGGCGAAGGTGACCGTACCGATGCTGTTCCTGCAAGGGGCGCGGGACACACTGGCGGATTTGAAGTTGTTGCGACCGATTTGCGCGAAGCTGGGGAAGCAGGCAACGTTACACGTGATTGAGACGGCGGATCATTCCTTTCATGTGCTTAGGAAGTCGGGGCGCAGCGATGAGGAAGTGATGCACGAATTGGCGGAAACGACGGCGGCGTGGGCGGAGAGAGTGTCGCCCCTACGGGGCTGAGGCGCTCTTGGCACCGGGAATGGCCAACGGCGAAGGAAGCGCCCAGACTGAAGTCTGTGCCACTAGGCGGAGCTGGCGGAAGAATGCGGAGCTTTTTCGAGGGCTTGGCGATCCCAATGGGCGAGCTGAGCGCCGGCTTCGTACGTGGACTGGCAGAAATCGAGGAGCGCGGCGCAGGGAGATGAAGCGCGGCGCACATCGTCATACATGAGAACGAATTCGTTGAGCTTCGGGTGGTACAGCGCGGCGCTTGGGCGGACATGGGATTCACGGAAGCCGGGCGGCTCGGGAGCCATGTAGGAATAGAAGGCTGGTCCTTCGATGCCGCTGCCGGGCCAAAAGCCGACACTGCTGACCTCGTGGGAGTAGGCTTCGCGGGTGATGGAATCGGCGCCCGGGCGTTCCGGTGCGCGGCGACCGGAAAAGCGGGTGACGGCGAGGTCGAAGCTGCCCCAGAAAAAATGCACGGGACTGGATTTGCCGAGGAAGCGGGAGCGGAACTCCTGGAAAACACGATCTACCGAGATGAGGATTTGCCAGAACCGGCGAGCGTATTCGGGATCGTAAGAGGCGTGAACGCGATCCTGGTCAAAGGGAATGGGATTGGGAGTCTCCACGGGCATTTTCCAAATTTTGACCACGATGTCCGCCGAACGCAGCATGTCCATGAAGGCTTGATAAAAGTCCGCTACCGAGCGGGCGAAGAGGGGAAGTGATTTGACCTGGCCATCGCTCGTTTGCAGCACCAACTCGTGATTGAGGAAATCGAAGCGCAGGTCGAAGGTGCGCTTGGCGTAAGGGATCGCGGAGGTGGTCAGGCCGCGCGGGTGAATATATAAGGGTACATTCCACCAGTGGTTCACGAGAGGAGTGAGCGCGAGGCGAATTTTGCCGACGATTTGCGCCCACATGTGAAGCGTTGCGTAAGTGTCTTGCCAAGATGCGAGCGGGAGAGATGGCCAGCAATCGGGTAGGTCGCTCATGGAGGTTTTCGGGGATTCATTCGGATCGGGCATGTCGTGCTCCGGCGAGTGGCCCGGGCTGCGTGAGCGAGGAGAGGATACCACGGCGAGGGATTCAGGGACGCGTGGCGGATGCGAGGACGATTTCGAGGGGAAAGGTGATGTGGCCACCCTCGACGTATTGTTGTAAGCCTGCAATGACATCGAAGCGGACGTCGTCACGTCTCGCGGGGGAGAGTTGGGCGAGTAACGGGCGGAAGGGGGCAGCTACTTCTGTGAATTGGGTCCAATATTCCTCGACCGAAAGAGCCCAACGGGCGGGGACGGAGAGCGGCTGTTCTTTTACATTTTGAAAATCCGCTTCTCTGAGCGCGGCTTCGAAACGGCCGCGGACTCCGAACATGAACATGCTGGGCGCGTCGGGATCGGGTTCCGGCGGCTGGACGTATTTCAAGAGAACACCAACGGTGGTTGAAGTGAAAGGTTGTTCGCGGACTCCCCAAACAATGAAAACGACTTTGCCCCCGGGCTTGAGAACGCGGCGACATTCGCGCAGTGCTTTTTGCAGGTCGGGAAAAAACATGGCGCCGAAGCGGCAGGTGACGGTGTCGAAGGAAGCATCTGGAAACGGGAGCGATTCGGCGGCGGCTTCCTGAAATTGAATGTTGTGAAGATTTTGCTGAGCGGCCAGTTCGGCGGCTAAGGACATCATGCCTGGGCCTACGTCGGTAGCGGTGACGTGTCCAGAAGGGCCGACTTTTGAGGCGATGGTGAGAGCGGGATCGCCCACGCCGCTTGCCAGATCGAGAACGCTTTGACCAGGCTGGATGTTTGCGTCGTTGAGGAGGGCTTCGGTTGCGCCTCGAGTGAAGGCGGCGATTTCCTTGTGCCATTTTCGCCAAGCGGCGACGGTTTCGTCGCGAGTCCAGTCGTTTTTGAGTTGTTGGCGGAATTGTTCGATTTTTTCGGGAGCCGGAGTGGACATGGAGAAATTGTAACGCAAGAAGGCCGCGCTGAAACACAGGCTCAACACAATACAAGAAGAGAAAAGCAGATTCCGAACCCACGAAAAAACGTGGGTTCGGAATGACAGTTTGGAAGTTGGCGGCGAGCAAAGAATTGGCGGGTTCGGAATGACAGCTTCGAATTGGGGCGAGTTGCGCGGCTATTTTTTCCAAAAGCGCATAACGCCGGCGTAGTCGAGGTCTTCGGTGGTGGAACCCTTTACGTGGCTGTAGGTTTCGCGGGCTGCGGCTGTGGCGGGGAGGCCGACGCCAAGCTGGTTGGCTAGGTCGAGCGCGAGGCTTAGGTCCTTGTGCATCAGGCGCAAGGGAAAGCTGGGCTTGAAGTCGCCGCTGAGCATGGATGGCGCTTTGATATCGAGAATGCCCGCGCGAGCCATGGAAGATTGCATGACTTCGACGAGTTTTTCTCCCGAGAGGCCGGCGCGTTGGACGAGAGCGAGCGCTTCCGCGAAGGCTTGCACTTCTACGGCGAGCAAGGAGTTCATCGCTAATTTGATGGTTTGGCCTGCGCCGTTTGGGCCGAGGTGAAAAAGTCTTTTGCCCATGGCGGTGAGGACGGGGCGCGCAGCTTCGAGCGTTTCGGCTTCACCGCCAATCATGAAGACGAGCTCGCCTTTTTCCGCGCCCCAGGTGCCGCCGGTTACGGGCGCGTCGAGAAAACGGATTCCGGCTTGAGCGGAAGCGGCGGAAATGTTTCGCGCGAGAGCGGGCGAGACGGTGCTGGAGTCAATGTAGATGCTGCCCTTTTTGAGCGCGGGGAAGGCGGATTTTTCGCCAGAGTTCCATAGGACTTCTTCGAGGGCGGGGGGATCGCTGACGATGGTGATGAGGACATCGGCGGCAGTGGCGACTTCGCCCGGCGTGGCTGCGCGTTTCGCACCAGCGGCGACGAGAGAATCGGCGCGCGAGGCGGTGCGGTTCCAGACGACGAGTGGAAAACCTGCTTTGAGAAGATTGTGGCCCATGGGAAGTCCCATGAGGCCGAGACCGATGAGTCCGACATTGGGTTGCGACACGGCGACTCCTCCGAGAGGAAAGGAAAGATTGTAGCGGAATTGGAGCGGGTAGCTAATTGGGAAGTTGAGACCCTTCGGCCCAAACGGCGGGCATCAGGACGACAGCGTCTTTACATTGGCGGGAGACGGCGGGACGACAGACTTTTGTTTTGGGCGAGGAACGGACCGGACAGGGCTGAGTATAAGGAATCTTTGTTGTGGGCAGCTACGAGTGAGGACAGAACGAAATGCTTACGCCATTTTAGTGCGATGTGTGAAGGGAAGAATGGAAGAGGCGCCGCCTGCCCCGGCGGTTGCGGCGCTGGCTTTTGGCTCAGCGGATTCCGCAGCGGGTTTGGACGCGGATTCAGGGGCGGAATTCGCCAGGACTGGGGTTAGGACCCCAGCGGATTCGGAGGGAAGTTCATCTATACGAATAATGTACGCATAGGGGACTTCCCAGCGGAACGTTTTTTGCGTACCGCGCTGATCGAAACGCTGTTCCAGGAAGATGGAACGGCCGGAATCGGCCATGAACATACCCGAAGCGGGCAGGCAGATATCACCAGCTCGATAATGAACTTCGACTTTGCGCCCGAGAAAGGCTGAGTAGCGGGCCATGCAGTCAGTTTCCGGGGCGCTGGTACCGGGGTCAATAGTACGGAAGATTAGGGCTGTGAATGGTGTGGAAAACTGCGCGTAGAATGCCGACTAAGCAGGAGAAGCGAGGGCGAGATAGTCCGGGCGGTCGGAGACGAGTTTGTGCCGAAAGGACTTGAGGATGACGGCGTGATGAATGAGGAAGATGCCGGGCATGCGCTGTATATCGCCATCTGGTGCGCCGACCAGGTGCCCATGAGCCCACGCACCTAGCATGCGCGCGATGCTACGGGAATTTAAATATTGGTGCCATTTTGCGCGGACGAGGCCGAAGGCTTCGTAGAGACGACCGTCGGGGTCGGCGAAGCGCGGAATATTTTCGAAATGATGCGGCGTGAAAAATTTTCTAGCGCGTTCCTCATTTGCGAGATGGACGAAAGCGAGGTTGGTGCCCAAGGATTCAATGGCGGGACGAATTTTTTCGATTTCGCAAACGGCTTCTCGGCAGAACGTACAACCGAAGTGGCGCAGGAAAACGAGAAGGACAGGCTGGGCTTGCGAAAGAGCGGCGACATCCTCGCCGGTTTGCGAGAGATAGGAATGAACAAGTTCTGGAAGGGCACGCGTGGCAGAAGGCATTTTTTTATGTTTGCCGATATGAAGCAACAAGGCAACGGCTTCGAACGTGACTCACACACTATGAATCACGGTGCGAGCAAGCGTCCAGCGTGAGTGAAGCGTGAATACCTTCGTAGTGAATTATTTTCCTAGCGAGGCGGGGCCGAGCGCGGAGCTGAGAACGGCGCCGGCCCGGACATATGGACGATCCCGTAGGCCACGGCGGCGCTGAGCAACACCACGATCACAACGTTGCTGATGCGGCGCACGGCGCGGCGGCGGCGGATGTAATCCCGTGGCAGCGAAGGAAAAATTCCCAAAGTGTATGGTGGACGAAACATAGATTTCTTATGGCGCCTATGAGCCGGTTCGGACGCTCGCTCAAACCCAAGAGTTTGCAAAAGGTTGCGGGCGGCGAGCCGAATGGACCAAAGAAAATTGTGAGGAGAAGAGGAACCCGTAGAGACACGCGGAATCGCTGGCATGACAGCCACCTCGGAGATCTAGCTAAAGGAACGCGGCTGGGGTGGAAATCAAGCAGGACGCGGGCAGGTTGGGAAAGGGGGCCGCGAGCTGTGGCAACTGCCTGATTTTGTTCCAGCGGTGAGCTTAGCAGAGAGAGGGTGGCGCGGGCGGTTTTTTTTGTAAATACAGCGATTATCTGAGGCGAACTGCGGGGGGGGGGGCTGAGCTATAGCACGAGAGAATGGCGCTCGATATTCGAGAGGCGCTTGACATTTTCGCAGGTGCGAATATTGTGGGCGATTCGGTTTTGCTCGAAGAACAAAACGGGGTGAGGGGAATGAGAAAAGTGGGCGTGTTGGCGGTGATTTGTTGCTTGCTAGCGCTGACGGTGGCCGGACAGGCGCAAAAGATGGAGAGCAAGAGCTATGTGCTGAAAGCGGCTCGGATGTTCGACGGCAAAAACAACAGCGTGACGTCCCCGGGCGTTGTGGTGGTGACAGATGGAAAGATTGCGGGCGTTGGCGCGAGTGCGGCAGTACCGACGGATGCGGAAGTGATTGATCTGGGGGATGCGACGCTGCTGCCGGGATTTATTGACGCGCACACACATCTAACCATGATGTACAGCGAAGACTACGCGCGCGCGGCTCTGGATGGTTTGCGGAAACCGATTCCGGAAATGGCCTTGGACTCCAGCGTGAACGCGCGGATCACCTTAATGGCGGGATTCACCACGGTCCGGGACGTAGGCTCCGCCCACTATCTGGATGCAGGATTGCGGAACGCGATTAACCGCGGGGTCGTACCGGGGCCGCGAATGCTTGTGGCGGTGCATGCGATTGGCGCAACGGGCGGGCACTGCGACGAAACGGGATACCGGGAAGGCGCTATCGGACCGGAGACGGGGCCGGAAGTCGGCGTGGTGAACGGAGCTGATGAAGCGCGACGCGCGGTGCGGCTTGCGCACAAGTACGGGGCGACGATTATCAAGACTTGCGCTACGGGCGGAGTGCTTTCTCTGGCGGACGCGGTGGATACGCCGCAACTGACGCAGGCAGAACTGGACGCACTGGTTGACGAGGCGCACGCATTGCGGCTGAAGACGGCGGCGCACGCTCATGGAAATGAGGGAGCAAAGCGCGCGGTGCTCGCGGGGATTGACTCCATCGAGCATGGATCGTTTTTGCAGGATGACACACTGCAATTGATGAAATCCAAGGGCACGTACTATGTGCCGACGCTGATGGCGGTGCAGGGACTTTCCGAGCAGATTGCGAAGGGCGTGGCGATTCCGCCCGCGATTCGCGTGAAGGCAGATGCAGCGATTGCTTCGGTGCACAAGACGTTTGCAAAAGCGGTGACCATGGGCGTGAAAATCGGACTGGGAACGGATGCGGCGGTCTATCCACACGGGCGAAATGCGGAGGAGTTTCATCAAATGGTAGATTTAGGGATGAAGCCAATTGACGCGCTGAAAGCGGGAACTTCCAATGATGCGGATCTGCTTGGGCTTGCGGACAAGATTGGGACGCTGGAAAACGGGAAACTGGCGGATGTGGTGGCGGTGCCGGGGGATCCTTCCCAGAACATCCGGCAAACGGAGAAAGTGTTTTTTGTGATGAAGGAAGGAAAGATTTATAAGAACGAGCAACCGGCAAAGTGAGTTGTCAGTAGTGAATAGCTGGAAGAGGATGCTTCGCGGTTTGGCGGTTGCGGTGAATTGTAGGCTGAGATCCTTCAGGCCGCAAACAACGCGGCCTTCAGGATGACAACGATTTGAGGTTTTGGTTCGGAACTATAGGGCGTGGCATTTGAAATCGAGCGTGAGTTGAAGATGGCGAATTTGGCGGAAGTGATTGCGGAGGATTTAGCGGCCTACTATGAAATGGTGCGCGAGCAGGTGCACAAGTGGGGCGATCCGCTGACGAACGAGCAACTATGGCGGAAACCTTATCCATACGGAAATAGCGTGGGCCATTTGATTCTGCATTTGACGGGAAATTTGAACTATTACATCGGAGCGCGGGTGGCCGGAACGGGATACGTGCGCGATCGTGACCGCGAATTCACGGAGCCCAAACCCATTCCGAAAGAGGAAGTGTTTGCGGCGTTTGACCGAACGATCGCGATGGTCATGGAAACAATTCGAAAGCAAAAACCAAACGACTGGTTGAAAGAGTATTCCGCAGAGCGCGAGCCGGAAGCGAGAGAACGTTTCAACATATTTCTTCGCTCCGCCGGACATGCGTACCACCACGTCGGCCAGATTATCTATTTGGCGAACGAGCTGAAGAAGTGACAATCAGCGAATGACGGAAAGCTCACCCAAGCTTGCGGGAGCGCGCAGCGGTGAAGGCTTGCGCGCATGGCTCGGAGCTGGTCTCGTTTCGCTTGCCACCGCGCTCGTGATTCTCGCTCCGTTTTATTGGCTAGGGACGGCGTCCGGACACGACATTCAGTTTCATATTTCATCGTGGCTGGATGCAGCGGGACAGTGGAAGGAAGGAATACTTTTCCCGCGATGGACGGAATGGGCAAATTACGGATTTGGCGAGCCGCGGTTCATTTTCTACCCGCCGCTTTCTTGGATGTTGGGCGCAGCCCTGGGCAACGTGGTGCCGTGGACGTGGACTCCGGCAATATTTGTGCTTTTAGTCCAGACGTTTGCGGGGATTTCCGCGTTCGCCCTAGTGAGGCGATTTGTTTCCAGCTATTGGGCTGCGCTACTAGGTGCGGCTGTTTATGCCGCGAATCCATACGCTCTGCTGGTGATTTACCTTCGCAGTGATTATGCGGAGCTGTTAGCGACTTCGTTTTATCCCCTGCTTTTCTTAGTTGCGTTTCGATTGGTCGGTTTTTCAGAAAGCGATACGCCGTTACGAAAGAACCTTGCATGGTTCGGCATTTTGTTTGGGGTGGTGTGGCTATCGAATGCGCCGGCGGGCGTGCTGGCGAGTTACAGCCTGGCTTTGCTTTTTTTCTGGGCCGCAATCACGCAGCGTGCGCTGCAGCCCACGTTGCGTGGAGCTGGCGGACTCGCGCTAGGGTTTGGGCTGGCGAGTTTCTACGTTGTTCCGGCGGCATACGAGCAGCGCTGGGTGAATATCACGAGCGCGCTCGCGACGGGCCTTGCTCCCGCGGAGAATTTTCTTTTCGCCCGCACGCCGGACGCGGAGCATGATGCGTTCAACGGACTTGCTTCCTATGTTGCAGTGCTGATGATGGTGTGGACGCTTGCGGCAGCGGTTGTCCTTTGGCGAAGAGGGAGGGCGGGACAAGAAGATCGAGGCCATGAGAAGGCCTTTGCGGCAACGTTCGTACTCGCGTTCGCGGCGAGCGTAATGATGACGCGCGCGACGACGCCGTTCTGGAGCTATTTGCCGAAATTGCGATTTGTGCAGTTTCCGTGGCGATGGATGGCGGTGTTGGCGGTGGCGTTTGCGGTGTTTGTCGCGGCGGTTGCCGCGCGGCGCGCTGTAATTATTTCCTGGATCGCTGTTGTGATCGTTCTGAGTAGCACGGGAGCTTACCTCGTTCAACATACCTGGTGGGACTCAGAAGACGTAAACAGCGTGGAAGCAGCGGTGGATGGCGGTACAGGATTTGAGGGTACAGATGAGTACGATCCGTTGGGCGACGACCATACGGACATTCCGCAGAAACAGCCCGAGGCGAAACTGATCGCAGAAGAGGAAGCTGACCCTGTCCCGAAATCAGACGTGCGCGTGATCCGTTGGACGGCGGAGGATCGCGTCGTCATTGCAAAAACAAAGGAACCCGCGCTCATTCGCTTGCGGGTTCTACATCATCCGGCGTGGTCCGTCACCGTGAATGGCAAACCGGTGAAGACGACGCGCACCATTTCTTACAACGCGATTACTGTTCCGGTGCCGGCAGGAGAATCAAGAATCGAAGCACAGTTTACGCGAACGAAAGATCGGGTAGTTGGCGGCGCCATTTCTGTTTTGAGTGCGCTCGCGGCGCTAGTTATCGCTTGGATGCCGAAACGGCAGCAGGCCTAACGGTTAGCGGCGGTCAACGGTTGGGTGACGGACGTCTTCACCTTGCACTAGATAGATAACGTCTTCGGCGATGTTTGTGGCGTGGTCGCCGATGCGCTCGAGGTTCTTGGCGACGAGGATGAGTTCGAACGCGGGGAAAACAACGCTCGAATCGCCCATCATGTAGGTTAGCAATTCGCGGAAAATCTGATCGCGGTAGTGATCCACCTTGTCGTCGCTGGCGAGAACTTTGCGCGCAAGGTCCACGTCACGTCGCACGACTGCGTTGAGCGCGTCGCGGACCATCTCTTCAGCAACTTCGCTCATGCGTGGCAAATCGACGTAAGGCTTCACGCGGGGATGACGAAGAATCCGCTGCGAACCCTGCGCGATATTCACGGCTTGATCGCCGATGCGCTCAAGGTCGTTGTTGATGCGCGAGACGGCGAGAACGAAACGCAGGTCCATCGCCATGAGCTGATGCAATGCAAGGAGCTGGACGACGCGGTCGTCAATTTCCATCTGCAATTCGTTGATGGCGTCTTCTTCATCAAGCACGCGCTTGGCAAGCTGTTCATCCGAATCAAGCACGGAGTGAACGGCCTGGTGCACGGCGCGCTCCGCAAGACTGCCCATCCAGAGCAGGCGCTCTTTCAGTTCATTTAAATCCCGTTCAAAGTGGCGTTCCATTTACGACCTCATCCTCAGGCGATAAAAATGGGGCGAAAAAAACGTTTCGCTCGAGCGGCTCATCCAAAACGGCCGGTAATGTACGCTTCCGTGCGCGGATCGCTCGGCGTAGTAAACATGTGAGGCGTCGGGCTGAACTCAATGAGCTGGCCCATGAGCAAAAAGGCCGTGAAGTCGCTGACGCGGGCGGCCTGCTGCATGTTGTGCGTGACGATGGCGATGGTGCAGAGATCTTTGAGTTGGACGAGGAGCTCTTCGATTTTGGCCGTGCTGATGGGATCCAGCGCGGAGCACGGCTCATCGAGCAAAAGGACTTCTGGCTCCACGGCGAGGCCGCGGGCGATGCAGAGGCGCTGCTGCTGCCCGCCAGAAAGTTCGTATGCGGACTTGTGCAGGTGATCCTTTACTTCATCCCAAAGGGCGGCATGGCGCAGGCTCTTTTCGACGGCGTCCGCGATGGGCAACTTTGAGCCGTTGATGCGAAGGCCATACGCAACGTTATCGAAAATGGATTTTGGGAAAGGATTCGGTCTTTGAAAGACCATCCCAACGCGGCGGCGGAGCAGCGTAACATCCTGCGAAAGAATATTTTGTCCATCGAGAAGGATTTCGCCTTCGAGGCGCGCGTTGCGAACCGTTTCGTGCATGCGGTTCAGCGTGCGCAACAGCGTGGACTTGCCGCAACCGGAAGGGCCGATAAGCGCGGTGACCTTGCTGCTGGCGATACCCAAGTTGATGTCAAAGAGTGTTTGCTTTTGGCCATAGAAGAAATTGACCTTGGAAATATTCATCCGCAAACTCGCCGCAGCCGCGGTTTCGCGGCCTGGCGTTACGGTGGTTGGATTGATGTTTACAGACACAGCCGGCCTCACGGATGCGTGCATGGTTACGACCTCGGAATCGCAGAGCCACGAGCCAAGATCGCCCTGGCAAAGATATTCACTATCAAAATAAGCGCTAGCAGAACAAGACCGGCGGCCCACGCCTGACGGTGCCAATCGTCATAAGGCGAAATAGCGTAGGAGTAAATCATCGCCGGCAAAGACGCCGTCGGCTGGCTCAAGCCAGGACTCCAATAACGGTTGCCGAAAGCGGTGAAGAGCAGAGGAGCGGTCTCTCCGGCCACGCGGGCAAGCGCTAGTAGGATAGCGGTCATGATACCGCGATACGCGGCGGGCACAACCACGGCCATGATCGTCTTCCACCTGCTGGCTCCCAGAGCCATAGAAGCTTCGCGTAACGCTCGGGGCACACCATGGAGGAACTCTTCCGTGCTGCGCAGGGTGATGGGAATCATCATCAGACCAAGGGCGAATGCACCGGCGAGAGTTGAGAAATGTTTGAATGGCAAGACAACGAGTGCGTACGCGAAGATGCCGATGACGATGGAGGGCACCCCGTTGAGCAAGTCCGCCGCATAGCGCACCACGAAAGCGATGGAAGAATTGCTGAATTCGGCTAGATAGATGCCGCCGAAAAATCCGACGGGCACGCCGAATAGAGAAGCAAGGAGCAAAAGTTTTGCGCTGCCAACGATGGCATTGGCCATTCCGCCGCCAATTTCGCCGACTGGAGCAGGCAACTTCGTAAAGAAATTCCAGTTGATGGAAGTTCCGCCGTGGTACACGAGATAGCCAAGAATGAAAAACAGAACAGAGACCGCGACGGCGGCACACACGCCGGTGAGAGTCAGCATAAAGCCACTGACAAATTTGCGCCAACGGAGACGGGAGTTCATACGTGCCCCATTCCGCTGCCTTTTTGCGTAGTGACCACCATCAATAGACGAGCAAGCCCATTCAAGATAAATGTAATCAGGAACAAGACGAGTCCGAGTTCGACCAAAGCTTGCAGATAAACGTCCCCGGTGGCTTCTGTGAACTCATTGGCGATGACGGCGGCGATGGAGTAGCCCGGAGATAAAAGAGAAGCGCTGATCGTGGGTGTATTTCCGATAACCATGGTGACGGCCATCGTTTCGCCAAGTGCTCGGGCCAAGGCAAGAAATATCGAGCCCATAATGCCGGTGCGCGCGAATGGTACGACTACTTTCCAAGTAGATTCCCAGCGAGTGGAGCCAAGGGCAAGCGCAGCTTCGCGCTGGTCGCGTGGAACTGAAAGCAAAACTTCGCGCGATACGGAAATGATGTAAGGAATGACCATAATTGCGAGGACAATCCCCGCAGTGAGAAAGCCAATTCCGTATGGAGGCCCTTGGAAGAGCGGGAGGAAGCCCAGTGAGTTTTTTAGCGCAGGTTGGATGATTTCGCGCATGAGGGGAACAACGATAAACACACCGAGCAAACCATAGATGACGCTCGGCACAGCAGCGAGCAGGTCAATAAAGAACTGAAGCGTGTCAGAGATTTTTTGGGGCGCAAGCTCGGCAAGAAAAATTGCCGCACCGAGACCGAGCGGGACTGCAATCAAGAGAGAAACCACCGCGGTTACGAGCGTCCCGTATATAAAAGGCAACGCGCCAAATTGTTCAGCGTTGGGATCCCAAACGCGCGTGACGAAAAACTGAAATCCGAACTTGTGACGGGCCAGACTCGAATCATGCCAGAGCTGAAGCACGAGCAACAAAGTGATGAGGACTACGCTCGCGGCAAAAAGAAACGTGATGACGCGCGCTATCTCGTCGCCATCGCGAAGGCGGGAAATAAACGAGCGCGAGCCCGATGAGGGGCTCGCGCTCGGCACCGTTGTTGTGGAGGCAGCCACTGTCGTTTACTGAATCGAGTCGATGGCCTTCAACTCCTTGGCCACAACTTCCTTCGGCAACCTCGCGTAGGACAACTCCTCCGCTTGTTTCTGTCCATCCGTGAGCGCCCACTTTAGGAAGTTCTTCATCGCATCACGCTTTGGTGCGTCCGAAAACTTCGCCGGAATCAACAGCCAGGTAAAGGTAGAGATTGGATACGCTTTCTTTCCGGGTGCGTCCGTGATGGATACGCGGAAATCATCCGGCATGGATTTTGCCGCGCCCGCTGCGGCTTCACTGACGCTCTCAAGATCCGCCTTCACGAAGGTGCCAGAGCCGTTTTTTACTGTGCCGTACCCGATATTGTTTTTTGCGGCGTAGATGAGTTCGACGTAGCCAATGGAGTTCGGCGTCTGCTTGATCAGACCGGTAACGCCTTCACTACCCTTGCCGCCAAGTCCTACGGGCCAGTTAATGGACGCGCCTTTGCCGACCTTGTCCTTCCACTCGCCGCTCACTTTCGAAAGGTAATCGGTGAAGACATACGTTGTGCCACTGCCATCCGAGCGATGCACCACTACGATATCGTTTGCGGGCAGATTCACGCCCTTATTGGGGCCCGCGATTGCTGGGTCATTCCACTTGGTAACTTTGCCCAAGAAGATTCCCGCGATGGCTTCTGGAGTAAAGTTCAGGCTAGCGGTAACGTTGGGAATGTTGTAGGTCATGACTACCGCGCCAAGCACAGTCGGGAAGTGCAGGATGCCGCTGCCGTGTTTGTCGCTGTAGGCTTTCAATTGTTCATCATTCATCGGTCCGTCCGATGCACCGAAATCCACGGTGCCATCCGTCGCCTGCTTGATGCCCGCACCAGAACCGACCGACTGGTAGTTAATCTGAATGTTTCCGTTGGTCTTGTGGAACTCGTCAAACCACTTGGAATAGATCGGGTACGGGAAAGATGCACCCGCGCCGTTAATCGAGAGTGCGTTCTGCGCCAGGACGATTCCGCCCACAGCGAGAACAACCAGGAGCAATCCTGCGAATCGTTTCATTATTGGTCTCCACACGAATTTTGGATGATTACCCTTGCCTTAGTGTGGGTCCGGGTTGTTACAGGTGTGTTACAACGCATTCATAGTTAAATAAATACGCGCTGCGCTTAAGCTTCCGACCGACTTGAGTAAGATGCTTATTTTCAGGAAATTAGAGAATAGTCAGGAGAAGGAGGAGAAGGGGATCGCTGCCAGGGGTGCGGCGATCCCCAAGGTGGGTCATGACACGGAAGCTCAAGCAGTCGTAGGATCGCCGACTACATTCACTCCAGAATGAAGCCCATGTGAATTCTCCGTAAGCGAGGAAGACTGCCGAATTTCGTCAGCAGGCGCTTCCGGCACCATAACCAGTCCGCGGCCATGGCGCACGTCCAAGCCGCGCACCCAAAAAATGATGTCTTCGGCAATGTTGGTGGCGTGATCGGCAATGCGCTCAAGGTGCCGCGTTGCAAGGACGAATTGCAAGCCGGGACTCACAAGAGCCGCCTGCTCGGTCATATTCGCCAGCAGCTTTTCGAAGATGGTGTCGCGGAATTTGTCCACGACGTCGTCGCTTTCCAGGACGAGCGCGGCCATGTCCGCATTGCGGAAAATCAGGGCGCCGAGACTCCTGCTCACCATGGCGCGAACGGCTGCAACCATCGGCGCAAGCTCTTCGGGAATCTGGACGCCCGGCATATCGCGAAGCGAAATCGCCCGTTGAGCGAGATTCACGGCCAAATCGCCAATGCGCTCGAGGTCGTTGGTGATTTTCAGCGCGGAAACAATCAGGCGAAGCTCGTCGTCCGTGTAGGAACCGCGCCGGAGCAGTCGCACGGCGTGTTCGTCAATGACGATTTCCATTTCGTTGATGCGCGGCTCAAGAAGGAAAACCTCGCCGGGAAGCGTGGCGGTACGGGGATTTTCCAAGCTGACAATGGCGTCGAGCGCGCGGTTCATGGCGCTTTCTACAGTGCGCGCCATGGAAATCAGGTAGTTGACGAGCGTGTCGTACAGAACGGCTTCGGTGAGCGACGTGGCAGCGGCCATTCGTTTCTCCTCGTAGTCTCGGAGGGCCAGCCCACCCCTCCGTATAGTTGATATTGTGAATATGCTTCATTACACAGAATTCAAGCGAGGATGAATAAGCTGAAATATTCTATTGAGCGTTTCCGCGGGCGTTGGAGGCACGCGAACGGGGAGTGGAACGCTCCAAATCGAAAATGGGAACGGAAAAATGAAACTGGGAGCCGTTGCCGACTTCGCTCTCCACCCACAGCCGTCCGCCATGAGCTTCCATAAGATGCTTGGCAATGGAGAGTCCCAGGCCAGTACCCCCAACTTCGCGTGAGCGGGCGACGTCCACACGATAAAAGCGCTCGAAGATGCGTGGCTGGTCCGCTTGAGGGATGCCAATACCGGTATCAGAGACAGTGATCACAACTTCCGGGCCTTTGCGTTCCGCACTGACCGTGATCTTACCGCCGGCGGGTGTGTACTGCATTGCGTTGTCCAGGAGGTTTTGCAGAACTTCGGTGAGTCGTCTGCGGTCCCCCGCGATGTCTGGAATGTTTTTGCCAAGATTCACAGAAAGACGGAGGTCCCTTTCGATGGAGCGCGGCTGGGACGTTTCAATGCAACTTGAGACGAGTTGTTCCACGGGAAGACGCCGGATTTCCAGCTCGAGCCGCTCTGCATCCATTTTCGAAAGCATCAGCAGATCTTCGGTCAGGCGCGCGAGACGACGAGCATGCTCCAGAATGATTCCGAGGAAGCGTTCGCGATTCTGCGGATCGTTCATCGCACCTGCGAGAAGAGTTTCTGAAAATCCCTGAATGGCGGTGAGCGGCGTTCGAAATTCGTGCGAGACGTTAGCCACAAAGTCGCGGCGCACGCGCTCAAGTTTTCGAAGAGCAGTGATGTCGTGCAGCACGATCACCGCACCATTGGCCTGCGTGGAGTGCACTGCAGCCACGGTTGCGGCGAAGAAATGCTGGCGTAGCGTGCCTGTGACGATTTCCGATTCGACTCGCGGCTCACCTCCAAGCACTTTTCGCACGGCCTCGATGAGTTCAGTTTGGCGAACGACCTCGACGAGAGCGCTCCCCGGTTGAGGCGGGACGTCCAAACCAAGAATCGAAGCAAGGCTTGGATTGGAGAAGAGCACGCGCTCGGCGGCGTTCACAACCGCCACACCTTCCACCATGCTCCCCAAGATTGCGGAAGAGAGATTGCGCTCTTCGGTAAGCGTTCGAATCGTTTGATCGAGCCGTGCAGCTGTTTGATTCAACGAGGAACCTAAAGCATCCACGGCGTCACTTGAGTTGCTGGAGGGCTCCGCGTGAAAATCGCCTTCGGCAACGCGCCGGGAAAACGCGGTGAGGCGCTCCACGCGATTCGTGAAGCTGCGTGAGACGAGCAGGGTTACTCCACCGAGAATCACGAGGATCAAGACAGAAGCAAACCACAAGCTCTTGCGAAATTCCCAGAGAACCGAAGTGACCGTTTCCAATGGCAAGGAAAAACGCAGCACAACGGGTTCGCCGGCCGCGGTTTGCTGGCGCACGGCGTAGTAAAGAAGGTCGCGATTGATGGTCACGCTGTGGCGGATGGAGTAACCATCCCCACGCGACAGCGCGTCTATTACTTCCGGCCTCCCCACGTGATTTTCCATCGTCTGCACTTCGGATTGTGAATCAGCAAGAACAAGGCCTTTTGCCGTGATCACGGTCACACGAGCGCCGCTTGCCTGCATTTCGCGTACCCAGGCCTGTAAGCCCGCGATCTCTTCGGTTTTTGTGGGAGGGAGCGAGGAAAGAACGGGCGCGCGCATCTGCCCGAGGCGGGCAATCGCTTTGAGTTGTTCGAACCCTGCGTGCTCATAATCGCGGCGCAATGCGCGTTCCGCGGAAAAATCAACTCCGACGAGCGCGACGAGCAACAGCGTCAGAAACGTAAGTGCAAGTTTCCAGAATAGATTAAGCTGCACGGGTTTCGAACAAGTAGCCCGCGCCACGAACGGTCTTCAGATGAATGGGATTTTCCGGGTCGGATTCGATTTTCTCGCGCAGGCGGCGGACGTAAACGTCCACGCTGCGGGGAGTCACGAAGCGGTCGGTGCCCCAGACGGCGTCCAGGAGCTGGTCCCGCGTGAAGACACGATTCGGACGCGAAGCAAGATAGTAAAGCAGCCGGAATTCGAGCGTGCTGAGCGGAACTGGCTTGCCCGAGTGGCTCACGCGATAGGACGCAGGATCAATCGCCAGCCTGCCCACTTCAATCGTTCGCGGCGAATCAACGGGCGGCTCGGCGCGACGCAACAACGCTTTGACGCGCGCAATCAATTCGCGCGGGCTGAATGGTTTCGTAACGTAATCATCAGCGCCCATTTCTAGGCCAACGACGCGGTCGGCTTCTTCGCCGCGCGCCGTCAACATCAAGATGGGCAAACGATTGAGCGAGTCATCCTTGCGAACTTCCCGGCAAATATCGAGTCCGGAAAGTTTCGGAAGCATGAGATCGAGCAGAAGCAAATCGGGAGGCGTCTTCTTCAAAGTGCTCAAGCCAGTGGATCCATCGTGCGCTGAGCTGACTTGAAACCCTTCGTTCGCGAGGTTATAGCGGACAAGCTCTACGATATCGCGGTCGTCTTCAATAATCAGGATTCTTTTCATTTGAACCGCTTTACGGTCACCCGGAATAAAGTTGGGGCGAACCGCCCGCCGGCTTGGCGCCAGTGTATCGCAAGCATCCGAGTTCCGGTAGACAGGTGGAATTCCAGTCGTGCCATGAATGTTTCGTAACACTGAAGGAAGTATGGCAAGCCTTCGATAACACGCGGTTTACATGAATATGAATGGATGATGAACAAAGACGCCAGGCTGAGAGACCCTAGAGCGAGACGCGATCATTACTTTGCCGCCGCAGTCGTGAACGCAAGCGATAGAAGAGTCTTTTGTTCGAGCTCGTGGGCTTTCGCCGAGCCTGTGGCTGGGCTGGCACTGGCGGAACGCTTCACGGAACGCAGGCTGAGCACGCGCGTGTGAGCAAGCTGGCTAAGGCGCGGCATCACGTAGAAAAATGCCCCCATGTTGCGCGGCTCTTCCTGGACCCAAACGATTTCGCGGGCGTTCGGATGTGCATCCAAGGCAGCGTTAATTTCCGGGCGCGGCAGTGGATACAGTTGATCAAGAAAGAGGATTGCCGTGCTCGTGTCTTTGCGTCGGCGGCGTTCGGCGCGCAGTTCGTGGCCTACTTTGCCGCTGGCGATGAGGATGCGCGTTGCGTCTGTGATTTCTTTGTCAGGAACCACGGGCAAGAATTTCGGCTGCGTAAACTCTTCGACGGAAGAACTTGCATCGGGATGACGCAGCATGCTCTTCGGCGTGAATACGACGAGCGGTTTACGCCACGGCCGACGCGCTTGGCGGCGCAGCATGTGAAAATATTGCGCCGCTGTGGACGGCTGGCACACCTGGATGTTTTCTTCCGCTGCGAGTTGCAGATAGCGCTCCAGCCGCGCGCTGGAATGTTCCGGCCCCTGGCCCTCATAACCGTGCGGCAGCAGCATGACGATGCCCGCGGGCAAATCCCATTTGTCTTCGCCGGCGCTGATGAATTGATCGATGATCACCTGTGCGCCGTTGGCGAAATCGCCGAATTGCGCTTCCCACAAAACCAACGCTTCCGGAAAATCGCGGCTGAAGCCGTATTCGAAACCGAGACAGCCCGCTTCCGAAAGCGAAGAGTTGTAGATTTCGCAGAATGGCCTTTTTGGAGACGCATTCGCCAGAGCAGCAAGCGGGATGTGCTCCCACTCGTTCACGGTATCAACCAGCACGGCGTGGCGTTGATTAAACGTTCCTCGCTGCGAATCCTGACCCGTAAGCCGGAGCGGCGTGCCCTCTTGCAAGAGCGAGCCGAACGCCAGCGCTTCGGCAAAGCCGTAATCCACTGCGCGCTTGCCGTGCCCCATTTCCGCGCGCTGTTCCAGGAGCTTCACGATTTTCGGGTGAACGTGGAAACCTTCCGGCACGCGAACGAGTGCATCCGTGATCTGCGCAAGCGTTTCGAGGGAAAGGCCGGTTTCCACTTCGTATTCGGGCTTGAACGCGCCGCGATGAAACGCGGACCAGTAATTCGGCAACTGCCGAAGGTGCGGAATCTTTTTTAGCTGACCGGCTTTGACCTGTTCGGTTTCATACTCCGCTCGCACTGCCCCCATCGTCGCGCTAGGATTGATGCCGGTCCTTTCAGCATAAATTTTCCAAAGCGGCGGATGGGCCTTGATTTTTTCATAAAGTAGCGGCTGCGTGATCGTGGGATCGTCCACTTCGCTGTGGCCGTGGCGCCGATAGCCGATCAGGTCCACCACAACTTCGCTGCCGAACGTTGCGCGATATTCCGCGGCCATGCGGCCTACGCGCACGACTGCCTCGGGATCTTCCGCGTTTACATGAAATATAGGAATGTTTTGGCGCTTCGCAAGGTCCGCGGCAAAACGCGAGGAATGCTCCTGAATCGGACGAGTGGTGAAACCGATCAAGTTATTCACGATGATGTGAATGCTGCCGCCGACGGTGTACGCGTCGAGGTCGGCTAAATTCATCGTTTCCGCCCAAATACCCTGCCCGGCAAATGCGGCATCGCCGTGCATGATGATAGGCACAACTTTGTTGGTCACATCGCGGTCGAAGCCGCCTTCAAACCGCGTGAGCTTCGCGCGCACGCGGCCCATCGCTACCGGATCCACGGCTTCGAGGTGGCTTGGATTTGAAACAAGATGGATTTCGATCTCTTTGCCTGTCGTCGTAACGTAAGTGCCCGTTGCGCCGACGTGATATTTCACGTCGCCCGCCCCGAGAACACTGCGCGGATCCACATCTTCAAATCCCGCCACAACTTCGTGCGGCGTCTTACATGCCGTATGCACCATTACGTTCAAACGGCCGCGGTGGCTCATCGCCATGACGGATTCCACCGCACCGTGCCCGCCCGCGGTATCGAGAATGGCGTCGAGCATAGGAATCAACGAGGTGTTGCCTTCCAGCGAAAAACGTTTGGTGCCGAGATAACGCGCCTGCAGAACCTGTTCGAAAAGATCGGCGCGTACGAGGCGCTCCAGGATTTTCTGCTGATCCACGGCAGCGGGCTCGGCTTCCATGCGCTCCGCGATCCAGCGGCGGCGTTCTGGCTGGGCCAGGTGCATGAAGTCCACGCCAATCGTCCCGCAGTAATAGCGGCGCGCTTCGTCGGCGATTTCCCCGGACAAATCGAGGTCGGCGGATGCGAGCGGCTTTAGAAAGCCGAGCGGATCGAGGTCGGCTTGAAGGTATCCCCAACGGCGAAACGCCTCAAAGATCCGTTCGCGTTCAACATTGACGGTTTTCTTTTGTGATTTTGCGGGTTTGGCGGCGCGTTCTGCTTCGAGCGTTGTCCGATGTGCCATGGGGTCAGCCTTCCAATCCTTAATTTTGCCATAGAACGAGCCGGGCCGCTGGCGACTCGCCGTTGGCATTCCCGGAGCAACACGAAACAAGCAACTCGACGGAACTTGCCGCAATCGGACAAGATAAGACAACCAGCCTCGGAGGGTTCATGCCAGGTCCGCGTTTTTCGCGTCGCTCGACTTCCATTCAGGCTGCATTTTGCGCGCTTGCCGTTTTTTCGTGCTGGAGTTGCAGCAGCGGTGGCTCCTCTACCACTCCCCCACCACCTCCGCCCCCACCGGCGACATTTGAATTGGTGCAAGTAGCAAACCTTTTTTCCGCCCCCCTTGATATTCAGCAACCGGATGACAATAGCAACCGGCTCTTTGTTGTGGAGCAAGGCGGGCACATCCAAATTATCCAGAGCAATGGCACGCGAGCTGCTTCAGCGTTCTTGGACGTGACCGGGCGCAGCGGATTTACGTCCGGCGGAGAGACGGGTTTGCTAGGTCTTGCTTTTCATCCTAACTATCAGAACAACCGGCGCTTCTACGTAAATTACACGCGCAATAGCGGGGCGCAACTGCAAAGCGTCATTGCCGAGTTCACCGCTTCTTCTTCCAATGCAAATTTCGCCGATCCAACCTCGGAAAATATTCTGTTCACGGTGGACCAGCCATTTTCGAACCACAAAGGTGGAGGATTGACTTTTGGCAAGGATGGCTTTCTTTACATTGGCCTTGGAGATGGCGGCAGCAGCGGCGATCCTTTGGGCAATGGGCAAAACACGAATACTCTTCTTGGGAAGATTTTGCGCATTGACGTGGATTCCGCTCACTCTTCGGGACTGAATTACGCGATTCCACCGAGCAATCCTTTCGTCGGCCATGGTGGCCGCGGAGAAATTTGGCTTTATGGTTTGAGAAATCCGTTCCGTTTTTCCTTTGATTCGGTGACCGGCGATCTTTGGATCGGCGACGTGGGGCAGAACAACTTTGAAGAAGTGGATCATCTTACTTCTGCGCAGAGCGGCGCGAATCTTGGCTGGAACATCATGGAAGGAACGCACTGCTTCTCGCCACCAACGGGCTGCCCAATGGCCGGACTCACCTTGCCGGTTTTCGATTACGACCACAGCCAGGGGGATGACACCATAATTGGCGGGCACGTTTATCGCGGCTCGAAAATGCCTTCGCTCGTTGGCGCTTATGTTTTCGGCGATTTCATCAGCGGCCGCATGTGGACGCTCACGCAAAGTGGTTCGATGTTTACGCGTACTTCTCTGTTCACCGTTGCGGCCAATGATGTCGCCGCGATTGGACAAGATCAGCTTGGCGAATTGTACGTGGCGCGCTACTCAAGCGGTGTCGTTTCGCGGATTCACCAGGTCGGTCAACCTTAACTCCTCCCTTCACGATTCAGCCATTTTGGAGCTTTCCTGACTTTCGTTTGCGGGCAGACTGAGCCTGCGAGCCTCTTCCCATGGCGGAAACCCTCATTCGAAAAGCGAATCTCACGGAATTGGACGCTGCTTATGGAATCGTCGAAGAATATTACGACGCAGTGGACGTCGTAGCGCGCGACGCCAAGGACGAATTAAAGAAATATTATTTTGGCGAACATAGCGGGATCTGGCTTGCGTCAGCAGAAGACGGAGTTGTGGGGTGCATCGCACTTCGCGAGCTTCCCGAAATTCAGCGCAGCGGCGAAATCAAGCGTATGTACGTACAGCCCGCTCACCGCAAACACGGTATCGCAAGAGAATTGCTCAGCGCGCTTGAAAACTTTGCAAAAAATGCCGGCTATGAGTGGCTCTATCTTGATTCCGCGCCGGGAATGGACACCGCTGTCCGCTTTTACCAGCGCAGCGGGTTCGAACTATGCTCTCGGTACAATGACAATCCTCAAGCGAATATTTATCTTCGTAAGAAAATCCGCTGAGCAAGAATCTATAGCTCCGTGACAATCTGCTGAAGTTTCAGAGCGATCTCTTCGGGAATTGTGTCCGGACGGAATGAAATCGGTTCTCCGATGTGAACGGTGATCTCGCCAATGTGGGCCAGGCGACGGCGTTCACGCTTCATTCCCCAAACTCCATCGAGACGGATGGGAATGACCGGTAGACTAAGATTTTGCGCGAGAAGGCCGATGCCTGATTGGAACTGCGCTATGCGGCCGTCTTCGGAATTGTTCACTTCACCTTCGGGAAAAATCAGCACACTGTAGCCGCGGTCCGCGGATTCTCCGGCGAAACGAAAACTTTCGCGAAAACCCGAAAGCTGCGGCAACGGAAACACATTGAAAAGAGCCGTCACGAGAAAATAGCCAAGTTGATAGGACCACCGCTTGAGGAAAAACCATTCGCGGGGCGGTTTGCGCATGCGCAACAACGTTTCTCCACCCATTGCAGTCGCAAGATGATGACGAAAACGAGTGGGTAGCGCCGCAAGGATTAGTCCAATATCGGCGCGGCGCGTGATGTGATTCGAAACGACGATTACCGGCCCATCCACACCTTTCAAATGCTCTCGCCCAACGATGCGCGGATGACCCAGGATTTTGGTCGCGGGCCAGACCAGCGCGTAATAAATCACCAGGCGCAGCCAGCGAACCGGCTCGCGCTGCGCCCAGCGCGGATGGGAATAGTCCGTGCGCGGCGCTGTGGGCTGTTGCAAGAGCCGCTGCACATCCGCGACTGTTTTTGCTTCGGAGAATGCGGTTTCGTTGAGTTCGATGTTGTAGCGCTGCTCGATCGCGGAGAGAAGTTCGACGCGGTCCAAAGAAGACAACGATTCGAGCGATCCGCCTGGGGAAAGCGAAGAAGGCAGCCCTAGGAGAAAGTCGGTGGCTGGCAAGCCTGCTTTTTCCGGTTCGAGCAACTCAGGAATTCTCGAAGCAATTACTGCCTGGCGAGGTTTACCGGTAGGGGTGCGCGGAAAATCTGTCTCAGGCCAAATCACCCAACACCGCACGCGCTGGTAGTCCGCGAGTAGCCGGTTCGCGTGATCAATGGCGATGACGCATTCCTTTACAACTTGCCCGCCGGCGCTGGCAGAGCCGTCGTCACGATGGCGCGGGAGAAGCACGGCGCAAGGCTCCATATCGCTGCCGCGCTTGACGGGAATGACGACGCAATCGCGGATTTCGGGGAATTCACGTAGCTTCGCTTCGATGTCTTCCGGATAGACGTTCAATCCCGCGGGCGTGACGATTACGTTTTTCTTGCGGCCGCGGAATCGCAAGTTTCCTTGCGCGTCCAGCTCGCCCAGGTCTCCCGTTTTCAACCATTCGGATTCGTTTGCCGCCCGGACTTGCCCTTCTTCCCAATAGCCGGAGGAAACATTTTCTCCGCGCACCAGAATCTCTCCGTCTTCGGCAAGTTTGAACTCTCGACCCGGCAGAATTTTTCCAACGGTTCCCTCTGCTGCGCGCAAGGGATGATTCAGGCTGATCAAGGAAGCCGTTTCCGTCATTCCATAACCCTGCACCACGGCGAACCCAAGCCGTTTGAAAAAGAGTTCCGTTTCCGGGGAAAGCGCTGCGCCGCCGCAAATGAACGCCCAGAATCTCCAGCCAAACATTCGGTGAATTCGCCGAAATATCCATGCTCGCCTAAGAAAGGATTCATCCAGGGCGTCCCTTTTCGCGGACTCGATCCATTCTTGCCAATTGTGCTGTTCGATCTCTCGTTCCAGAGCGGCGCGCAAAGCATCGAGCATTCTCGGCACGGCGATTAAGACTGTTGCTCGCTCTTTCTTGATCGTTCGCATGATCTCCAGCGGATTCGTGGAACTTTCGAGAATGACTGTCGCCCCGAGCAGAGACGGCACAAACAAGGTCATAAATTGCCCGAAAACGTGGCTCAGGGGCACGAGGGAGACGAATCGCAATGGATGCAGCCATCGTTCGTACTTCTTGTATTCTGCGATTCCCTTTTCGATGGGCTCGAGATTCGCCAGAAAATTTCCGTGCGTCAATACAACGCCACGTGGTTCGGTCGTAGTCCCTGAGGTGTAAAGAATCTCGGCAACTGTGTTTCTTTGAGATTGATCACCCGCATTTGCGTACGGATTCTTCGCACCCCTCCGGGTCGCAGGTGTCGTCTTTAGGTCGTCGAAAATCAATGAGGGGATCACGTTCTCGAACTGCGCTAACCCTCGATCGCGCAGAATGAGTTTCACACCCGCGTCGCGCACGGTTCGTTGCACGAATTCAAGACTTGCACCGGCGTCCATCGGGACACCTATGGCGCCACACAATTGGATTGCCCAGAAGCACGCGATCCATTCCGCAGAGTTCGCACCCCACAAGAGCACACGATCGCCCGGTCCGATTCCCCTATCGCTGAGAACGCGGCTTTGAAGCAGTGCGCACGCGCGAAGTTCTGCGTATGTCTGTTTTTCCCGCCGGTACCCACGCTTTTGCACGACAGCAGGATCACCGCCGTAACGGACAAACGAATCGAGCAGGCCTACAAGATTGGTTCTTGGCATAGAGAAATCAGGCTGATGGTACGCCAAAGTCGTTTTGTCTGAATCGGAACGAAGGCACGTTGCCCTAGAATGAATGCAACCCCCTTGCCACAGTGGAACCAGACGGTGCATCCAATGAAAAGCTGCTAAATCGAATTGCGCAGTTCTCGGTTACAATAGAAGGGCTGGGGGAGCCGCTGGATTCCCCTATTCAATTTAAGCTGCTGGGGTAAAGATGCCGGTACCTGTTTCTCAGGCGTGGACAGTCGCAACTTACGTCCTCAAGCAAAAACTAGCGGGACGCAAGCGATACCCGTTCGTTCTGATGTTGGAACCGCTGTTTCGCTGCAATTTGGCCTGCGCCGGCTGCGGCAAGATTCAATATCCCGCCCACATCCTGAAGACGGAATTGACTCCCGAAGAATGTTTTAAGGCAGTGGACGAGTGCGGCACCCCGATGGTGTCCATCCCGGGCGGCGAGCCGCTGATGCACTCGCAAATTGACAAGATTGTGGAAGGCCTGGTCGCGCGCAAAAAGTATATCTACCTCTGTACCAACGCGCTCCTTCTCAAGGAAAAACTGGATCTTTTCAAGCCGAGCAAATACCTGACGTTTTCCGTCCATGTGGACGGCCAGCAAGAGCACCACGATTTTTCCGTTTGCCGTGAAGGTGGCTATGACCAGGCAATCGAAGGCATTCGTGAAGCCGTCAAGCGCGGCTTCCGGGTAACCACGAATACGACGCTCTTTGACGGTGCCGATCCGAAAAGCGTTCGGGCTTTCTTTGACGAAATGATGGAGCTTGGCGTCGAGGGCATGATGCTTTCCCCCGGCTACTCGTATGAGAAGGCGCCTGACCAGAAGCACTTTCTGGGCAAGGCGCGCACACGCCGCCTGTTCCGTGCAATTTTGGCGAACCGGAAGAAGTCTTGGCGTTTCAATCAGTCTCCGCTCTTTTTGGAAATGCTGATGGGCAAACGCAACTACGCCTGCACGCCATGGGGCATGCCCACCTACAACCTATTCGGCTGGCAGAAGCCGTGCTACCTGTTGCAGGACGGCTACGCCGACACCTTCCAGGAATTACTTGATTCAACGGAATGGCAGAATTACGGCACCGAATCCGGCAATCCCAAGTGCGCCAACTGCATGGTGCATTCGGGCTATGAAGCGTCCGCAGTGGACCACACGTTTAGCGGCATCGGCGGCATGTGGCAGACGATTAAGGCGATGTTTGGCGGGACATACGCAGACCCGGATGCAGCTACACTCTTGAACGAACCGGTACAGCCAGTACACGCGTTCAATCCCCTTGTGCAGATTGAATCCTCCAAATCGCAACTCGAGGAAACGCGCGCATGAGCATCCCGACTCACATGGACCCCCACGTAGAACCGGGCGCTGACAAATTCGATCCCGATAAGCTTGAGGTCGCGCCGGGAAGAACGCGAGAAAGTGTCGAAGGCTGGATTCCTGAACTCGCGACGGAAGAGGAATTGCGGGGAGCGCTCGAAAAAGCCTTTGATTATCGCGGCGACGTCACCTTGACCAAGAAAGACGGCAACAAACTGGAAGGCTACATCTTCGACCGCGTGACCGGAGCCAATCTAAGTACTTCATTCATCCGGATTTTGCCGAAGGATTCCACCAGCCGCCAAAAAATTGCCTACTCCGACATTGCTGCTCTCGTTTTCTCGGGGCGGGACCCGGCCGCCGGGAAGAGTTGGGAAGCTTGGGTGAAGAAGTACTGGGAAAAAAAGGCCTCCGGTGGGCAGGGCGGCAGCCTCCATCCAGATGCGCTGGAATAGCAGCTCCTGGGCTGGCTTCCACTTAACTCGTTTGTTTTATTATATTTAATATGATTCTTCCCCAAAACTGCACGTGGACTTTCTCGCCCTCCCGTGTTACTATAAGTTCCAGCATTTGTTGCTCTTGAACACCTTTTGATCGGTTTTTGCAGGCAAGAGGAATCACGTAGCCTTCCGCGAACGCTAACTGCCAGTTGACGGAACCCGGAGCACGGAGCAAGAGAAACAAAGCAATTCAAAGCTGGCCCGGCTCTACCGGTGTCACACAAGAGGGTTCGAAGTGAAGGAACAAGGAACAGTTAAGTGGTTCAATGCGTCAAAGGGCTTCGGTTTTATCCAACGCCAAACGGGAGAAGATGTGTTCGTACACTTCTCTGCTATCACGATGGAAGGCTATAAGTCCCTGAATGAAGGCCAGGCGGTCGAGTTTGAAGTGAAAAAGGGTCCCAAGGGCTTGCAGGCGGAAAACGTTACAGCTCTCTAAGATTCGCAACGGAGGCTCGATCCCTTCGAGCCTCTAACTCTGAGTTTCATTCGAAACACAAATTTTCTTTAACGAGCGGCCAAGGAGGATACGGTGCAAACAATGCAGGAAGGTCAGACCATCAAGCACGAAGTGTATGGACTCGGAATCGTGACCTCGTCCGACCAGGAACGTACCGCGGTTGATTTTGACGATCACGGCCCGAAGCTGTTTGTCACGAGCATCATGACCGCCGAATTGATCGGCGAAGCGCCTGCCGTACCGCCCAAGACCAAGCGTCGCCGCAAGGCTTCCACCGCCGCGAAAGCTGCCAAGAAGGCTGCTGCTGCCGCCGCCGCTCGTTCGTAAGTTTCGTTCACTTCGAAAGGGATGCCCCCTGTACCTGCAAAGGTGCGGGGGCTTTTCATTTCAGTGGGCTCCTTGCCTGGCACTCCCTCTTCCCGTCCAACCTATGATAGGGTTTCAGCCCATGAAGCGAGTCGTTCTGGTTCTCGGCGTCATCCTGATGGCCGCAGGCGTCATCGGCATCATTCATCCCCGCTTCACCTACAACAAGACAGAAGAAGTTGCGAAGATCGGCCCCATGCAAGCAAATGTTACTCACGAAAGGATTGTTGAGGTTCCTCTCGCGTTGTCGATCCTTCTTTTTGTTACGGGCGTTGGTTTGACGGTCTTTGGATCCAAAGCCAAATCGTAATTACACAGGTACTAACCTCTCTCTATAATAATTCCCACCCGCTAAGTTGTGCCCTCATGATTGACATTGCAGCGCGGTCCGCCGCATAAAGGACTAATAGGCCCTCTCACTTCCCGGTGCATCGCTGAAGTTCTGGAGAAAAAAATGAAATACGTGCTGCGGCTCTCCCTCGCGGCCTTGGTTAGCATTTTTGTTCTGCCTATTTCCTCGCGTCCGCTTTCCGCGCAAAATCCGCCTGGTGTATCGGATAAGGAAATCACAATTGGATCTTGTTCCGCGCTCGAGGGACCGTCGCAATTCCTTGGGACGCAAACTGTGGCCGGCGCACGCGCCTACTTCGAATCGATCAACGAACAGGGCGGCGTTCACGGCCGGAAACTAAGACTGATCTCCTACGACGATAGTTACGACCCGACAAAGGCCGAAGATTGTTTCAATCGGCTGCAGAAGCAAGGTGTGTTCGCGCTTGGGTTCTTCGTTGGGACACCTACTGCGGTCAAATACGTGCCGCTGGCGGAAACAAACAAGATTCCACTCGTCGGATTATTTACCGGCGCCCAGGTCCTTTACACGCCGTTTCGTCATTGGGTAATTAACGTTCGCGCGGGTTACGCAGACGAAACCAAAGAGCAAATTGACGGGATGTGGAAGACTCTGGGCTACAAGAAAATCGGCGTAATTTATCCGGATGATGCCTTTGGGGCGGCGGTTCTGGACGGCGTGAAGGCTGCGCTCAAGGAGCATCAGGCGCAGCCAGTAGCAATCGGTTCTTATCCGCGCCAGACTTCGCAGGCAGAAAGCGCGATTCAAACAGTTCGCGCCGCCGATCCTAACGCCGTGGTCATCGTGGGCCCCGCGAATACGGTCGCGCCCATCGTGAAGCTTGCACATGGCAAGGGCTGGTCGCCTCTGTTTGTGACTGTCTCGTTTGTCGGCACGGATGATCTGATAAAACAGGCAGGTACGGATGCGGAAGGCATGGTCATCACGCAGGTCGTGCCGCCGTATTATTTGACTGACCTGAAAACGGTTGCACTCTATCGCAGAACGATGACGAAATATGCGCCATCGGAACCGCCGAATTTTGTGAGCTTGGAAGGCTTCGTGGATGCGATGGTCCTCGTAGAAGGCCTAAAGCGCGCTGGCAAAGAACTTACGCGCGACGGGCTCATACGAGGAATCGAATCTATGCACGACTTCGACATCGGCCTCGGTCCGCAACTGAAGCTCGAATATTCTCCGCGCGATCACAAGGGTTTTGAGCATGTGATTCCGACTGTCGTGCGCGGTGGGAGAGCCGTTCCTTTTACCGATTGGTCCACGGCGGCGCCGCACTAGGCTCACGATTTTTTCTAAAAACTCCTTTTATTTGATGGCGGATTCGGCCTGGTCGAATGCGTGGTAGGAAGAGCGAACCAGCGGGCCGGATTCGACGTGTTTGAAACCCATGCGCTCGCCGGCAACTTTGTATTCCTTGAATTCGTCGGGATGGACGTAGCGCACGATGGGCAAATGCTCGCGTGTCGGCTGTAGGTATTGTCCGAGCGTCAGGATGTCGGTGCCTTGGTCGGCGAGTTCGTGCATCGTGGAGAGGACTTCGGATTTTTCTTCGCCGAGGCCGAGCATCAATCCGGTTTTTGTCGGAACGTCGGGATGCGTTTGCTTGGCGCGCTTCAAAAGTTCGAGTGAGCGCTCGTAGACCGCGCCTTTGCGGACCTGGCGGTAGAGGCGCGGCACGGTTTCGGTGTTGTGGTTGAGCACGTCCGGCTTGACCGCGAGAACCGCGTTCAGAGCGTCCCAGTTTCCGCGAAAATCGGGGATCAATACTTCTACTTTGCAGCCGGGGACGCGGTTGCGAATTTCGGTGATGGTGCGCGCGAAGATGGCGGAGCCGCCGTCGGGCTGGTCATCGCGATTGACGCTGGTGACCACGGCGTAGCGCAAGCCCATGCGGGCGACGGCTTCTGCGACGCGGAATGGCTCTTCTTCATCGGGAGGGCCGACGGGCTTGCCGGAGGGGACGGCGCAGAATCCGCAGGCGCGGGTGCAGATGTCGCCAAGGATCATGAAAGTGGCGGTGCCGTGCTCCCAGCATTCGCCCATGTTGGGGCAGCGGGCGCTTTCGCAGACGGTGTGCAGGTCCAGCGTGCGCATAGTGCGCTTCAGGTCCTGATAGCGCGGGCCGCCAAAGAATTTGACGCGCAGCCAATCCGGCCGCGGATGAGATTCCGGCGACGGTACCGGGGGCGGTTGCGGGTTCGAGATGATGTTAAAAGGGGAGGCCACGAGGTCACTCTGAATCATTGATTTTACGCCGGGCGAGGCTTGGATACAAACGACATGCTCGGATGCGAAGACATTAGCGCCCCGTTGGAAATCCCCCTGTTCCACATTGGGAATCAAGATAAGTTGAGGCTAGAGCGGGCTACGGGAGGAGCGGACGAAGTCGCGAAGGACCGTTACGTTGGGGCCGTAGACACCGATGCGGCCAGCGTCCACGGGGAGGCCGAGCAGCTCGGCTTGTTCGAGATCCACGCCGGCGTCATCGAGTTCGGAGAGGCTGAAGCCCTGCGCGGGCAGAACGCGGTTTAGACCTGTCGGATAGACTGGGCGGGGCGGACGATGACGGCGCCAGGGGCGGCGCGCTATCTCGTAGAACTGCTGCCAATCGCGTTTTTGCCAAGTGGTCATGCTGTGAATCTCTGTGAATCCCTACTTCTTATTACGTGCCTTCTACCGACGTTGGATGCTCCGGGTGTCAAAAAGGTTCACAGAGCATTTGGGCGTCCACCGCGAAAGCGCGGCGAAAGCAAACGTCACGCGGAGAAGATACGACACATCTCCCGCGACAGTACATTTTCCTCGCCTACTGTTTCAAACACGTTACGGGGGTGATTGTTGCGCCGTGGGTGGGCCGGCGCAGATAGCACCTTATGACCGCGGACGAGCAGGGTACACAAGCCCCGGAGCTGGTCGCCTTTTGGCGCCGCTTCCCTCGCTCGCGCTCGGGACAAGCAGGGCAGGCGGCTCGCCGCTAAAGTTGGCGCTATACTACGCAAGTTCGCGTAACGCGCCAAGCGAAAATGCACCCGTCCGCACACATTGTCGTTCACTATCACGAGCTTTGGCTGAAGCTGGGGAACCGGCTATTCTTTTTGCACCAGCTTCGGCGCGCCATGATGCGCGCGCTCGAAGGAATTTCCGTTGTTCGCATCACGCAACCCGGCGATCGCTATTTGATCGAACTGGAAAACGCTGAACAGACGGAAATTGCTTTGCGGCGGTTGCAGCTTGTTTTTGGAATTTCGCATCTGGCGGTGGCGCGGCGCGTTGATTGGAGCCAAAAAGAATCGGCGGCAGTTCTTCCCCGCCTCTGCGAAACGGCGTGGGAAGAAATTCGCACAGAGTCCTTTTCGACGTTTGCCGTGCGCGCGAAACGAAGCGACAAACGTTTTCCGCACAACGCGATGTTTCTGGAACGCGAAGTTGGCGGGGCGCTTTTCGACAAGCTGGCGGAGGCCGGGCGGAATGTTCGCGTGGATCTAAAAAATCCAGAACTTACATGCCGCATTGAAGTGACGCGGGGGCCGATTCTAGTTTATGCGCGGCGCATTGCCGGGCCAGGCGGATTGCCGCCGAATACAGCGGGACGCCTGACCTGCCTGCTCAGCGGCGGATTCGATTCGGCGGTGGCAGCTTACAAAATGATGAAGCGCGGGGCTCATTTGAGCTTCGTACATTTCTGGGGAGGAGGTGCGGAACCGGGCGAGTCTTCGATTCATGTGGCGCGTCGGCTCGTGGAAAAACTTGTGCCTTGGCAGGGGACGGCGAAGCTCTATCTGGTTCCGTTCGAGCCGCTGCAACGGGAGATTGTCGCTCGCGCGGACGAAGCGCTCCGCACCTTGCTCTATCGCCGATTGATGCTGCGAATTGCGGAGAGGCTTGCGCTGCGGGAAAAATCGAAAGGACTCATTACGGGAGACAGCCTGGGGCAAGTTGCTTCACAAACTCTGCAAAATCTGCAAGCTGTGGGGTCGATTGCACGCTTACCACTTTACCGACCGCTGGTTGGCGACGACAAGCTGGAGATTCAGGATCTCGCCACAAAGATCGGGACGCACGAGATTTCCGCGGAACGTTTTCACGATTGTTGTCCTCTGTTTCAGCCAAAATCGCCGGCGCTTTTTGCATCGAGCGAAGAGCTCGACTACGGTGAGGCGCAGTGTGACGTCAGGGAACTTGTAGAACGCGGATTGCGCACGACATCACTGGAAAGATTCCGGTACAGCCAAGGCATGGTGGAACGGCAGGAAGCCAGACGCAGACCTAGAGCGCAACACCTTTCGAAGGGATAATTCTCGGCGACGCAGAGCGGGTCGCCGCTTCTATCTCAGGAAGGTCTTACTACCAGCGATTCCCGCGGTCGCCTCGATCGCCGCCGCGATCGCCGCCGCCACGGTCTCCACCTCGGCCTCCGCCGCGCCCGCCGCCATGACCGCCGCGCCCACCGCCGTAGCCACCGCCACCACCGCCGCGACCTCCGCCACCACCGCTGCGCTCTGTCTGCGGCCGCGCCTCGTTGACCACCAGGTTGCGTCCGCCGAAATTCTGACCGTTTAAGGAATTCACAGCGCGATCCGCTTCTTCGTCGTTGCCGATTTCAACGAAGGCGAATCCGCGGGATTGTCCCGTAAAGCGGTCGCGAATCAGATTCACTGCCGAGGGATTTACACCTGCCTGCGCGAAAAATTCGTGCAGGGTATCCTCCGTCGCGGAAAACGGAAGATTACCTACATAGAGCTTCTTCACTTACGGACTCCTTCTGCCCGGAACCCACTTGCGAGTCGCGGAGCGCGCTGAAGAAACAGCCTTTCATCTCGGGCAGTCGGGATACCGATGCACCGCGGGTGCGGACCTTACCTTCAGCGGTCAGTTGCATGGTCT
Organism: Candidatus Sulfotelmatobacter sp.; assembly: GCA_035567915.1. Taxonomy (GTDB): domain Bacteria; phylum Acidobacteriota; class Terriglobia; order Acidiferrales; family UBA7541; genus Acidiferrum. Next base: position 40,481 of record DATMPA010000007.1, on the reverse strand, counting down.
CGGAAATTGACGGGTTTTGCAATGAAAATTGTCCGCGCTAGGGGCGGCGAATGAAGCGGTTCTTGGCGCAGTGCAGGGCTTCCGCTTTGGTGTTAGGATGCGCACAAAGTTTTGACCACCGAGGTCTCCATGCGCGGCACGATGATGGATTTTCCGTTGACGCTGCCCCACATTCTGGAGCGTAACGGCAAGCTTTTTTCACGCGTAGAGATTGTTTCCCTCAGACCGGACCGTTCTCTTGTGCGCGGGACATACGGCGATTTTTGTCGCCGTGCCCGCGGTCTTGCCGCGGCTCTAACGCAGCTCGGATTACAACGCGGTGATCGCGTTGGTTCGATGATGTGGAATCACTCCGGCCACCTGGATGCTTTTTTCGGTGTTTCCTGTGCGGGCGGGATTCTGCACACGCTGAATTTGCGTTTGCATCCACAGGAAATCGCAGCGATCGCGAGGCATGCGGGAGACCGGTTTCTGCTCGTGGATGATGTTCTCCTGCCGGTGCTGGAAAAATTTCGTTCGGAAGTTCCATTCGAGAAAATTATTGTTGTTCCCTACGGGTGCGGCACGATGCCCGCGGATTTTCTCAATTACGAAGAGTTGCTCGCTTCCGCTCCGGAAGAGTTCACCTATCCGGAGATTGACGAGAACGACGGCGCGGCAATGTGCTTTACGTCCGGCACAACGGGTTTTTCAAAAGGCGTGATCTATTCACACCGGGCACTGGTCCTTCACTCGATGGCGGAAGCCATGACGGATTCGTTCGGCATCAGCCAGCGGGACACTGTGATGCCCATCGCTCCGATGTTTCACGCCAACGCGTGGGGGCTGCCGTATACGTGTGTGATGGTGGGTGCTCGCTTGGTTCTTCCCGGGCCTAATGTGGACGCGGAAAGCGTGCTAGACCTGATGGTTCAAGAGCGGGTGACGCTAGCTTGCGGAGTGCCCACGGTTTGGATCAGCGTGTTGCAGGCACTTGAAGCGAATCCCGGCCGATGGAAATTTTCGTGGCCAGTGCGAATTGCGTGCGGGGGCACAGCGCCGCCGGAACATTTGATCCGAGGCCTCGACCGATTCGGTCTAAATCTACTGCATTTGTGGGGAATGACGGAGACGACGCCGCTCGCCACGATTGGATTGCTGAAGCAACACATGCTTGCCTGGCCGAAAGAAAAACAATATGAAGTGCGTGCCAAACAAGGATGGCCCGGGCCGCTGGTTGAGTTACGAGTGATGCGCCGAGAGGATTCCGCTCCCGGAGCGGCCGTTCCCGAGGGAACTGAATCGCCCTGGGATGGCGCGACTCCTGGCGAGCTCGAAGTACGCGGGCCATGGGTTGCCGCGCACTATCACAATTCGCCAGACCAGGCGCATCGCTGGACTTCCGATGGATGGTTTCGCACGGGCGACGTGGCGACGATTGATGAAGAAGGCTACGTAAGAATCGTGGATCGCGCGAAAGACCTAGTAAAGTCCGGCGGCGAGTGGATCAGCTCGGTGGATTTGGAAAATTGTTTGATGGGGCATCCGGCGGTGAAAGAAGCATGCGTCGTCGGCATTCCTCATCCGAAGTGGCAAGAGCGGCCACTGGCCGCGGTTGTGCTGAAGGAAGGTTGTGCAGCGACTCCTGAGGAATTGCGCCAATTTCTTGCCGCTTGCTTTGCGAAGTGGCAATTGCCGGATGCGATTGTTTTTGTTGAGGCGATTCCGCGGACGAGTGTGGGCAAGTTCAGGAAGAGTGAATTGCGCCAGCAATTTGCTGATTGGAAGTGGGAGTAAAAGATGCGTTCGCGATTGCGCGCCGCTTGGGAGACTCGCTCCTCTACTTCTGCGGAACCTGCGCCGCCTGCAATTCGTGCGCGCGGGCGATTAGTTTTTTGAGCTTGCCTTCGATCGAAGCATCGCCGATGTGCTCCTCCTGCAACACTCCGTCTGCGTCAATCGTGAACGTGTGCGGGATCGCCCTTACTCCGAACATTTTTGCGATGGCCGGAGTGAATTCGCCGTCGCGGTATTGCGGCCAGCTCATTTCGTGCTTGCCGATGAACTCTTTCCACGCTGGTTCGTCCGTGTCCAGGCTTACGCTCAAAATCAACTATCCTGGGTATGTGCCTGCTTGAATCGGAAGAACGGAGCCGCCGGCGTCTACGTTGAGAACTGCTCCAGTGACTTGCGTGGATTCGTCGCTTAGCAGATAGACGGCCGCGTAGGCTGCGTCCTGTACGGTTTGCATTCGTCCAAGCGGCAGCTTTTTCCCTTCCTTTTCGAGGTCAGCTGCGTTGCGGCCTTCTCCTTTTTGGATTGTCAGCTCGCCTTCCGTTGCGATCCATCCGGGAATGATGTAGTTGACGCGGATGCGATCTACGGCAAGAGCGCCGGCGAGCGTTCTGGTCATAGAGAGCATTCCACCTTTCGCGGCGGCGTACGCCACCAAATTTGGCAGGCCCTGAATTCCACAGACGGAGCCCATGTTGACGATGCTGCCGCCTTTGGCATTTCGCATATGCGGAGTGGCGTGCTTGGTCACGTAAAATGCGCTTCGAAGATTTACTTGCAGCACTTTTTCCCAGAGCTCGGTGGTGGTTTCTTCCAGACGTGCGCGTGGAAACCAGCCTGCGTTATTTACCAAGCCATTGAGTGCGCCGAAGTTCTTGATGGCTGCTTCCACGAGCGCATTGCATTGAGCTTCGTCCGTTAAGTCTGCGTGACAAAAAATCGCCTGACTTCCTTCTTTTCGAATGGCCGCTGCGGCTTCTTCGCCGCGCTCCCTTTGAATGTCGCCAAGCACGACGAACGCGCCTTCCGCGGCGGCGAGGCGTGCGCAACCGAAGCCAATCCCTTGCGCCGCGCCTGTAACGACGATGACTCTTCCCTCAAGACGATTGCTCATTTTGCGTGGCTCCGCTACGACGGATGAGAGTTTACGCGCAAGGCAGCGGAATTTGCACCGGCTTACGCTTAGGTTCGGTAGGAGGCATTGATGCGGACGTATTCGGCAGTGAAGTCGCAGGTCCAGTAGCGCGCAACGGCTTTGCCTGCGTGGAGGTTCACGACGATGGGAACTCTTTCTGCCAGCAACTTGTTGCTTGCGGCGCGTTCGTTAAAATCGAGCGGCTGGCCGCGCCTGAGGACCTTGATTCCAGCCATGGTGATTTCCACGAGGGAAGGATCGAAATTGACACCGGAGCGGCCAGCGGCCGCGAAAATGCGGCCCCAGTTGGGATCAGCACCCGCAAAAGCGGTTTTCACGAGGGGCGATGTAGCGATTGTTTCGGCGACGCGTTTGGCTGACGCTTCCGTTTTTGCACCACGGACTTCTATTTCAATGACACGCTGCGCGCCTTCGCCGTCCGCGACGATTTGTTGCGCGAGCGAGCCGCAAACGCTTTCGAGTGCGGCCGTGAACTGGCGGTGAGCTTTGCTACCGTTGGCAATTGCAGGCGCTCCCCCCGCGCCGTTTGCAAGGACGAGCAGAGTGTCGTTCGTGGAAGTGTCGCCGTCCACGCTGATGGCGTTGAACGTGCGCGACGTCACGTCACGCAGGGTGCGCTGCAAAAGGGAAGGGGGAATGTTTGCGTCGGTCGCGACGAACGCGAGCGTTGTAGCCATGTTCGGGTGGATCATGCCGGCGCCTTTGGCACAGCCGATCAGGTGAATTCGCTTGCCGCCCATGCGGAAGGATGCGGAAGTCGTTTTAGGGCGCGTGTCCGTGGTGCAAATTGCTAGAGAGAGTTCGACGAAGGAGCGGGCCGAAGGTCGGCGATTCCGCGCCAGCATCGGAAGGGCACGCAGAATTTTTTCAACAGGAAGTTGCACGCCGATTACGCCCGTGGAACAAACGAAGATTTCCCGGGGCGCGAGGCTCAGTCGCCGCGAGGTCTCTTCCACCGTGCGGAGAGAAGCAAGATCGCCTTGGGTGCCCGTCGCGCAATTCGCGTTGCCAGCGTTCACAACCACGGCACGCATGTGGCCCTTTGATTCCACCAAGTGTTTCTTGGAGAGAGTGACCGGAGCAGCCACGACGAGATTTTGAGTGAAGACGGCGGCAGCAGAGGCCGGGACGTCGCTGGAGAGAATCGCGAGATCGAGCGCGCCCGTTTTTTTCAGGCCGCAGGCGGTGGCGGCGAAGCGGAATCCTTTGGGAAGCGCGGCTTCGGTGGGAGCTTGCGTCATCAAAGCACGATCCCGCTCACGATTTCATCGCCCCAATCCCGCTGGTCAAACTCCGCAAGCGCCCTGCGGACGGCAGCGGGAGAAGTTCCACCGGGAACATTCTTAGCGGCAAGCGCTGCGCTTAGAGTCAAAGATTCCCGAATGTCATCTGCAAATGCGGGCGAGAACTTTTTTAATTCGGAGAGCGGTAGTTCCGTCCACAAAATTTTCTGGCGCTCAGCTTCCTTCAGAACTCTTCCGACAATGTCATGGGCCTGGCGAAATGGAATCCCGCGACGGACGAGGTAATCCGCTGCTTCCGTCGCGAGAAGCGCTGGATTCGATGCTGCGGCGTGCAACTTGTCTTCATTGAATCTCGTTGCAAAGAGAGCACCCGAAGCGACCAGAACCATCTCTGCAACTTGATCGTGTGCATTAAAAAGAGCTTCTTTGTCTTCTTGCAAGTCGCGCTGGTAACTCGTCGGCAAACCTTTAAGGGTCGTCAACAACCCTATAAGGGCAGCATTGACGCGACCGCTCTTACCTCGGATTAGTTCCCAGCAATCAGGATTCTTCTTCTGCGGCATCAGACTGCTGCCCGTAGAAAACTCGTCCGGGAGTATAAGGTAGGAAAACTCCTGCGAAGCAAAAATCACGAAATCTTCAGCCAACCGGGACAGATGAGTAGAAATGCCAGCAAGCGCGAACAGATAGTCGAGAGCAAAATCGCGGTCACTCACTGCATCCAGGCTGTTCGCGGTAATGCGGGTGAAACCCAATTCTTTGGCGATTGCACGACGATCGATTCCCAAAGAATTGCCGGCTAGCGCCCCGGATCCCATCGGACAAACATTCGCACCTTCCGCAGCGAGTCTCAACTTCCGGACGTCGCGTAAAAATGCTTCGGCATGTGCGAGTAAGAAATGGGAGAGCAAAATCGGCTGAGCGTGTTGCATGTGGGTCATCCCAGCCATAGGAACTTCAAGAGAAGATTCCGCCTGAACGCAGAGACTTTCCATTGTCAGGCGGACAGCTGTTTGCATTTCATGTGATGCATCGATGACGAAGAGACGGAAATCAGTGGCGACGAGTTCGTTGCGGCTGCGGCCGGTGTGGAGTTTCCAGCCGAGAGGCCCTAGTTCTTCGACGAGCGCTTTTTCTACGAAGTGATGGACGTCTTCGGCGTCGGCACCGGTTTTTTCGAGCCAGGCGGAATCGTTTTTCGCGCGCTCTTCAATTTTGTCTAGAGCGGCGAGGGTTTGTCTTACCTCGGTTGCGGTGAAAATGCCGATGGGTTCTAGCGCTTTGGCCCACGCACGATCCACTGCAATTTCGTAGGGCAGCAAGCGGCGATCGAACGCAAAGGAGCGCTGAAACGCGTCGAATCGCGCGTTCGGTGCGCGTTCGAAGCGGCCGCCCCAGAGTCTGTCGTCTTTGCGTTCGGTCATGCTGCGTGTCTCTTTTGGTTGCCGGTGCTTGCGCTGAGATCCTTCGGGGCGCAAACTGCGCGCCCCTCAGGATGACAGCGCTTTGCGAATGACAGCTCTCAGGAGTTACCTTCGGCTTTTGCTTTCGGGCGTACGGTAACCGGAAGCGCGAAGAGATTGATGAAGCCTTCGGCGTCCTTGGGGTTGTAGCGGCCCATAGTGAAACTGGCCAGGTCAGCGCGATAGAGCGAGAAAGGCGACTTACGACTTGTGACGTTGAGCGAGCCCTTCCAGAGTTTCAGGCCGACGGAGCCAGTGACGCGCTCCTGCGAAACGTTGAAGAAGCCGTCGAGCGCTTGCCGTTGCGTGGAAAACCAGACGCCGTTGTAAACGAGTTCGGCGTAACGCACGGAGAGACTCTGCTGCAGGTGCGCGGTTTCGCGGTCCACGGTAAGGCGTTCGAGTTCGCGATGCGCAGTGACGAGGAGCGTGCCGCCGGGAGTTTCGTAGGCACCGCGGGACTTCATGCCGACGAGACGGTTTTCGACGAGGTCGGTACGGCCAACGCCGTGGCGCGCGGCGATTTCGTTCAGGGTGTTGAGCAAATCCACGGGACCGAGTTTCGCGCCGTTGACGGAAACCGGAGTGCCGGACTCGAATCCTATTTCGACTTCTTCGGCTTTGTCGGGGGCCTTTTCTGGCGAGACAGTCCACTGCCACATGGCTTCGCTCGGGGCGTTAGCGGGATCTTCGAGTTCGCCACCTTCGTGGCTGAGGTGCCAGATGTTACGGTCCCGGCTGTAGATATTTTTCTTGCTCTGCTCGATGGGGACGTTGTGTTTTTCAGCGTAGGCGATGGCGTCTTCGCGCGAATCAATATCCCACTCGCGCCACGGTGCGATGATTTGCACGTTCGGCGCAATCGCTTTGTAGGCGAGCTCGAAACGGACTTGGTCATTGCCCTTGCCCGTACAACCGTGGGCGAGACCATCCGCGCCGAGTTTCAGAGCGATTTCGGCCTGGCGTTTTGCAATGACGGGCCGGGCCATCGAAGTACCGAGCAAATATGTGTGTTCATAGACGGCGCCGGCGCGCAGAGTCGGCCAGATGAAGTCGCGGACAAATTCTTCGCGCAGGTCTTCGATGGATGCGGAAGATGCGCCAGTGGCAAGCGCTTTCTTATATGCGGCCTGGAGGTCTTCCTGTTGGCCGACGTCGCCGATCATAGCGATCACTTCACAGCCATAATTTTCCTTGAGCCAAGGAATGATGATGGAGGTATCAAGCCCGCCGGAATAGGCGAGCACGACTTTTTTCGGTTTTGGAGCAGTTCTATTCACAATTCCTCTTTCGCGTTTGAAGATATTCCTAGCTTAGGACAACAAATGTTTCTTCAGTATTTCAGCTTTCGCGATAAAGCGTATGCAGAATCGCCTTTTGAACGTACATGCGATTTTCCGACTGATCGAGCACCACGGAGCGCGAGCCATCGAGGATTTCCGGCGTGACTTCATAGCCGCGGTGCGCGGGCAGGCAATGCATGAAAACAGAGTCGCGTCCGGCAAGCGCCATCAGCTTGCGATTGACCTGATACGGCTTGAAGACTTCGCTGCGGACTTTCTCTTCGGCTTCAAAGCCCATGCTCGTCCAGGAATCGGTATAAACCGCTTGGACGTCTTCGACGGCTTCGCGCGGGTCGGTGAAAAGTTCTATTTTCGCTTTCGTTTCCTTTGCGACGCGCTTGGAATCGGCGACAACATCGGCATCGGGCGCGTAGTTATCCGGAGTCGCAACACGGAGATTCACTCCGAGTCGCGCAGCGAGATAAAGCAAGGAATGGCAAACGTTATTACCGTCGCCGACGTAGGCAAGTTTCAACCCCTTTAGGACACCGAATTTTTCTTCTAGCGTGAAGAAATCCGCGAGCGCCTGGCATGGATGAAATTTATCCGAGAGCGCGTTGACAACAGGGATTTCCGCGCTGGCAGCCATCTCTTCGAGGACGCGCTGTTCGTAAACGCGGGCGACGATGCCGTGTACCCACCGTTCGAGGTTGCGCGCGACATCCGCGATAGATTCGCGTTCGCCGAGGCGCGCCTGCGTGTGATCGAGAAAAACGACGTGGCCGCCCATACTTTGAATGCCGACTTCGAACGTGACACGGGTGCGGAGCGATGGCTTTTCAAACATCAGCGCGATGAATTTGCCGCGCAGCGTATCCGCATAGTTCGCAGGATTCGCCTTGATGTCCGCGCTAATCGCGAGAAGCTCGCGCGCGTGCGTCGGCCTCCACTCCGCTCCTGTGAGCAGATCGTTTGAGACCAAGACAGGCGCTGCCAGTGTGGTTGTCGCCATTTTTTTTTCTACCTCGCTGCGGACTTTGCCGCGTGCCGCGCCGGTTCCGTCGCAGCAATAGATTTAAAAACATGACCCAAAACTTCCTCGAAGATGCCGAGAAATTCGCGTATTTGCTTTGAAGTGACAATGAATGCAGGAAGCAAGCGCAGCGTATAGTCGTGCGTGCAGTTTATGAGCAAGCCGCGATTCATCGCTTCCGCGACAAATGGAGCGCCGTCGGTGGAAAGTTCGACGCCAACCATGAGGCCTTCGCCGCGAACTTCTTTGATAAAGGTAAATTTCTTCGCGAGCTTCTCGAGGCCAGCGCGGAGTTCGGCGCCTCGGGCGGCAGCGTTTGCGAGAATCTTCTTGGTCTCGAGAACTTTGAGAAATTCGAGAGCGACAGCACAGATCATGGGACCGCCGCCGAAGGTTGTGCCATGAACGCCCGGACTGACGCGCGTAGCCACGGCTTCGGAAGTGAGGATTGCGCCGAGAGGCAAACCGGCGGCAAGCGGCTTTGCGATCACGACGATATCCGGCTTCGCGGAAAATTTCTGGTAAGCGAAATAGCGGCCTGTACGGCCGAGTCCGCATTGAATTTCGTCAGCGATGAGTAGAGCGCCATGCTGCGCGGTGAGTGAGCGAGCGCGATTCCAGAAAGCTTCGCTGACGGGATGAATGCCGCCTTCGCCTTGAATTGTTTCGAGGATGACAGCGCAGGCGTTCTTGTCGAATTTCGATTCGAGGTCGGCGACGTCATTGAAACGAACGAATTCAACGCCGGGAACGACCGGCGCAAACGGCAAGCGGTACTTTTCAGTTGCGGTGATGCTGAGCGCGCCAAACGTGCGGCCGTGAAATGAGTTTTCGATGGCGAGGATGCGGTGTTTAGGATTGGGGGCGTTAAGCAGCGTATCGCCAGGGCGGGAGTAGAGTCGAGCAAGTTTTAGGGCGCCTTCGACGGCTTCTGTACCGCTATTGGAAAAGAAAACGCGATCGAGGCCTGAGATTTCTGCGAGTTTTTTTGCTAGCGGGCCCTGAAATTCATTGTGAAAAAGATTGGAAAGATGAATGGCGCGAACCGATTCGCGGCGAATCACCTTCACAATACTGGGGTGTGCGTGGCCAAGACCGTTGACGGCGATGCCACCGAGGAAGTCGAGATATTTTTTTCCGGTGGAATCGAAAACATATGGTCCGCGGCCATGCGTGAAGACAAGGGGCTGACGTTTGTAGGTGGGGAGAAGGAATTTCTCCGCATCCGCAAGAGCAGCGGGCGTGACATTCTTGCGGGTTTTGGGGGCGCGCTTCATTTTGTTATGCAGCGGAAAGTGCGGCAGAGCGCGGCTCGCGCAAGATACGCGTTCCGGGAACCGGATCGAGTCCAGCGGAATTGGATTCAACGGTGCGCATCGCAGCAAGAAGAGCACCAGGTTCGGTGCCACCGACGATGTGAACGCCTTTCACGCCGCCTTCGATCGCGCGCTTGGCAGCTTCAAGCTTGAGAACCATGCCGCCGGAAATGGTGCGACTTTGGACGAGCGCCCCGATTTCTTCGCACGCAATGGCAGAGAGAACGTTTTCGCCGCTGAGCACACCGGCTACGTCGGTGAGATAAATGAGTTGGTCCGCGCCAAGATATTCGGCGCACGCTGCGGCCATATGATCAGCATTGATGTTGTAAAGCTCGTCGTCGGGGCCGAGTCCGAGACACGCGGCGACAGGAACGAGATTGCTTTGCCACAGCGATTTGAGAAGCGAGTTATTCAGGCCAGTGAGATAGCCGACAAAACCGAGGCCTCCGGCCACTTCATTGTGGACGAGCGGCTCGGCACGAAATGCCTGAGAGTCGGCCGCGGAAATTCCAATGGCAGGCTGGCCAGCGGCGGAGATGGCAGCGGAAAGCTGCTTGTTCAGGAGCCCGGCGAAAACCATGACAGCAACGTCGCGCGTTTCACGATCTGTGACGCGAAGGCCAGAAACGAAATTGCTTTCGATGCCGAGGCGCTTGAGCGTGGCTGTGAAGATGCGGCCACCGCCGTGAACGACTAGGATTTCATGACCCTGCTTTGCAAGCGCAGCGACCTGTGCGGCGAGTTCATGCACGACGGAGTCGCTTTCCAGTAATGCTCCGGCAAATTTAATGACGAGTCTCATTGCAGTCCGGTGTTCTCCTCAAGTTTCAGCAAGTGATTGAAATTTTGAACGGCCTGGCCAGCGGCACCTTTGCCGAGATTGTCCAGGCAAGAAATGACGATCAGGCGGCGGCCGGACCGATCGAGCACGAAGCCGAGGTCGGCAAAATTCGTGTGCGCGACGTGCTGAATTTCCGGAAGCGTACCAGCTTTCCAGATGCGCACCATGTGGCGGCCTGCGTAGGTTTTGCGATAGATCGCTTCGACGGCTTCGGGCGTCTGCGGTTCGGAAAGCGTGACGTAGATGGTGGAAAGAATTCCGCGCGCGATCGGAAGAAGGTGCGTAGAGAAAATGAGCTGCGATTCCGGGAGGCCGGTGTGATCGAGAATTTCCGGCGTGTGGCGATGTGAAAAGAGATTGTAGGCCTTGAAATTCTCATCGAGTTCTGAAAACTGCAGATCCCGGCGAAGTTCTTTCCCAGCTCCGGTGGCTCCTGATTTGCAATCACAAACGACGCTGGAACCGCTATCGATCCAACCAGCGAGAGCAAGGGGCCGCAAAGCGAGGATGACGCTGGTGGCATAGCAGCCGGGGTTCGCGACGAGTTGCGCGGCGGCTAGTTCCTTCTCATAGAACTCGGGCAAGCCGTAAACGGCGGAATCCAGCCAGGCAGCGTGAGGTGCTGGCAGTTTATACCAGGACTGAAATGTGGCAGCATCGCGAAAACGGAAGGCGCCGCTCAGATCAATCACCTTGAGACCCGCGTTGAGAAGTTGCGGGGCGAGCTCCGCGGACGCTTCGTGGGGTGTGGCGAAAAATGCCGTCTTCGCTCCGGTAGTGAGAATATTTTCGACGGAAAGTTGACGTACTGGGCCCCGACCCCAACCCCGCAATTGGGGAAAAAGTTCGGAGAGGCAATGAGCGCCTTGGGTTTCCCGCATGAAAAATGTGGCGGCGGAACCGGCAGGATGGCGGAGTAAGAGCTTTGCCAATTCAAAACCGGTATAACCGGAGACACCTACCACGGCAATGGGTGCGGGTGAGCTCATTTCAGCAAGGATTCGATCTTGTGCTGGAGGGAAGCGCGAGTTCTTTTGTTCGACGTAATGATGAGAACGGTGTCATCTCCCGCGATGGTGCCAGCAATTTCCGGAAATTTCGACGCATCCACGGCGGCAGCGAGGGGCTGCGCGCCACTGGGCGGCGTTTTGAGAACGAGAAGATTCTCAGCCGGACGAACGTCAAGCAAGAACTCACGAAGCGCACGGGCGAGCGGTGGAAGAGGAGTGGCCTCTTCCGCAAGAGCAGGCTCTTGCTTGTAGCCTTCGCGAGTCTTTACGAGCTTGAGCTCCTGAAGGTCCCGGGAAAGTGTGGCCTGGGTCACGCGGAGGCGCTGCTGCGCGAGGCGCCGGCGGAGGTCGTCCTGGCTTCCGATGCGTTCTCCGGAGATAAGTCGGAGGATTTGACCTTGGCGAAATGTTTTGCCTGTGCTCATGAAAGCAACATTATACATTTGACTGTATAAAAATACAATAATGTTCCAGGGCATGTCAAACTTTTTTGCAAAAAGTTTCAGGGCACTGGAGCCAGATGAAAGTGCGTAGAGGAGTGTGCAGGATACGCACCAAGCCGGAGTTGCGTGCTGGATTTTCGGGGGCGGGTGATGTTAGCTAGGAGTGTTACTCTCGTTAAGAGACGCATACAGATTATGCCCACCAGCTGCCAAATCACGGGATGTAAGAATTCAGCGCCAGCAGCGCTCGCAGAGCAACAGCTCTGCGTGCTGCATTACACTCTTTCCATTGAAGGAAGTTGCGCGGAGATGCGCCGCGAAACGGCAATGGGAAATGCGCCGCACGAACGCTTACGAGAGATCATGAAGTTCCTGACGGAAAGCGGCGAGCGGCTGGCGCGGGTGGCAACGAGCGGAATGCCCCTGACGGATGATTTAAAAGCACGAATTTTGAGCACTTTTTTGACGCTGATGAACCTGCGCGAGAATCTGGATCGCGCGTCCATGCGCGGTTCGGTGGGGCGGAGCGGTGTTTTCCGGTAAATCTTCCTTTTCTTTCCAAATCCACTATCTTCAGGAGCCGATAAAACGCGCGTAGAGCGAACGCGCGACGGCAGGGTCTTTTGAGCCTTTGAGGATGGCGCGGCCGTCGGCGAAAACCGTCATTTCATAGGGCGAGACGCGGAAACGGAGCAGGAATTCATTGTGACGAACGGATTCGACGGCAGAGGCCAGCCGTGCGCCCAGCGCTGCAAGGTCGAGTGAGCGGGAGCGTTCGTGAATTTGTACGGAGTCACGCCCACACATGGTGACGTGCGGTTGGGCATTTCCTTCCAGATAAGAAAATTCGCGGAGCGCACAGGCACGGCAATCCGGAGCACGAGAAATTTCAACGGATTGGAAGCGGCAGGACCAAACGTCGCTGGAGATGAGGCGGCCATGAAGCGCGATTTCTTTTCCGGCGAGCAGCTTCAGGGCTTCCGCGGATTCAAGTGAAGAAATTAATTGAACAATTGGACCGAGGACCCCGATGGTGTCACAGGTTTCTTCAGCCCCGGCGGCGGCGCGCTCACCTTCGAGCAGGCAGGCGAGACAGGCAGTGAAGCCGGGACGAATCGTCATCGTAACGCCGTAACTGCCTACTGCGGCGGCGTAAATCCAGGGGCGGCCGGTTTTGACGGCGTAATCGTTGATCAGGAAGCGCGTTTCGAAGTTGTCGGTACCATCGAGGATGAGATCGAAGCCGGAAAGATACTCCTCGGCATTGAGCGGCGTAAGGTCGGCGACGATGCCTTCCACGGAAATTGAGGAGTTGATAGCGCGAAGTTTTTGCCGGGCGGCAACAGCTTTGGGCAGGGAGTCGCGGGCGTCGCTTTCATCGAAGAGCGACTGGCGCTGAAGATTGGAGGGCTCGACAAAATCGCGGTCGAGAATGCGAAGACGGCCGACCCCTGCGCGCGCGAGAAGCGCGGCGGTCGCGGCACCAATGGCTCCGCAACCTACGAGGACAGCGCTGGCAGCGGCAAGGTGTTGCTGGCCTTCTTCGCCGATGCCCGCGAAAAGGATTTGGCGTGAGTAACGGTCAGAGGAAGACGGGTTGTTGAAGTGCAAATTCAAGGGGTGAGATTCCATCCGCACTGTGCAGTTACGTATTTATGATAGCGCCAAAGTGCCGAGGAGAGGCAACGCTGCTGTGCTACGCTTCGTCTGAGCGAATAGAGTGCATGAGAGCGATTGGGGCGAATGGATGCAGGGGGCTAGCGCTTGCGGCGTTCCTCTTCGGGGGAGCCGCGTGGCGCTGCGCAGCACAACAGGACAGCGCGGCTCCGAAAGCTTCGGAGGCATCGGATCAAACGGCGGTAACGCCTGTGGTTGTACGCGTGCGAATTGTCCGGGAAGACGGAACACTTTTGAAGGATGCTCCGGCAGAATTGCCGATTGATACTGGGAAGCCGCCCGATCGCGGACAAGTGGCAGCCAGCCTACGAGCGCTTTACAAAAGCGGAGATTATTCAGATCTACGCGCTGTGACGACTCCCGTACAAGGCGGACTACGGCTGGATTTCGTCGTTAAGGAAAATCTTTACTTCAATCAAGTTATCTTACGCGGGCTGACCGAGCCGCCAAGCGAAGCTTCGGCTGCAGCGGCGATGCAGATTCAGCTCGGCGATGCGTACCGCAAGGAAAAATTGGACGCCGCCCTCGAGCGGTTGCAAGGCATTTTGCAGGAAGAAGGCTTGTATCAAGCAAAAGTGGCGGCGGAGACGGCCATTCACGCAGAAACTCACCAAATTGACGTGATTGTGCGCGTGACACCGGGAGCGAGAGCACGCGTTGCCACCGTGCAGCTGACCAACAACACGGAATATCCGAACGAGCAAATCGCTGCCCGCCTAAAGATGAAAGTGGGGAAGCCGATTACGAACGCGAAGATTCAAAAGGGGACCGCAAACATTCGAAAATTCCTAGCAAAGAAGGGGCACTTGAGCGGACGGGCGGCGGTCCGGCGGGGAGAGTATGACGCGGCGAAAAACAGTGTTCCGTTGACACTGGATGTGACCGAAGGCCCGCGCGTGAAAATAGAAGTCGAAGGCGCGAAATTTTCGGGCGGGGACCTCAAGAAATTACTGCCGATTTATCAAGAAGGAGCGGTGGACACGGACCTGCTGGAAGAAGGCAGGAGAAACTTGCGAGAGCGGTTGGAACGCCAGGGATATTTTGACGCGACTGTCGATTACGAAACGTCGACGCGCGATGTCAAGGAAAAAGGAAAAGGTTGGCAGGGGACGGAAGAAGTCATTAAGTACACGGTGGTACGCGGAGCACGGCACAAATTGATTGGAATTGAGTTCGCTGGCAACAAGTATTTCGACACAGAGCTGCTTAAAAGCCGGTTGCAAATATTTCAGGGCGCATTTGCTTCGCGCGGAAAATTCAGCCGGCGGCTGGTGGAAGCGGACCGGGCATCCATGGAAGGGCTGTACAAATCGAACGGTTTTCTGGACGTGAAGCTGGATGCAGACATTCAGGACAACTACAAAGAAAAGGAAGGAGATCTATTCGTCCGTTTTGTGATCAATGAAGGAATACAAACGCTGGTGGCTTCGTTGAACATTGAAGGCAACCACGCGTTCAAGGACGAAGAGCTGCAAAGTGTTGTGGGATCTTTGCCCGGGCAGCCGTATTCGGACGTCAACGTGGGAAGCGACCGCGCGAATATCCTGGCGCTTTATTACAACCAAGGTTATCCGGAGGCGACGCTGCGGCCGACGGTGGAAGAAGTCCCGGCGAAAAGCGGCGAAGCGACCGCGGAACCGCTGATGGCTCTGGAAAAGAATGGGAAGAAGAAAGGAACGACAGAGCATAAAGAGGTGCGGATCATATATCACATCGAAGAAGGGCCCCAAACGAGAGTGAGAAATGTTCTCGTTAGCGGATACGTTCACACGAAACCAGGAATGATTCGAAGACAAATCCAGGTCAAGCCAAATGCGCCGCTGCGCGAAGGCGAAGTAGTGGATACGCAGAGGCGCCTTTACAATCTGGGGATTTTTAATCGGGTGACCGTGGCAGCGCAGAATCCAACGGGATTGGATCCGAACAAAGATGTCGTGGCGCTGGTGGAAGAAGCAAAGCGTTACACGCTCGCGTATGGCGGTGGATTTGAAGTGCAGCGGCTGGCAAGTTCTTCGGACCCGACTAGCGGTGCAGTGGAAGCGGCGCCGCGCGGGATTCTGGAGATTTCGAAACTGAATCTGACGGGACGCGCTGATACGCTGTCGTTGAAATTGCGAGGCAGTACCCTGCAAGGACGCGCCTTGCTGGGTTATTCCTCACCGAATACGTTCGCGAATCCGAAATTCAGTTTTCAGGCAACTGCCTATGCCGAAAAGACCCGGGACATCAATACGTTTAACGAAACCCGGTATGAGGGTTCGTTGCAATTGACGGAGCAAGCCTCGCCGCGCACAACGCTTCTTTACAGGTATAGCTTTCGGAAAGTGCTGGTTTCGGATTTGAAGATCCTCCCTGAACAAATTCCCCTATTTCAGCAGCCGACGCTGGTTTCGCAATTCGGAATTTCCTGGGTTCGGGACACGCGCGACAATCCGGCGGATGCGACAAAAGGTACATTGAACAGCGCGGACTTTGGCATTGCGGATACGTACCTTGGATCGAGCGCGAGCTTTACGCGGTTTCTCTACCAGAATTCCTCGTATTACCCAATCAAGAGAAGGTTCAGCTTTGCGCGCTCCATTCGAATTGGCGTACTGAATCCGTACCGAGATACCGTCTCATTGACCTTTCCAGCCCCAACGGGAACGGATTTGCCGCAGCTGATTCCGTTGCCGGAGCGCTTTTTCGCGGGGGGCGGTACTTCGCTGCGTGGATTCGCGTTGAACCAGGCAGGGCCACGCGACACTACAGGATTCCCAGTTGGCGGACAAGCAATGCTCGTATTGAATCAGGAGTTCCGGTTTCCCATGCGGCTGCCGTACTTCGGAACAAGTTTGGGTGGAGCACTTTTTTACGACGGAGGAAACGTTTATAGCCGGGCAAGCCGGATTTCGTTCCGGTCCTCACTACCGAAGCCGACGTTCGACAATTCGGCAACGCCGCAATGTCTGTCGAATTGTTCGAACGAACTAAGCTATTTCGCGCACACCGTCGGACTTGGCTTGCGTTACGCGACGCCAGTGGGACCGATCCGGATCGATCTGGGATACCAATTTAACCGGCCGTTTTTTGTCGAAGCAATTCCGTGCCCGAGCAGCTCGTCCACGTGCACGGTAGGCTCACTGGGATACAAGGCTGCGCAGCTGCCGCGTTTCCAGATATTTTTCAGTTTGGGGTCGTCTTTCTGATGCGAAGGCGAGTACAGCATGCTTGTTTTGCGATTCTGCCGTGGCTGTGGCTGAGCCTGGGTGGTGCGTGCAGCGTTTTAGCACAACAGGTGGTGGATCGCATCGCTGCGCGAGTGGAGGAAGAAATCATTTTGCAGAGCGACGTCGAGCAACTTGCACGTTACCAACTTTTGGTGGATGGGAAGGCCGAAAGCGAAGTGCAGATTCTGGACCGATTGATTGATCAATGGATTGTAAGGAAGGAAGCGGAGGCTTCGCATTTTCCAGGGCCGGTGAAAGCAGACGTCGATCGTGGCATTCAGAGGCTGGAACGATCGTTTGCGAAGAAAGAGGATTTTGACTCGCAGCGAGAAAAAGCGGGAATTAGCGAAGCGGAATTGCGCCAGATTGTGACGGCGCAGGCGTACTTGAGCAACTACCTCGATTCTCGGTTCCGGCCAACGGTGCAGGTGGATGAGCAAGCAATTCAGGATTTTTACAATCAGGCGTTGATACCCAGAGCGAAGGCGCGAGGACAAGAACCGCCGTCGCTCGACGCGGCGCGGGATCTGATTCAGGAAGCGCTGACTCAGCGCGGAATTAACGAGCAGGCGGACCGTTGGCTAAAAGAAAGCAGAGGGCGGCTGCACATCGCAAAATTCCCAGACGAAGGCGCGAAATGACGCAAGAAACGCGGCGCCGAAAATGGAGATGGCTGCGCCGCACGGCGTGGGTGCTTGGAATCAAGCTCACGCTGATCGTGGCTGGAGTGATCATTTTTTTCGGAAGTGGCGCGGGAAATCCGTTCCTGAAGCGAGTGTTGATCAGACGACTAAATGCAACGACCGGCGGCCACACCGAAGTGCAATCACTTTCCATCAAGTGGCTCTCGCTTCGAGCCACGATTAAGGGATTGGTCGTTCACGGGAAAGAACCGAACGGAACGGCGCCGCTCTTTAGCGCGGAAGAGATTGACGCGGGTTTGAGGATTGATTCTTTCTGGGGGCGAAAAGTTTCACTGAATGATTTGAAAGTGACCCGGCCGCAAGTGCACGTGCGCGTTGAGAAGGACGGCTCAACGAATGTTCCCGCGCCGGGATCGGCGGATAAGAAATCGGGCAAACCCTTGCGCGAGACGCTCTTCGATTTGCACGTGCAACAAGTGCAATTGCTCGATGGCTGGATTCTCTACAACGACGTGAAGACTCCGCTGGCGGTGCAAGGGTCACGCTTCCGGCTTGCTGTGGATTCAGGTGAAGCTTCAGGAACGCCAATCTATTTGGGATCGCTCGAATGGCGTGAAATGCAAGTCGCGGCGATGCGATACGTCCCTGTGTCGGTGGACATTTCGACCAAGTTCACGGTGCGGCGGGAAGGCTTCACCGTTGAGCAAGCGCAGATCGGGGCCGGGCGATCGAAAGTTGACCTGCAAGCAGAACTTACAAACTATAACGAGCCAAACTGGAAATTGCGTTACCGCGCGTGGCTGGAGCTTGCCGATTTTCGAAAAACTTTGCGCTCGCCGATGACTCCAACCGGAAAGGTAGATGTACGAGGCGAGGGAACGTTTGCCGCGGGCGTTGCACAGGGAAACGGGAGCTTCGCGGGCTCAGAAATTAATTTGAACTACGAAGGATTCCGCGATTCCGGAGTGACAGCTCGAGGAAATTACCGCTTCGACAAGAATGGGCTGCAAGTGCCGGATTTTCTCGCGAACGCATTTGGCGGGTCGGTCGGCGGTATTGTGACGATGAAGTCCGCCGGACAGCAGTTCCAGGCAAAAACGCATATACAAAACGTTCGACTGGCTCAAGTACTTCCCTCGTTGGAGCGCAGCAGCTTCCCTGTAAATGAACTGCATTGGGATTCGGTGGTGACCGCGGACACTGTGGAGACCTGGACGGGGCCTTTCGAACATTTTGAAATTTCCGGAGTGATGGAATTGGATTCGCCGAGCGAAGTGGCAGCAAACCACGTGCCCGTCTCGGGCGGTGCAACGTTTCGCTACCGTTACGATCAGGGATTACTAGCCCTGGAGACCGCCGAATTCGACACGGGAACTGACAGAATTCATGCGGCTGGGACGCTGGGGAAAAGGGATTCCACCCTCAACATACAATTTGAAACTGGTGCGTTGGAGGCGTACTCCGACTTCATTGAAGCTATACGCGGGCGAAATGCCGATGGAACAAGGACGGCGATCAGTGGAAGTGCGCGATGGGAGGGAAAGCTTACCGGGCCACTTGGCAAGCCAACGCTAGCAGGGCATGCGCGCGGAGAGAACATGGCGTACGACACTGTGCATTTTGATTCCGTGGAGGCGGACTTAACGTACTCGCCGTCCGAATTGGCCATCACGCAAGGTCACGCGCGGATGGGAGCGATGCAGGCTGATGTGGAAGGCAGACTGGATCTGGATCACTGGACATTTGGCCCCGACAACGAGTGGTCAGCTGAAGTCAATTTTGAAAAAGTCCCCGTTGAAAGTCTTCAGGAGTTTTCCGAGAACAAATATCCCGTGGACGGAACGCTGACGGGACAGTTTCACGGACATGGCACACGAGCAGAGCCAGCGATAACCGGGCTGTTTGATCTAGCGGATGGCAAAGCGTATGGAGTTTCATTCAACCGGTTGCGAGGCCAATTGAGCGCTGTTCCGGACGAAGTGCGCATTTCAAACGCAGAACTACGTCTGTTCGCGCCGGGAAAAGAAAAGGGCAACGCGGGCGTAGTGACCGGTAGCGCTGCCTATCGAATTCCAGATGAGACTGTTTCTCTGGATCTGGTGGGAGCAGGGCTGCCACTGGAGAATTTTGAGAAACTGCAAAATCCGCGCTTCCCGGTGGGAGGGCAAATCACATTTCGCCTGAAAGCGTCCGGCCCATTGCGGACCCTGCAGGGTGAAGGAACGATGCGCATCGTGGACCTGCGCGTGGGGCAGGAGACGATTGGAAGTTTTGACGGAACACTAACTTCCGACGGTCGCGAAGCAAAGTTGGAATTGAGCTCAGCGATGACGGATGGAAGTATTTCCGGCGGGTACACACTCGGGCTCGCGGAGCCCTATCCGCTGCGTGGGAAAGTGACCATTCGCAATATCAATCTCGATCCTTTCCTGGTGACATACCTACACCTGGGGCATTTCAGCGGACACGGAAACGCAGAGGGGGAGATTGCGCTTGACGGCAATTTGAGGCAGCCGGGAGCGATCGTAATGGACGCAAACTTTTCGAAGCTGACTTTCAACTATTCGAACGTGCAATTGAATAATTCGGGACCGTTGCATTTCCGCGCGTCAACGGAAGAGATCAATATTGATCCGGCAACATTTCAGGGAAAAGAGACCAATTTCAAGATTGAAGGAAACGTGCGGTTTGTTGGACGCCGCACGGTGGGATTGAAGTTGAACGGCGCGCTGGATTTGAGACTGCTGAGCGGTTTCGTTCCGAACCTGGACGCACGAGGACCGGCCCAGGTGAATGCTTCGTTTGAAGGGACGCTGGATCGGCCGCGCATCACGGGGCGCATACACATTGATAATGCGTCCGCGCGAGTTGCGGATTTTCCGACTGGACTGAGCGCGATTAAAGGCGATCTGATTTTCGACGCAACGCGCCTGTCGTTCGACAGCCTGACGGCGGAAGCGGGCGGCGGCACACTGACGCTGACGGGAAGCGTCAACTACGCCGACCGGCCAATTCGTTACGACATCACGGCGAGAACGGACCGAACGAGAATCCGCTATCCGGAAGGAATGAGCTGGCAACTGGCTGGGAACTTGCGACTGTCTGGAACTCCGGATGCAGCGTTGCTTTCCGGACGGGTGAGCATCGAGCGTGTAAATTTATCTGGCGGACTGGAGACGGCCGGAGCTCTGATTTCTTCGCGCGACAATGGCGTAGCAACTTCCGGGTTCCTACAAAATCTTCAATTTGATATTGAGGCGCTTTCGACGCCCGACGCACGAATGGAGTGGCCGAACGCGGAACTGGAAGCGGACGCAAATCTGCGCGTTCGCGGCACGTGGCAGCATCCAATTCTGCTTGGGCATATTCACGTGCTTTCCGGAGACTTGTATTTCCATGGGAATCGTTATCGAGTGGCGCGAGGCGATTTGAATTTTGCGCGTCCGCTGAATATTGATCCAGACATCAACATTGAGGCGACGACCACGATTCAGCAGTATGAGATCACGCTGAATTTCAGCGGTCCAGCGAGCAAAATAAGCCTGTCTTACCGTTCGGATCCGCCGCTTCCGGGAAATGACATTGTTACGCTGCTAACGCTGGGGCAAACGAGTTCGGAATCGGAATTACGCGCAGGCGGGACGGGTGGTTCGCAAGGAACAAGCGCGGGAGCGTCCGCGTTGCTCTCTGAGGCGATTTCCAGCCAATTGGGCGGCAGGCTGGAGCGATTGTTCGGCATTACAAAGCTCCGGGTGGATCCTGGGCTCGCGGGAGTTGGATCAGCGGGGTCGGAGCAGAGCGCAGCTGCGCGTGTGACCGTCGAACAACAGGTCATGCGGAATCTGACGATTACCTACGTTTCGAACGTGAGCTCGACGCAGCAGCAAGTAATTCAAGTGGAATACAACGTCAACCGGAACGTTTCGATTGTGGCGCTGCGAGACCAGAACGGAACGTTCGGCATTGATATCAAGATTAAGAAACGGTTTCCCTAGAATTATCTGCCTGGTGCAGATAGTTTGGTAGTTTACGGCTGCTGCGAATCAGACTGTGCTTGCTGACTCGAATTTCCCTGCGCTTGACCCTGCTGCCAGCGGCGGCGCCCTGGGAAAGGACGCTTGCCTTGGGAGGCGCTGTTCTGAGCATGGAATTCCTGCCATGCTTCTTTGGCCGCTTGGTTGGTCAGACCGCGATCCGCAAGCTGAATCTCTTTGGAAATTATCGGCATTTCAACAGCGACTTTTTGGCCAAGCGGTGAGCCGTAAAACTGAAGCAGGCCTTTGATCTCTTCGTCCGTATAGTGTTTATCGTAGATCGTCACAAGCTGGTCGGCGAGAGCATCCCTATCAAATTTTTTCTGGAACACGGCTAGATACGAGCTAATCGATTCCTGCGCCTTGTCATCATTGGGCGCCAGAGAAATAAGCCGCTGGCGATACTGCTCGGTGGAATTGTTGGCGGCTTCCTGAATCATGTCGCGTGCGCCGATAAGTTCGAGCAGGGAGCGAATGTCGGCATCCTTTTGAGGATCGATGGACTTCGCGGGCGCCGGCTTTGCGGCGACTGGAGCGTCTTGTTGGGCGGCTTGTACAGGAGCGTTCGAGGCACCCTGGATTGCTACGAAAAATGTTCCGATGTAGATGATGATCAGCGCGAATATGGCCTTCATGACTTGCCTTCCTCTTCACTTGCGGCCATCTGCGCGGCCGCGACCTTTTTCATTGTATGAAGCACGGCGAGGAGAGTCCGCCCAGTCAAGGGACAGGAGTGCTCCGTCGGTGACTGTACGGGCGGACAGGGCAACTCGGTGAACTTCAGCAACTAGTGCATCTGGAGGATTGCGAGAAGTGGCAGGCCTGCCCAAAGTGCTCGCGGGGAATTCGAACCAAATTGGTGCAGCGGCGTTTTGCGTGTTAGGTGCAGGTCCGCGACTCTGCTAGGATGCGGCGCGATGAATAAAGAGAATCTTTCGAGTAAAGCGAAGCGCACTAACGGTGCGGAGCAACTGGTCCAGCGAGAAGCCGGACTCCAGCACAAGTTAACCCCCGCGCAGGTAGCGATGATCGCACTGGGCAGTACGATCGGCACGGGACTATTTTTGACCAGCGCGATATCCATAAAATTAGCTGGACCCGCGGTGATTGTGAGCTTTGGGCTGGGCGCGCTGATTACTCTGACCGTGATGTGGGCGCTTGCGGAAATGGCTGTGGAACATCCCGCCGCTGGTTCATTTGGTTTATACGCGGAAATGTACCTCCATCCGTGGGCCGGATTCGCAGCGCGATACACATACTGGCTTTGCCTGGTGATTGTGATCGGAAGCGAAGTGGCGGCCACGGGGATTTACCTGGAGCACTGGTTTCCGAACATTCCGTCGTGGCTTTGGATTGCTGGTTTTTCCATGGCGCTCGTGTATTTGAATACACTCAGTATCAAGAATTTCGGGACGATCGAATTTTGGTTCGCGATGATCAAAGTGGTGACAATTGTAGTTTTTCTGATTCTAGGGACAGCACTCGTGCTGGGTTTCGGATTTCCCAGAATCGGCACGGGAAACTTCACAGAGCACGGAGGATTTATCCCCAACGGATGGAAAGGCGTTGGGTTAGGGGTAACGATGGCCATTTTCAGCTTCTTGGGGTTGGAAATTGTGGGCGTGACTGCGGCAGAAGCGGCGGACCCGAAGGCGGCAGTGCCGAGGGCGTTTCGGCGGACTCTGTCGTTCCTGGCGCTGTTCTATTTGGGCGGGCTGACACTGGTAGTGGGAATCGTTCCATGGGAGGAAATCAGACCAGACAAGAGCCCTTTCGTTACTGTGTTTGAAAAAGTGGGGATTCCCGCAGCGAGCCACATCATGAATTTTGTGGTTATAACGGCGGCACTTTCCAGCGCACTGTGTAACTTGTATTTCACGGCGAGGATGCTGTTTTCGCTTTCGCGAGGGGGTTATGCACCACCAGCGCTGGGAAAACTGAGTAAACGGGGAATGCCAGTGGCGGCAGTGTTGACCTCGAGCGCAGGAATGGTTGCGGCGGTTGTGCTGTCGGGACTATTCAAGGACACGGTGGCGTTTCTTTTTCTCATCGGCGTGGCGTTTTTCGGGGGCCCATTTATTTGGATTATGACGCTGGCGACGCATTTGGGATTTCGGCGGAAAATGAATTTGGAAGGAAAGAAGTTTGTGAGATTCGCACCGCCAGGCCCCTGGAGTTCTCTACTTGGATTGGCGGCGCTCGTTGGCGTGCTCGCTTCCACATGGTGGATGCCAGATTTTCACGTTTCGTTGCTCGCCGGCCCGCCATGGATTGCCTTCCTGACGCTATGCTATTTTATCTGGCGCGTCTATCAAACCCGCAAATCCAACGCTGGAACGATGAAAAATGAATGATCTGCTTGTGTGGCGGAGCGAGTTTCCAATTCTCGACCGCACGACCTATCTGATCAGCAATTCGCTGGGGGCGATGCCGCGTGGTGTGTATCCGAGTTTGCAGGCGTATGCGGATTCGTGGGCTGAGCGAGGCGTTCGTGCCTGGGAAGAAGGCTGGTGGGAAATGGCAGTCGGCGTGGGCGACAAGATCGCTCCACTGATTGGCGCGGTGAGGGGCGAGATTTCCCTGCATCAGAATGTAACGCAGACGCAGGCTGTGATTGCCTCGTGCTTCGATTTTCGGGGGCCACGAAATAAAGTGGTGATGACGGAACTGGAATTTCCCTCGATCCAATACTTCTATCATGAGCAACGAAGGAACGGAGCACGTGTCGAGCTGGTGCCGAGTCGTGACACGGTGCGCTTTGATTTGGATTCATTTCTTGAGGCAATTGACGAAAACACTTTGCTCGTTCCGATTTCGCTGGTTTTGTTTCGAAGCTCATTCATCGTAAATGCAAAGGCAATTGTGGAGAAAGCGCGGCGCGTTGGAGCGCACGTAATTCTGGATGTGTTTCAGGGAACCGGGACAATTCCTTTTAACGTGCGGGAGTTGGGAGTGGATTTCGCGGTCGGCGGAGTTCTGAAATGGCTTTGCGGAGGGCCGGGTGTGGCGTATTTGTACGTGCGTGAAGATTTGCGCGCGCAACTAAAGCCCGCGCTGACCGGATGGATTGCGCACCGGCGACCATTTGCATTTGAGCCGGGTGCGATTGACCGGCGTGAAGATTCCTTCCGTTATTTGAATGGAACACCACATATTCCCGCGCTTTATGCGTGCCAGCCGGGGCTCGATATTTTGCATCAAGTGGGAGTGAACGCAATTCGGAAGAAGTCCGTGGAGATGACGACACGGCTGCTGGAAGGCGCGAAAGCGCGCGGATGGCATGTAAATACGCCAGAAAATTCCGCGGAGCGGGCGGGAACGGTCTCGGTGGAATGTCCTCACGCCGCCGCAGTTTGCCGCGAACTCCTGGCGCGAGAGATTCTCGTGGATTACCGGCCGAAGGCAGGGATTCGGCTGTCGCCACATTTTTACAACACCCTGAAAGAATGCGATTTCGCGCTAGCGCAAATCGAAGAGATTTTGGAAACGCATGCGTGGGAGAAGCACGCGGCTGCGACGGCGCCTGCCTGAGTTTATGGAGTCCCACGCCTCTCTCTCCATCATTATTCCTTCCTACAACGAAGAGCTTCGCCTGCCGGCTTCGCTTGGACTAATTGCTTCATACATTCAACAGTCCGG
Source organism: Candidatus Sulfotelmatobacter sp. (assembly GCA_035567915.1). GTDB lineage: Bacteria > Acidobacteriota > Terriglobia > Acidiferrales > UBA7541 > Acidiferrum. The sequence goes on along the minus strand of DATMPA010000007.1, from coordinate 15,713 downwards.
ACGCGAAACGGAAGTCGTGGTTGTTGACGACGGTTCGACGGACGAGACGGCAGCAGTGGCTGAACGATTTCGCGGTCGGATTCCGTTGTTGCGTGTGATAGCCAATGGGGAAAACCGCGGTAAGGGTTATAGCGTCCGCCACGGAATGCTGGAAGCGCGTGGTGAAATTGTTCTGTTTACGGACGCGGATCTTTCGGCTCCAATTGAGGAAGCCGACAAATTGATTGGCGCGCTTGGAGAATATGACGTGGCCATCGGATCCCGCGCGCTGGACCGGAACCTGATTGCGGTGCACGAATCGGGATTCCGCGAGTTTGCCGGCATAGTATTCAACAAGATTGTCCGCGTCGTGTTGTGGCTGCCTTTCGTGGACACGCAATGCGGGTTCAAAGCATTCCGGCGGGAGCGCAGCCACATTATTTTCGAACAGCAGCGAATTGAGCGGTTTGGCTTCGACCCGGAACTGCTCTATCTGGCGCGGCACCACGGGTTGAAATCAGTTGAGATTCCCGTGCGATGGGCGCACTCCCCCGCGACAAAAGTAAGCATGCTGCGAGACAGTGTGCTGATGTTTCTGGACGTGTTCACGATTCGGTGGAACGCGCTGCTGGGCCGATATCGCAAGCAAAAATAGGCTTGGCTTCACTTAACTTTGCATTACAAAGTACTTGACAGCATATCGAATCTTTGCTACATTAGGGGCATGGCGTTGACCAATTCATCGCGCGTTCCTCAGCCTGAACCTATTCCCATTGATGCGCGAGCAGCGGATCATCTTCGCTACATTCGCGAAACGATGGAAAGCGCGGCAGAGTTTACGGCCGTACCGGGATGGGGCGGCGTGGCCATGGGAATCACGGCGCTAGTGGCCTCGTATTTCGCCTCGCAGCAAACGGCGCCGTCACGCTGGCTCCTCGTCTGGCTATTGGAAGCAGGCGTCGCCGTGGCGATTGCCGCGCCTGCAGCGGCGACAAAGGCCCACCGCGCAAACGCGAAATTGTTTTCCGGCCCAGGACGGAAATTCCTGCTGAGTTTTGCTCCTGCAATTGTCGCCGGGGGCCTCTTGACGTATGAATTGGCGCACGCGGGACATTTTTCGGCTCTGCCGGGCATGTGGCTTTTACTTTATGGGACGGCCATTGTCACGGGTGGAGCGTTTTCAGTGCGCGTGGTTCCTGTGATGGGTTTATGCCTGATGTTGCTTGGGGCGGCGGCGCTCTTCGCGCCGGATAATTGGGGCGATCCGTTGATGGCGACGGGATTCGGGGGCGTGCAAATCGGTTTCGGTCTTTGGATCGCACGACGGTACGGCGGATAAAAAATCCCATGGCGAGATCATCCACAGCAAAGCATGAACAGACACAGCGCTTGAAGTCCGCTCCGCTGAGCTCCGTACGAGGAAATGCGCGCGAAGCTGTGTCGCCGGATCTGGACCGCCTGATTCACGAGCGAATCCGGCTGGGAATCGTGAGTGCGCTGGCGGTGAACCGTTCGCTAACGTTCAACGAGCTGAAGAACTTACTCAAAACGACGGACGGCAACCTGAGCGTGCACGCGCGGAAGCTGGAGGAAGCGGATTACATTGTGTGCACGAAGTCGTTTGACGGGCGACTACCAAAGACGGAGTACCGTCTTACAGGCGCCGGGCGGAAGGCATTGGAGCGTTATCTGAATCACATGGAGGCGCTGATTCGCGCGACGCGCGAAGGGTAAAAATTTTGCCTACGCACTTTGTATTGCAAAGTTATTTGCATTTTGTTTGCGGCGGAGAAAGCAGTTTTTATGAGTGTTCAACAAGTCGTTCTGCAACGCACCTTCCCTTCGGCGCCTCTGACCCCGGCGCCATCGCTCCACGTGGCCATTATCACGGATGGAAATGGCCGCTGGGCAACTTCGCGAGGTTTGCCGCGTTCCGCGGGGCATCGCGCGGGCGCGGAAGCCGCGCGGGCAGTGATAGAAGCGGCCCCAAGGCTCGGTATTCATACGCTCACGCTCTTTGCGCTTTCCTCCGCAAACTGGAAGCGCCCTGCGCACGAGGTGAACGCGATCCTGCGCTTGCTGCATGAGTATCTGCTGGCGGAAACTTCGCATTGCCTGGAGGAAGGCGTTCGCCTAAGCGTGATTGGGCGGCGCGACCGCATTCCCGTCACGTTGCGCGAGGCAATCGCCGACGCGGAGGCGTTAACCGCGAAGGGTAAGCAACTGCACCTCCGGCTGGCGATTGACTACTCCGCGCGTGAAGCGATCTATCAGGCGGCATGCCGCTTTTACAAAGTGACGCAGTTATCCTCCGAAACATTTTCGGATGTTTTGTCGGAAGTCTCGCGGGGCGGCTCCACGGAAGTGGATTTGCTGATTCGCACGGGCGGAGAACAGCGGCTCTCAGATTTCTTGCTGTGGGAATGCGCGTTCGCGGAACTCGTCTTCCTGCAAAAGCGCTGGCCCGAATTTACCGTTGCGGACCTCGTGTCGGCGATAAAGGAGTTCCACTGTCGGGAACGGACCAAAGGCGCGCTTCCAAAAGAAGCAGCAAGCTAGGCTGCTCTCTTCTAACTCCTTCTAATCTAGTCCCTTGCAGGCGTTTCGTGGGCCATAGCGTACCCTGACATTTCGCGACATCGCGTCGTCTATACCTTAGGAGAAGGTATGGCAACGATGAGACTTGCGCTGCCCTGGGAGGCTAGAATCTCGAGCGAGGAGCGCCAACGGGGGACGCGAGTGGAATCTTCAGAAAACCCATCGGGCAGCTTCGCGCCTTCGTCCAGCGAAGTCCCTGCAGAAGATGCTGCGCTCGCTGCCGCATGCCAGGCGGGGGATCTGCACGCATACGAACGGCTCTATTCCTTGCACGGAAGGCGTATGAAGAACATCGCGCGGAACTTACTCGGCAATCCGATCGACGCCGAGGACGCGGTACAAGAAACATTTTTGAAAGTGCAGCGCGGAATTGCAACGTTCCGCGGGCAATCGAGCTTTGTAACTTGGACCTTTCGAATTCTGATCAACACGTGCTATGACGCACGCCGCAGCCGGATGAGAAAGAAGGAAGTCACTTCCGAAGGCACTGAAGAATCGCCAGTGCCGGAGCAGCGCGCGCCGGGTGCGCATCCTTCACTGAGACTGGCGTTGGAGCGAGCACTGGCGAATCTGACGCGCCATCAGCGCGACGTTTTTCTCCTCTACGAAGTGGAAGGATTCCGGCATGCAGAGATTGCCGGAATGCTGGAGATCACAGAAACCGCTTCCAAGAACACGCTATTTCAAGCCAAGAAGAATCTACGAGTAATGCTGGAACCGCCGCGCAATCAGGCGGCGGAGGCGCGGTGAATACAATGAATGTAACTTGCCAGGATCGCGAACGAATTTTGATGGACGGAAACGGCGAAGAATGGGCCGCGCTGGAAACGCATGCCGCGAATTGTGTGGAGTGCGGCGAAGAGTTGCGGATTTGGAAGAGCATGTCCGTGGCGGCGGGAGAAATGCGGCAGGGGTGGGAGACGCCGTATCTGTGGTCGAAGATTGAGCGCGCACTAACGGAACAGATGGGGGAAAAGCCGCCCCGGTTGCGGATGTGGCTGAATTCTTTGGCAACCGCAGGCCTTAGATGGCAGACAGCGGCGGCGTTGGCGCTGCTGATTGCAGTGACCGGCACAACAACATGGTTCGTACTGAAGCCAAAGGACGGTGGACCCGGAACTCCACAAGTTTTCTTGAAGACTAAAGCTGTCGATGACGTGGAACGCGCTGAGGCGGAATATCAGAAAGCAATCGACAAGTTGGATGCGCAGGCGCGGCCCCAATTGGACCCCGCGGCGACGCCACTGATGGCGAGCTATCGAGAGAAATTGCTCGTTTTGGACAACGCGATTGAGGAGCTGCGCGCAGAGGCTGGGCAAAATCCCGCAAATGCACATCTGCGGCGGCAATTGCTGGCGATGTATCAAGAAAAAAAGGAAACGCTACAAGAGGTTTTGGAGGCAAAGCGATGACGGGGAGGGTCCATTTCAGATTGGAAGGGCGAGTGTGTCGCGCGGCGGCTGTTGCGGGAGTGTTCCTGCTTGCCGCTTCAGGAGCGCGCGCCGGCAACAGCCCAGAAGATCAGGTTCAACGAACATTTGAAAAAACCGTGACGCTGACCGGCAATCAAGGTGTGAGCCTCGACAATCGGTTCGGCACAGTCCGCGTGACCGCCGGGGGCGGCCGCGAGGTAAAAATCAACGCGACAATTCATGTGCAAGCAAAATCGAAAGAAGACGCGCAGGGGTTTGCGGACAAGATTCAGATTGATGTACAGCAATCGGGTGACGGGGTCCACGTGAAGACGATTTATCCGGACGAGCACAGCAAATACGTCTTTCGGATTGAGTGGAAGAAGACGTCTTACTCCGTGGACTACGACGTGACAATGCCCGCCGATGCGTCGCTTTGGGTGCGGAATGATTTTGGGAATACGGAAATAGCCGGCGTTCACGGCTGGGCTCAGGTGGAGAATGGCCATGGTTCGATCAACGTGAGGGACGCGGGCTCAGCAAAGATTACAAATTCGTTCGGCAAAATTGAACTGAACAACGCCGGCGGGCAATGCACTGTCGTGAATAACAATGGGAGCGTGGAGCTTTCCAATATCAAAGGCGCGCTGGATGTTCGGAATCGCTTCGGAAGTATTACGGCAACTCAGCTTGGCGGCCCTGCGACGATTTCCGGTGGGAACGGCTCGGTTGAAGTCTCGAGCACGACAGCAAATGTGATCATAACCAACTCCTTCGGCAACGTTACGGCTCGAAACATCAATGGCAACCTGAGTGTGCGTAACAACAACGCAAAACTGGAGGCTTCTGATATTTCCGGAAACGCAGAACTTGCCACGAGCTTCGGCGAAGTGCAGGTAGAGCGGGTTGCGGGCACGCTTACTGTGGAGGACAACAACGGCCAGGTGAATGCCAACGAGATTCACGGCGCAACAAATATCAAGACATCGTTTGGGCGAATCAACGCGAAGCGCCTGTTCAAGGGCGCCAGCTTGATCACGGGAAACGGCAACATTGATGCGGACGGCGTGGACGGCGATGTGTTCGCGAAGACCAGCTTCGGATCCGTGGACGCGAGGAATATCAAAGGAAAACTGACGGCACAGGATCAGAATGGCGCGGTGACGGCGAGCTCGATCGCGGGAGACGCGGCGGTGGAGACTTCGTTCGGTGGCGTTACGCTGAGCGGGGTAGGCGGAAAGATTCGCGTGGACAATCAGAATGGCGCGATTGACGTGACGGCCGCTTCTTCGGGCGCGTGCAAGGACATCGTGCTGAAGACTTCGTTCTCGCACGTCAGTGTGCGCATTCCGGCCACTTCCGGATACAAAGTATCAGCTCGTACATCATTTGGCCGGATCTCCTCTGAGCTGCCCATCACTTCGATAGGAACGATCGGGTCGGATATCCTCGAGGGGACGATCGGAAACGGTGCATGCACGCTCGGTCTCTCAAATAGCAATGGCAGCATTGAGATTGGTAAGTCTCTTTAGCTCGCAGAATCAGAAATTCCCCGGCGCGCGCGGTCCATGGCAAACGCTTTGCGCAGGACGCGCGCCGCGGCTTCAGTGAGTTGGAATTTCGAAAGTTCATCTTCGCTCGCGTACGCGACATCCACGGCGTCGCTGCCGGCTTTGGCTTCGCCGCCAATTTTTTCGCAAAGGTAATCCACAATGACGAAATGAAAACGCGGGCGCGAATCGGGTTGGCGCGTTTCGGCTGGCGTGTAGGGATTTACGCGTTCAAACACCTCGATCAAATCCAGCACGCGCACGACGATCCCTGTTTCCTCCAGCATTTCGCGCGCGACACCTTCCACAAGCGTTTCGCCCAGTTCCAGAGTTCCACCCGGAATGGACCACTGGCCGAGGAGCGGTTCCGAACCGCGGCGGATGAGCAACGCCTTGCCGTTTTCGATTAGCACTCCACCAACACCGACGATCGGCCGCTCGGGGTACTCGCGAGGAGAAGTCATCTTGGAAAAAAGCGCGCTCCCGGTTACGCTGACGTGAAGAATGCTAGGGCTGGATTTGTCTTGCCCTTGGACGGTATATAATACGCTGAATAGTGGGGGTCGCGTGGAGCATGACGACCACCCGGGGAATTTCACTACGGAGGAAGTGGCCGTGATCCGCTGCCCTGACTGTGCTGCTGAACTTGATGTTGATGAAGACGAAGTGGAAGAGGGAGAGATCCTGAGCTGTCCGGAGTGCGAATCGGAGATGGAAGTCACGCAGACGCACCCTGTGCATCTGAACGTCATCTCTGAAGACGACGAAGAGGAAGAAGACGAAGAAACCGAAGAAGACATTGCCGAAGATGCTGACGATGACGACGACGATGATGATGATGAGGACGACGAGGAAGAAGAAGACGAGGAGTAACGTAAGCCGTCATTTTGGACAGGGCAGCGTCTTTTCCCCAATTACCATCTAAAACACATGGAGTGAGTCATGTCCAGCCTGCGGTGGATTTCCGTCTTCGGCGCGGCAGTGCTTTTCCTGCCTCGGATGATTGCCGCCCAGACACAACAACCTCAGCCACCATCTCCTAACACGCCGCCTGCACAAACAGAGTCTTCCAGTGGGAAAAAACCCAAAGCGCGACACCAGCGCGATTTCTTGATCAAGGGAACCATTTTCACACCAGAAGGGCTTAGCTTTGCGAGCGCGCGAATACGCATTCGAAAGGCCGGGGAAAAATCGTTTCGTTGGGGGAGCGAGGCGAATTCACGGGGAGAGTTTGCGATTCGCGTCGTGCAGGGAGCGCAGTACGAAGTAGTGGTGAGCGCAAAAGGCTGGAAAGAGCAGAAAAAAGCCGTGGACGCCACTGGAAGTGAGAGGATTGAGGATATGGTGTTTCACATGGAACGCGAAGGGAGCAACCCCTAATGAAGCGCCAAGCCTACATTGCGATTTTCGTGATGCTTTTTCTTTTCGGGATAGCCGCGCATGCGCAGGACTCCAAGAAGGAATCTCAGTTGCGAACGGTTCGCGGCGTTGTCGTGGATAAGAGTGAGTTGCCCGTGCAAGGCGCTGTGGTATTCCTAAAGAATCTGCGAACGAATCAGGTTCGTAGCTATATTGCGGACAATGAGGGCCAGTTCCGCTTTAGCGGGCTGGATCCGAACGCGGACTATGAAGTCCACGCCGAAAAAGATGGAGCAAAGTCACAGACTCGACAGGCATCCAGTTTCGACAACCGCAAAGAGATTGTTTTCACGTTAAAGCTGGACAAGAAGAAAGACTAAATGCCCGTGCATTTTGGCGCGAGGAATTGCACCGCGTTTGGAACCACTTCGATATCCACAGGTGTCGGGCCCAGAATTTCGCCGTCTCCCTGAAAAAATGCGGGAACTTCAGTTTCGAGACGTACTTTGCGAATTTGCATGGTGTGCAACTGCGGGAGGTCCAAGGTTCCCCGAATTGCCAGACGTGGCAAGATTCGAAGAAGCCGCCCAAACCGAAGTTCCTCGAGAAATGCAAAGTCCAGCAAACCGTCATTGATTCGCGCTTTTGGTGCAAGTTGAATTCCGGCGCCGAACGTCGGCGTGTTCAGCACGCACGCCAAAATGGAATTTCGCCATGAGGATTTTTTATTGTTGTCAAATGAGACTCGGACGCGATTTGAACGATGGGTTACGAAAGCGCGGAGCACCGAAACTATATATCGGGATCGGCCGAACCAATTTCGGTAACAAGTATTGGCGTACTTGGCGCTCTCCGCATCAAGGCCGATACCACCGCCGCCAAGATAGAGACGCTCCTGGCCATCTGCGGTGTGAACTCTGGCCAAGTCCACAGAAAGCGGTTCACCTGATAGGGCCGCCGCAAGAGCAGCCAAAGGGTCGCGCGGAAGTCCCAAGGCCTTGGCGAAATCATTTCCACCTCCAGCAGGAATCACGCCCAAAACGACATCGAACCCGAATGCAGCGTTTACCAAGCCTTGGAGCGTGCCGTCACCTCCTGCGGCGAAGAGCAACCGTGTACCTTCACTAATTGCCCGGTTTACTTGAGATTCCAAATCCCTGGCGCTGGAGGTTTCGAATACTTCGGGAGTGATCCTGCGGGAACGAAATGCCTGCTCAAAGAGCGGTACAAGCTTTTGGGACTCGCCGCGTCCCGACTGGGTGTTTAATAAAAGGGCGACTTGGTTGAAACGGAAGGCAGCTCTATTTGCACTATTGATAGGAGGAACGGTCATGAACGAGGCGCGCAGTCTGGCATAGCCAGAGGACGCGGGCAATGTGGTTGTCCCCAGTCCGAGCGCGGCTATCCCATTATCAGGTCTTCTCGACGAGGCTAACGGGAAATCTGGTGCCGGCGGGGGGAATCGAACCCACGGCCTAGGGATTATGAGACCCTCGCTCTACCACTGAGCTACGCCGGCGCAGGTGAACCTTTTATGCTACGGATTTCGCTGTATTCCCGTCAAGGCTTCCTGAGCTCATAGTGAAGATGGGTTGTGGTTGGTGACGAGAATGTCAGCACCTGCATGCGAGTACTAAGTTCATTGGTACCTGCGTACTGTTGCTCACACAACGTTCGAAATCCTATTCTCTCCCAGGTCGCGGTACAGGTGGTTTCACCTGCTGGCGAATGACAGGCGAAATTTAGTCGCCTAGTACCATGTACCGTTATGAAACAGGCTCGCTCGTCGAGCTGCTTGACATTGGTGTAGTTGGATATAGGATACCCCCGGGTTGTTCTCATCCCTCGGAGGTACCTAATGTCACGCAAACTGACGGTCGTTCTCCTTGTCCTGATGATTTTGGTGGGGGCGATGGGCCTGAAGACGGTGGTCACAGCGCATGATAACGGCGCAGTGATCATGGCGAATGGAAGCGCACCAGTTCCGCCAACGCCTTGGAAGAACGGCAGCGCACCTGTGCCGCCAACGCCGTGGAAGAACGGAAGTGCGCCGGTTCCACCGACGCCCTGGAAGTAAGAGTCCCCGCAGTAGTTAAGACCGATTTCCCTGCGGACAAGACCGGGGCGGCGTAGATTGGAAGAAACGTGCCTGGTCTATTTGGATACATCATTTGGCTGCTTGGCGCTCTCCTCGAGGCTGGCGTAGTAGTGTGTGCGATTAAGAAAAAGGCCCTCCGTCCTTATCTCTTCCTCAACATGTATATGGCGGCTTCCCTCTTTGTAAACATAGGTCGCTACAACATTGTTCACCACTATGGCGTCGCATCTGGGGAATACATCTACTTCTACTACTATTCGGATACCCTGCTGACGATTTTCCTCTATTTTGCATTGACCAGTCTCTTTTCGCGTGTATTCAGTGAAATGCACGCGGAGCAGTATGTGAAGCTGGGAGCTGTGCTTCTTCTCGGAGGCACTGCACTGTTTTCTTATGCGGTTGTGCATCAGGCAGAAACAAAGCTTGTGTCCCGTTTCGTAGTGGAGCTATCTCAGAACCTCTATTTCGTTGGCTTGGTTCTAACTTACGTCCTGTGGGCGGCTGTTTTGAAGCTGCGCGAAACGCGGACAAGGCTTGTTCAATTAGTCTTGTCACTGGGAGTTTACTTTAGCTTGCTGGCTGCCAATTACGCGCTGCGCAACTTGTATCCCTCCATGATGTCAATGTCTGTTTTCCAATTCCTGGTGCCGCTTGTTGGCTGCTTCCTGCCGGCGGCTTGGGCTTACGCTTTCTGGCGAATTCCTGAAGAAGCACGGCTCGCGCCTGCTCGTTTGGCGGTGATCCGATGATGGCTGGATTCATACTCGCGTGTTCGATTGTTTTTCTGTTGCAGTTCTTCATTTCCTACTGCCGCTCTCTGATTGCGGCTTCCGTGCGCGAACCGCTTTCGCAGGAAGTGCAGGAAGTTACGGGAATGACTCGCCCGGCCACGGAAGAAGAGTTTGCACGCGTCCTTCAGCTGCTGCAGCTTTGCCCGGAACGCCCCGAAGAGCGCGGCGAAATTGGCCTGATTCGTACGTATTTCCGCATGCTAGGCGTTATTCGTTCCACAGTGGCCCGCGTAGCTCCGTCGTTGGAACGATGGACACATGCTGAGCGCGGGCAGTGCACACACTTTGTCGCCGTGGTGCTCGGGCGTAGAATTGCGTTCAGTCGCAATCTGTTCGCTCAGCAGATGAGCGGCTGAGCAGTCGCTCCCTTTTCACCGTTTACCCTCCTGCCCGATTCGATACATCTCTATTTGTTTCTTGGCTAGCTTTCTGCCCTTGGTGTTATCCTAGTTGTGGATTCACTCCTCGCCGGAGTGCATGCGTCCGCAGCGCAAAAAAGCACCGGTGACAAGAACATGCTTGCATTGTGGCGCCGTACTGCCCTCAAATGTACGGATCTGCAGTTTCTGTGAATCATCTCTAGCCCCGGCAGCCTCCGATGGTGCACGCTCGGAGTCCCGCCAAGCAGGTGAACAGGCTTGGCGCAGCGAACTATCGCAGCGTATGGCGTCCTATCGCGCGCGACGAAGAAAGTCCTCTCCCAACGAGGACCAATCACAATTCACCTTCGAGCACGCGAACGCACAGGTCATGCCAATGACTCAGGTGGCCATTGCAGAGCCGCACATGCACAACGTGCCGGATGATGACTTCTCGTTTACCATCGCCATCGGTCGTTGCACTCCGGCCGCGCGCAAGGAAGACGAGCAGATGTTCATTGATGTCTCTTTGCCCACGATTCCAGAGCAGAGCGATTTTGCAGACGCGGCCGCTCCAATACCGGACCAACGTGCAGGCTTGTATCCAGTCGCTTCAATGGAAGAGCGGAGGCTCGCCGCGCTAATTGATGGAGCCTGCCTCTTGTTTGCATATGGAGGGTTCCTAACACTCTTTGGTTCGCTTGGTGGACAATTTACGTTCAGCAAGATGAGTGCGACGGTATACAGCATTGCCTTCGCGATCGTCTATTTGCAATATTTTTCGCTCTTCACCGTGTTTGGCGGAACGACCCCTGGAATGATGTTGCGCGGCCTTCAGGTCGTGGAGTTTTCGGGTGAGACGCCTTCTCCGCGAAAGCTTCTCCTTCGCGCTGCGGGATACATCCTTTCCGCAGGAACATTCTTCCTCGGTTTCCTTTGGGCGATGTGGGACGAAGACGAACTGACGTGGCACGACCGCATTTCACACACGTACTTGAGTTCGGCGGAAAAACTGGTTGATTCCGAAATACACGGGACCATGCAAAGCCACTCGTAATCTACGCACGCACTCGGCGCGAGTAAGTGGCGAGGCTACTTCTTGACGGCTTCGTCGGAAGCGATCTTACCGTCTCGAATGTAGATGATGCGGTGCGCATTCTGCGCAATATCGTTTTCGTGCGTGACCAAAATGATGGTGTTTCCCTGGCTGTGTAGATTCTTGAAGAGCGTCATAATCTCTTCGCCGGTCTTCGAATCGAGGTTCCCCGTCGGTTCGTCGGCAAGAACGATGGAAGGTGAATTCACCAAAGCGCGGGCAATCGCTACGCGCTGCCGCTGACCGCCGGAAAGCTCGTTGGGTTTGTGAGTCATGCGGTCCGCCAGGTCCACGCGTTGCAGCGCCTTTTTGGCCTTTTCGATTCGCTCCTCGGCCGGCGTGCCGTTGTAAATCAGGGGGAGCTCCACATTGTGAAGCGCCGTAGCGCGTGGCAGAAGATTGAACGTCTGAAACACGAAGCCGATTTCCTTGTTCCGGATGTAGGCTAATTCGTCGTCATCGAGCTCGCTCACAAGGCGCCCGGCAAGCCAGTACTTGCCCGAGCTGGGAGAATCGAGGCATCCGATGAGGTTCATCAACGTGGACTTGCCAGAACCCGAAGGCCCCATAATCGCCACGTACTCTCCCTTGCGGATTTCGAGATCCACGCCGCTAAGAGCGTGAACTTGTTCTGCGCCCATTTCGTAGACTTTCGCCAACCCTTCCGTCTTGATGACTACGCCGGAAGCGACGAGATCCTGGCTATAGGTTTCGGGTGAGATTGTTTCCACGGGCATGCCTTCTCCTAGCTCTGCTGATCGTCCATTTTCTTCGGTGCCGAATTATCAACCTTGATTTGAGCGGACGGCTTCAAAGTGCGCAACGCCTTGTAGCTACCCACCACAATCTCATCGCCCGGCTGCAAGCCCTTGGTCACCTCAATGTCCGTGACGCCGGAAATGCCCGTGTCTACTTGACGGAACTCCGCTTTGTTTCCATTCACGACGAACACGCCTTGCACTTCATCTTTTTTGGGATCTCCAGGTGCAGGCGGTGGAGGCGCTGCAAGCGAGACGCTTGAACCGCCTTTTTGGTCTTTTTGCTTCTTCGCTGCTTCTTCCAAGTCCTTACGTGAGCGAACAGCAAGAGCCTGGATGGGAATCGCGACCACACCCTTTTTCTCTGCAGTTTTGATTTTCGCCGTCGTGGAAAGGCCCGGCCGCAGATTCTCTGGGGGACTATCCAACGTGACTACGACTTTGAAATCCTTTGCTTCCTGCGTGCTGGTGGTGGTCTGTGTAGTTGCCAGACCGGAGCTCCGCAGCACGGCTTGCGAGCCGATTTCGGTCACCTTGCCGTGGAAGGTCTTACCCGGCGCCGCATCAATTGTCACGTCTGCATCCTGCCCCATGCGCACATTCACAATGTCCGTCTCATCGACTTTCACTTCTGCCGTCACCACGGACATATCCGAGAGCGTCATGATGAAACTGCCCGTGGCGTTCTGCATTCCCATGACCACATAGTCTCCTACGCGCTCCGGCAAATAACTCACGATCCCATTGATCGGCGATGTATACGTCGTCTTATTGAGAACGTCCCTTGTACGCGTAAGGACGGCCTTGTTCTGATTGAGCATCGCTTGTGACTGGCTCATTTGTGCTTTCAACTGCGCCACGCGTGAGGTCGCTGAATCCACGGATGCAACCGCTGCGTCGTACGCCGTCTTGCGTTGATCGAAATCTTGTTTGGGAATCAATCCATCTTTGAACAGTCCCTCACCGCGCCCGTAATCCAGTTTTGCCTTCTCGAGATTCGCCTTTTGCTGGACAAGGTCGGATTGAGCGGACTTGTAGCTGGCTTCAGCGGCTTGAATTCCTGATTCGGCGGAATTGAGCGCCGCAGATTGAGCATCCACATCCGCGTTCGCCTGCACATTTTCCTGCAGGAGCAGCTTGTCACCCTTCTTCACGTGGTCGCCTTCTTTGACAAATATCTGGGTGATTCTGCCGTATCCCTGTGCGCTTACGTTTGTATAGGTAGTCGGCTTGATTTCGCCGGAAGCCGTGACGATCGAAATCAGGCTATCCTGCTTGGCGACCTTGGCCGTTTGAACTGTGACTACACCCTTGTTGGCAGCGTTCACGCTATAGAGAACGATCCCAGCGACGACGACCACTGCGCCCCCGCCGATAGAGACTTTTTTCCACGTCTTCATGCTGACCTTCCTTGCTTGCTCACGGGTAAGCTGATTCTTATTTGACCGCTAACTACTTCTTGCGGCCGGTGCCCTTACGGAGACACTGCGCAGACTCAACCCGATTCCTGCACTTTAGATACGGCTTAGAGGCGCTAAATGTTTCGCACGCGGATGGCCCGACTATAACAGGTCCGCACAGTTCCAGTACGCGGGCTTGGCGCAGCAAGACAGTTCCGGCCTTCTTTAGGAGATCCGGCGCCTCTATATTAGAAACAAAATGGGCAAAAAGGAACCCCTTGGGCTCAAATCCGCCCACCCGGCTGCTGCCACAACCGACAGTCTTATTTGACGCGAGAAGGGTCCATCTCGTCAGCCGAAGATAGGGACAAAAATTGCAACGGTTGGCGCTCTGGAGCTTTGGAGCTCAGTTCTTCGGCAACGAAAGGTATGTGGTGCCAAGCGGAGTTAGCTCACCGGGAGCACCGAGCAGGCTGGTGTGGTGAGAATCAGGGCTCCAACGCCCAGTGAACCAGGCGTAGCGAAAAACGTCCACGCGGGATTCGCAAGTTGCCACCATTTCGGTCATTTGCTTCTCTTGCTCGTCGAGGGTGGTGATTTGCGCTCCATCGTTCTGGCTGTGCCAGTTCGCGAATTCTGTCACCCAGAACGATTTTCTGTACTTGCCAAGCCGGTCCAGTTGGTCATCAAGACCGTAGTCATACCAATGAAACGCAAGATAGTCGATTTGTGGATCATGGTTGCTATTCGCCGCGCGGTAAGCGGAGTAAAAAGCATCGAGCCACTGTACAGGATCCTGATAGCCCGGCATGGTGCCCCATGTGATCGCCGGGCCCACAATTTTGACCCCGGTCTGCGCAGAAATTGCTTCATATTGCGGCCACAATTGGGCGGCCTGTTGCGGGCTCAGATTCGCCTGGCTCGTCAGATTAGGTTCATTGAGAACCAGTAGGTACTTGATCTGAGGATTGGCCTTCAAGTACGCCACGATGTTGGTTGCGTTGAAGTTTCCATTCCAAAGCATTGGGTAGAAATCCATGTCAAAGCGCGTGTCATAGTCCACGGGCACGGCAGCATTTGGATTCGGACTCCAGTTGTACCACCAGCTTACGCCAGGAGAGAGAGCGGCCAGATCTGCGGATGAGGCTAGGTCGTAAGCGACGCCGCGCTTTGCGCTTTTCATGGCCGCCGTGGGGGGAGTCTGCGAGGAGCTGTTTGACCCAGTTGTTGATGGGCCCATGCTATTGCAACCATTGAGGCCAACGAGATAAGTGGATACAAAGAATAGGGCAGCTAGTTTGTAAGTGATTGATTTCATATAGGCTGACACAAGAGCGGAGCTCGCTCTGAGGGGTGATGCAAGCCTTCGTTCCAATTTTGTTCGGCTTAGACGATTACGTCAACCTGGCCGCTAGGACAGTTTTAGGGAGAGCGTGTTCAAGCACATGCGTGGACGCGAATAACCAACAGCGTGCCTGCCCTATTTGGCCAGTGAGCTTTGCACATAACCCACGTGGTGGATTTGGCGAGGCAGAGTGCGCCAAATTCGGTGGGGCTATGTGGTGAGCTAGTTCAAGCAAACTGCGGAGAGGTGGCCGAGAGGCTCCAAGGCGGCGGTTTGCTAATTCATCCTGCCCTGTTTGTACTCACACCCTTTCATTTGTATTGAACGACTTACGAAGCTCTCAGTTGCACCGAATTACCTCATTTGCAAACTAAAGTGCACCAAGAGTGCACCATATTCAAGTCGGCTTGCGCATCACCTTGAATATTGAGTTTGCGCACCATTCGCCGTCTATCAACTGAAGATTTCCAGACTGACGTTCGGACCGTTTTGCCGTTCCATGTCACGTCTCGTGGAAGACCGGCATTTACTGAAAGCAAGCTAGGCATTCATACCTCGTCGAAGTCCAGCGTCTGGCTAGATGCCTTGCTATACGACCACACTTAACTCATGGTTCGCGATAGGCCCCTTCTTCTGGCTCAAATCCTTCACACCCAAAGCACTTTCCGCTGCGTACCAATCAATCTCAGGCGAACCGAGCGGGTGGCCCCTGCGCTCCCACAATTCGTAGGCGAGCTTTGCAATCTCATCGTGCCTGTATACCTTCCTCATTTGTTCCTCCTGGTCGTCCCCATCGCCACGCACTGATAATCTCGCAGATGCTTTTCTCGGAGGTACCGATCACCTCAGCAACTTGCCCGCGATCCAGTAATCGACACTGAACTTTCCCGGGCCGGAGCAGATCAGCCAGACAAAGAAAAGCACGTACAGGACTTCCGGAAGGTAGAGAAAATCGTCGAGCCAGCGAA
>DATMPA010000006.1:0-129826 GCA_035567915.1 Candidatus Sulfotelmatobacter sp. | reverse complement strand
AGCAGGTACGGAGATCGCGGCTATCGATACGTGCATTTCGAGGCGGGAGCAATTGGCCAACGAATGTATCTCGCTGCCGAGGCTCTTGGACTGGGAGCAACAGGCATCGGAGCATTTTTTGATGAAGAAGTGAACCGATATCTGGGCCTCTCATCTGAGCTAGGACAAGTCGTCTACCATTTCGCAATCGGTTACCCGGTTTCTGACCCGCGCCTGGAGGCTTGATTAGGTCGAAAGAGTTTCGAGAGAACCTGGAATGGGCAGTCATTGTCCCGGGCGACCGTGAGACCTCTCCAGGAGTCGCGCAATTACTTGAAGCACTTTCAGCTCGCGGGGTAACCATCCGGAGATTGTGTGGCGGCTGCTGGTAGGAAAGAGCAGCGTCCCTCAATCGACAGCGCGTAGAGACTCTTACCATAAACGGGGTTCGAAGAGATCACTGGCCACGTCCTCGAAGCGGACTCCTGCTCCGCAATTACTTCCGGTTAGCCCGGGACCAATCGCCCAGGCGTCAGGAGTGGGCACATCTCCGGTTTCGACGTACCAGAAATTAGCGTCGTTGATGGAGTAGACTTCAACCGTGCTGAATGAGCTCATAGAGGGCCGGTACAAGGTGGAGCGGGAAGTTGGACGCGGTGGTATGGGGGTGGTACTGCGCGCCTATGACACCCGCTTGAATCGTCTAGTTGCCCTGAAGATGCTGCCGTCCAATACGACTCACGACTCCGAGCTGCGCCATCGGCTCGCAGCCGAAGCCCGCGCAGCTTCCGCCCTGAGCCATCCAGGTATCGCCACTGTGTATGACTTTGTCGAGCAGGGCGAGGGGAGCTTTATTGTCTATGAGTACGTGGAAGGCCGTACATGGCGCAAAGAGCTGGCTCGGACCCGCTTCACGACGGACGAAATCCTCGATGCCAGTGCCCAACTCGCCGACGCATTGGCCGCGGCGCACAGTCACGGGATTGTCCATCGGGACCTCAAACCCGAAAACATTATGTCCGTGGCGGACGATTATTCCCGAGGGCGTGTCAAGATTCTCGACTTCGGTCTGGCGAAACACCTCCACGCACCGCTGTCGTTCGAAGAAGAGAACGCGGCGGAGACAGTTTCCATTGCTACGAGTCAAGGCCTGCTAGTCGGGACCGTGAACTATATGGCCCCGGAGCAACTGGAAGGGCAGCCGGTGGACGCGCGCACAGATATCTACGCTCTTGGCCTTGTCCTTTATGAAATGGCTACAGGCACCAATCCTTTCTTGGGCCGGACGCCCCCCTCGACGATCGCTAATATCCTGAAGCTTGAGGCACCGTCACTGCGGCAATACACTCCGGCGGCTCCTGCCGAACTCGATCGTATCCTGCTGAAGTGCCTGCACAAACGCCCCGAAGAGCGATACCAGTCGGCACGGGAATTGTTAGTGGACCTCCGGAATCTTCGCCGTGTTCCTGCCGGGTCGCCAGGCACTTCGCAAGCCCCGGAGACCGAGTCGAGTCTTCTTCGTCGTTTTTTTTTGCTTGCCGGGGAAAGCCCGTACCGCCGGTGGGAGACTATGCACTTGGGCATGATCGTCTGGTTTGTGCTGCTAGGCTATCTTGGATCGAGGTTTTGGGCGGTTACTGCGTATGAATGGGGATGGATCCTATTTTTTCTCGAATTGGCATGCATCGGTCCCCTACTGATTCTGCTTGCTTTCCTTGTGTACATGGGGAACTTCGATCGAAGTAGCCTCCCGCGAGAGATAGGAAGGACGGCGCCCTGGACCTCTGGTCTACTGTCGCACTTATTGCGGTCCCGGGGACCATGGCAGGCACCATCGTCGTTGCTCATCCCGGACTGGCTTCCCTGTTGGGGATCGGTATTCTCGGGAATATCGAGTATCTGGTGTTCAAACCGGCCTTAGACCGCACTTTTCTAGATCTCAATAGAGGATGAAGGTTAGCCTGTCGACCCGAGCCCTTCGATAGGGCCTTTTTTCGGCTTGGAAGCCTAATTTATGCTCACAAACGCGATCTTTCTGGGCGAGTCGGCAAACAAGAAATTGAGAATCTGGCCGGATAACTTCAGGATTGCCCGTGATCCAGACGGGATCATCAGTTGTTCAAAGACCGCTGTCGGCAGTTTCTTAGACTCATTCACCCACGGTAGAGGACATTATCGTTCGTGAGAAGAGGGGCATGATCTAAACGTCGTAAGGGGATTGTCCCGGGCCGCAACGCCTCATGTCTATCTGTCGACAGTGATCGAGGAGACCCCGTGCGACACTGCCTACGCGTTCAGTTGGCCACTGGTTATGGCCAACAGGGGGGTAATTGTAGTGGAACCATTTCGGATTCACGTCGCGGATGAGGTGCTCAATGATTTGCGGGCACGGTTGCGCAATGCTAGATGGCCAGACCAGATACGTGGTATAGGCTGGGAACAGGGCACGGAGTTGGACTGGTTACGACGCCTCGTGTCCTACTGGGCCAACGAGTTCGACTGGCGTGGCTGGGAGCGAAGGCTCAACGCGTTCAACCACTTCACCTGGGAGGGCATCCACTTTGTGTACCAGCGTGCGCCATCAGGTCAGGGTGTGCCGCTCATTCTCACGCACGGCTGGCCCAGCAGTTTCCTCGATTACATGGACATGCTGCCGATGCTCGAGCACTTTGACGTGGTCGTACCCTCCCTGCCCGGGTATGGTTTCTCGCCGCGTCCACCCAAGGTCGGCATCAACTATCGGTACGTCTCCGAGCGTTGGCACTGGCTCATGTCTGAGCTTGGGTATTCCCGCTATGCTGCGAGCGGTTATGACTTTGGGGCCGGGGTGACGACGATCCTTGCGCTGGACCATCCCAAGTCGGTGATCGGGATCCACCTCACCACACTGGAGTCGGATCTCGCCCCAGTGGTGGACGATACGGAGCTGTCCGATGCCGAGCGTTCGTACCTCGCGGTGAACCGGGCCTGGGATATGACGGAGCGGGGCTACAGCGCGATCCAGTCCACCAAGCCCCAGACTGTCGGCTATGGACTCAACGACTCCCCGGCAGGGCTCGCGGCATACGTGGGAGAGAAGTGGCACTCGTGGAGCGACGTTACGCCGACCGACGACTTCCTCTGCGCCACGTTCACCCTGTACTGGATCACGCAGAGCATCACCTCGTCGATGCGCGACTATTGGGACAATCGCTGGCACCCGGTCGCTCCCAGCTACGTCAGCACGCCCACGGCGTTTGGTGTTTTCGCGCACCAGACCGTTCCCGAAGGAGAACTGCCGCGCTCGTATTTGGAGCGCCTATACAACATCCAACGCTGGACAGTCTTTCCGCGCGGCGGGCACTTCGCCCCGACTGAGGAACCAACGGCGGTCGCAGCGGATCTGACCGCCTTCTTCCGTGGCCTAGGCTGAGGCCATGCTCACGATCCGCACTTCCAAATGCAACACCATAATTAAGAAGCCCTCCTCAGCTCTTTTTCTTTGACTTCATAATTCAAAAGGCTGGTTTGTCGGCAAGCCGGAAGTAATCCGGTCCAGCCATCACGAGATTAGCAATGGGGAGTCGGCTTTGCTTCAGCTAACTGTTGCTCTTTCTTGAAAAGCATTAAGACTTTGTGGAGTGTTTCTCGGCCTTAAATGATTGTGTTACCCTCACCTGCAATCCTGTTCGCCATAGGCTCAAACCGTAGTGAAGGAGCGGCCCATGGGCAATCGAAATTGCGCCGTACCGCTAGTAGGTCTTTTCACATTCGGCGCGCTTCTAATCACAGCGGCAAGTAAACCGCAGGCCGATAAATCCCGTTCCAGCGAAGTAAAGTCAACCAGCAACCTCGGCGGTCAGGTACCTGCATCGTTCGATCAGGATGTGGCGAGGGTCGTTGCGGAAATTGATCGGATTGAGGCCGACACTCTCAGCGAGATGAAAGACACTTCGCTCGATCGCCAGGGGCAAGTCCGCACGCTGGGAAAGCTACTGCTCTTCGATAAGCATCTCTCGGTCAGTCAGAACGAGGCGTGCAGCTTTTGCCATACGCCAGAGACGGGATTCACCGGGCTGGTCCAATCGTTGAATCTGACGACCGTGTCGTATCCCGGATCGGTGAGAGCGCGGTTCAGCAATCGGAAGCCGCAAAGCTACATGTACGCGCCCTTTGCGCCGGTGCTCCACTACAATGCACTGCAGGGTGACTTTGTTGGCGGAAATTTCTGGGATATGCGCGCGAGCGGCTATCGCTTGCAGAACCCAAGCGCCGAACAAGCGCAGGGGCCCCCGACGAATCCGGTAGAAATGGGATTGCCGGATTCGGCTTGTGTTGGGTACCGCCTTTCCCAGGCTCCCTATCGCAAACTTTTTGAGACTGTGTGGGGGGCGGACTCGTTCAACATCCAATGGCCTTCCGACGTGGAAAAAGTCTGTACGACTCCCGGGCCGCCACCCGCGAATGATCAGTACCCGGTCCATCTCAGCGTGCCAGACCGAGCGCGGGCTGACCATGCATATGACTGCTTCGCCTTGGCGATCTCCGCATACGAGTTCTCACCAGAGGTGAGTCCCTTCACATCCAAGTACGACCACGTCCAGGCAGGAACGGACCAATTCACGCCGCAGGAAAAATTGGGTTACGAGCTGTTCCGCGGCAAGGCGCGATGCAACGAGTGTCATCGCGATGGCGGGCCCGGCGAAGAGCCCCTCTTTACAGACTTTACGGCCAGTAATCTCGGCGTCCCCAGAAATCCGGGATTACAGATCTACTACGAGGGCCGGCCTGACCAACGTGGCTACACTCCTAACCCCGCCGGAGACGCTTATGTCGATAAGGGAGTCGGATCTTTCCTGCGCACGCTGCAAAGCGATAGCGGCCAACTGAATCCTGATTCAGAGTGGATCAAGCTCGCGCCGAAGTTCGACGCGAAGTTCCAAGTGGCCACTTTGCGCAATGTCGATATGCGTCCAAGGCCTGACTTCGTGAAAGCCTACATGCACAATGGCTACTTCAAAAGTCTGAAAGAGGTGGTGCACTTTTACAACACCCGGGATGTTCTGCCCAAGTGCGCGGCAGGTGATCCAGGCGAAAAGGTCACGTGCTGGCCAGTGCCCGAGGACTCAACCAACCTCAACAAACGACAACTTGGGAACCTTAAGCTCACAGACCGGGAGGAAGATGCCCTTGTTTCTTTCCTGACGACCCTCACCGACGGCTACAAAGTCCCGAACCCACGAGCAGCAAAGTAGTTTTTTTGCCGCGCGTGTGGGCCCGCCATGCTCATCCAAGATTCGCCTAGCCACGGACTCGCAAAGGATCCAGAAACGGGGTTCGAGGAGACCAGAACTCAACGATCTTCGATGACAAGTTGCTTCCTCGAAGCGGACTTACCAGGCGCTGAAGATCTGAAGTATGCCGCTTTCCGATACTGGATTCCCAGCCAACGCGCGACAATCTGCCATATGATCCGGTCCTCTTTGCTTTGAGAGGCGTCCCATTCTGCACAGCTTGTTAGACCCTCTTTTGGTTGAATTGACGTGGAATCTCAGGGCGCATGAAGTTTCATCAATGAATGTAAGGCACTTTGGTGCCGTTCAGGATTGCTATGAGCCAACAAAACTTTCGAGACGCACTGGCAGGTCAACGGACCAACGCAGAGGGAAAACAAGTAAGCAACAAAGTACTTTTGGCAACGCCCGACAATGAATACGACTTGATGCGCCCTGACTTAACTTTTATCGACCTGCCGCATCATCTCAGCCTTCATGAGCCGACACAAAGGATCGAGTTCGTCTATTTCCCGAACCGGGGAATGATTTCTCAAGTTGTAGTTACCAAAGACGGTCGAACCGTCGAAGTGGGAGTCGTGGGTAACGAGGGCTACGTTGGGGCAGGATTGGCAGCGGGCTTGAGCAGAAGTTCGGTGCGTGAAATTATCCAAATCGCGGGCGATGGCTTCCGAATGATGGGGAATGCGCTGGAACGAATTTTGCGGTCGGCTCCGCAGTTACAGGTGATCTTGAACAGGCATGCGGGGCTCCAAGGAATGCAAGTGGCGCAGACTGCGGCTTGCAACCGGCTGCACGATATAGAGCAGCGTCTTTCGAGGTGGCTCCTGATGACTCAGGATAGGGTGAATTTGGGAGTACTTCCGATCACCCACGATTTTATTGCGACCATGATGGGTACCGACCGATCCACCGTGAGTCTGGCAGCCACCGTACTGCAAAAAAAAGGAATTATAGACTACCTGCGAGGCGCAGTGAAGATTGTGAACCGCAGAAAACTCGAACGATCCTCATGTGAGTGCTACGCCGTCATTCAACAGTTCGAGGATGATCTCGGATTGAGATAGCAGTTCCCGCCAGTGTTGGATACCCCACAGACAGCAGCCCTTTAGCATCGGTAGTCTTCAGACCCTTTGGACGCACTGCGGTCTTGATGTGTGTTCAAAAGCAGTGACTAAAGCAGAACCTCGTTCAAGGCAAGGGACAGAGCGGTTTTTGTCGTCCCCCGTGCCGTCGAAGGCCAATGCGACACCGTCTTTCACAAAAGCATCGCCGCACCAACTCGAGAGGTGGTCATGGAACCAATGCTTCGCAAACTGGTATGGGCCGAAAGACCGAATTTTCAAGGGTGGGGCTGCTCGAAATGCGCATGGGTGTTCAAGTCTTCCTGGTCGCTCGTTGGCAAATCCATTGACGAGATGAAGACGAAATTCGAACAAGAGCGCGAGACGAAGTTCGCGGCTCATGTCTGCGCTGAGTATCCGAGGGCCACAAGAAATCCTGGTTAGACAAATCACTCGGGGCTCAACACGTTGCGATTCTTCTGTTGCTGCAAAGCCACAACCACTCACGGAAGAACACTCCGAGGAAGATAGATGTCGTGAATTTCGAGGGGGTTGAAGTCGTTCGAGACATTCGGACCACCGAAGCGTGAGAGTTGAAAGCTATTCGCGGAGAGCCTTAGTTAATAGAGAGGTGTTGACGTGTAACCCGCCGTTCGCGTCGAAAGGGCCTTGGTATCTGACAAAGCCACGCGTTCTGAACTTATTCATGAAAAAGTTGACGCGCGAGCGTGTAGTGCCGATCATCGTTGCCAGGGTCGCTTGCGTTATTCCGGCAAATTTGTGCAGCCTGCGCTGATTCCCCTTCCCTGCGAGCAAAAGAAGAGCGCGGGCGAGTCTCCTCTCGCCGCACTGAGAAACCTGGTCGACGAAATCATCCTCGATCTGTATTTTGCGGGAAAGCACATAAGAGAGGAAGCAGTAGGAGAGCGCATGGTCAGCATGGAGCGCTCGGATCATCTCGTTTCTTTCAATGACTTTCAGAGCAGTGGGTACAATCGCAGTGGCGGTCCTCAAACGAATATTCTGGCTCCCGAGGCACGCTTCACCAAGAAAATCGCCTGACCCCAGAATGGCGACAATCGCCTCCTTGCCAGTCTTGGAGGCCACAGAGAGTTTCACACGGCCTCTTTGAATGTACATGAGCGTCTCGGCGATATCGCCTCGATTGAAAATAGCTTCTCCTGTTGCGAAGCTTTCATTTAGTGTGACCAGTCCGCCCAAATCGAATGAAATTTTTGGCAGGGCCTCTCTATTGGATCTCATAGGTTGATTGGGTCTCCGACTCTGCTGGGATAATGCATGCCGCGCGGATTGGGTCATACGCGGAAACACCATTTCCTTCTTGGCATCGGCTAGGCTGGCTCCCCGGAACGCTTCTTGCTCGGTCTGGTTGGACATTCCCAGCGACAATCCCATGGAAACTGGGCTCAATCTGTCCAATTTAAGACACCGGGGGCGACGTGATTCCATGGTCGCTCGGGGACAACCGTCGCATAAGCGGATATGTGGCACAGTTCAAACGGGGTTCTAGGTAGTTTGCTTCCTTCTGAGAGGCGTCGCAGAACGATGCCGAACCTAAATTTTTCGGTCCCGTTTTCTGGTGTCACTTCTGGGGTCACTTGGACTGGCGAATGGATGGTTTAAAAGGCCGCTGCTCTACCACTGAGCTACGCCCTATGGCGTGAATCCTCAATTTTAGCACGCGATGGGTTTGTGCAAAGTGGCCCGGCAAAGACGACCAGAACACTTTGACAGATTCAAAACCTAAAGAGCTTCTCTAATCGAAAACACGGCAACGGACCCAGCCGACGCCGATACATGACGGCTACGCTAGAGCTTCTGCGCGGGGGCGTTTGCGTTTCCATTCGTAGTCTTTGCGCAGATGCGCGAGGTGTTTTTTCATTTGGGTTTGGAGTTCAGAGAAGGCGGATTTGCAACTCACGCGAAGATGCTTGCTTTTTGCGGTGGCGTGCAGCGTGCCCGTGGGTAGCGACAGATTGAGGGCGAGACCGAATTCTTCCGTGCGCGGCACAACGGAAAATACGCAGTGGAGTTGCACTAGATCCGGATCGTAATTTTTCAACAGCTTGGACAACTTACCCGCGTAACGCTGGACTTCCGCTTCGGCGGGCGCGTGCTTTTCTACTTCCTTGAAAACGATGGAAAGTTTCATGTGTGCACCTGTAGGAATTCGTGGAGGAAAGGGACCGAAGCATGTTTTGGCACCGCATGGAAGCCCGAGCATAGCAAGCCGGAGCGTGCGCGGCAATTCGATTTGCGCATTCAGTCAAACACAAGTTGCATCGTCATGCCGTGACGCCCGGCAACGAAGCAAGCTCGCATTGCATTGGATGCATTGACAGCGCAGTCGGCTGCACTCTACCGTGAAAGATAAATTTGGCAGGACAATTGCTGTGGCGCAGAAAGAAAAGAAAAAATCGGACGCAACTTTGCACGCAAACCTGCGAATCGGCCCGGCAGGATGGTCCTATCCGGACTGGAACGGGTATGTGTATCCGCGGCGGAAACCGAAGGGCTTTCACGAAGCTACGTTTCTTGCCGAACTGTTTGACACGATTGAGATCAATACGTCTTTTTACAATCCAGTGAAAGCGGAACATGCGAAGCAATGGATCGAACGCGTGGCCACGAATCCGAATTTCATTTTCACGGCGAAATTGTGGCAGCGATTCACGCACGAGCCGCCCGCGTCAGAAGAAGATGAAAAGCTGGTGCGAGCGGGGTTCGAGACGCTACGTGATGCGGGAAAATTGGGCGCCGTGCTCTTGCAATTCCCTTTTTCGTTTCACCGGACTGCGGAAACGATGATGTATTTGACGCAACTTTTGAAACGGTTTGCGGATTTTCCGCTCGTCGTGGAAGTGCGGCATGCTTCGTGGAACGCGCCGGAGGCGTTTGCGCTGCTGGCCGAGCACAACGCGGGATTCTGCAACATTGATCAGCCGGTGATTGGCCGTTCGCTGAAGGCGACGGAGGAGACCACGTCTACGGTGGGCTACGTGCGGCTGCATGGGCGGCGTTATGACACTTGGTTTAGCGATGATGAAAATATTCCTTCGCACGAACGGTACAACTATTTGTACTCGACGGAAGAATTGAAACCTTGGGCGAAACGGATCGAAAAAATCGGAGAACACGCGCGGGACGTTTTTGTGATTACGAATAATCATTACCAGGGCAAAGGAGTGGTGAACGCACTGCAGTTGATTAGCATATTGAAGCGCGGAAAGACAAAAGTTCCGGAGCCGCTGTTGCAGCATTATCCCGAACTCGAGGAAATTGCCAGCGAAGGACCGTCAGCGCCGACTCTGTTTCCGATGGGCAAGCCAGCGAAGTAGCGAAAGGCGGAACCCGAGTTACAGGCGATAAGTTTTAAACGGTAAGTTTTGGAAGGACTTCCCGCCCCACCTGGAAAGTATTTTTGAAAATATTGGGATTCCGTGACAGAATTCTCGGGAATCCGAATGAAGATGTTCTGCGATTTACTGAGCTGGGGACTTGCGCGCTGTAGTCGAAGGAACGAGCCCCGCCCTGCACGAAGATCTGCAGTGCGGTATGGCATGCTGCTCGCCGCGAGCGCTTCAGCATTTCTCTTTTGCTCCGCTGGTTTCTTCTGCTCTGCAGGTCTCTTCTCCTCCAATGTGCGGGCACAGCAGGCTGATGGGGCGAAGCCGGTTGTGGTGCAGCCGGGCGCGCCGGGCGAGCCGAGCAAGACGCTGCCACCAACGACGAAGGGCACGCTGCCGCCGCGGTCGCAAGCGGACGTCGAGTTCATGCAGGGGATGATTATGCATCACACCCAGGCCGTGGAGATGACCGCCCTAATTGCGTCACATACGGAGAATAAGGACTTGCGGTCACTGGGAGCGCGAATCAGCAGTTCGCAGTCTAGCGAAATAAGGTTTATGAAGCGGTGGCTGGCGGCTCGAGGAGAGGCAACTTCCATGGCGACAAAAGCGATGGAGGGCATGGATATGCCACGCGAAACGATGGCACTTATGCCCGGCATGCTTACGACGGAACAGATGGACGCGTTGCGGAAGGCGAAGGATGCCGAGTTCGACCGTTCATTTTTGACTGGGATGATTCAGCATCATAATGGCGCCTTGACGATGGTAAAGGATTTGTTCGACACCGCAGGTGCAGGGCAGGATGCCGAACTGTTCGAATTCGCGACGGATGTCGACAATGGACAACGCGCCGAGATCAGGATAATGAAGGGTATGTTGGGAAAACAATCTTCCGAGGAGAAAAAATGAAACGAATGCCCAGTCTTGCCCTACGCGTGGGATGTGCCGCGCTTCTTTTACTTTTCGGTGTGAGCCAGCTGCAGGCGCAAGCTCCTCTAACTCCTCCTCCTGTTCAAGCTCCTGCCCAGGCTACCGTTCAGGCTCCAGCCCAAGGGCCAGCGCCTGAGTCCGCGGACAAAGATAAAGATAAGGACAAGGAGGAGGACGAAAATCCATTTGCTCCAGAGCCAGCCCCGGCGCTGCCACCGGGGATGGTGGGGTCGGATGCGAACGATCCGCGCGCCAAGCTCACTCCTGGGCTATATGACGCGGGCGAAGTGGCGATGGGCATCAAGCACCTAACACTGCTAAAGAAGCCTGACGCGTTTCAACTGGGCGTGTCCGATCCGGACGATCCGAAGGTGCAGAAGATGATCGGGCAACTCGGCATCAGCAGCGCGGCAAAGATGCCGAAGCCGCTGCAGCTCGTGATTGCGCAGCTTGCGTTCGCGAACTCGGACTTTGCGTTCCAGGGCAATCACATGTTCCAGGGGAATTTTTATGGGGTGAATATCTATGACATCACGAACCCGGCGAGCACGAAGCTGCTGACTTCGCTGGTGTGTCCGGGCGGGCAGGGCGACGTGTCGGTGTACAAGAATTTGCTGTTCATGTCCGTGGAGATGCCGAATGGGCGGCTGGATTGCGGCACGCAAGGGTTTCCGCCGGAACCTCCGCCTCCCGCAGAGGAGGATAAGGACAAAGGCAAAGAGAAAAAGCGCCGTATTCCGGCGGCACAAAAGGACCGGTTCCGTGGAGTGAGAATTTTCGACATTTCGGATATCAAGAATCCGAAGCAAGTGGCAGCTGTTCAGACGTGCCGCGGATCGCATACGCATACTCTGGTGACAGATCCCAATGACAAGGACAATGTTTATATCTACGTGTCCGGCACATCGTTTGTGCGTCAGCCGGAAGAACTGGCTGGGTGCTCCGGTGAAGCGCCGGACAAGGATCCGAATACGGCGCTGTTTCGGATTGAAGTAATCCAAGTTCCCGTGGCCGCGCCGCAAGGCGCCAAGGTCGTTTCCAGTCCTCGATTGTTTATCGATCCACGGACCGGCGCCATGAACGGCCTGAACAACGGTGGCACTCATGGCAAGAAAGGAGCGGAGAAGCCGTCTGACACGAATCAGTGCCACGACATCACGGTGTACTCAGCGATTGGGTTAGCGGCGGGCGCGTGCTCCGGAAATGGAATTGTCCTCGACATCAAGGACCCGGTACATCCGAAGCGCTTGGACGCGGTGAACGATCCGAATTATTCGTATTGGCATTCGGCGTCGTTCTCGAATGATGGGACGAAAGTCGTGTTTACCGACGAGTGGGGCGGCGGACTCGGCGCGCGATGCCGTGCGAACGATCCGAACAAATGGGGCGCGGATGCGATCTTCCGTCTGAAGGACGACAAGCTGACCTTTGCGAATTACTACAAGCTGCCGGCGGCGCAAGGCGACTCGGAGAATTGTGTGGCGCACAACGGTTCGCTGATTCCGGTCCCCGGACGCGATATCGAAGTGCAGGCGTGGTACCAGGGCGGAATCTCCATTATGGATTTCACCGACGCGGGGCAACCGTTCGAGATTGCCTACTTCGACCGCGGACCGATTGACCCGAAGATGCTGGTATTGGGCGGCGACTGGTCGGCGTATTGGTACAACGGCTACATTTACGGTTCCGAGATTGCGCGCGGCTTAGACGTGTTTGAGCTGACGCCGAGCAAATTTCTGACGCAGAACGAAATTGACGCGGCAAAAACGGTTCGAGTGTCTGAACTGAATGTGCAGAACCAGCAAAAGATCGAGTGGCCCGCGCAGTTGGTCGTGGCCAAGGCGTACGTGGATCAGTTGTCGCGGTCACAAGCCCTGCCGGGGATACAAATCTCAGCACTGCAGAAGGCGATCCAAAACGCGGAGACATCGCACATGAACAAGGGCAAAGTAGCGAGGTTGAAAGGCATGGCACCGTCGCTCGAAAAGAGCGCTGCCACAGCAAAGAGTCCAGCGGACGCGGCGCGGCTGCACGCTTTGGCGGAGATTCTGAAGCATCCGTCGGCGTAATGAGCAGGCGGATGCGCGGTTTTTAATTCGACTCGCAGAGCCAGGCACGCCATCGCATGAGGAGAGTGCGAGGAAATGCGCCGATGCAGCGGTTATGGAGAAAATCCTTATTTGATCTTCTGATCTTCCGACAGTGCTTGATTGATGCTCTGTAGTTTCTGAAATCCGTCTTTTACTACCGTGGTCTTGATATTGTCTTTTGTGACGACGATCGATTTGAGCAGGATGGTCGGCACGTTTGCCTTGCCGTTGTTGATTGTTGCGTCGGCGATTGGCTTTTCACCTTTCGCCAGGTGAACTGCTTCCTCGGCGGCCCGGAGGGCTTGATTTGTGACGGGCTTATACACCGTCATCGTCTGCGCGCCCTGTGCGACGCAAATGATGGCCGCCAAATCCGCATCTTGCCCCGAGACGGCCACTTTTCCTGCGAGTCCATGCTCGCGCAAAGCTTGAATCGCGCCTCCAGCCAAACCATCATTGGAAGCAAGAACGGCGGCGACGTCGCCTTTGCTGGAGTCAATTGCCTTCAACATAGAGAGGTAGGCTTCGGAAGGCAGCCAGTCATTGGTGTACTCGTCGGCAATCATTTTGATTTCACCGCGATCAATATAGGGCTGGAGAACTTTCATCTGTGCGTCATGCAGAATTTTGGCGCCTTCGTCATTGGGAGAGCCAGCGATTAGGACATAGTTCCCTCGCGGCGCGCGCTTTACGAGATATTCAGCTTGCATTCTGCCGATCTCAACACGGTCAAACGTTATGTAGAGATCTACATCGCTGTTCAACACCAAGCGATCATAACTAATGACTCTTACATTGGCCGCTTTCGCCGCCTGCACTATTCGGCTTGCTTTCGAGGTGTCGTGAGGGAGCAAAACGAGGGCATTGATGCCTGCCTTAATCATGTCCTGTACTTGCTGAAGCTGGCGATCGTCATCACCGCGCGCGTCGGCGGAGATCATTTCTGCACCCAACTGTTTGACCCGTGTTTCGAAGGAGCTCAGGTCAGTCTGCCAACGCTCTCCGTTCATAGCTTCGATGGAGAAACCGATTTTCAGCTTGCTCTGCGCTTGTGCGCACGCAGGGCGCGGGTGAAATGCCGCGATGAGTAGGATGGAGAGAATCGTCAGTCGGCCAAAAAGCTTTATCAAGTAAGTTCCTCCACGTTTAAGCCGACCATAGCATGGCCGCCACAATCCAACGAGGCTCAAGGCGGAGGTGTGTTGTTACGAATAAGGGATGCGATTCGCCAATCCTATAAGGAAGGCGAGGGCAGAGCATCCAGCAAGGATCGAATCGAAACCCAAGACCCAGGCTCTGGAAAATCGCGCCTGGGGCACGCTCCGTGTTTTTGTGGGTCGAGTGAAATGAAGAAAGGTTGGGCGCGCTTTGGATGCTACAGAAGGATTAGAAGGATTACGAATATTCCGCCTTGGCGACCCACCCACTCAAGGAAAGGAAGATGGCTACTTGAAGTCGCCTCTACAGATCGACCTTACCCCCACGAGTGAGTGTTTCACCAAGCAGTTGAGGTCGTTCGCTGCGCTCAGGATGACAACATTTTTCTGAATGCCGGATCATGGCTGGATGGGGAGCCAGAGTTCTACGGTGCCGAGGCCCGTGATTGGGTTGAAGGATTCGTCGTAGCGCTCGAAGAAGGTGATGGGGCAGCCCGAGGCGACTGCGGGGGCATGGCCAGATGCAGGGAGCCACGATTTCCACATTTTCTCTAGTGTTTCGGTGATCTTGGAGATGTGATCGGTATGGAGGAAGATTGCGTATTTGAGCGGGGGAATCGTGAGTTGAACGAAGTCGGTAGGTAGTCCCGCGAACTTAGTGACTTCGACGGCCGCCAAATAGTCGAACGTGGAGTGATCGGGCTGTGGGTTGTAGGAGACTCCGTAGGTGACTTTGCCGGACTGATTTGGGACGTGGCCAATATGCGGGCCGAAGCGTTCCCAGAGTTGCGGAATTGTGTGCATGGTCTGGCGGTTGTAACGGCCGCCTAAACCTGCGAGGAGCATTTGCCTGCCGTTTTCGATTCGAGGAGATTGCATTTGGGTTGCGGTGGTTGTGCTCATGAGTCGTTCTCGATTCGTTTCTTTAGGGCGGAGGGAACTATAGTTTAGGACGAAGGCGGGACTCGGGCAACTGGGTTGTTGGCGGTGAATGTGGAGTCAAACCCGGACCTTTAGTACCGTATCGTCGCGGTCGGAATAGGCGCACGAGTGAGGAAGGTCGATCGTGGTGACGGAAAATCGAGTGGAAAGGAACACTAGATGAGGAAGCGGCGGGAATTTTTGGGAACGGCGGGAGCGGCGGGGGCGATAGCTTGCTTCCCTCTTGAGTTTGCGTGGGCGCTGGAACAGGAGAAGGCGGAGCTGATTCTGCACAACGGAAATATTTGGACTGTCAATGCGCGAGAGCCACGGGCGGAAGCGATTGCGATTGCACGCGGGCGGATTTTGGCAGTGGGAAGCGACGCGGACGTTCTGGCGCTGGCCTCACCGACGACGAAGAAGATTGATCTTGGGAAGAGTACGGTATTGCCCGGGTTTATTGATGCGCACTCGCATCCGGCGATGGCGGGCGTGATGCACTTGCGGATGGTGGATTGCGATTTGCGGTCGATTGCAGCGATTACGGCGGCTCTCCGGGAACGCGCGGCGAAGACACCTGCTGGCGATTGGGTGATGGGATTCAAGTATGACGACACGAAGACCTCGGACGGGCGGCCGCTGACGATTGGAGATTTGGATGCCGCAGTGCCGGATCATCCGGTGTACATCCAACATCGCGGCGGGCACACGATTTATTGCAATTCGATGGCGATGAAGCGAGCGGGGATTGACGAGAAAACACCCGATCCCGCGGGCGGAAGAATCGATCATGACCCGGTGACGGGAAAGTTAAATGGGCGAATCGCGGAGAGCGGACAAGCGCTGATCGACAAGGTGATGCCGCAGAATTTTACGAGGGAGGATCGCCGCGAAGGCGTAAAGCTGATTTCGAAAATGTTGGCGAAGACGGGGATTACGTCAGCGACCGAAGCGCAGGGGACGCCTTCGGATTTGCAGGCATATCAGGATGCGCGCGACGCGGGTGAGCTGCTGTTTCGCGCGTACTGCTTTATCAACTACCGCCATATTGATTCGATGATCGCGGCGGGCGTGCGGACGGGGCTGGGGGACGAGTGGGTGCGCGTGGGCGCAATGAAGCTGGTGTGCGATGGCTCGATTTCGGAACGGACGGCACGGCTTTCGACGGCATATGAAGGGCGGCCGAACGATTTTGGAATCCTGGTGATGAAAGAAGAAGAGCTTTACGAGTACGGGCGAAAGGCGCATCTGGCGGGCTGGCAGATTGGCACACATGCAAATGGAGACGTGGGGATTGATACGTCGCTGCGCGTATACGAGCGGCTGCAGAAGGAGAGTCCGCGGCGCGATGCGCGGTTCCGGCTGGAACACTGCACTGTGGTGAATGACGGGCTTGTGGCGCGGATTGCGGCGCTGGGCGCGATTCCGACACCGTTTTCAACCTACGTTTATTATCACGGCGAGAAGATGAAATATTACGGCGCAGAGCGGCTGAATCATATGTTTGCGCTGCGGTCGTTTCTGGACGCGGGGATTCGCCCGACACAGGCATCGGATTATCCACCGGGGGAATTTGTACCGATGATGGCGCTGCAATCGGAAGTGACGCGGACGGATACAAAAGGAAACGTGTGGGGGCCGAAGCAGAAGATTAGCGTGGAAGAAGCGATTCGCGTGGGGACGATTCATGGTGCGTATGCATCGTTTGAAGAGAATTTAAAGGGATCACTGGAGGCGGGTAAGGTGGCGGATCTGGTGGTGCTGGGGAGGGATCCAATGAAGGAGGATCCGTCAACGCTAGTGACGATTCCGGTGGAGCGGACTATGGCTGGCGGGAAATGGACTTATGAGGCGTGATGCGAGTCAGATTTATTCACAGGCATTCACAGATTTGCACAGGAATGCGGAGAGATTAGCATTGACTGGAAATCAAAGAAAATTTATTGTGTCGCCAGATTGAAACGGGGAGCGTAAAAACTTTCCGGGGCAATCCAAAGAAAGCGCAGAAAGCTTTGGCTGAAGCGCCTTCTTCCGAGATGCGCAACAGGGTGTAAAAACTTTGTGGCGCAATTGGTAGAGGGCGAAGAGGCAAGAGTGGAATGCGATTTCGATAAAATTGAGTCGAGACGCAGGAAAGCTCAGCAGCAGGATTGAAAGAGAGTGCAAGAGGCTTCGGCCGATGCGCGTTCGAGTAGATTAGGCGGCGCAGCAGGAAAGCTCTACGACACAGTTTAAAGAGGGCGCGGTACCTTCGGGTAACGCGCCCTCGTTTTTTGTTTCTACGAAATTCCCTTCCCCTTGCAGTTCCGTTCCTCAAAGGTAGTGCCTAGAAAGTGAGAAAGGCTATCTTGCACCGCGCGCAGACTGCGCGGTGGCACAGACTGAAGTCTATGCCACGAAAATCAAGAAGCTACAGGATGGGGCCGCCCTCAGGTTTTTCGCCTGGAGGGGGCGGCAGGGCTTTGCGAAGTTTTTCCATGTCCGGCGGGAACTCGGGGGAGCCGCGTGGGATTTGGCCACGCGTGATGGCCCATTGCTCCAGCCAACCAGGGCCCTGTTCGCCGACATAGGTGTTTGGCAAACTGTAGGCGAAATCATCGAGCGCGGATTCGAGGGTAATGAAGCGATAGCCGCGTTTGCGAAGGAGATCGAGGAGTTCGCCGATATGTTCGGCTTCGAGATTGTTGCCGTGCAGCAGAATGATTTGTGGCGGCTCGTAGGCTAGAAGATCGCGAGAGAGTTTTTCGTCGTATTCGAGCACCGCGGCCGCATGGGCCAGGTAAGAAGCGGCAATTTTTTGTTGGAGCGCGGTATCGCCACGTCTTTTGGCGTCGTCGTAGATGGGAGCAAAGGCCCAGTCCCACGGATCGAGCGTAACGGGTGCAATGTGGTAGCCGCGCGATGTGAGAAATGCTTCGGCGTCTCGTCGAGTTTGCAGGTCGCGGCCGACGTCGAGATAGGGATGGCGGAAGAAGCGCATTTTCTTGTTGTGCCTCGCGAGCAATTGCTTTGTTACGGTCTCGCCGCGAATTACTTCTTCTTCCCAATCCTTGAGCGGGACCCGATTGAGCGACGTGTGATTGAACGTGTGATTGCCGAGGTCCAGGCCGGCCTCGAGCCATTGATTGAGCGCGGCGATGCGGGCGTCCACTTCTCCGGTGTGGGAATAGAGACGGCCTTCGTTGACGAAGCCCACGGCGGGGATTTGCTGCTGTTTGAGCGTGCCGACGAGGCGTGTAGTCATGTCCGTGATTTCCTGGGCGGACATGAACTGCGCGGCGCCGGCGGGGAGATCGTCAATGGTGACGGCGACTTGGCGGGCGGGCATGCCCGGCGTTTGGGAGAGCGAGGCGGCGGGAGCCAAGAAAAGTGCGAGCGCAAGGAACGCAGGTTTTGCGAATAATTTCACGAGGATCCCTTTCATTGAATGAGGCGGGAAGATTTTGACGCTTTTTGCAGAAGGCGCAAGAGGGAGTCCTCTCGTCGGGGTTCAGTTGAGATCCTTCGCATCGCTCAGGATGACAGCATTTTTGTTTTGCGGGATGACGCAATTTCTTGCGCGATCTTCAAAGGGACGCGACATTGAACGCCGCCGGATGGCGATGGTTTGCGGCCATGAGGCGCTCTATTTCGGCGAGGGGCGCGATGCCGCCGCGGGCGCCCACGGCGGTGCAATTGAGGGCGGCGGCGGCGCAGGCGAAGTCGAGTTGGCGCGCGATGGGCCAGTTTTTTAGGAGCGCATAGATAAAGGCGGCGTGGAAAATGTCGCCAGCGCCGGTGGTGTCTGCAGTGTTCACATTGTACGCAGGAGAGTAGTGAAACTTTGCGCCGTCCCAAGCGAGGACGCCTTCGTGGCCGAGCGTTGCGGCGGTGAGTTTGTTAGCGAATTTTTTCTGAACCATTTGCAGAGATTTTTGGAGGTCGGATTCGGCAGAGATGCGGCCGGGAATGTCTCTGCTGGTGATGAGGAAATCGAGATTTCGAAGAAGAGAGTTGATGCCGGGATAGAGATCGTCTAAATCGGCGATGATGGGAATTTGCGCGGCGCGAGCCCATTCGGCGGCAATGGTTGCTGCCGCCGTGTCGTGGCCGTCGAGGAGTAGCGCGCGGGCGGCAGTAATCCACTCACGCTGAAGTTCGACGGGCTGAAGGGCGAGGCGTACATCGTGGCGGCGCAGAACGGTGCGCTCGCCGGTGGCGTCCACCAAAATGAAGGATTGATGGCTGGGGCAACTGGGTGCGTTGAAGAGATGGACTTCGACGCCAGCGCGTTCGAATTCGGCGCGATGCAACTGTGCGGCGTAGTCGTCCCCCAATTTACCGACATAACGCGTGCGAAGTCCCCAGGATTGGCAGGCGACCATGGCGGTGGCGACTTGTCCGCCGGGAAGAATGCTGGCGGATTCGAATTCGACCTTCGAGCCGGGCGCGGGAAATTCGCGGAGCGGGATAAGGGTGTCTGTGGCGTTAAGGCCGACGCCAACTACATCAACCTGGGCTGCGTCTACTTGAGAGACGGAGGTCATTGGAAGCGAGTGGTGCGCCAGAGGCGGAGGCCGCAAGTGGCGAGAAGAATTAAAGTGACGATGGACAGGAAAATTGCGGGCGTCCAATTTGCGGAAAGATTGGGAACGCGCGCGATGCTCGCGAAATAGATGAAGACGCCCGTGGCTAGCGCGACGAAGAGCCAATCGAGGATGCCGCGCGAAGGTGCTGCTTCGCCGGCGGACTGGCGGCCATCCATGCGAGCTTCGACGAAATCGGAGGAGAGGTTGTAGCGCGTGCTTTCGCGCAGCGCCGCGGCGCGCCATTGTGAATGTTCTTGGCCGGTTGCGCTGGAAAATGCGATGGCTCCTACGCCGAGGATCATGAGAAGCGAACCGCCGATGACCTGCGTGTATGTAGTCGTTGAGCGGCCGTGAAGTTCACCGAAGACGAGTACGCCCCAGAGCAAACCCCAGAGCTGATTTGTATTGGAGAGCGGAATGCCGCGGCTGATGCCGACGTATTTTGCGGCGTACTGCTGGAAGAGATCGCCGATGACCCAGATGAAGCCACCGAGCATGAGCCAGAAGATGACGCCGCGTGCGCTCGCTAGTTGATGGAAAAGTTGCTGCGCGCCGAGAGTTCCGAAAGAAAGCGTGGACATCATGCCGAGTTCACCGATGGTGAAAAACGTGACAAAGCAGAGCGGATTCATGCCGCTCAAATAGGCTTTGCGATAGGGGATGTACATGGTGCCCCAGAGAACGCCCGCGCCTAGCGCGGCCAAAACTCCATGCGTGGGATTTACTCCGGGCGCGTGCGTGCCGGAAGAAGCGATGGCGAGAATTGCCGCACCGAAACACATGATGAGCGTGCCGCCGAGAACGCCGAGCCAGCGGCGTGTGCCTGCGCCGCGAAGCTCGTTGAAGAAAAGAAATCCCCAGAGAATGCCGAGGAGGCTGTTTGAATTCCAAAGAGGAAACGCGATGCTGAGGCCGATATCGCGAATGGCGTAGATGGTGAGTGTGTTCGCGACGGCCCAGAGGCATCCGGCGAGAATGGCCCAGACGATGAGATGAGGAGTGCGGCGCGCATCGGCGCGAATGGAACTTGCACCGAGGATGAGCGCGGGGAGACTCCAGCGCGCGAGAAAGACGCCAACTACCATGACCAGCGAAATGACCATTGGCGAGAGGCCGATCGTGACTAGTTTTGTGGGCGCTTCTGCGGCGCCGAGCCAGGCGCCAGCGGTGAGTCCGGAGAGAATGCCGAGAAGTTGCAGAGAGCGAGAGCGGGAGGAGAGATTTGTTTCGAGCGCGGTCGTGGCGACGGATGACATGAAGGATAAGCCTAGTGAATCCACTCGAGCAGGAGCAGGCCTGCGATGAGAACGGCTAGTGGGACCCAAAACTGGACGTCGGAGAAAACGCTGGCGAATAAATTGCGCGGCGGTTGAGACGCGCCGGAGTCGATGGTCACGAGTTCCCTTTCCAAGATCGGTGGTCTGGGTGCGCGGACAAGATACCAGAGACTTGGAGGAAAGGCACGATTCGGGGCCCGGAGAATTTGGTGACATGCTGCTCGCGCGCCGGCTAGAAGCCCTTACAGGGCAAGCCAGCGCTACGAAGGAGAAGCCAGCTATTTCTTGAAAAGATTTTCGAAGGCTTGGCGCGCGTCTAGTGGACGCGAGGGAGGTGCTTCCGCGATGGCCGCTTGCTGCGCAGGTTGCGAATAGGTGGTGGGCGCGGTGTCTTTTTCGATGGTCATCCGAAATTCGTAAAAGGTGCAATTGTTTTGAGCATCCTTGGGGGAGATGCGCTCGGGAACGGGCTGCGTACATTCGAATTGCGCGCCGGTATCAAAGAAACGGCATTGTTTGCAGCAGTGAAGTTGAAAATTGCACTTGGGACACTGGCCGCTGGAATCGAAACCGGGGGTGAGGACGGCGCCGCAGTTCGAACAGCGCGCGCGAGTGACGGTGCCGACCATGCGAGGAGTGCGGGGGCCGAGGTGATCGTTGGCTCTCGGACCGCCGGTGGGCGGCTTTTTTTCATGCGAACGTTCTTTTTTGTCCTGCTTTTCGCTATCGCGATAGCCGCGATGGCCATACTTACGGTCCACGTACGCCTCCGTATTACCGTCCGGGCGGGCGGCAACAACCAATGCTCACACTGTTAGGCAAACAAACGCACCCTGGTTAGTATCCAATCGGATTGCTACACTCGGCGCGGCAAGCGACTTCCTTGGGGTTTCAGAACGGAATTGCCAACAGCCAAGTACAGGAGATGGGACAACATTGTTTGTAGCGCTATGGGAGTTCGAAGTCAAGTCGGGATGCGAAGAAATGTTTGAGAAGGTATATGGCGCGGATGGGGCGTGGGCGAAGCTGTTTGCGCGAGATGCGGCGTATCGAGGGACGCGGCTGGTGCGCGACGTGGAGCGGGAGCGAGTTTATTTGACGCTGGATTTTTGGGAGACGCGCGAGGCGTATGAGGAATTCAAGAAATCTCGCCGACTTGAATACAATGCAATGGATCGTGAGAGCGAAGGAATGACAGCGCGAGAAGAAAAAATTGGAGAATTCTCGATTGTTCACGCGTAGAGATTGAGGACGCGACAATCTCACTCGGAAAAACGCATTCAAGCTCCGAGAACGATTCGCATACAGAATTTAAACGAAACATTGAAGCGGCTGTAAACCAGAGCGGTACGAATTTTCCTACCTTGGCAGGCCCTGGCAGCAGGACGAGATCAGGGCTCGCCCGCGCTAAGGGCGCGCCCGACGAACCGGCACACCAGACATGGAGAGTGAAGATGTCAACATTCAAGTATCCCGATGAAAAGCAAGCCGAACGGAAAAAGCGCAACAGAGTCTTGCTGCCCGCAACGGCATTATTGATCGCAGCCGCGGTCGCCAGCGGCGTTACGGCGAGCGGGAAGATTGACGATAGGGACGATGACCGCGGCGATGACCTGCGGACTTATGCAATCGGACTTTGGGGAGATTTGCCTTACTCGGACGTGCAGGCCACGGTTGGGATACCGAACCTAATCAAAGATATGAATTCCGAGGAGCTGGCATTCACCGCGCACGATGGTGACCTCAAGGCCGGCAATGGCACTCCCAACTCCGTGACTCCAACCATCTGCAGCGACGCTTTGTATTCCCAGGCATTGAACTATTTCAATTCGCTAAAGGCTCCAGCGATTCTGACTCCCGGCGACAACGACTGGACCGATTGCGACCGGCCATCCAACGGCGGATTTTCTTCGCTTGAACGACTCGACCATGAACGCAAGGTGTTCTTCAGCACACCGTTTACGCTGGGGCAGCATCGTTTGCATCAGGAAGTGCAAACGGACCCGACGTGCCTCGGTGTAAGTGGCAACGTGCCGTGCGTGGAGAACCGGCGCTGGACGCTGGGAGGAGTGACATACGCAACCCTGAACATGCAAGGGTCCTGCAACAATCTTTGCGATACAGCCCCCGATCCTGCGGAATTTGCGGCGCGCAACGCCGCAGACATCACCTGGATGCAACAAACATTTCAAGAAGCACAACAACGGCATTCCACGGCCATCATGTTCATTTCGCAGGCGGATCCGGGATTTGATCTAACCGACAGAACGCGGGGACCGTTGCGTGACCCGAAGACGCTGGCCGAAACGGACGGCCAGCCGGACGGATTCCAGCAGTTCCTGCAAGCGCTGCGCGAGCAAGTGATTGCGTTTGGCAAGCCGGTAGCGTATGTACACGGCGATTCGCACTATTTCCGGATAGATAAACCCTTCCTTAGCGCGAGCGGCGCGCGGCTGGAAAACTTCACGCGCGTGGAGACGTTTGGAGACCATCAAGAGAACGGTATTAACGACGTGCATTGGCTGAAGGTATTCGTTGATCCGCGTAGCCGGGAAGTGTTTGCCTATCAGACGCAGATTGTTCCCGGAAATCGCACGGCCGTACCAGCGCCGGTATCTCCACAACCATAAAGGACGCAGTACTTCAAGAAAGACCAAGGGGAGCGAGAGATTTCGCTCCCCTTTTTGCGCGGGGAAGGGCGAGTAAGCGCGTGTCATAAGGGAATTGCCTGGCGCGCATTTCCATATTGGGCGGACACGAATCTTCAAGCAATAGTGGCGGAAGGAAGGGCGCCTTAATTCAAGTGAACTGCTAAACATTTCAGCCGATTGGAGTTATGAGAAAAGCTTGGAAAGACCTGTGGGCGGGAGATCGGGCTGGAGGAATTTGGCGGGCGTGTTGGCAGAGCGGAGGATGGCTTCGGCGGCGAGGTAGCCGCTGCGGACGGCGCCTTCCATGGTGGCGGGCCAGCCGGTGGCGGTCCAGTCGCCAGCGAGGAAGAGGCCGGGCGTATCTGTGGTTTGCGCGGGGCGGAAGCGATCCACGCCGGGTTCCGGGGAAAAGGTGGCGGAGGCTTCCTTGATGACGGTGGCTTTGACGAGCTGGGCTTCGCGCCCAGCGGGAAGCGCTTGGCGAATTTCCTTGAGGCAAAGTTCGATGATTTCTTCGCGGGATTTCTTGAGCAGGTCGTAGGACGCGCTGATGACTAATTGAAGATATTGCTGTGCGCCGGGAACTTGCGCGTCCGACTGATCCGCGTAAAGGGCAGTTTTATTGAAGACCCACTGGACGTTGGTGTCGAGAAGTGTGATGAAGGGTTCGCTGGTGACGGGGCGGTCGAACCAGAAATGGACGCCGGTGATAGGCGAGACTCTGATTTTCTCTAGCGTCGTGAGCGCGGGATTTGCCGATTTGATTTCCTGCGGAAGTAGAGTGTCCAGTGCTGTGTGCGGAACGGCGAAAACGTAAGCATCTGCGGATTCTTCGCGCGAATTATCGAATTGGACGGCGGCGACGGAGCCGTTTTCGCAGCGAATGCCACGCGCAGGAGCGCGCAGGGTTACTTCCCCTCCCTTTTTTTCGATAGCAACTCGGCAGCCTTCATAGAGGTCGGCGAGCGGAACGACTGGCACGCCCATGCGGTAACCAGTACGGTTTGAAAGAAAGGCCTTCCAGAAAACATCAATGCCGAAGCGGGCGTCGGTGCGATCTAGTTCTTCGTCGAGCGCGCTGACGAGGACGACACGCCAAAAGCGTTCGATGGCGCGAGGCGTTTGTTTTTTGCTTTTGAGCCAATCGAGCATGGAGATTCCGGAGGGAGTGTCCACTTCCTTTGGTTTTCCCGCGGTACGCAGAATTGCGAGCATCGCGCGTGCGATGGAAAGTTTGTCACCGAGTGAGAGTGGGGCAAATGTGGCGAATGACCCGGTCATGTGGAAGGGAGCAGGCAGGATTCCGGCTTGCATTGCGCCGCTGCGGCCTTGCGGGTCAAGGAAGAAGAGGCGGTCAAAGAATTTAACTTTGTTCGCGGAGCCGACGCGGCGGTAGAAATCGTCGAGATTGGTGCAGCAGCCTAGCGTGACGTGCTGGCAAT
Source organism: Candidatus Sulfotelmatobacter sp. (assembly GCA_035567915.1). GTDB lineage: Bacteria > Acidobacteriota > Terriglobia > Acidiferrales > UBA7541 > Acidiferrum. The sequence continues at coordinate 105,103 of DATMPA010000006.1, read as the reverse complement.
TGTCCACGTGCTCTCCGCTGGGGAGAACGTACGAGGTTGCGCGGCCACCGAGATAGGGCCGCTGTTCAAAAAGTCTGACGCGCCAGCCGGACTCAGCCAGCGCGACGCCGGCCGCCAGACCCGCCAGCCCGCCGCCGATCACGATCACGTTTTTCGAGGACATTTTCCCTTGTGTGGCGCCCGAATCGAGCGCGGGCGATGAAGAGTATTTTTTCCGGCTTCGAGAGACGGACGCGTTCTCCGAAGACGGCGAAATCGAGCGATTCGATGCGCGCGAGCAAGGCGCTATAGGTGTGCACGAGAAGCCAGAGCGTGCCGCGGCTGTCGGCGTCGACCAGATCTAGGAGTTCGGCACCTTCTTCGTAATTTTGCCAAGCGCGCTCGGCTTCGAAGCGGAGAAGTTCGCGGACGCCGAGCGTGGCTTCGGTACGACCGAAATCTTCAGGCGAAACGTTGTAACGCACCAAATCTTCATCGGGGAGATAGACACGGCCAAGCGTGTAATCCTCGTGAACGTCGCGGATGATATTGGTGAGCTGAAACGCGAGGCCGAGTTTTTCCGCTAGATCGAGCGCGCGCGAATCCTTGAATCCGAATATGTGTGTGCACGTGAGACCGACGGTGCCTGCGACACGATAACAATATTCGCGGAGGCGGTCGAACGTCGGGTATGACCGAATCGTGAGATCCATCTCCGCACCGGAGATGAGGTCGTGGAGATAGCGCGCCGGCATGCGGTAACGCTCCATGGTGTCCACAAGCGCGGGCAAAACCTCGCGTTCGCCTTCGAGGTAGCCTGCAGGCAGCGGGCTGACGGCGTTGCCATCGAAAATTTGCGATTGGCCGGTGACCGCTTCATCGAGGGCGGCGCGCCACTTCGCGAGACCTCGCTGCTTTTTAGCGACGTCACCATCTTCATCGGAAACATCGTCAATCAAGCGCATGAAGGCGTAGAGCGCGACAATGCCGTCACGCTTTTGCTTTGGGAGCAGAAAGAAAGCGGGATAGAAACTGCTATGCGCAGAGCGCGCAATTTGGTGGCAGGCGTCGTAAGAGGTCTCAACATTTGTATTGTTTGCCAACTGGGGTGCAGCATGCTGCGCCCCTACGAGTGTCGTTCGCTGGGCTTGGCGGTTCGAGAAAATGTGGTCGAGCAGCGCGCGACCGAGAAGGCGCGCCTGCTTGCCTTTGCCGACCGAAGGGCGATGATTCAGCGTGTCGTAGCCCATTGCTTCAATCGCATCGAGGACGGCGATGCCGCCACGGCTGAACATCTCGAGGTCGATGCTGAGGCGGCCTTCCACCATTTTCGCGAGAGGGTAGCCTTCGCTGAAAAGCTGGCGCGTGCGAACGATGAGATCTTTCATCAGTGAAATGTAGCGATTGCTAAATTGGCGGCCGACGATTTCATTTTCAGAGATGCCGTGCGCTGTGGCTATGTCGAGCGGGATATAGATGCGGCCCTTTTCAAGGTCGCGCGAAACATCCTGCCAGAAATTAGTGAGCTGGAGCGCAGTGCAGGTGGCGTCTGAGAGTCTTTGACGATGCTCGTCACCATAGCCGCAAAGATAAAGGACGAGGCGACCAACAGGATTCGCGGAATAGACGCAGTAGCCGATCATGGAATCCCAGGTGGGATAGCGCTTGGAGGTTTGGTCCTGGCGAAAGGCCTTTAGAAGATCGGCGAAGGGCTGTTTCGGAATATTTTTCTCGAGAATCGTTTGGCGCAGCGCGATAAAAATGGGATGCGACGGCTTGCCTTGGTAGCAAGCGTCTAGTTCGCCCTCCCACCAATCCAGCAGTTCGAGCGCGCGTGCCGTGTCTGGAATTTCGTCGCCGAGGTCATCGGCCCAGCGGCAATAGGCGTAAACATTGTAAAAATGCTTGTGAAGCTCTTTCGGCAGAAGCCAGGAGACGACGTTGAAATTTTCGTAATGATGCGTGGCGAGCCATTTGGTGAACTGCTGCGCGGTTTCCGGCGAGCACCCCGCGGGCGGGGCGTCTTTGGCGATCTCGAGTTCACCAGGACGCAGCATTAGAAAAGAATAGCGTTGTTTTGAGAAAAAATCAGTTCGGCAAAGAGGAATCGCAAGAAAAAGCTATGGGCGGACGGCGACTTTGATTTCGCCGCTGCGGGCTTTCATGCGTTCGAAGGCCTGAGGCAGGTCGGACAGGCTGATCTCTTCGGTGACAAAGTCCTGCGCGGAGATGTCGCCACGCTTGACGGCTTCAAGCGCTTCGCGGATGAAGCGCGGTGTGTGATGAAACGGCGAGATGAGACGAATTTCCGAATAATGAATTTGGGCTGGCTCAATGGCGACCTTCGTGCCAGACGGCAAGCCGCTGAAGAAATTGAGAACACCGCCGCGGCGCACCATGGAAAAAGCCATCTCCCAAGCGGAGGGATTGCCGGCGGCTTCGACAACCGCATCGGCGCCACGAGCCTCATCGGTGAGCGCTTTGACGGCAGCTGCAACACCCGGCGTCTCAGTGACGTTAATTGTGGCGATTGCTCCGAGGCGGCGCGCGACATCGAGCGGCGCAGCGCGACGCGCCAAAGCGATGACGCGGATTCCGCGGCGAGTGAGCATGCGGACAAATTTCAGTCCGATGGGACCGCAGCCGATGACGACGGCGGTGTCTCCCGTGCGCAATTCCATTTCGTGAATGCCCCGCAGGACGCAGGCTAGCGGCTCAACGAGCGCGGCGCTCTGGTCATCCACGGAGTGCGGTACTTCGAGCATGTTTTCCATGACGATGCGGCCCGGAATGCGCATGTATTCCGCGTACGCACCGTTATTGAAGAGCAAGTCTTCGCAAAGATTCTCCTGACCACGGCGGCAGTGATAGCAACGCAAGCAGGGCGCGGAGTTCGCGGCGATGACGCGCGTGCCGAGGCGCCATTTCTGGTCCACTCGCTTGCCGACGGCAACGATATCGCCGACCACTTCGTGGCCGAAGACTGCGGGGGGCTGAATCATTTTTGCGTGATAGCCGCGCTTCCAGACCTTAAGGTCCGTGCCATCGGTGAGAGCGAGGCGCACGCGAAGCAAAACCTCGTCGGCGGCGACGCTCGGCACGTCCACCTGCTCGATGCGGAGATCCTCGCTGCCGTAAAGAACCGCAGCGGTCATTTTTTGGGGCAGGACGCGGCGAGCTATCGCAACGACTTCATCTATGGCGGCTTCGAACTTTTTTGTCGTAGAACTCTTCATTTGTGCGCGATCAAGATTTTCAGCGACTGCGCCGTGGGACGAGCCGCCAGCTCGAGCGCTTCCTGAATATTATCCAGCGGAAAACGGTGCGTGACGATTTCCATAACAGGAAGCTTCTTTTGGAGCACCAACGCCGCTGCATTCTCTTGGATGTCTACGGCCGCGCTGTAGCTACCTAGAATTTCCTTTTCGTCGATACCAACCGCCGCCGCGGGAAACTCAATCCGGGTTACCGGATCGTTTGCCGCGAACAGAAGGATCCGTCCGCCGGGTCTTGCCGCTGCGAGAGATTCCTCAACGACGGCTGGATGTGCGACTGCGACTAACACGGCATCCACCCCGCGGCCCTCCGTTCGGGCCTTGACCTGTTCCACAAGCTTACCACCGCTGGGGTCAAAAGACTCGACGGCCCCCAGATTTAGGCTCTTGGCGCGGCGTTCTGGCATGGGGTCGCTCGTGAAGAGGTGGGCGCCGAAGAGTTTGGCGACCATCAGGAGTTGGAGGCCAATGGGACCGCAGCCCACGACGAGGACGTTTTCGTTTGGCGCGACGCGGGCTTTTTGGACGGCTTTGTAGATGGTGTTGATGGGCTCAATGAAGGTGGCTTCCTCAAAGGTGACGTTATCCGGCAGAGGAATGATTCCGTTGGCAGCGACCCAAGGCATGGCTTTGACGTATTCGGCGAAGCCCCCGCCATTGGGCGTGAATCCGGCGGTGAGGCCGGTGGTTTTGTACTGCTTGCATTGAGAGAACGAGCGGCGTTCGCAGAAAAAACAGGTGCCGCAGGGGATGTGATGAAAACTCATCACGCGATCGCCGGGCTTGAATTTGGTGACGCCGCGTCCGGTGGCGACAACGGTGCCGGCGAGTTCGTGTCCGAGAATTTGTGGCGGCTCGACGTAACGCTGGAAGATTTTCTTGATGTCCGTGCCGCAAACGCCGCAGGCGGCGACTTTGATGAGAACTTCATGGCCGTGGACGTCGGGGACGGGAACTTCCTCGACGCGGACGATTCCCTTTTCGCGATAGACACCAGCGCGCATGGTTTTGGGGATGGGACCGAGAGTGATTCTTGATTCCTTGATTGTGCTAGTGCTGCTCATACTTTGTATGCCTTGGCCGGATTACCTACCTGATTCGACGCAGCGAGTGTTGTCACCATCTTTTCGAGCACCTTGGCAAGTCTTTCCGCCGCCTTGCGACCTTGCTTGCCAAAACGGATAAGAGCAGGAATGGATCCGGGAGATTGAACGACTTCTCCTAACACACGTGGCATACTCACATCCCCCAAATCCGTTGTCACTCGATTGAAATCCAGAGGCAAGTCTTCCTCAACGGAATCGCTAATTGCGCGCACAGCCACAACTCTTGCGCCCAAGGCCCACGCCTCGTAAAGAATATCTCCGCTCTCCATGTCCACAGCGTCGGCAATCTTGCCAAGCTCCCGTTTGTCTGAGGAGAGAACCACCACGCGGTCCGCGCTATAGAGATCACCGACAATCTTCGCACCAGCCGCCACAGCCACTTCCACTAAATCACCGGCGGCCCGAATGACGGTTTTCCAATTCGGAGCGTGTACGTTCTGCGCTACAAAGACGTCCTCTGGACGTTGCTCGTCTCGCAAACCGCCAGCGAGGCCACTGGAAATGCAAACTTCTGTATCACCATCCCAAATAATTTTTGTGGCTTCGACCCACGCTTTTTTCGCACCTATGCCAGTCAAAAGAACATCAAGACGCATTCCGTCGATAGTTGTCGAAAAAGCCGAACAACCCTCAATCTCTAAGCGCTCAAATTGACGCAGCTTTCGCCAGGGGGCGAATTCGGCTTCGACGGCAAATGTGACAAGGACTCGCATATCAGGCAGCGCGCGCGGCGGCGATCTTCTTGGCGCGGCGCGGTGAAACGTAGCCGTTAGCTCCGTACCAGCGGACGGCGCGTTCGAGTGCAGCGGAAACAGAGCCCGGCTCGAAGCCGAGTTCCTTTTGTGCGCGGGTGGCGTTGACGAACATCATGTGCTGCGCGATTTTGACCCCCTCCACGGGAATCTGCGGCTCGCGACCGAGCAACCGCGAAAACGCTGTCTCTAGATAGGCTACACCCAAGGCGAGGCCATGCGGGATTTTCAGTTTCGGCGCGGGGAGGCCGGTGATTTTGGCGAGAGCGTCTAACAGTTCTTTGAGCGTGAGATTTTCCGCTCCCAGCAAATAACGCTCGCCGATTTTTCCCTTGTCCGCGATAAGCAAGTGGCCTGCGGCGCATTCTTCGACGCCGACAAAATTCAGGCCGGTCACGACGTAACCCGGAATCTTGCCGTTGAGAAAATCGAGAATAATTTTGCCGGTAGGCGTGGGCTTCCAATCCCAGGGGCCGACGGGAGTCGTGGGCATGGCGATGATCGCAGGAAAGCCGTTCTTTGCCGCGTCGAGCACTTCCCTTTCTGCTTGCCACTTCGAACGCTTGTAGTGGCCGACCATTTCGTCGAGTTTTGCGTCCGTCGATTCGTTGGGAAGCTCGGGACGATCCACGGCGATGGTAGCGACGGTGCTGGTGTAAATGAATTGCGTGACGCCGGCGCGTTTTGCGGCGTCGAGCAGATTCTTCGTGCCGCCGAAATTGGAATCGTAAATGTCCTGCTTTCGTTTTGCCCAAAGGCGATAGTCCGCGGCCACATGAAAGACGCGGTTGATGCCATCGAGTGCTCGAGACAGAGATGCTGAGTCGCGAAGGTCTCCAGTGACGTATTCGAGCGGAAGATCGGCGATGGCGCGGTTGTTGCTGGATGCGCGCAGAAGGACCCGGACTTTTTCGCCCCGGGCCACGAGTTGCCGCGCGACGTGACTGCCAAGAAAGCCGGATGCGCCGGTGACGAGCGTAGGCATGGCTCAGTCGCCTTCCTCAAAGACGTTTTCATTTGGCGCGGAAAGTTTCTCCAGCACGCGGGCCGGGGCCGCGGCGTACGAGGCTTCCAGGAGGCGAGAAAAATTCTCCCAGCGGCTGCAGCGAATCATGGCGCGGACGTCCGCCAGCATTTCGGCAAGGGATGCGTTGTTCGACGCGGAAAATTGACGGCCGGAAGAGGCGATGAATCCGTCCATATCTTTTTGGTCGAGAAATTCGATAAGCTCGCGAGCGTCGCAGGAGTCCGTTTCAGGCGTGACGGTAATGTGCGCGGCTACGAGAAAGCCGGAAAGTTTCGCGGCACGAATACTCTCCAGAGCGCGGCGGAACGCATCCGGTCGCGCGGCGATCTTGTTGTGAGCTTCTTCACGACCGGCGAATTCCAAGGTCAGGAAGAGGCGCGAGTCGGGGCGGAATTCGTGGATGCGCTGACGCAGGTCGTAACCACTCGTGCGAAGAAAGACGTGCCGCTCAGATTCGACGAGCGCGTTGGCAACTCGCCCAATTCCCGGCTGAAGAAGAGTTTCCGTTCCACTCAGCCAGATTACGGGCGAGTCGGCGTTTTTTGCGCGTGCAACGCATTCGTCGCCGGGGACCGCATGAAAAATCACGGGCCTTGAATCACCAAAGAGACGCGAGGCTTTTGCTTTGAGCAGGTCGGCGCTAAGCCGAAAGGGAAACCGCATTCGTGGCTCTTAAAAACCGCTGCGCAGCCGGAACTCCTCCGGCTGGAAAAGAAATGCGCGAAACTCTTCGTTGCCCCGCGATTGATTGTGAAGGCGCGCGAGCGCATAGACGGGAAACGAATTGCGGTAGAGGTGGTATTTCAAATAGAAAACGCATGGGAAACCAGTGCCTGTAAATTCCGACTCGCTCCACGAGCCGTCTTCGTTTTGTTGCTTCACGAGATAGGCGGCAGCTTTTGCGATGGCGGGATCGCCCGGGTCAGCGGCGGCTAGAAGACCGATGAGCCCCCACGCGGTCTGCGAAGCGGTGCTGTTTCCCTGCCCCTTGGTTTTGGGGTCGTCGTAGCTAAGCAAAGATTCGCCGAAGCTGCCGTCGGTTTTTTGGACGCTTTTGAGCCAATTGACTGCTCGCTTGCAATAGTCTTTAGCGTTGAGCGAAACGGTTTCGAGCGCGCGAAGAACGCCGCTTGTGCCGTAAACGTAATTCACGCCCCAACGGCCGAACCAGGAACCATCTTCGCATTGATCCTTGAGCAAGAATTTCAAACCGCGCTGGACGGAGGGATGCTCCGCTGGCCAGCCGAAGCGGCCGAGACACTCCATCACGCGCGCCGTTACGTCCGCGGTCGAAGGATCGATCATCGCATTGTGATCGGCGAACGGAATGTTGCAGAGAAAATTGCTGTCGTTGTCACGATCGAACGCGGCCCAGCCACCGTCACGATTTTGCATGCTGAGAAGCCACTGCACGCCACGGCGTGCCGCTGCTTCCATGCGCGCTTCATCCGGGAATTCAACGCGCTGCAGCGCCATTAAAATGAATGCGGTATCGTCGACGTCCGGATAGTGATCGTTGCGAAATTCAAAAGCCCAGCCGCCTGGTTCGGCGTCCCTATTTTTTACCTGCCAGTCGCCGCTACCAAGAATTTGCTTCGAGAGAATCCATTCCGCCGCCTTGACGAGGGAAGGATGATCCGGCTCGACGCCGGCCTCTTCGAGCGCGACCATGGCGATGCAGGTGTCCCAAATCGGAGACACACAAGGCTGCATGCGAATCGTGTCGCCCTCTTCAATTTCGAATTTCGAGAATTCCTTCATTTCGCGCCACGTAAGCGGATCTTCCGGCCCGTGGCCAAGCGCAACGAGCGCGAAAATCGAATTCATCATCGCGGGATAGATCGCGGCAACGCCTTCTGAACGCTCCATGTGATCCAGCATCCACTGCTTCGCTTCACGCAACGCGCGCTGACGCAACGGCTTCCACGGCAATTTTTCGTACAGCTTAAAACCACGGTCGAGCGCGAGGAAAAAATTCCTCCAGGAAATAAGGCGGTCGCTCCAATCGAACGCGGCATTCTTGTGCGAAGGATCCTTGAACAGTTCATCCACGCGAGCGCCTTCCGGCACGCGCCAATCCGGACGCAGCGCGGAAAGAATCGTCATGGGAATAACAATGCCGCGCGTCCACGAAGACATTTCGTAGATGTTCATCGCGAACCAGTTTGGCAAAAGCATCATCTCCGGCGGAATCGCAGGAACAAGGTCCCATCCGACGGCACCCACTAGCGCAAGATAAAAACGAACGTAGGAATTTGTGCGTTCGAGACCGCCGAGGCGATGAATCACGGCTCTCGCTTTAGCAAGATGCGGCGCGTTCGCGTTATCTCCCGCGAGCTTCAGCGCGAAATAAGCTTTGCAGGTGGCGTTCAGCTCAGAAGGACCGCCGGGGTAGATATTCCAGCCCCCATCCGGAAGCTGCTTGCTGCGAACGTAGTTGGCAAGCTTAGCGACGCGAACGGGATCGGCTTTGCCGACAACGTTGAGGAAATAAATGTAATCGGATTCAAGCGTGGAATCGGCCTCAAGTTCGCCGACCCAATAGCCTTCTTCGGTTTGCAGCGAAATAAGGTGTTCAGCGCCCCGCTCAATGGATTCCGGGAGTTTTTCGGCCCATTCCTGCTGACGCCACGGCAGAGGCGCCGGAGCGGCCGGGTCCTGCTCTCCTATGCGAACAACAGAAGCCATGTTGCTCCCCCAGAGCAAAACCGCAGTGAAATGCCGGACCCCTCCGGCGCCACATCGCCCGTAACCAACCTATTTACAAAAAGATACGGAACGGGCAGACCCCAAACGTAATTCTTCGCCAGTACTCTACAATTATCGCCGCCTTTTTATATGCGGTCAATCCTCAAGATTTCGCTTGTGCGCTTCCAAAGTTTAGATGCGTAGGGAGGGTGCTTCTGATAGGGCGTTTTTGACCAAACTCAACAACGGGGAGGGCAGGGGCTGCGATTCCGTTTGAAGAAAAGAAGGTTTGGCGCGAAGCAACTTGGTGGAGATTTGTGCCCAGGTTTGCGATTGTGCGTCGAAATTGTGTCGAAGGACGAACGCGTCGGCACGGTCGAGCAGCAATTGCGCGGATTGCTTGAAGTCCTGCTTTTCCGGATCGAGAACGGCGAGATAAATGGATGGCTTGAGGAATTGAAGGAGCGAATTGCTCTCGATGATGAGATTGAAGGGCGCGCCGCTATTTTCGAACTCGAGTTTGCGCAAGGCTTCGCGCAGGAGCGGCATGCCTTCGGCAAGATAACCTTGTTTCGTGCGCAACCAGAACGCGCTCGACGCACCAGCGGCAAGAAAGCGCGCGCTGTCGGTTCCGCTGGTCGAGGTGGATTCCCAACCAAACGCACTCGAATGCTCGTCCGGCGCGCAGCCGCAATGCTCTCCGTTTTGCGCGCAGACGCCATGTCCATATTGCGTGATCTTTCCCCCCACGAAATGCGCATCTGGCAGCGCGGCAATCAGATCGCAAACCAGTTGCGTCTTGCCGATGCTCCGCGTGTGACCGCCGACAACGATCACGCGGCACGCGGGCGATTCTGCTTGTTCAGCCTTTGCCAACTTTTGCCTCTAGCTCTTTGATGCGCCGAGCCAACTCCGGAAGACGCGCGTACCACACATAAATTTCCTTGAACTTGCCGATTTCGCGCGCAGGTGTTCCCCAAACCGTTTGTCCGCCGCGAATTGTTTTTCCCGTGGGAATGCCGGCCTGCGCGCCCGCGACCGACCGACTCTCCAAAGTGCAATGATCCGCGATGCCAACCTGGCCACCGACGATGACATGATCTCCTATAGTGCTGGAGCCGGATACACCGGTCTGCGCTGCGATTACCGTGTGCGCCCCGATTTTCACGTTGTGGCCAACATGGACAAGATTATCCAGTTTCACGCCTTCACCAATACGCGTGTCGTCGAGGGAACCGCGATCAATCGTCGTGTTTGCTCCGATTTCAACGTCATCGCTAATTTCCACGATACCCGCTTGCGGAAATTTCCAGTAGCGCCCTTCCCCGTGTGCAAAGCCAAAGCCATCCGCTCCGATGACCGCGCCGGAATGAATCTCCACACGATGGCCGATGCGAACGCCTGAGTAAAGCGTGACGCGAGGATGCACTCGGCAACGATCGCCAATCCAGCAGCCTGAGCCAATTACAGTATGCGCCCCGATTTGTGTGAATTCGCCGATGTGCGTGTCTTCACCGATGACCGCATACGGACCGACCGATGCGGTCGGGTGTACGCGCGCGAGTGGCGCGATGATGGCCGTCAGATGCACGCCGCGCGCGATCGGCACGGAATCGCGAAGGAGCGCCGCGGCTTTGGCAAAAATGAATTTCGCGTCTGCGACACGAAGGACCGTTTTCCCCGGCAACTCAATTCCCTGCTGCGCCACGACGACTTGGGCAGCACTGGAGACGGCACGGTCCGCGTGCTTGGCCGCGTCCACATAGACAAGATCGCGCGCGCCGGCCCGCTCCGGTGCGGCAACGTTGTGCAGTTCGGCGCTGCCATCGCCCTCAAGTACCGCGCCTAGAATTTCCGCCAGTTCTTTTGCAGTTCGAGTCATGGCATTCCTCACAAGAAATCGTACAAGGGTGGTTCACCCTTAGGCCGCGTTTTCCAACGAGCGTGCACCCAAACCCATTGATCGGGATATTTTCGAATGATGGCCTCGATGATTTTGGCGAAACGCTGCGTGTTTTCGAAAATGTCCTGTTCCTGGTTGCCGGTTTCCGCGAGTTCGACGGCAGGATCGAAGCGGAGTTTGTATTTCCGCGAGGTAGCGTCCCAAACCGCATAACCGGGAACGACGGGGGCGCCTGTATGCAAGGCTAGGCGCGCGATCCCGGTTGTGGTGCACGCGGGCTTGCCGAAAAATTCCACGAATGCGCCTTCTTCCGGCAGCGTGTTCTGATCGGCAAGAATGCCGACGAGGCCTCCGCTATTAAGAACTCTCAGCACGGCGCGCGCGGATTCGTTCTTGTAAATCGGCTGATTGCCGCTGAAGCCTCGATAGCGATTGACGAATTGATCCAGGCGGGCGTTGTCCAGCGGACGGGCGAGATAATGCATGGGAAAACCATAAACGGCGTGCGCGAAAGAGGAAACCTCCCATGCGCCGATGTGGCCTGTGAGTATAAGGACGCCTTTTCTTCGATGTTGTGCTTCGAGAAGATTTTCATGGCCCTCAATTTCGATGGCTTCTCCAATGTTACTGCGACTGTAACGGGGAAAGCGTGCGAACTCCACAGCTTGCCAGCCGAGATAATGAGCCATATTACGCAGTGTCGCTTGGCACTGTGCCACCGTCCATTCGGGGAACGCGAGCTGCAGGTTGAAAAGGGCTACTCGCCGCAATCTGGGAAGCAGCGCCAGTAGAATCCGCGCTGTGGCTGCCGCGAGATTGCGTGCAATCGAGCGCGGAAGAATTCCGATAAATTTTAGAAGCAGCCAGGCGACCGCAAATTCAATCCATTCCTTCATCGTGTGCCATTATGCTAGAAGATTACGACCGAAAGGTATGACCAACCCCGATTCCACCGCAAATTCACCTGCACCGATGAGCGTGGCGGCTCGCATAGGTTGGTGCGCGTTGATTGTCGTAACGTTGGCGGTCTGTTATTTCAGCAATCTTGGCGCGATTGGCTTTGTGGGGCCGGATGAACCGCGTTATGCGTGGATTGCACGCGACATGGCAGAGACGGGCGATTGGGTGACGCCGCGGCTTTACGGCAAGCCATGGTTTGAAAAACCGGTGCTGTATTACTGGATGGCGGGCGCGAGTTTCAAATTATTTGGTGTGAGCGAAGCTGCCGCGCGGTTACCGAGCGCAATTTCAGCCTTACTGGCGACATTGGCGCTCGCATGGCTTGCGTGGCGCGTCTACGGAGCGGAGACGGCGCGATGGCTGTTGCTGTTGCTGCCTACGAGCGTGGGAATGATTGGTTTTTCACACGCCGCTGCGACGGACATGCCGTTTAGCGCGATGTTGACGATTGCGACGGTCTGCGCGGCAGTTGTGCTCGGCCTCGTGCGGAATGAGCACACGACCATTCTTCCCCACACTCCGTGGATTGCGCTGCTGCTCTTTGGGTTTTTTCTGGGACTAGCCGTTCTTGCAAAAGGCCCCGCTGCGATTATCTTGTCCGGCGGAGCTGTTTTTTTCTGGGCGCTCTTCACAACGAAATGGCGAGACGCATTTCGCTTGCTCCATCCTGCCGCAATTGTTTCCTTCTCCGCGACTGCCCTGCCGTGGTACATCCTGTGCGCCCGCCGCAATCCCGATTTTTTCCGCGTCTTCATCATCGAACACAACCTCAAGCGCTACCTGACACCCGAATTCCAACACATTCAACCGTTCTGGTATTACGTGCCGGTTTTGCTCGCAATGTTCTTTCCGTGGATAGCAATTTTGATCTCAGGCTGTGTCACCTTTTTGCAATCGCTGCGCCGCAAAGAAAACTATGATGAGCTGACAGTCCTTTTGCTCTCCTTTTCAATATTCTGCTTCGCTTTCTTCAGCGTGTCGCGTTCTAAACTGCCTGGATATATCCTTCCCGCGATCCCCTTTGTGGGCTTGCTGTTCAGCCAGCATTGGGGGGATTTGCTTTCAAAAAGGGGTCCGACCACACGGTGGCTCCCCGCGACGATTGGTCTAACTTTCATCACTTTCGCAGTTTTGCTCGGCTACTTTCCTATTCCTGTCATGACCGACATTTCGCCGCCTCCTCTAATTACGCGGCTTCAGTTTCTTGCGTTCTTAGGGGGACTGGTGGTCACAGCTCTAAGTCTTTGGAGGCGAGGAGCGTCCGCGATGTTTGTATCCGTTGCCTCACTGCTCCTGCTTTTGACAGTCGGGAATGGCTATCTGTGGCAACTAGATGAAGGAGTTTCCTCCCGCCCTGCCGCGAGAAGCGCAAAGAGATTTGGCGGTGGAGAGAAAAGCCAAAATGTCTCAACGTACAAACTTCGAAGGGAGCACATTTATAGTCTTCAGTTTTATCTGCGAGAAGAAATACCCGAGTGGATACCCTCAGACGCTGGCAAGAAATTGATTTTTACGAACCACAAAGGCATGCAAGAGCTGGTGCGGCAAGGCGTAAAGTGCCCATCCTATCTGGTGTTTCCACCAGTGATGCTCTGCGGCGATCCCGTCATGGCCAGGTTGGGCGAGCCAGAACAGTCAAGCAGAGGTTCAGCGGACGGGCCTGCCGGTGGCGGGAAGGTGCGTTAAGAAAAAAGTGACGACGCGATTTTCGTAGGTGCGTTTCTCTTCGTCGGCAAGAGCCACAAAATTCCCGTGCGGAATCATGACCTGCTCGCGCGGCTCGGGTGATTTCACAAATATCTCGCGTGTCAGTTCGGCCAACTCCGGTTCGTCGCTCGCTTCAATAAACAACTTCGGAACGCCGGAAAGCGCGTTGAGGCGCTTCGAGAGCGGCGGGTCCTGTTTGTGCCCGTAGTTCAGCCAGTCAAAGCTGAGTTCCGCGGAACGCACCATGAACGGAAAGACGCCGAGCCCGGTAATTCCGACTTCGAACTCTACCATCTGCTTCGGCTCGTCATAGACAGAATCCAGCACGAGTGCGCGAACGCGCTTATCGGTTTCCGCCTCGCGCAGCGCTGCATACGCACCGAGGTTGTATCCCCAAAACCCGAAGCTCGTTGGGTCCAAGTCCGCTCGAGCGGCTAGCGTGTCAATCGCGGCTCGCAGCTCTTCCGCTTCCTTGTAACCAAACGTGGTCATGCCGGCGTTCGCGCCGTGAGCGGCGAAATCGAAAACGAAAACGTTGTATTGATGATCCTGCAGGGCGGAAACAAGCGTGAGCAGCTCGCTGCGGCTCGATTCGTAACCATGGCACAAAATGATCGTGGGCGCACCACGCAGCCCGGGGAAAAACCAACCCTCTCGAGTGCCGAGTCCCGCCACCGTGAATTGCACGGGGTCGGGCCGGCCGGGAAACGTATTCATATTGATTTCCGAGCTGGTGCGCTGCGGCTTCACGATGCGATAAACCAGGAACCCGGCGATGGCCAGAGTCGCAAGACCAACGAAAAAGGCCAGGGCGACGACGGCCGTAAACACCTTGGTATACCACTTCGTGGGATATCTCAGCTCGAATAGGATGGACATGCGTGCTCTGGGCAGCTCGTGCGCGGCTCACGCCGCGGAATTGAAATCTCCCTCGAATTTCATGCTCTTTTTGAAGCGTAACATAGAGAGAATTCAGCACTTGTGGTCTGTTTGGAGCCGTGTGTCGGATTTATATCGTGCCAGCTAACTTCCTGAAGCGATTACTCCCTTTGCCTGTTTTTCTTGCACAATCGGCTATGATTGAGGGGTGCCACGGGGACTAGGCACTTCTCTTTCTTCATGAACATAGTTGACCTCCGCCAGACAACAGTGCGCCAGATTGAACCGCTTCTTGACGAAGAGGCCGTTCATTGGCGCGACGAATTGCATTGGGATTACCGTGGCGCCCTGGAACTGATTAAACGGTTCCTCGAAGCACACGCCCTTTCCGGCTGCGTTGCCTATGAAAATGGGGTCGCGGCTGGGTATGCGTTTTACGTGCTCGAAGAGCATAAGGGGCTGATTGGCGGGCTGTATGCTTCGCCGCGGTTCGATCAGTCGGCGATTGCGCGGCGCATGCTGAAAGAGATGCTGTTTTCGATGCGCGCGATTCCGCACGTGACGCGGATCGAGGCGCAGCTGATGCCGTTTGGCGGGCCGGTGGACAAACCCCTCACGGAGCAAGGATTCCGGCTCTACACACGGCAATTCATGCTGATGGATTTGCATAAGCCGACCGAGTTTCGTATTTCCGCGACAACTGGTTTGCGATTTTCGCGCTGGCACGATCGTTATTTCGATCCCTGCGCGAAGTTGATCTATCTGGCGTATGCGGACCATGTGGATGGCGATATCAACGATCAATATCGAAGCAAAGCGGGCGCGCTGCGGTTTTTGAAAAACATTATCTTGCTGCCGGGATGCGGACAGTTCGTGCCAAGCGCCTCGTTCGTCATGCACTATCCGGGCAGCGACGACCTGGTCGGCGCGGTGCTGACCAGCGAAGTTTCGCCGGGCGTTGGGCACACAACGCAGGTTTGCGTTTTGCCCGGCCATCAAGGACATGGGCTCGGACGCGCGCTGATGCTCACGGCGGCGGACGCGCTGCATGGCTTAAAGTTTCAGGAACTAACGCTGACAGTGACGGCGGAGAACGCTACTGCCGTTCACTTGTATGAGGAACTTGGATTCAAAACGTTGAAAACATTTACCGCAGGCGTCTGGCCGCGCCGGTCTGCGATTTGAAAAAATCTGCCGAGCGGAAAGCAAAGGTGTAATCTCAGTGCTGAAGCGCAAAGAGGTTTTATGGCAAGAGTTACCAACTTGCTCGTCAACGGCGCCCCGCATAAGATTGAGGCCGATTCCCAATCCACTCTGCTCTCCGTTCTCCGCGAACAACTTGAGCTGACCGGAACTAAATACGGTTGTGGTGAAGGCCAGTGCGGCGCGTGCACCGTGCTCCTCGATGGTGTGCCTCGCCGCTCGTGCCTGACCCCGGTTGGTGACACCGAAGGAAAAGCAGTCACCACAATTGAAGGATTGGCGCAAAACAGCCGCTTGCATCCGCTGCAGGAAGCTTTTCTCGCGGAAGAAGCAATGCAGTGCGCCTACTGCACATCGGGAATGATCATGTCGGCCGCGGGATTGTTACGAACCGACGCCAATCCAACCGAAAGCAAAATCAAAGAAGCGCTCGACGGCAACATCTGCCGCTGCGGTACGCATCCGCGCATTGTTGCCGCTGTCCAGCGCGCGGCTCGCGCGATAAAAGGAGGAACGCCATGAACGAACAAGTAAACGTTCTTCTTTCTATCGAACCTGAGCGGTACGAACTGCGCGAAGCCCGCGCTTACGTTTTCGAGCTTACGCGAAGGGATCTGTTCAAGTTGTTGGGCGCTGGCGCACTGGTTTATTGCGCGAGTACGAAAGCCGTTGCGCTCGAGGAGTCCGGAAGAGGCCAGCATCGCGACGAGGCTATGCCTAAGGAAATCGGCGCATGGCTGCACATCGGCGAAGACGGAAAGACTACAGTCTTCACGGGCAAGGTCGAAGTTGGCCAGAACATTCGAACGTCTCTTGCACAGGCGGTTGCGGAAGAGCTTCATGTTCCCATAGCACAAATTGAATTGGTGATGGGCGATACGTTGCTCACGCCATTCGATATGGGTACATTCGGCAGCCGAACGACGCCCACCATGAACTTGCAACTTCGCAAAGTTTCTGCCGCGGCTTGCGACCTGCTGAAAGACATTGCCGCGAAAAGCTGGGACGTGCAGCGCGATCAACTGGTCGCAGCCGATGGGAAAATCACTGACCCGATTTCGAAGAACTCCGCGACCTACGGCGAATTGTTAAAAGGCCGGGAGCTCGCGCAACTCATCCCCGAACAGGACCCATTGTTGCCCGCAACGGAATGGAAAATTGCCGGCAAGCCGCTTGCGAAGGCGGAGGGGCGTGATTTTGTCACGGGTATCCACAAGTACCCCTCGGACCAAAAGCGTCCGGGAATGCTCTATGGCAAAGTGGTGCGTCCTTCCAAATTTCAGGCGACACTCATTTCGGCAGACGTAACGGCAGCGGAGAAAATGGCTGGTGTCGTCGTAGTTCGCGATGGCGAATTTATAGGCGTCGCCGCGCGGAGCGAAGAAATGGCGTCGCGTGCGGCGGCCGCCATCAAAACAGAATGGAAGGCTGAACCGCAGCCTTCGAACGAAAATCTGTTCGATTATTTGCGGAAAAATCCGGAAGCACGGGAAAGATCAAACTCCTCATTGGATCAAAGTTCTCAAGCCAGTGCTGGAGCGAGCAGTGGTCAACTCTCGGCGACTTACACTGTCCAATACATTGCTCATGCCCCTCTGGAACCGCGCGCGGCGTTGGCGGAGTGGAACGGTGACAAGCTCACGGTCTGGACAGGCACGCAGCGACCGTTCGGCGTGCGGGAAGAATTGGCCGCAGCCTTCCACCTTCCGCAAGAGAGTGTTCACGTGTTGATGCCGGACACGGGTTCCGCTTATGGAGGCAAGCACACGGGTGAAACAGCAATCGAAGCCGCACGGCTGGCTCGCGCAGCAAAAAAACCTGTCAAAGTCGTCTGGACCCGCAAAGAAGAATTCACATGGGCCTATTTTCGGCCTGCGGGCCTAATTGACATCCGGGCTTCGGTGAATCCTTCCGGCCAGATCGAGTATTGGGAATTCACGAATCTCAATTCCGGGGGCTCGGGCCTGAACACTCCGTACGCTGCGGAAGTTCGAAGCGAACACTTTCAGCCGACGAAATATCCCTTGCGTCAGGGTTCCTATCGTGGCCTTGCAGCAACTGCCAATCATTTCGCGCGCGAATCGTTCATGGACGAGTTGGCGCATCAAGCAAAGTTGGATCCGCTAGAATTTCGATTGAAGAATTTGCGAGACGCGAGACTCCGCGCAGTGCTTGAGGCAGCTGCGAAGAAATTTGGCTGGCCCGGCGCTAAGAAGTCATTCTGGCAGGGATTCGGGATTGCAGGCGGCTTCGAAAAAGGCGGATACATAGCGACTTGTGCGGAAGTCGCAGTCGATCGCGCCACCGGCGGCGTGCGCGTCGTTCGCCTGGTCAGCGCATTCGAATGTGGAGCCATCGTCAATCCTGATGGCCTTCGCAACCAAGTGGAGGGCGCAAACATCATGGGCCTTGGCGGAGCACTCTTCGAGGCAATCGAATTCGAGGACGGTCGCATCCTGAACGCGGCGTTTTCCAAATATCGCGTTCCGCGGTTCAAAGACGTGCCGGTGCTCGAAACTGTGCTCCTCGATCGCAAAGATCTCCCCTCTGCTGGAGCGGGCGAAACCCCAATTGTCGGCGTCGCACCCGCCATCGGAAACGCCATCTTCGACGCAACCGGCGTCCGCTTGCGGTCGTTGCCAATGGTTCCCAATGGAATGAAACTTTCTTGATTCGTACATCTGCGGCAAGCGCTTGACTTCTATTTTTGACTTGCGATTCTGGCGGCTTCAAATTCGTCGCCTTTTTGCCATTGCACAAGGTCCGGTTGATTCGCGGCTTGCGCTCCAAGTTCAAACCCAAATCGCGTCATTTTTGCCAGGCCCTCGAACTTCCAATCTTCATGAAACTCGTCCGTCACCTTGTGATAGTTGTTGTCGACATAATTTTTGGCCTGCGCTTCGCCCCACGCCGTGTCGTGACCTTTGAATTTCATTCCCTCGCTAATCGAAAAGGAAGGAATTCCTACACGCGCCAAACTGAAATGGTCTGAGCGGTAGTAGTGGCCAGCTCCGGGTTTCGCATCCGGCTTAATTACTAGTTTGAATTCCTTTGCTTCCGCTTCTACTGCAGGATAAAACGTCGTTCGTTCCGCCCCACTCACTTCCACTTCTTCCGGCTCGCCGAGCGGAGCCAGGGCGTCGTAGTTCAAATCCAGCGAAATCTTGCTCGCAGGCATCGTTGGATGTTTTCCGAAATATTCAGAACCAAGCAGGCCTTGTTCTTCCGCGGTAACGGCCGCGAAAAGAATCGACCGCTTCGGCGCAGGCGATTTTGCCCAAACTCGCGCTAGCTCCAGAAGTATTCCACTTCCAGTCGCGTTATCCACTGCGCCGTTATAAATCTGATCGCCCTTCAAGGAAGGATCGATCCCAAAATGATCATAATGAGCCGTATAGAGAATGGCTTCGTCTTTCAACTTGGCGTCGGACCCTTCAAGCTTCGCTACAACATTGCGCGAAACGAACGGCCGCAGTTCGCTCGCGATGTGCGCTCTAAAATGGACCGGCAGCTCCACCGGCTTAAATTCGCGTGATTGGGAATCTTTGTACAGATTGTCCAGATCGAGTCCGGCAAGACCGACCAATTTCTTGGCGACTTCCAGTTGTATCCACGACGCTGCCTCCAACTTGGGCGTAGCGTCGCGGCGCAAGTAGGAGCGCTCCGTGCCCCACGAGTTCCGCACAACTTCCCAGCCATAGCTCGCCAAATCCGTTCGGTGAATAATCAGCGTCGCCAGTGCGCCACGGCGCGCCGTCTCTTCATATTTGTACGTCCATCGGCCGTAGTAGGTGAGCGCCTTGCCCTTGAAAAACTTCTCGTCGTCCGATTCCGGCTCATTCACAAAAAGTAGCGCGACTTTGCCTTTTAGATCTGTGCCTTTGTAGTCGTCCCACTGGTATTCCGGGGCCGTGATTCCAAAGCCAACGAACACAATCGGCGCGTCAATGTCCGCGGCTTCCATCTGGCTTTCGTTGCTCGTGACGAGATCGTCCAGATGTTTCAGAGGAATCGCATCGCCATTCGCCTGCTTGAACGAAAACGTGCTCGCCGCGAGCGTTTTCACGCCAACCATCGGCACATCCTGAAAATAAGTTCCTTTTTCGCCACCCGGCTTCAATCCGAATGCTTCGAATTGCTTCGCGATGTAGTCCGCGGCCGCGTCGCCTCCTTTTTGTCCCGTACCACGCCCTTCCAGCGCGTCGCTCGACAAATACTTCACGTACTCGCGAAGCTTTTGCGCTTCCATGTCTGTTTTTTGCTGCCCGCCAACGGCAAGCGCAAAACAAGCGGTCGCAGCCAGCGCCGCGGACTGGATCACAATTCGTGTTTTCATGGTTGGGCCCCTGTGGTTATTTCTTTGCTTTATCTTTCAACAATCCCTTGAGTTCGGACATGAATTCCTGCACATCCTTAAAATCCATATAAACACTGGCGAATCGCACGTACGCAACTTTGTCCAGCTTCTTCAACTTATGCATGATCATTTCGCCGATTTCCGTCGTGGTGAGTTCGCGCTCCGTCGCCTCGTGCACAACGCTTTCAATTTCGTCCACGATGGCTTCGAGTTTCGGCGTGGCCACTGGGCGCTTTTCGCAGGCCTTCAATAATCCCTGCAGAATCTTCTGCCGTTCGAACCGTTCGCGGCGGCCATCTTTCTTGATAACCATGTACGGAATTTCGTCAATGCGTTCGTATGTGGTGAAGCGGCGTTCGCATTTCAAGCATTCTCGGCGACGGCGAATCGTGTCGCCGGTTCGCCCTTCGCGCGAATCGATTACTTTGTCATCGGTATGCCCGCAAAATGGACACTTCAATGGTCCGCTTCTCCTCTGCGGCTCTCGTCCCCAACGCCGCGCGCCGCCTCTTCCGCCAATTCTTCTTTCTCGTGCTCCGCCATCTCGCGCAATTGCCCGAACGAAAATCCTTCGCGAATCAACAGTGGTATGCCCGCAAAGCTGCACGATGCAAATGTCACCAGCCAAAGCACCAAAGCAGCCGCTACAGCAGCCTCTTTTTCTACTCCAAACACCTGCGTATATGCAAAGATTGAGAGCGCTTGTGCTCCGCCGCCCACCGTCGGCAATTGCAAAATCGAACCAACCAGCGTAATCGCCAGCAGAAGCAAGCAGTCCCCAACGCTCAGTAAAGCCAGTTTGCCGCCAAATCCATGCGAAACGAACAGATAGACCAGCGCCACAAAATACCAGTGAATCACGGACAGAAAAACAGCTTCGGCCAGATCTCGCCAGGTGCGAATCGTCTGAATCCCTCGCGCAAATCCAAGAACAATCTTCGCAACACCCGATCGCCATCCAGGCGCGCTAACCCGACCCTGCAGCTTGCGCTCCAGCATTCCTGTACCGTGCAGCCGCAGATAAACGAGAAACGCGACGGTGCCAACAACTCCGGCAGCAAGCAGGCCGCCCGCCGTACGCGCACCTCTCCCAATTGCGGAAGACGCCCCGCCAAGATGTTCCTGCGAGGCATACAACAATAGACCGAGCGCTGCGATCACGGCGCTACTCGCAAAATCAAACAGCCGTTCGAGCACATAGATTCCAAACGTATCCGCGACCGGGATGTTGCCTTTACGAGAAAGCAGCAGCGGCCGAACTGGCTCGGCCGCACGTCCAAGCACAAACACTGCGGCAAACCCGGCGAGCGTCATGCGGTAAATGGACCAAAACTCGGCCTTACCCAAATTCTTTTGAAAGATTTGCCAGCGTAGGGATCGAAGAGCGAAGCATACGTAGATCAACGCCACACCAAGCAGGATGTAGAGTGGATTCGCACTGCGGATGGCGGCCCAAAGCTTACCGCCGCTGAAGTCGTCCAAATGAAGAACGCCGCGGGAGCGATAGAGGATGTAGCCCAGAAGTACGAGCGCAGCCGCACCCAGCAACAGCTTCTTCTTGTCCGTCCGCATGAGCCTCTGAGCCTACTGGCCGCGGCCGAACGCGTCAAGCTCGCCCCAAACTATTGTTATCACAGAGCTTGTATCCCGCGCGCCTCCCCGGTAAGATGCCCCCAATTCGGTCGGTCCAGGCGCTGGTAACCTGGGGAACTTTTCGGCTGCAGTTTTCGTTCCATACTCTGACAAGCCGAGAGACCTTTAGGATTCGAGGCTAATGAAGCGTTGGAGCAGGACGTCCAACTGGTCCACCAATGCCTCCAGGGAGATGGCTCGGCCTGGGAGGAACTAGTGCGTCAGCACAATCGGCGCGTGTTCAACATCTGTTACCGGTTTACGGGTAACCGCACCGAAGCCGAGGACCTGACGCAGGATGTATTCCTCCGGATCTATAAGACTCTGGCGAGCTACCGTGCGGCACACGGCGGTTTCGCAACCTGGATGACTAGCGTGACGCGGAATCTCTTAATTGACCACTACCGGCGAACCAAGCGTGACCGGGCGACCGATTCGCTCGATGACGCTATGCCGGTCGTGGAAAACAAAGAATCCACCGCGCGCCGCCCGGACGAACAGGCATTGCTCGGGGAATTAAGCGGGCAAGTCCAGTCTGCGCTTACCAAGCTTTCGCCGGAGTTGCGAGAAGCCGTGATCCTGCGCGACTTGCAGCAATTGGAATATGCCGAAATTCAAAGAGTTCTCGCTGTGCCCGAAGGAACGGTAAAATCAAGAATCAACCGGGGCCGCATCGAATTGGCACGCATTCTTCAACAGATGGGGGTGCGTCCATCCTGATTTTGGATGTATCGCTGGGTGCTTTATGAACTGGACCTGTGAACAAACTGAATTGCGATTGAGCGACCACCTCGACGGCCTTCTCACGGCCACCGAGCAGCACGAGTTTGACGCTCACGTGAATACTTGCGCGCGTTGCACGCCCCTCGTGTCCAGCGTGACGCACGCGCTGGCCAGCCTGCACACGTTGCCTCAAATCGAGCCGTCTCCGCGCCTTGTTTACAACATTTTGGACAAAACGCTCGGACCGCGCGAAACCGTCACGGGCTGGGCGGCGGTTCTGGCTTGGTTCCGTGGCATGAATCCGCAACGCATCGCGTACGGCGGCGTTTCATTCTGTGCAATGTTCCTGATGATCGCGTCGTTCACCTCATTCAACTGGAAGAAGCCGCGCGTCGCCGATCTCTCGCCAGTGAACGTGTATCGCGGCGCAGACCGACAGGCTCACCTTGTGTACGCGCGCAGCACAAAATTCGTTAGTGATCTGCGCGTTGTGTACGAAATTCAATCCAGGTTGCAGCGCGAAGATCAACTGCCGAGTGGACAAGAAACCACTACGCCGCAGAATTCGCCGGAAAAGAATCCAGGGCGCACGGATGGTTCCGGACCTACTTCGCCAAAACAGCAGAATCGCGCGAATGATTTAGTTTCGCATGCCGTTGTGCTGGCAGCGGGATGTCCCGCGTTGTGGGAATTGTGGGAAGGGAGAATTCGATGAAGTGTGCCGTCCATCCTGAGGTGGATGCAACCGGTTTTTGTCGAAATTGCGGCAAGGCGCTCTGCGGAGTTTGCGCGCGACCCGTGCGCGAAGTTCTCTACTGCGAAGATTGTCTTGCTTCCGGCATGGGGATGCCGGCGCCCGCACCTACGCCGCAACCCTCTGTATCCGATCCGTATTCTCAGGCTGGCTACGTTTCCCCTGCTTCCCCGTTGCCTACGGCGCAAAGCAGCAAATCGAGCGGCGCTGTTGCCTTCATGCTTGGATTATTTCCGGGCCTGGGAGCGGTTTACAACGGCGAATATAATAAGGCCTTGATTCACGTAGTCGTCTTCACGGCGCTGGTTTTCGGCTTGGCGAATTCAGATGATATGAGTGCTGGCGCAATTACCGTGCTCTCACTTCTCCTCGCAGGATTCATTCTCTATATGGCCTTTGACGCAATGCGCGTGGCGCAAGCAAAAGGCACGGGCCAAGCCTCGACTGACCCCCTCGAAGGTTTGGGCAAGAATTGGCCAATGGGTCCGATTATCTTGATTGGCGTTGGCGCGCTCATGCTTCTAAGTAATTTCCGCTTCTTCGAATTTTTTCATCTGAGCCTGTCTCGTTTGTGGCCACTTATCTTGATTGTGGTCGGCGTTTTGATGTTCCGAAAGCGTCTGGGCCAATGACGGTTCCCAAGGAGAATTGTTGATGAGCGATAAGATTCGCTGCTCGTGCCGCCGTTGCACAATTCGAAGCCTGATGGGGCCGGCGGTCATTACGACGGTTGGCATCCTGTTTCTGCTCGGCCAGTGGCAGCACGGCTACTACTCCTTCGGACATACATTCCCCGTCATCCTCATCGTGATCGGTGCAATTCTTCTGGCCTCTTCGCTGGTTCCCATGGATGGCCATATTTCGTCGGATGTTCCGCCGCCCCCCGCCTCGCCAGGTGCTCCGCCTTCCAATCCATATCAGCCTCCCCCGCAAGGACCATCTCCAGGGCAGGGACAGTAACCGCACATGGCCAACGGCTCCCCAGATCGTCCACGTTCCAGCGGGCTTTTTAGCGGAATCCTGCTTATTACGATCGGCATTCTCCTGCTGGGCTGGACCTACGGCCATCTTCACATCGGCACGTTTTTCAGGCACTGGTGGCCGCTGATCCTCGTGGTCTGGGGTTTAGTGAAATTCTACGAGCGCACAATTGCACAGCGGCAAGGCCGAACCAGCGGATGGATCACGGCAGGTGAAATTTTTCTTGTGGTTGGACTCTTTTGTTTGATCGGTGTGGTCGTCATCGTAGATCTCGTAAGAGAAAAAGTCTCGGGAACGGGAGGGTGGGGAAGGATAACGGAGGAGATAGGCAATCCATTTTCATACGACCTGGACGTTCCGCCGCTAACGGTTCCCGTGAACGCGCACGTTCAGATCAGCGTTCCGCGTGGCGATATAACGGTGCGGCCTTCGGATGAGCCGCAGATCAGGGTGACCGGCAAGAAGCAGGTCAAATCATGGAACGAGCAAGCCGCTGAAAAACTGGCTGAATCTTTGAAAGTGGAAATAAGCAAGGATGGGGACACTTACGTAGTAAGTCCCGCGGGCTCTGCGCAGGGTGATTCGCGCTTCAGTTTCGATTTGGAAGTCGGCGTTCCAAAGAAAGCCGACGTCAATGTGAAGTCCGAAAAGGGCAACGTGCACGTTTCGGACCTGGCTACGGGAGTCACCATCACCACCCAAAAAGGTGACATCGAAGTTTCGGACACCGGCGGAAGCGTTACGATTGACACGCAAGGTGGCGACACGACTGTCTCCGATACGAAAGGCGACGTAAAAATCGCGGGCAAGGGCGGTGAGGTGAGCGTCGTAAACGCCACCGGCGGCCTCACCTTGAACGGCGAATTCTACGGCCCCATTCGTGCAGAAAAAGTTGCAAAGGGTGTGCGTTTCATCTCCCACCGCACGGACTTCACGCTGACTCAGCTCACCGGTCACATGGAAATCGGCGCCGGCAATTTCGAAGTTGTAGATGCCCCCGGCAACCTGACGCTGCGGACGTCCCAGAGCGACGTGAAGATAGAAAATCCCGGCGGCAGAGTCAGCGTGGACAGCCGCAACGGAAACATCGAAGTGCGCTACTCCACGGTTCCCAAGGACGATATTCAGCTGACGAATTCTTCCTCGGAAATCACGCTGAGCCTGCCCGGCAACACCAGCTTCGAGGTCACGGCGGATTGCCACTCCTGCGACATCAATTCGGATTTTTCCGGTCCGAATCTCAACAAAACCACAACGCAATCCGGTGACTCCCACATCGAAGGCAAATACGGAACGGGCCGCCCCATCAAGATCGTCGTGAAGACGAGCTACGGCTCCATCACCATCCGTAAGACTTCGTAACCAAACTTTCCCTTGGAATGTCTTTGTAGGGGCCGCTTTCTGAAGCAGCCCTCCTCCTAACATTCGCGCGGCACAAATTCCGTTGAGGGGCGTCTAAAGAGAATAGCTATGCGCCGCGTGGCTATCCTTTTCCCACTTGCCGTGGTGCTGCTGGCCGCGCTGGCGCTGCCAGCACATCTGCCGCAGGGCTCCCGAATTCCCGCAAGACCTGAATCGCCCTTCTTACAGAGGCTTTCTGAGGCAGCTGTAGAACGCACGCGGCACACCATCCGTTACGAGCCCGCGTACGTGCGGATTCCTTATCCAAATGGCGACGTACCCGCCGATACCGGCGTTTGTACCGATGAGGTGATTCGGTCGTATCGAGTGCTGGGCATTGACCTGCAAAAAGAAGTTCACGAGGACATGCTGCAGAATCTTTCGGCGTATCCAAATCAATCCCGCTGGCGATTGGCTCACACGGATACGAACATTGACCACCGGCGCGTGCCCAATCTGCAAGTTTTCTTCACCCGTAAAGGCGAATCGTTGCCTATTACGCAGCGCGCGCAAGACTATTTTCCAGGCGAACTGGTCACCTGGGACTTAGGCGGCGGCGTGCCGCACATGGGAATCGTCGTGGATCAGGTCTCGCCACAAACGGGACGCCATCAGATCGTTCACAACATCGGCGCGGGCCCAAAGATGGAAGATGTTTTGTTTAGCTGGAAAATCACCGGCCACTACCGCTACTACGGCCCCACCCACTGACTTTGCAACGGCGATTTTACACCGCTATCCCGCAGTTGGTTTTGACTTTGTAGTGGCGGGTCTTTAGACCCGTTCTTTGCTCTTCGAAGCTTTCTCTTTGAAGCTTTATCGTTCCGCGACGCGATTCAAATCCTCGTAAAACGTCGGAAACGAAACACCCGCGCATTCTGCATCGCGAACCGTCGTCGTTCCGTCTGCGGCTAACCCGGCAATCGCAAACGCCATAGCGATGCGGTGATCGCCATGCGGCTCGATTTCCGCGCCGTGCAATTTTCCGGCGGAGCGCCCGCCAACCTTCAACCCATCGGGCCGCTCCTCAACCGACGCGCCCATCTTGCGTAGATTTTCTGCAAGTGCCGCGATGCGGTCGCTCTCTTTCACGCGCAATTCACCTGCGTCGCGAATTTCAATTCCCTCTTCGGTGTAAGGGCCAAGCGCAGCGAGCATCGGCAATTCATCAATCACCAGCGGAATCTGGCCACCGGAAATGACGCCACCCTTCAATGAAGTGCCTTTCACCGCAAGGTCTCCAATCACCTCTCCATGCGAGCTCTGCACCGAATGGATCTGAATGCTCGCCCCCATCTGCACAAAGACATCCAGAATCGCCGTGCGGGTCGGGTTCAAGCCGACGTTCTGAATCAGAATGCTCGATTCCGGGAAAAGCGACGCGGCAGCAATGAAAAACACT
The DNA here is from genome assembly GCA_035567915.1 of Candidatus Sulfotelmatobacter sp. GTDB lineage: Bacteria > Acidobacteriota > Terriglobia > Acidiferrales > UBA7541 > Acidiferrum. The sequence goes on along the minus strand of DATMPA010000006.1, from coordinate 78,374 downwards.
GCCGAAGAGATGTCTCCCGGCACATCAAGATCGCGAGCCTGCAATTTGATGGAGCCATTGGATCCCGCTCCGTAAATTCGCGTCACGCGCGCATTGCGTTCGATAGCGGCGCCAAATTCTTCAAGGGCCAGCTCGGTGTGATCGCGCGTACGAGCCGGCTCGGTGACGATCGTCTCGCCTTTGGCAAAAAGTCCCGCAAGCAGCACCGCCGATTTCACCTGCGCGCTCGCCATCGGCATTCTGTATTCAATTGCGTGCAGGTTGCCACCCCGAATTTCGAGCGGTGCAAAATTGTCTTCGCGCGCCTTAATCTCTGCGCCCATTTCACGCAACGGCCCGACCACGCGCTTCATCGGCCGTTTCTGCAAACTGTCGTCGCCACTGATCGTCGTCTTGAATTCCTGCCCCGCTAAGATCCCTGAAAGAAGCCGAATCGTCGTGCCGGAATTTCCTGCATCCAACGCGCGCCAACTGCGTTTCAGCCCGCGCAAACCGTGGCCGGTTACGCGTACCGTGGTCTTGTCCACCTTCACGTCCGCTCCCAGCGCCCTCATGCAGCCAAGGGTGCTGTGGCAATCCGCGGCGGCGGCAAAATTGCGCAATTCGCTTGTGCCTTCCGCCAGTGCGGCCAGCATGGCGTAGCGGTGCGAAATGGATTTGTCTCCCGGCATTTGCACGCCGCCGGAAAGAAACTTCGCGGGATGTATGGCCTGTTTGCTCACGCGGAAATTCTAACATGCAGGTCGCGCGGACCTGTACCGGGGGCCAGTTTTCAGGAAATGCACTTCCTTGCAAACGCGCTGAAACAACATTCACGTCGCTGCGTATCATAGATGCAGGAACAATTTGAGGAGAAACGGAAATGTCAGCGAGCAGTGGGGTTCGCCAGATTGCCGCGAGAACGGGAATGTTGATCGCGGCCGTATTCGTATTGACGGTTTTGCTCTCGGCAATGCCGGGGCACCGCGTACCCGTGGTGGACGCGCAATCGGAGCAGCAAAATTCCAGCGCCAGTCAGCCTATGCAGGGAATGGACCACAGCAAGATGCAGGACGCCGAAGCTGCCGACGAGCACGCCAGCGAAAAAGATGCGATGTCCGACATGGCCACGGGCCACATGCACGGCTCCAATCCGCACATGACCATGACCGCAATGCGGCCGCAGACTCCCGCGGACGTCGAGAAGGCAAACGAAATTGTGGCGCAGCTCAAGGGGGGAATTGAAAAATACCGCGACTATCACGTCGCGCTGAATGACGGCTTCAAAATTTTCATGCCCAACGTTCCGCAGCCGGAATATCACTTTACAAGTTACGAAAACGGATTTCTCGCCACCATGCACTTCGATCCTTCACGCCCGACTTCCTTGCTTTACAAGAAAAGCGGCGACGGCTACGAGCTTGTCGGCGCAATGTACACCATGCCCAAGCGCGCGAGCCAGGAACAGCTTGACCAACGCGTGCCGCTGGGCATGGCGATGTGGCACTTGCACACGAATCTGTGCCTGCCGCCTCAATCGGGATTGAAAATCGCCGACTGGAAGAAATTCGGTCTGCGCGGCTCGATCACTACGCAGGATGCTTGCGACGCGGCCGGCGGGCGCTTCCGCCCTTCGATCTTCGGATGGATGGTTCATGTCTATCCCTACGAGACCTCGTTGGACAAGGTTTTTGCAATGCATCATCACGACTGAGGCTGCTACCAGAACAATCCTAGCCCTCGCACATCCTTTTCCCCTTTAAATGACTCAAATTGGTGAGCTTGGCCACGCGCACGATATTCTGGCGCGCCTGACCGAGTAGTAGAACTCCTAAGCCGCGGGTCCCATTTTTCGTGGCGCGCTGGTTCGATTGCGCCCCCGTACCCGGGCAGGTATCATTGCCAACCCATGCTCTCGGGACTCGTTGTTTCTCAACAGCTTGCACGGTTTTGCGCGACCCTCGCGATCATCGCGCTGATGCTTATTGGCGGGCTTCTCCTCTTGCTGGCTCCACTCGCGCGAGCTCAATCCATGGAAACTTTGCCCCTCGACCAGGTACAGCCGGGTATGCAAGGTTACGCCTACACAATTTTTGCCGGCGATCAGGTCGAAAAATTTGACCTGGAAGTTCTCGGCGTCATGCCGAATTTCCTGGGACCGAAACAATCCATCATCCTCGTGCAGCTAAAGGGGCAGAAGGTCGAGCATACCGGCGTCGTAGCCGGCATGAGCGGCAGCCCGGTCTACATAAACGGCAAGCTAGCGGGCGCGCTTTCGTTGAAGCTGGGCGTGTTTACGAAAGAGCCCATTGCGGGCGTGACTCCAATCGCAGATGTAATTTCCGGCGGAGCTGGAAGCGCGGCAATGAATGGCTCACCGCTCGCACCGCTTCCCCAGGAAACGGCACTCCGTGCAGGCGTACAAAACGGCGCAGCGCTGCAATCAATCGAAACACCACTGGTCTTTTCCGGATTTCAGCCAGCTGCGATAGAAAAGTTCGCGCCGCAACTCGGCACATATGGATTTGTCGCAGCGCAAGGTGGCACGACTCCTGCGCGTCCCGATGACGCGAGAGTTGCGCCGGGCGATATGGCCGGCATGGTGCTCGTGCAAGGCGACGCATCCATCAACTCCGCATGCACCGTCACAGCCGTTCAAGACGATAAAGTTTTTCTTTGCGGCCACCCGTTTCTGAGCCTCGGCGAAGTGCAATTACCGATGGCGCGCAGCCGCGTGGTCACGACGCTCTCATCGGATCTCGCTTCTACAAAAATCGTAAACGTCGGTGGCTCCATCGGAACAATCACGGGCGACCACCTCACCGCGGTTACAGGAAAACTCGGCGCCGCGCCCGCCATGATTCCAATGGACTTGAGCCTGAAATCCTCCCTCGGCGAAAAAAATCTCCATTTCGAGATGGTGAATCATCCCAAGCTGACCCCGCTGCTAGTCGCAATCACCGCCTTCAACGGCCTCACGCAAAATGTGGTCTATGGCGAAGGCACCACGCTGCGCATGAGTGGCGAAATCAAATTAAAGGGTCATCCAGCCGTTCAGCTCGAAAATACTTTCGCACCCGGCGATTCATTGAACCCTGATGCCATGCCGATCGCGTTACTCTTGATGACTGACTTCGCGCGACTCTTCGCGAATACCTTCGAAACTCCGCAGTTTGAAAAAATTTCGCTTCGCGTGGAGAGTATCCCCGGACGCCAGTCGTACACCATTGACAGCGCCTGGCTCGAAAAAGGCGAAGCGACGCCGGGCGAAACGTTGCGCGTACGCGTGCTGCTGCGGCCCTATCGCGGAGCAGCGCGTATCGAAGAAACGACCATTCGCGTGCCGGATCAGATCGGCCACGGCACCACGCTGCGCGTTCTCGTCAGTGATGCGGACTGGCTGAATCGCGCCTCACGCGGTTTCGCGTTCGTCGGGGCACCGGGCGGTCCCGAAGGCCTCGACCAACTCATCGGCTTGCTGAATCGCGAACGCCACAACGATCGGCTTTACGTCGGCCTCTTTGCGCCGTCACCGACGATGCTTTGGGACGACAAAGAACTGCCCAACGTTCCGCTTTCGCAAATCAGCATCGTGGACGGCAAGCCGGGGCCGGGTAGCGTCCAAATTTTGCGCGAATCCCTCGCGAGTGAATCCTCCATTCCTCTCGGCGGACCGGTTAGCGGCGTCATCTCCTTGAATTTGCCGGTGCGATGAAAAATTTCTGCAGACGGAGATTTTGCATCCAGTGATTTTGTGACGATTGGTAAGGAACAGAGGTTTCGGATGAATCGGGCCCGAAAGATTATTTGTCTGGTGGCAATCACCGTGGTTGCGGCGCTGGCTGCGCACGCCGAGCATACGCGGCGCTGGAAGCAATCTACGTACGAAGATTTCTTGAAGGGCACCACCCACGGTGTCGCGGTGCGCAGCGATGGCCGCCTCGAACTCGCTCCAAAATTTACGCAGCTCGCCGACGCAGATGCTTCCTACTTGTGGGCGATCCGCCTCGACAGAAGCGGCACTCCCTACGCCGCGGGCGGTTCACCAGCAAAAGTAATTCGGCTGGACGCAAATGGAAAAGCCGCCACTGTATTTCAGTCCACGGACCTCTCCGCGCAGACGATCACCTTCGATGCTAAAGGAACACTTTACGTCGGCACATCGCCCGACGGCAAAGTCTATAAAGTCTCTTCGAGCGGTGAAAAAGCCGTCTTCTTCGAACCAAAAACAAAATACATCTGGGATCTGGCGTTTGCGCCGGATGGCACGCTCTACGTCGCGACGGGTGACAAGGGACAAATTTTCTCGGTCGCGCCAGACGGCAAAGGTGAACTGTTCTACTCGAGCGATGAAGCGCACATTCGCGTCCTCGCGTTCGACGCAAAGGGAAACTTGATCGCGGGCACGGAGCCTAGCGGACGCATTCTGCGCCTGACAAAAAAATCCGCAAAGCCCGCAGCGAATGAAGCTGCGGCTGACGGTTTTGTGCTTTATGAAACGCCAAAGCGTGAAGTCACAGCCTTGACCGTGGGCGCCGACGGCACAATCTATGCCTCGGCCATCGGCGAGCGGCAACATAATGCGGTGGTCAGCGGTGTTGCAACCGCTGGCTCCCAGGGCGTGACCATCACGAACAGCGGCAACGTCACTGTCGTCGGCACCACTCCGGCAATGGCCCAAGCCACCGCGCAAGCATTTGGCTTTGCCCCGCAAATATCCGGTGGAATTTACAAAATCGCAGCCAACGGCGCGCCCGAGGAGCTCTGGACGTCGCGCGAAGATGTTGTCTACGCGCTCGGCATTGGGCAGGACGGCCGCTTGCTCGCGGGCACCGGCAATAGCGGCGCCCTTCTTGCAGTGGATGGCCGTGGCGTTTTCGCGCAGCTCGCCAAAGCGGGTTCATCGCAAATCACCGGCATCGCTCGCAACTCCGCTGGAAAAATTTTCTTGTGCACGGCGAACCCCGGCAAACTCGTCTCCCTCGGTCCTGAGTACGAACCGGAAGGAACCTACGAATCACGCTCGTTCGACGCACAGCTTTTTTCACAGTGGGGCCGCATCGAATGGTGGAGCCCGCCGGTAACATTGAATTCAAAAGCCGCAAGCTCCGATCAGCCACGCCTCGAAATTTACGTGCGCTCTGGCAACACGGAAGATCCCGGCAAAGAGTGGTCGCGCTGGTTGGGCCCATACACTAAACCGGGAACGCCCATCGAAGCGCCGTCCGCGCGCTTCGTGCAATGGAAAGCGGTGATTCACGATGGCCGGCCCGGTGACGGAATTGATTGGGTAAGCGTCGCTTACCTGCCCAAAAATGTCGCCCCGATCATTGATGGCATCGCTCTCGAGGAGCCTGGAATCAAAGTGCAGGGCGTGCAACTTGGCACCGGCGGTCAACCGCAACCGGTGAATTTGAAGATGCCGCCTTCCCCGGGCATTAGTGGCGTTATCCAGAGCCAAAACATTTCCACGAGCAGCGCAAAATTCGATCCACCTCCCCAAGGTTTTTCCCAAAAAGGATTTCAATCCGTCATTTGGAGCGCGCACGACGAAAACGACGACGACCTGCGCTACGCAGTTTATTTTCGCGGTGAAGGCGAAAAAGAATGGAAGCTGCTCAAGGACAATCTCGATCAACGCTTCTACTCGTTTGACACGACTTCATTTGCCGATGGCGCCTACTACCTGAGAATTGTCGCCAGCGACGCCGCTTCGAACGATGCCGCCCGCGCGCTAACCACAGAAAAGGAAAGCGAGCGATTCGAGGTGGACAATACGCCGCCGGTCATTGAGGATCTGCGTGCCGGGCCTCCCTCAGGCCCTTCTTCCGAAAAAAAGACGAGCGGCGGTATTCCACTTAGTTTCGCGGCTCGCGACTCCGCGACCGCGATTGAAAAAGCCGAATACAGCGTGGATGGAAGCGAATGGAAGCTTCTGGCGCCGGAATCGGACATCAGCGATTCGCCGCTAGAACGCTATCATTTCGGCGTGGCCGCGCTCGCGCCCGGAGAACACACCGTTGCGGTGCGCGCTTACGACCACTTTCAAAACGTAGGTAGCGCAAAAATCACGTTTCAAGTTCCGTCAGTGAAATAAGCAGGCGCACTCGTCCGGAACTTGGTTTAGCTCTCTAACAATTCACTTTGAAAAATTAGCGGGAACTTCCAGGGGATAGGAACGCTTCGATTTCCGCGCCAAAGCCGATTCGCCCGTCACCATACGGTTCGTTGCGAACATGCACAACGCGCGCTCGGCAATAGGTGTCTTCCTGCTTATCCCCGGTCACGTCCGTAGGCATGCGCAGCGTGGCTTCAATTGGCATTCCCACCTGCAATGGTGCCGACGTCGCGAAATAAAATCCGCCGCGAGAGATGTTCAGAACTTCCGTGAAATGTTCGGATTTGTCCGAGGCCAAACCTACCGCCCGAAAACGCAGCGGTGTTCGAAGGTTGTAGCGTCGCAAATGACGGCGTTCTGAAAGATCCAAGGGGGCCTCCTCCGCAGCAAGGAAGGACACTACGGGTCAAACCCTGCGGAGAGTGCAAATAGGGTAACAAAGCTGGTCGAGGAATCAAGCGAAAAGTCCAAAAAACGCGGCTTTTCGCTTCCGGACGAACCTTCGGCGTTTCTCCTGCTCTTCGCGGGCGAACAAAGTTTCGCTATGCGATAATCGTCCAGCGAGCACCACAATGGGACACCCGCAAACCAGCCCCGAACCTTCGCAGCCGGCCATGACGCACCCAAACTGGCAGGAAATCTGCGAGGCTCACGCCCGCATCGCCCCACGCATTCACCGGACGCCAGTTTTGACCTCTCAAACGCTCAATCGCATGTCCGGAGCGCAGCTATTCTTCAAATGCGAAAACCTGCAAAGGACCGGCTCCTTCAAGATTCGTGGCGCAGCGAACGCCATCCTTTCGCTTTCCGAGGAAGACGCCCGGCGCGGCGTTGTCACACAGTCCAGCGGCAATCACGCGGCAGCGGTAGCCTGCGCCGCAGCCTGGCGCGGCATGAGCGCGTGGATTGTCATGCCCCAAAACGCTCCACGCGTGAAGTGGGAAGCCGTCGAAGGGTATGGCGGCAAAATCAAGTTTTGCGTACCCACGATCTCCGCGCGCAAGGAAATGGCCGCCAAAGTTCAGGTGGAAACAGGCGCGGTCCTCGTACATCCCTATGACGACGACCGCATCATCGCAGGGCAGGCCACTGCAGCCAAAGAACTCCTGGAAGATATCCCCGACCTGGACGCCGTCTTGACGCCCGTAAGCGGCGGCGGCCTGCTCAGCGGCTCATGCCTGAGCGCACGTCACCTGAAACCTGAAATTCGCATCTTCGGCTGCGAACCGGCCCGAGCCGATGATGCCTATCGCTCGCTTCAAACCGGAACAATCCAAAGCATCGAATCGAGCGACACCATCGCGGACGGTCTACGCGCCTCTCTTGCGCCGAGAACATTCGCAATCCTGAAGCGTGAGCTGGCTGGCGTTTTACTGGTCACGGAAGAAGAGATCATCTCCGCTATGCGCCTGCTCTGGGAGCGAATGAAAATCGTCGTCGAGCCCTCGTCATCCATCGCCGTAGCGCCCCTTCTGAAGCCAGGCGGGCTTGCGACCCTAAAGCTGCCTGATCGCGCAGACCAGCAACTGCCGCGAATCGGGATCATCCTCTCCGGCGGAAACGTGGACTTGGCTGCCCTGCCCTTTGGCGCCTCCTGATTCCCTGGCGGTCCATTCCCATTGCCTCACTCGGTGTGTTAACCTCGTTGTCACCTTCAGGTAAGCGGCGACTGGCTGTGCCCTCGACGGAAGTGCAAAGCAACCCGGCGCGGCAAGCTGCCGTCCGAGATAGGTATGTGTTGCCCAACCGGTCAATTCCGTAATCGCTTTTCGCCAAAACTTTGAACAATTTCGGGGCGTGGACTTCCATGAAAATCTCAGGAATCAAGAACCAGCAGGCATTGTGTGTAATCGCGGCTGCGGCCGCACTCTGCGCGCTGGCTCTAGTGCCGCTCGCGTCGGCACAAACTCCCAAGCGCCTGGTTACGCAGGCTGTAGACGAATCACAACGCGTGGCTCTCCGCGGAAACGTTCATCCCTGGGCACGCGCCGAATTTGACCAGGGAACAATAGCCGACGCACAGCCTGTGAACCGTATCTATTTGCTGCTGAACCGCGGCGCCGAACAACAAATCGCGCTGGACAAGATCATGCAAGAACAAGTGGATGCAAGTTCTCCCAATTTTCACAAATGGCTGACCCCTGAACAATATGGCGCGCAGTTTGGCCCATCGGACGAGGATGTTCAGGCAGTGAAAAACTGGCTTGGCGCACAAGGATTCACGGGAGTCAAGATCAGCGCAGGAAAAACGATTGTCGAATTCAATGGAACCGTAGGCTCCGTGCGCAAAGCCTTTCAGACGGACCTGCACAAGTACATGGTGCGCGGAGAAGAACATTTCGCGAACGTGAGCGACCCCAAAATTCCTGCCGCTCTAGCCCCTGTCGTCATGGGCGTTGTTTCCCTGCACAATTTCCGCAAGCAATCGCACATCAAGCGCTTCGGCAAGTTCCGCCGCGATCTTACAACCGGCGAGATTCGGCCACTTTTCACTTTCACAGATGTCAACGGAACGTTCTTTGGTATGGGCCCTGCCGACTTCGCGAAAATCTACAACATTCCCTCCGGAGCGGATGGAACCGGACAATCGATCGCAATTGTGGGCAGGTCAAACATCAACATCCAGGACGTGATCGACTTTCGCAATATGTTTGGCCTCACTCCCGCCAACAACGTAACTGTAATTCTCAACGGCGCGGACCCCGGCTTGGTTTCCGGCGACGAAGGCGAAGCAGATTTGGACGTGGAATGGTCTGGAGCAGTCGCACCGAAGGCCACGATCATGCTTGTTGTGTCGGAATCCGAGCAGACGGATGCCGTGGACGGCGTGGACGCGTCCGCCAAGTACATCGTGGACAACAACATCGCGCCCGTCATGAGCGAGAGCTTTGGCTCCTGCGAAGCTGCAAATGGCACTGCGGGAAACGCTTTTCTAAACTCGTTGTGGCAGCAAGCCGCTGCGGAAGGGATTACAGTTTCCGTTTCCTCCGGGGACAATGGCTCCGCAGGGTGCGATGATCCCAACAGTGTGACCAGCGCGTCGAAAGGCATTGCTGTCAGTGGGACTGCTTCCACGCCATTTAACGTCGCTGTCGGCGGGACCGATTTCGACAATTCCACGGGTACATTTTGGAGTACGACGAATACGACCACGACAACACCAGTCCCCGCTTCCGCGTTGGGTTATATTCCGGAAATTCCATGGAACGACTCCTGCGCCGCCACCGGATTGACTGGATGTAACTCCGCCACCGCCAGCACTAACTTGGATATTGTTGCGGGAAGCGGCGGGCCCAGCTCCATTTACACAAAAACTCAGGCGCCTTTTCAAACCGGTTTTGGAGACGCGACGGCACGCGATATTCCAGACGTTTCTCTCTTTGCCGCGGACGGATTGAACAAGAGCTTCTATATCATCTGCGAATCGGACCAAGACATTCCGGGCGACACTGGCTGCAATTTATCGAAATTCGTGACGACGAGCCCGTTTCACGATTTCCAAACAGTGGGAGGCACTTCAGCCTCAGCGCCGGCATTTGCTGGAATCATGGCGCTGGTGAACCAGACAACTGGACAACGGCAAGGCAATGCAAACTTCGTATTGTATTCATTGGCGCAGAGCGAAACCTTTTCAAGCTGCAACTCCAGTAGTTTTACTGCTCCCGGCACACAACCGGCCGCTTGCGTTTTCATGGACATAACAAAGAGCAACAACGCAGTGGCGTGCGTAGGCGGAACACCGGGATGCAGCAAGACGACCAGCGGCGGCAATGGAGTACTTGCATCGAGTGGAGTCGCCGCCTTCGCCGCGGGAACCGGATACGACAAAGCGACTGGCTTGGGTTCGATTAACGTCGCAGCTTTGCTCAACAAATGGGCGGCGCCTGGAACAACAGCGACAAGCACAACGCTCAGCCCCGCAAGCATTACGACGACCGTTGGAACCCCGCAAACGTTGAGCGGCACAGTAACTGCCGGTTCTGGCACTCCGACTGGAATAGTGGTTATTGAAAACTCCTCCACCGGCGCGCAAATAGATTCGATCGCTCTCACGGGTACCAGTTACAGCATTCCAACTACTTTCCTTCCCGGGGGGATTTATTCCATCAAAGCTCACTACGGCGGCGATGGAAAGTTTGGCCCGAGCGATTCTCCGTTGGTGGCGGTCAATTCGACAAAGCAAGGAAGCAAAGTAATCGTCAGCTTCGTGAACGCTGCGGGGGCGCTAGTCACTTCCGTTCAAACTGTTGCCTACGGTTCGCCTTACATTTTGCGAGTTGACGTGGCTAATAACGCGGGCACTCCTTGCGAAACCATTTCGACGGGAGCCGTCAACTTCATTTGCCCAACCGGCACCGTCACTCTTCTGGACAATGCCGCGGCTCTGAACGATTTCCCGAACGCGCAGACTCCTAACGCGACCAACGTTGCGCATCTCAATAACCGTGGTTTTATTGAAGACCAACCAATCCAATTGAACACTGGCACGCACACCATCACAGCCACTTACCCGGGCGACGCGAGTTACAACGCAGGAACTTCGAACACACTCTCCGTCACAATCACGCAGGCGACGACGACCACTTCAGTCGTCGGCAGCCCGAGCACGATCACCTCAGGTGGAACGGTCGCCCTGACGGCGACAGTCTCTTCACAGAGCAACGCGGACAAGCCTCACGCGCCCTCCGGAACAATTCAGTTCATGAATGGCTCGACGAACATCGGCGCGCCCGTGACCTGCACGCAGGTCGGCTCGACCTCGTCTGCTGGCGCTTCCTGTACCGCGACATTCTCGACCACGCTCTCCGCACTCGCGCCGCCCATATCCTTCGACAATCGCTGGCGCAGAACGCCGTATGAACTGCTCGCGGCGCTCTTTGCAATGTTGGCGGTAATTTTCTTCATCGCCACGCGACGGCTGCGCGGACCGCGCCGCGCCTACGCATACGCGTCAGTTGTTGCGTTCTTGATTGCGTCCGCGGCGCTTGCCGGATGCAGTGGACCCAGCAGCAGCGGTGGTGGGGGCGGCGGCGGCGGAAAAACAATCACCGCCAAATACAGCGGCGACACCAACTACACCGCGTCTCAGGGAAGCGGCACTGTAACGGTGCATTAGCGCTTGGCTGAATTGGAAAAATTATCGAAGCGGCGGAACTTGCCGCGGGCTTTAGTTCACTACAGGCGGAAAGAAAATATTCCAGAAATTCGGCGAAACCGCCCCAAACTCCACCGGAATCATCGAGCCATCCGGACTAAACTGTGGCGGACGCGCCACGGTCGCTTCAATCGTCTTCTGCGACTTTACGTTTTCAATCGTAATCTTGGTCCCCTGTGCCAGCGGCTCGGGAACGACAATCAGCGCGCCATTCGCGCTCACCGTGTGCGTAAATCCGTCCATGATGAGCGGCTGGCCTGTGACGTGAACCTTCACGGCAACCCTCACAAGCACGCGTTGTGCGCGACGGCGTTCTTCGGCTGTCAGCGGGCGCGTTAGTCCCGGTCTAACCGGACCCGCATGGGCCCCTTTTTGCGGCGAAGCGGGCTTCATAGTTCCAATCCCCAAAAATCCAAATCCGGCGCAACGAGCTCAATCCCGTACTCCCAACCTTCGGGCCTCGGGTTCCCTTTCCATACGACGACTGCTGCGTTGCTCGATCCGGTGGCTAGATTCGTCAAGGCGAGCCGCGCTTCCAACGTAAATGATTCCGGAAGCACAACCATACAGCCATAAGGATTCACCACGCGCGTGTGTGCTTCGAGTCCGCGGCGCGAACCAGCCACGTCGTCCCACTCCAGCCGGACCGGCACGCGGGAATTCATTCGATGCCCGCGGCGCTTGTCCGAGAAGCCTCCGCCCTCCACAACCTTCGTCACAACCTTCGAGTCTTTTACTTTGGCCTGCATTTCTGCCTCTGCATTTTCTTGCTAGTGGCCATGCTAGAGTTGGTGTGAGTGTCGGTCAATGGTACAAAACGGGTGGCGCTCGCAACTAAGTAGCTGTACGAACGGACAGGCAAACGCCCCGGGCAAGTACAGGTCAAATGAAGAATCTGATCGTCAATGCGGATGATTTGGGCTGGACCGCCGGCGTAAATCGCGGCATCGCCCAGGCGCATCGCAGCGGAATCGTCACGAGTTCGTCGTTGCTCGCGAACGGCGGGGCCTTCGATGACGGCGTCAAAGTTGCGCGCGTGCTCCCCGCCCTCGGCGTCGGTGTTCACTTGAATTTGAGCGACGGAGCGCCTGTCGCCGGAAGCAAAGCCGTGCCAAGTCTAGTTGACGAACGCGGCGAATTGTCCAGCGGACCGGAGCAATTGCTCCTCAAACTCGCCCGGCGAAAATTGAAACTCTCTGATGTCGAGCGTGAATGGGACGCGCAAATCGAACGAATCCGCGCCGCCGGAATCGCCCCCACTCACCTCGACGGCCACAAACACGTTCACATGTTGCCGGGCCTCTTCCCCATCGCGCTAAAGCTCGCGAAAAAACACTCCATTGCTGCGATTCGTATTTCGAACGAAGCCTCTCCTCTGCGTACCGCCCTTTCCTGCAAGAACGGCGGCAATTCCAGAATTGAGCTGAAGCAGGGCGTACAGGCTCGCGGCCTAAAACTCCTCGCCCGCGACGCCCGCAAACTCGCCGACAAAGCCGGGATCGAATCCGCCGATTATTTCTGCGGCATCGCCCAAACCGGAGTCCTCACCCGCGAAGGTGTGCTAAATCTTCTCGAATCTCTGCCCGAAGGCACCACCGAACTCATGTGCCACCCGGGCTACCTCGATGAAGACCTCGCCGCTTCCGACACGCGCCTGCAAAACTCGCGCGCCGCCGAACTCGAAATCCTCACGGACATCACCGTGCGAAAATCTGTCGCATCGCATGGTATTCGCCTGATAAACTACAACCAGTTCGCCAACTAGGCATGGAAACTGAGTCCATAGTCCGGTACTCGATTGTCGTTCCGTTCTTCAATGAACAGGAAAACATTCCCCCTTTGTACATGAAGTTGACCGAAGTGATGGACGCTATCGCCGAGCCATACGAACTCATTTTTGTGGATGACGGCAGCAAAGATAATTCCTTCAAAGTTCTCTCCGACATTTACGAGCACGACCGCCGCGTAAATCTAATCCGCCTGCGCCGCAATTTCGGCCAGACTCCCGCACTCAAAGCCGGTTTTGATTTCGCCCGCGGCGAAGTGATCATCTCCATGGATGGCGATCTCCAGCACGATCCCGAAGAGATTCCGAAGTTCCTCGAAAAAATCGAAGAGGGCTACGACCTCGCTAGCGGGTGGCGTTACGCGCGTAAGGACCACTGGCTCATGCGCCAGATTCCCAGCCGCGCCGCGAACTGGCTTATGGCAAAACTTTCCGGCGTGGACCTTCACGATTTCGGCACCACCTTCAAAGCTTATCGCCGCGAAATCATCCAGGAAATCCAGCTCTACGGCGAACTGCACCGCTTCATCCCCGCTCTCGCCAGCACTGCCGGCGCGCGCATCGTCGAAGTCCCCATCGAGAATCTCCAGCGCAAATCCGGCAAATCGAATTACGGCATCGGCCGCACCATCCGCGTTTTTCTTGATCTGGTGATCGTCAAATTCCTGCTCGACTATTCAACCCGACCGCTGCAATTTTTCGGTTTGCTCGGGATCGCCGGCGCCGGCTCAGGTTTTCTCATCGGCGTGTACGTCCTCTTCAAGAAATTTTATTACCACATGTCCGTCATGCAGCAGCACGGCCCGCTGCTCCTGCTCTCCATCGCGCTACTCGTCAGCGGCATTCAGTTTATTTCCATGGGCCTCCTCGGCGAAATCATGGCCCGCACCTACTACGAATCTCAGAACAAGCCCATCTACACACTCCGCGAAGTAAAGTCCCACCGCAAAGAAATAGATTCCACCGAACAAACCCGCCCCTCCGGCAACAACGAACGCTAGTTCCTCACTTGTTATGCCGCGACGAGTAGTCAAATCTGAGTTAATTCGACTTCTATATCCAGTCTTTGCTTCCGACGTCTTTGCCATACTTGTATAGCGAGGCAATCATGCTGGCCATACGACTTCCGCAATGCATCGCAAAACGCCTGGACAAGCTGGCTCGTCGTACTGGCCGCACCAAGAGTTTTTACGTCCGCGAAGCCATCCTCGAACATCTTGAAGACATAGAGGATCTATAACTCGCCGAAGGCTCGCTCGACCGCATCCGTTCCGGTAAAGAGTCCACCATCCCGCTGAAAACCGCAATGAGACGTCCTGGCGTACGGCGTTGAATTGTCGGAGTCCGCTGCCCGCGAACTAGACAAACTCGATCCTCAGCAAGCAAAACGCATCTTTAAATTTCTTCAGCAACGTCTAGCCAAACTCGTAAACCCTCGCAGCATCGGCGAAGCCCTTCACGGTGCCCGTTTCGATGAGTTTTGGAAATACAGGGTCGGTGACTTCCGAATCATCGCCAAGATCGAAGACGACCGCCTCCTCATCCTCGTTCTCCGCGTCGGTCACCGCCGCGAAATCTGCCGCTAAACACGAGGCAACCGGTCTCCTTCATTCCCTGCCCTACATGCGCTACGCTGGAATGTCCACGCTGCAAGATTTCACCGCAAATCCCGGGAGGACGGCCGTGAATCGTGAGCAGTTCTACGCAATCATGAATGGGGATGGCACGCTCGATTACGAAAAATACCTGAACACAAAAGCGCTGCTCGGGTGCCAATCCGATTTCGCCGACCTCTGCAACGCCGACGAAATGCAATTCCAAATCGTCCACCAGGTCGAAGAACTCTGGATGAAGCTCATCGCCTACACCCTGCTCGACGTTGACGATTACCTGCAGCAGGAAAATACCAATCGCGTGCTCACGCTTTTTCGCCGTATTCACGCCGCTCAGCGCCTCATGATTCAGCAGATCGGCCTTCTCGAAACGATGTCCCCCAAAGAATATCAGGACATTCGCAAGCGCCTCGGCAACGGCAGCGGCCAGGAATCGCCCGGCTTCCGCGTTCTCCTCAAAATGTACCAGCCCATCTGGAATTCGTTCGAGGAACACTACTTGAAAAAGCACGGCCTGACCGTCGAACAAATCTACGATTCCAAATACGATCACGGCCCGGCCTACGTTGTCGCGGAAGCTCTCGCCGAATTCGATGAACTCTTCCAGAAATTCCGCTTCGAGCACATGCAGCTGATTCATCGCACCATCGGCTTCGGCTCAAAATCGCTCAAGGGCCGCCCCGTGGAAATTCTCGAAGACGGCATGCGCCACAAATTTTTCCCGGACCTTTGGGAAATTCGCAACGAAATGACGGATCGCTGGGGCGCGCAATACGGCGTCAAGCGCGATCCGATTGGAGGATTGCATTAGGAGCAAGAAACAACTTACCGGGCGCGGGTGCCCCAGGTTCGATTCTTGAACCAGGGTCTTCGGTTTGAATTAAGGCCGTTCGGAAATGCAGTGATACTGCCCGCGATAAAAAAGCAGCGGCTCGCCCTCGAACAATTTCGCGAACTCCACTTCCGCAATCACGATCGTGTGATCGCCCGCGACGTGCAAACCGGAAAGTCGGCAAGAGAGCTGGCACAAAACATTTTCGAGCAGTGGAATTTTTTCTTTCGTCCAGTGAAATGCAACGCCGAGTCGCTCTCCAACTTCCTGGTCCTGGTCGAGCCGGGCAAAATATTCGGAAAGCGCCTGCTGGTCGCGCTTCAATACGTTCACGCCGAAGCGTTGCTTCGCTTTCAGCATCGGCAAAATCCGCGCGCGTTCATCCACGCAAACGGAAATCAGCGGCGGCTCCAGCGAAACCGACGCAAACGAATTCGCCGTCATTCCGTGAACTTCTCCGGGCTCTTTCTCCACGGTCAGCACCGTCACACCCGTGGCAAAGTGCCCCAGAGCGCGGCGAAACTCAAGCGACGGAATCGGGCCGGCAACCATAATTCTTTTTCAAGATATCACACCACGGCGCGCGAAACCGAAAGCGACATGATCACAACTCCGCAAAACAAGAGCGCTCCAGAAATCCGGAGCGCTCTTGTTCCCTTCACCGCTGCTATCGCAGCGCGTCAGTGCTGCGGTCGATCGTTGTTCTTGGGTTCTTTGTCCTTTGGCGGCTTCGGAGGTTTTGATTCCGGCTTCGCCTTCTGCTCTTCCTTCTTCTGTTTCTGATCGAGCTTCTGCTGTTGAACGTCGTGCCGTTGCTCCATTTGCTCGAGCTGCTTCTGTTGGCGTTCTTGAATCTGTTGCTGATTTCGCGTGTTGTTCTGCTGCTGTATTTTCTGCTGTTGCTGCACCTGCTGCTGCTCGACCTTCTGACGTTCGCGATCCTGCTGCTGGCGCAGATTCTCGAGCTCCTGCTGGTGCTTCTGTTCGAGCCGCGGATCCTCTGGTTGACGCGCTGCGGGCGGTCGATCGTTGCGTCCGCGTGGATTGCCGTTGTCGCGCCCGCCGTTTTGAATGTTGTCATTCGTGACGGTCGTCGGCCGATTCGGATTGGCTGGCGGCTGATTCGTCTGAACCGGACGATTCTGCTGATTAACTTGATTCGGCGGATTCGTTTGGTTCGGCTGATTTGGACGGTTGACCGTGGCGTTCTGATTTGGCGGATTCCCCTGATTCGGTTGAACCGGGTTCGGCTGAACTTGGTTCGGTTGATTCGGGCGATTCACCACGTTTCTCTGATTCTGTGGCGTCACCTGGCGTGCGGGCGGCGCGATGCGAACATTCGGCCGCGCGGTCTGCGTTTGCATCTCGCGTTCCTGCGCGATGGCCACTGGCCGTCCGCCATTTGCTTGAATCGCTTGCTGCTGCCGTGCAAACGAAACCGGCGCGGGCGGCGGAGCAGTTCTTGCTACCACCTGCCGGTTATTAAACCGCTCTGAAGGCCTCACTCTGGCTTCCGCGCCTGCACCCAAAACGCTGCGCTGCTGCGGAACAACGGCAGGTCCTGTGGGCGCAACGGGCGCCGCAGAAATATCGCGTTCGTTCACGCGAATGATGTTGTTGTGCACGGACTGCGCAGAGGTGAACGTGGCTTGCGACGTTGCCGTCACGGAATTGTTAATGTGCTGATTCTGGTAAGTAATGTTCGTCACGTTCACAGTCTTGTTCACGTAAACGTTGTTATAGACGTTTGTCACCTGCGTGCGGTTGATGGTGTTCGAGACGTTCACGCGTTCCACGTATCTCGGACTCACGTGATACGACGGGCAGTACACATCGCGCGGTCCCAGCGGGAACCAAGCCACGCCAACGGCTGGAGGACCGCCTACTGAAACGCCAACGCCCCAATGCGCTCCGCCAACCCACGCAACGAGCGCGGGAGCATAAACAGGCCGCACATAC
Organism: Candidatus Sulfotelmatobacter sp.; assembly: GCA_035567915.1. Taxonomy (GTDB): domain Bacteria; phylum Acidobacteriota; class Terriglobia; order Acidiferrales; family UBA7541; genus Acidiferrum. The sequence continues at coordinate 60,932 of DATMPA010000006.1, read as the reverse complement.
GCAACGGTAACGACTCTGGGACGCGGCGGGCACGGCACCCAGCCCCACACGCCTCCGACAGTCACCCAACGGCCATAGTGAAATGGCGCAAAGCCCCAAGGCGCATCGTCTACCCAAGTCCAGCCCCACGGGCTAACCCAAGCCCAGTGGCCGTAACGATAGGGGGCCCAGCCGACAACGGTCGTATGCGGAAACCACACGGTGCCGTATTCGGGCACCGGCCGCCATCCGCCGTATTCGTCAAGATCTTCGTAGCCGACAACATCGTCGGAGACATAGCGCGCCGACGTCGAATGATCCCAACGGCGATCGCGATCCGAACACCAGCGATCAAAATCATCGTCGTTGCCATAGTTCTGAATGTCCGCACTCAGTTGATCATTGCCGTAAAAAGTCCCCGTCTGATCCGCATGCACTGAATAGGCGGCGCCTGCGCCTGTGACTTCACCGTCTCCGCCGCGAACGGTCACAACAGTCGTATCGCCAGCTTCATTCACGCTGACGCGGTAACTGCCGGGACGCAAAACGGTGAATGCGAGATTCGGCGTATCAATTTCGATGGATTCTTCTTCGTCGAGCCGCTTCACGCGGACATTCACGGTGCCTTCCGTGAGACGAATTTGTGCTGTGCGGTCATCCAGATTCAGGAAGGAGAAACCCGTTTCCCCACCGATGCGAACGGCGCTCGAACCAAATCGCAATTCAGCGCGTCCGCCCTTGTCGGTCCAAAGCTTGTCGCCGGTTGTGATAGGACGATTCGCAACTATCGAAACCCAATCATCTGTTCCTGCAGGTTCAAAGGAAACTGCGCCGCTGGTGTAGCTCAACCGTGCAGCACGAGAAGGCGGATCATCACCGTTATCGTCGCGGTCTCCCTGGGCGAGAGCGAACTGCGGCAAAAGCAAAGCCGTAGCCAGCACTAGGCTGATGAGGCCAAGCCATTTCGTTGTCCTGGTAATCATTTACGTCTCTCCTGAAGCTCGCGAGGCCGTCCAATTTTCCGTGCGCAATTCCTCGCAGAGCTCTTTTCACTTACTTCAAGCTAACACCACAATTCGCCACAGGGCCTGCGGGTCTTTTGCCAGTTTCCAAAAAAGGACCCGGTACAAAAAAGCGTCACTCTATCAAACACCTGCGCAAACAAAGAGTTGCTGCGCTGGTTTTTTCATCGAGCAAAGAAAAAGGCCCGCGTTCGAGTGTTTCGCACGCGGGCCTAAAGTGATCTTCCTTACAGGAGTCTTACTTAGTGGCGACCGTGAGAAGCTCCGCCGCCGCTACTATGATAGGAACCTCCACCACCAGAACTGTGGCTTGGCGCTGAGTAGCTGCGACCGCCGCCACCCCCGCCAGAGTATCCACGGCTCGGCGCGGAATAGCTGTGGCTTGGCGCACTTGGCGCTGAATAATTGCGGCTCGGTGCCGAAAAGGACCGCGGCGAAGAATACGATCGCGGTGACGATTGATTGTAATTTCGCGGCGCCGGCGGGTTGTAAGACCGCGGCGCAGAATTGCCGCGGCCCGGATTGCTCTGGTTGTAAGAAGCAGGTGGACGGTTGTTGTTGCCACGTTGCGGCGGCTCGTAAGAGCGCGGGCCATTGCCGCCGTTATTTCCACCGTTGTTAGAGCGATCCATCTGCTGACTGCGCGGAGAGTTTCCCGTCCCTGCCCAGGGTGGACGATCGTTGTGCGTCATGCTCGTTCCGCGTGCGGGGGGATTCGCCGCGCTATTCTGCTGGGGCCGATTGTTGTTGCCAAATCCAGCAGGCGCATTGCCTCGATCAGTCGAATTGCCTTGCGCATCCCATCTCCGCATGTTCGAGCCGGGGTTCGGGCGCTGCGAATTGCTGACTCCGCCGCGAGTGGCATTGCCTTCAGCATTCGTACGCATATTGGAGTTTGGCTTGTCGAGCGAAAGCTCGTGTTGCCGCGGAGACACTGCGCCGTTGTTCACCGCTCCGTTGTTCATTGGGCCGCGATTTGCAGACGCATTGCCACGGCCGACGTTGCCAGAATTTTCAAAGGTGTGTCCCGCGTTACCCGGACGCTCCGCAGCAGGCCGCATCGTGCCGGCGCCAAAAGAGCGAGTCGGCATGTGCGAAGCGCCGGCCGCCGGTGTGCTGCGCGCAACAACCGCGCGGTTCTGCACCGCCGCGGAAGGCGTTGCCACTCGTCCGGAGGCATGCGCTCCACCAAAGTAGCTCTGCCGCGTCGGTGATCCGTCGACGCGATTGTTCGAGGATACCCGCGCTCCGCGCAGAGAAGCGTCGGTTACGTGGAATGCGCCGCGATTCACCGCGCCGCCGCCCACAAAGTTATTGTGCGATGTGACGGTCACAGCGCGAGCATTGTGCGCATAGGCGTAGTTAAAGTTGCCGCGCCCATTGATGACGTTCACGTTGCGAAAGTGCGTGTTGTAAATGTTGATGTTCCGTCCGTATCCAAAGCTGTGGCGATACCACGGGCAGAACGGTTCGCCGAATCCAAGTGGGAACCAGCCGACTCCACCGCCGAACCCGAAGCCAAATCCAACGCCCCAGCCTCCGCCGCCGTAGAACCCAACAAATGCAGGGCCCCAATATGGCCGCGCATAGTACGGTCCCGGGCACCAACCCCAGCGGCCGCCGATGTAATTCCAACGTCCATAGTGGAAAGGCGCGTAGCCCCAAGGCGCATAGTCAACCCAAGTCCAACCCCAAGGACCAACGTAGCTCCAATAGCCGTTGCTATAGGGGGCCCAACCTACGTCCACCTGGTTCGGATACCAAACGTGGCCGTACTCCGGAACTTCATTCCACGTGCCGTTGTCGTCGAGGTCGCTGTAGCCAACGGTGTCGCGCGAAACGTACTTTGCCGAAGTGGAATTGTCTTCTTTTGAGTCGCGGCCTTGAGACCACTGATCGAAACTGTCTGGCGAAGGCGCCGGCGAAATGCTGTAGCGGACATCTTCAGAGCCTTTGAATTCACCGCGCTCGCCAGCCTTGATTGGATAGGTCTGCCCGCCAGCGGAAACTTCTCCAGAACCACGAATCACTGTTACGCGTGAGGATTCGCCATCTTCGGAAACGTCAATGCGAAACGCGCCGGCTTCCTTCACGGTAAACGCCAGATTGGGCGCATCTACTTCGTAGACTTCGCCTTCACGCAATTCACGAACGCGAAAATTGATCGAGCCTTCCGCGATGCGCATCTGAATCGTGTTGTCGTCAAGATTCAGAAAGGAAAGAGCCGTCATGCTGGCAAGATGAATTGCCGCCTGGCCGGCTTGCAACTCAGCACGGCCATCCTTATCAACCCAAAGCTTGTCACCAATGGTTACCGTGCCATTGCGCTGAGCAGTTCCCCACTCACCCTGACCGCCAGGCTGGAAAGAAACTGCTCCATCCGTATAGCTGATTCGCGCCACGCGAGATGGCGGATCGCCATCATCCGCACGCACTGCCTGAGCGCTGAAACACAGAAGACCGAGCAACGAAAGCAGCAACCAACGGCCACTCTTCCTGCTGAATTTGGTCTTCATAACTTATCCCCTGTTCTTTGACCGGAAGCCTACAACTACTTGGATGCCGACCCGGTCGCTGGGAGCATACTCTCGGCTCCCATAGGATGAAACACCGGGATGGGAAAGAAGTTGCCCATCTCCTGTGGCACCTGGCTCTAAAAGTACTAGGACTCTAACTATCTAGCCCGAATTCTGTCCTTTAGGACAGGCGACCCCCTCCGGCCCCATACCCTACACTCCTGACTTGTGGGCGCACCTGCGCTCTGGGAGAATCGAATGCTTATGAAGGGCAAATGGATTGGGGTGTTGTTTTTGGGGCTGGCCGCGGCTGTTGCCGCTCCGGCGCAGACCTGGCGGCAAGTCGGCCCTCCAGGCGGAACCGTAATCTCTCTTGAAGCGGATCCAAAGGACTCCAAAAAGCTCTACCTCGGGACTTCGGATGGCCACGTTTTCTCTTCGAACGATGAGGGCCAGCACTGGCAATTGCTGAGCCGCATCGGCACTGGTCAGGATGACGTTATTACGCACATCCTTGTAGACCCGCGCAATTCGAATCGTCTTTACGCCAGCACCTGGACGCTTTACTCCGGTGGTGGCGGCGTTTATCGCAGCGACGACGCGGGACGGAATTGGCACATCATAGGTCTACAGAAAGAAACCGTCCGGGCACTGGCGCAATCTCCGACGAACCCCAAAATATTTGTTGCGGGATCGCTGACCGGTGTTTATCGCTCACAAGACGAGGGCAATTCGTGGGAACGCATCTCTCCGGCAAAGCATGATGACCTTCGCAACTTTGACTCCGTTGCGTTCGATCCGAAAGACGAAAACATTATTTATGCGGGCACATATCACTTGCCCTGGAAGACCACGGACGGGGGCAAGAACTGGACTTCCATTAAGCAGGGCATGATTGACGACTCCGACGTGATGACCGTCATCGTTGATCCGGCCAATCCTTCGAACGTTCACGCAACGGCCTGCTCCGGCATTTATCACAGCGTGGATTCCGGCCTTACCTGGAAGCGCTACGGCGGCATTCCGTTCATCTATCGCCGCACGCAATTGATTCGCCAGGATCCGAAGCATTCCGATACGCTTTACGCGGGAACGACCAGCGGCCTTTGGAAGACAACCAACGAGGGCGTGGATCAGTGGAAGCGTTTGACTCCGATCGAATGGGTCGTGAACGCCCTTCTGATTGACCCGCAAAATCCTCAGCGCCTGATCATCGGCACGGAACGCCAGGGCGTGCAGATTTCCGAAGACGGCGGGGCAACGTTTGCGGCCGCAAACACCGGTTTCCACCACCAGCACGTTTTGGACGTCGCGATAGATAACGACCGTCCCGAGCGCGCGCTGGTCGTGCTGACGTTTGACACAAACGCGTTCCTCGCGACCAAAGATGGCGGCACAACTTGGAGCACTCTTGGACCCGGTTTGAAGCGCACTGACCTTCGCCACGTGTATGCGGCTCCCAATGGATGGCTGGCATCACTCACGGCAGGCGGCTTGATGCGCTACGACGAGGCTACAAACAAGTGGGTTAAGTCCGGTTTGTATGTTGCGGACGCTGCGGCAAAGCCCGTTTCGCAACCGGTGACCAAGGGCAAAGCCGGGGCAGCCGCAGCAAAACGCCCTGCGCCGAAAGCAAAGACCGGTACTTCGCAACCGCTCGCGTTCCAGGTGAATGATCTTCTCTTCACCAGCAACGCGTGGTTCGCTGCAACGACGGGCGGCGTGCTGATTTCGCTCGACAAGGGCGCGACGTGGCGCACGGCGGGCAGCGATCCTTTCGCCAAGCAGCCTGCGCAATCGCTTGAAGCCTCGCTGGACGGCTCGCAAATCTGGGCCATCTCTCAGCGCAACATTCTTTACTCTTCCGATTCAGGCAAGCACTGGGACGCGAAGGAACTCGCGTTCTCCAACGCCGGGAATCTTCACTTGCATCGTGTGGACGACAAGAACCTTTTCGTCACCACGAACATGGGCCTCTATGCCTCGCATGATGCTGGCCGCAACTGGAATCGCTCGGAAGTTCGCGAATTGCAGTTCCAGGACATGGCTGGCGCCGGCACAACTCTAGTCGCGTCGCTCCAAAAACACGGTCTGCTCGCTTCGTACGACTCGGGCAAGTCCTGGCAGCGCGTCAACGATCCCAGTGCGGAAGGATACTTCCCCGTCGTGCAGGCTCGCCGAAACGGCGCAGTTGTCGCGGCGTCTGCAACGGAGGGCATCCTGACGTTCGAGTCGGGTGCGCGTTCCGCGAGCGAAGGCGTGCCTAGCTCCGCGCTTACACCGAGCCGCAGCACGCAAAAACCTCGTTAACGATACATCGCTAAAACCGTTTCACTCTCAGAGCACACACGGCGTCCCGGTTACACCGGGGCGCCGTTTCTTCTTCGAAGATTTTGTTTAGTGGGTTCGACGAGAATGCGCTAGAACTTGAAAGTGCCTGCGCAGTTCTGCGCGGGCCCCTCCTGTTTTCATTCAGTCATTTCAATACGACATCGTATTCCACTATGCCTGCCGCTGCGCCTCGTCCGCCTCTTCCGCCAATTGGAAAAAAGTCTTTACGAACGCGTGGCTCTGGCCGATGAACAATCCGTCGTCCAGAAAGCTCTGAGCAGCGGCCAATGCGCCGCCAAGTTTTCTCGACGTTGGACGGATGATCGAACAAGCTTCCAGATTCTTGTCCAGGAAATCGCAGGGCTCCGGCATGATCAGATTCGACTGTAGGTCTTCGGGCTGATTTTGCGTCAAATCCGCAAAGGTCACCGTGGACTTGTTCACCGGATCGGTAAACGTGAGCGGTGTTGCGTTTCCTGCTTTGTCCTGCCAGGTCTGGAAGTGCATGATCTCCGAACCGCCGATACTGACCAAAATGCGCAACACCTCGAGGCTTGTCGCCTGTTGCGCGAGCGCTGCGTACAAACTCGTTCCCCCCTGTTCGATGAATGCAAAGTGGAACCCCGCCGTGAACGCAATCGCCTTCAATCTGTCATCGATTGATTTCGAATTGTCGTCGCTCAAAGAACTGTTTCCGAGGTCCGCATCCGTGCGCGGGATTGCTGTGAATTTTCCCTTTGCCAGGCTCGGCACTGCGTTCGCAAACGACGCGCCCAGATCCGGATTCGTCGTGCTTCGGTAGCGCGTCCACCAGGTTGTGTCCACGCTAAGCTGGGTGAGGTTCGTCAGCCGTCCAATTTGCCGCGCTCCCGTCGCTTTGCTGCTCGGCAAAGTGGCAAAGGGAGACAAATCAACCTTCTTCGCTCCCTTCGATTCAAGATAGTTGTTCAAGAAACGGTGATGCGTGAACTCATCGTCCGTATTGTCATGGATATATTGCGCCATGTCCCCGTCGAGAAGTTCTAGTGCTGCCGTGTACAGCGGGTTTCCCCCGTTCAGCCCTGATTCTTCATCGTCCTGCGTTCCACCCAACTCGGAGTACTGCTGCCAAAGGTCCGTCTCCACCTGCTCTGCCGCGGATAAGAATCTCAGGATCGCAATGTCTCCTCTTGTCAGCCCGGCGTCTTCGCGATCTTCCTGGTCGCTCTGCGCGAACAGTCGCCCGGGAATCACCATCCCCGCGGCAGTTGCCACTCCCGCTGCGGACACACCCTTTTTCAGGAACGCCCGCCGATTGCTCTTGGTCTCTTCTTTGCCGATCTCCTTCATTTCCGGTCTCCCTTTTATCTAATTTTTTGACCCGGGTTCCGGACTTTTAGCAAAAATCCGGAGATTGGCTGTATTTTGTCCTCGGCAACACGAACAGCCGATTCACGATTCTTGCATGGATGCGCGAACTGTCTTTGCGGTTGCGCGGAGCGGCAAATCGAGCGATGAATTTTCATTCATCCGATTTTTCGTATGTAGGAAAACAAAAAGTGGCCAAACTAAGTAGCGGCCCTTGAAAGAAATTTCACGCCCACGGAACAAGACCGATTTTCTCTTCGGTTTATTCCATTCTTTTCTAGGGGATTTTTGTGGAAGAGCACCAAGTGCCGGATGCACCTGCCAAATCACCAGAGATTGCATTGAGATCACACGGAAAGACTAAACCGGCACGCCGGCAAGAATTCCGCCACCACTATCTTCTTTTCGCCTAGTGCCGCAACACCTGAAAACGCGTAATCGTATATCCCAACACTGCGCCAAGAAAAACGTCAGAAGGAAAATGCGCGAGCGTCGTGACGCGCGACAGGCCGATTGCGGTCGCAGCTCCATACGCCACCCACGGCACCCAGCGATGTTGGCGGTATCTGTGCGCAAAAACCGCCGCGACTGCAAACGCTCCCGCCGCATGCCCCGAGGGAAACGCACTGCCTTTAAAAGGAGATTTCCCGCCGTTGAAAAATGTATCGTCGAACGAACTGCCCGCAGCCACGTCCGACGGCCGCTTCCGCCGCGTAACCGCCTTAATGGCAAGATCCACGACCGCGGTGTTTGCGTATGCTTCCCCTGCAAGCAGGGCAGTGCTCGTTGCGTAGGAATCGTGCCGGATGTACCCAACCAGCAAAAACGAAGCAGGCACGATGGCAATTACACCCGTCGTGATTGGCCCGTCCAGCACGTCGTTGATGTCATCAAGATTCCCGGCGTGATCTCTAAAATACGGCATCACATGCGGGTCTGCCGCAATCAGTCCCGCCGTCCCTCCTACGATGGCCAGCGTCGGGATCCAATAACGCCCTCTCGCGAGCTGCGTGGGAAACAGCCAAATGCCTTTCTGGTCTTTGAGGAATCGCTTCGGAAGTTGCTTCCACGTAACTTCAATGTCTTGGGAGGAATTTGGCGCAGCCCCGGCGGTTGCCACTGGCGCGTCAGGCAACGGCGCCCGCACTTCTTGTCCGTAAGTTAATATGCTGAAAAGACTCGCCGTTACGCCAAGGATCCCAGCCCGAAAACTCTTGCTGTTAAGAAAGCGTCGCACGCTTTATCCCCTGGTGGCTGGGAGTCCTCCCCTATCTTCTCTCATCTGAACACACGCTACAATGCTTCAGCCAAAATGACGGACACTCACACGCGTCCGCGCGGGTTGATGCTGATCGCCGCGTTTAAATTGCTTAAAGGACTCGCGCTTCTCGCGGTCGGCATCGCTGTTCACATGCTCGCCAACAAAGACCTCGTGGTGGAGACGCAGCATTGGGCGGACCTTTTCCGCGTTGACCCGCACAATCATTACCTGAACCTTTTGCTCGAAAAACTAATCACAGTGGATGCGCACAAACTCCGCGCGCTCAGCTTGGGTACGTTTGTCTATTCCGCGCTTTTCCTCACCGAGGGCGTGGGGCTTTTCTTCCGGAAACGCTGGGCCGAATTCCTTACCGTCATTTCCACCGCCGGCCTAATCCCACTCGAAATTTACGAGATATTTCACCGCCCAACCTTTAGCAAAGTCCTACTTCTCGCCATAAACGTCGCCGTTGTCGCCTACCTCATCTTCGAAATCCGACGCCTCACCCGCACAAAGCGAGCAGCCGAGAACGCCGATCTCCCGATCGGCCAAAGAAAGCCGCGCTCGCCCGCTTAGCCGGATTTCGCTGTTGGCCGCCAGATTATTTAAGCTTCGCGAGAAGTTTCTGGAATCGCGGATCGTCGCGCAAAATGTCGTAATCCGGATCATGTTCGACCCAATCGCGCTTGCCCCAGCCTCGTGCAAACACGCGCTCGAGAAGTTCCAGAGCTTCTTCCTTCCTGCCGGATTTGGCGTGCAGACAAGCGGCATTAACGAGGGTACCCGCGTCATCAGGATAAAGCTCGAGCGATCGTTTCGACCATTCTGCAGCGCGCGCTCTCTGACCATCGTGGAACAGCGCACCCGACCCAAGAGAAAGGGCTCTTCCATCGAGCGGATTCAGCGCAAGAGCGCTTTCCGCCCGACGTATGCCTTCTCTGGCTGCTTCGTTCGCCTCGCCATTTCGTCCGAGCATGCGCAGCGATTGCGCGAGAAGCATGGAGCTTTGAAAGTCTTCGTGGCGAATTTTGGCAGCCATATCGAAAAGCTGGGCGGAACGTTCGATGTCACCGCGCGCAAAACTTGACCGCGCAAAATAGTAGTACGCGTCGAAAAAATTGGAATTGACCCGGATGGCTTCCTCAAATTCACCTACGGCTTCGTCATACTGTTGGAAAAGCGAGAGCGTGAACCCACGCGCCACATGAGCGTCAACAAGATTCGGCGCAATTTGCAGCGCTTTTTGACTGGCGCTCTCGGCGCGGGTCAAATCTTCTTCGCGAGCGCCAAACCACTCGTAAAGCGTGGCATGCACCATCGCCAATCCGGCATAAGCCGGACCGTAGCCCGCATCGAGCTCAATTGCCTGCTCGAACATCTCCCCGCTTCTCTGCAAATCCGGCTGGGTCAAACGCGGAAGGTACTGCCGTCCACGCAGATAGTATTCGTAGGCCGCCGCGCCTGTGTGCGGCCGCAGCAGCGATTCCTTTTCTCTCTGACTGAGAATGCTTCCGCGCAGCGAGGTAACGACGCTCTCTGCGATCTCGTCCTGCATTCGAAACACGTCGTGAAGTTCGCGATCGTACCGCTGGGACCACCGGTGATAGCCAGTCGCAACTTCCACGAGCTGCACCGTCACACGCAATCGATCCTCCGCTTTGCGAACGCTGCCCTCGAGCAACGTCTCGACGCCGAGCTGCTTGCCAATCTCCCGCACGTTTACTTCCGATCCGCGGAACTGAAAGGAAGCGCTTCGCGAAGCTATTCGAAGACCATCCACACAAGTCAGAGAGTTAATCAACTCTTCCGCGAGCCCTTCGCACAGATAGTCCTGATCCCGGCATGGGCTCATATCGACAAAGGGAAGAACTGCAATCGACGAAATGCCCTGTGCTACCAATGAAGAACTGGAAGCAACTTCTCCTGCGGCTTCGGAGACCTCCGCAACGAAACGATACCCTACGCGCGGTACCGTCTCTATGTACTGCCGCCCGGCGGCTTTCTCTTCCAGCGCCTTGCGCACCGTGGAGATATTGCGGTCCAAATTGTTCTCTTCGACCGTCGTTTCCGGCCAAACAGCACACATCAAATCCTGCTTGGAAACGAGTTTCCCATGTCGCTCCACTAGAACGCGCAGCGTATGGAACGCCTTTCCGGTCAATGGAATGGCCCGGCCCTCCCGCACTAACCGGTGTTCCTTCAATTCCAGCCGGAAAGGACCGAATTCATACACCGCGCTTGAAGGTTTCGAAGCCATGATTTCAGAAAAATAGCAGAAATAAATCAGCCCAGCCAAAGGACCCAAACGCCCGCTTTAGGAGCTAATAACCTGGTACGGGAGCCGTTCTGATTGTTCGGAATTGTAGCCCATGGACGCCCCGAAGGAGAACTGATGCTTGGAAGGATTACGGCTTTTTTTTACGGTGTCGTTTGCTATCTTAGTTTTTTAGCGATCTTTTTGTACGCGATTGGTTTTCTGGGAAATTTCGGCGTTTCGAAGTCCATCGATTCCGCTCCACGGGTGCCATTCACGGTGGCATTGGGAATCAACGCTCTGTTGCTGGGGGTATTTGCCCTTCAACATAGCATAATGGCGCGGCAGTGGTTCAAAGCCGCGTGGACGCGCATCGTTCCAATACCGGTCGAACGCAGCACGTATGTACTGTTCTCATGTGTTGCTTTGTTCCTCTTGTTCTGGAAATGGCAGCCCATGGGCAGTGTCATCTGGAACGTGAGCAACACCCCAGGACGGCTGGCCTTGTACGGTCTGTACGCGACCGGCTGGCTAACTGTCCTCGCTACGACTCTTCTTATCGATCACTTTGACCTATTCGGACTGCGCCAGGTCTGGCTCTACTTGCGGCGCCGTCCCTACACAACTCCCGGATTCCGCACCCCCGGCCTATACCGTTACGTTCGGCACCCGTTGTATGTGGGGTGGCTGCTCGTATTCTGGTCGGCGCCGCTGATGACGTCTGCGCATTTATTTTTCGCAATCGCTACCACGACTTATATTCTGATTGCGATTCAGCTCGAAGAACGCGACCTCATCCATTTCCACAAAGAATACGTGGACTATCGCCGTCGAGTGCCAATGCTCTTCCCCACCGGCTCCTCCAATCGGCAAGAGGACAGTGGTGTCCATCAAACGGCTGCCAAACACGCCAGTTAATGACAGCAATTACTGCCAATCAGGTCGTTCAACATGTGTGAAACACTCTTACTTCCACTAGTTCAAACGGAACCACTGAAACTTAACGCTCGGTTCTTTCGGTGTCGTGGTTTGCTTTACTTTGTAGCGGCTCGTCTGCTCGACAGCCGCGAACAGATCGAGAAGGCAGTGAATAACTGTCTTCTCATCGCCCCTCGCAAGCTCGCCTCTGCTGGCAATACCAAGGCATTCAAAACGGAAGGCGCCTTTCGTAATTGGCTCGTCCGAATCCTCATGGACGAAGCCCTGCAAATCCTCCATGAAGAAAAGGAAGTATTGCCGGTCTCATTTTATCCGGCCATGTGTACGCTTTCTGCAGAAATGACCTTCTGGGTGTATTAAGCTCTGCCCAATTAAAACGAAAGCCGCGCACTCAACTGAATTTCACGGCCTGGCGTCATCGCCATGGTGATGGTTCCGAATTGCGGCGTGTTCACGAACCGGTTCGGCGTGCCCAGGTTCACCTTGTTCAACGCATTGAACGCTTCCGCACGGAACTGGAAGTTCATCCTTTCCGTGAAAGCGAAACTGCGCGCCAGGGCGACGTCCATCGTCTGCATCCCGGGGCCGTACACAGAATTGCGCCCGGCGTTGCCGTAGGTGAACGCTGGCGGCGTGGCAAATGCCGCGGGGTTGAACCATCTATCTGCGGTATGCGTACCCGGTCCGAATACGGGCTGGCCGGTAACGTTCGCGCGAATCGGATTTTCCCCAAGCACTGTGCCGGAATTTGCCGTGTCTCCGAAAACGGAAATCGTAAACGGCATGCCACTTTGAATCTGATAGATGGTTGAGAAATGCCAGTTCTGCGTAATCAGCCGCATCCACTCCGAACGCTTGTATGCGGGAATGTCGTAAACGCTGCTCAACGAAAAACGATGCCGGACATCGCAGCCCGGACCTTTTTCAAGGCTGAGGTCTCTGTTGTTCTGCGGAATCGCGGATTCGTCCATCGGCGAACGGAAATCCGGCGCATTGGTAAGAGTTTTTGCAAGCGTGTAGTTCGCCAGAAAACTCAGACTGTGCGAATACCGACGCCGCACGTTTACGTAACCCGCGTCGTACCAGCTTTGCGCGCTGTTCTCCAGAAGATTGATGGTACTCACCGGAAACGTCAGGCTTTGAATCACCGCGTCAGTGCTACTCGGCGGCAACGTTGTATCGGGCACAAACGCAAGCGTTTTGAAAGGACGCCGCGGCCCAAGAGGTCCCGGTCCGGGCAAAGTATTGTTAATCAAGTGTGCGCGCTGCAAGTGAAACCCGCGAGCGCCAAGGTATCCAAATTCCAGCGACGTATCTTTTCCCAAACTTTTTTGCACGGCCCCATTCCATTGCTGCACGTATTGTGCCGGGGAGTGCGGATCAAATGCAGTGAAACTCACAGTTGTAGCAGGCAACGCTCCGGTTCCAAGAACGGGCGTGCCAAAATTCATGCCTGTGTTGAAAAGCGCGGCGGGAGGCGTGAAGTTATCCGCCTGCTGCGTTTCAGGAAAAACGTAGGGCACGTTGTGCCGCTGGTTGCACCACGTATTCTGGTCCACGGGTGTAAAGAAAATTCCGTACGCTCCATGCAACACGATTCCCCAGCGCGGAACGTGCTTGGCGATTCCAAACCGCGGCGCAAAGTTCAACTGATTCGCATACATCAGCCCCTGCGGATAACCATTCTGGCCGCCAACGAAAACCGAAGGCACGCCATCCTGAAAAATCAAATTGGTGTTCGTATTGTTTTTGTCGTACAGCGGGTTCGTATATTCGTAACGAACTCCAAGACTCAGCGTGGTCGTCGGCGTCACCTGCCAACTGTCTTCGACGAAAGCGTCTGTTCCCCAATTGCGCAAATTCATTTGCGGAACGCCTGCCTGACGTTGCTTGACGGCAGGCAGACTCAGCAAGAGGCTCGCAAACCCTGAGCCGCTGCCGTTATTGAAGCCAAATTCCGTCGTGTACCCGTTGGTGTATTGGTAGTAGCCACGGTTCTGAAAAAATCCCCACATCGGCCACGTGTACCAATGAAAATCGCCGCCGAATTTGACCGCGTGCCGTCCAAGTTGCCACGCGTACATGTCGCGAATCTCATACATCGTGTCCCATGCGTGCATCGGCGTGGCGGCGAACGTGTCACCGATTCCGGTGTAGCCCTGCGCGGCAAACCACGGCGAGCCCCAGGCGTTTTTCCCGCCAAAACCGACGCCCTGAATTCCCAGCGCGCCAACAATGTCATTCACGCCGTTATTCTGCGACGTGTGATTCATGGACAAACGCGAAACCGCGATCGAGACAGTGTTGACCTTGTTCGTGCCGAAGATATGGTTCCAGGAAATGACCGCTTGCTGCGACCGGTTGTCAAAATTCGCGCCGAACCCGGGCAAAGTTGAAGTCGTTGCCGTCATCCCGCCAGTCGGCGTGAATCCGTTTTCCGAACTCAGTGTGTACCGCCCAAAGAGCGTATCGGAGTTGGAAAAGTTATGGTCAATGCGAATAGTTCCCTGGTCCTGAAAATGCATTTCGTTTCGGATGTCCAGATAATTGTTGGAGTCGGCGCCGCCCGTCATGCCCATGTTCGGCACTGGAACATATTGCAGGAGGAACGCTTCGAGCAGCGGATTGATTCTGTCCGAAGGAATCATGTTGTCGGTAAACTGCGTCCGCGTATAAGGAAAATTCGAAGGGCCAGTAGGAAGGCTCGGATTGTACGCAGGATTCGCAACGGCCGTCTTCGGATCGTAAATTTTGACATTGCTCATGCTGAAATCGCCCATGATTTCGTCCCGTGTGGGAACGGTCAATACCTGTGCATCTGCTTGCGAGAGGCGCAGCCCTTCGTAGTTCACAAAGAAAAACGTTCTCTTCCCGACGAGCGGCCCGCCGAAAGAACCTCCAAAATTATTTTGCACAAGATGATTGTTGCCCATCGAAGCAAACGTGGTCGCGTCCATCGCCCCATTGCGAAGAAATTCGTAAACCGTTCCATGGAAATGGCTCGAACCGGAATTCGTGACGATGTTGATCTGTCCTCCGCCCGCGCCGCCCATGTCCGCGGTGTAGCTGCTAGTTTCCACCTGAAATTCCTTCACCGAGTCAGGTGAGAGACTCAGATTTTGCGTATTGAACGTCGGATCGGTATTCGTTGCGCCGTCGAGCAAAAAGAAATTTGCATTCGGACGGGCTCCGCCGATCACGACGGCAGATCGCTGCCCCGGACGCCAGTAGAGCGGATTGGTTGATCCTGTTTGCGCGCCGAATCCCAAATGCGCTCCCGGCACCGTCAGCACAAGGTCAATCAACATGCGCCCGTTCAGCGGCAGTTCGCGAATGGATTTCGGCTCGACAACTTCTCCCACGCTGGCATCGGTCGTCTGCAGCACTTCGGCTTTGGCGACGACTTCCACTCCCTGCTTGATCGAACCCACGCGAAGCGAAATGGCAACCGCGAGTCTCTCTCCAACTTCCAAACGCACCGATTGCGTCGCAGGCGCAAAACCGGACGCTTCGGTTTTCAACTCGTAGTCATCCGGCAAGAGCGCAGGCACTTCGAACAGTCCTTGCTGATTCGTGACGACGCGCCGCGTTGCGCCCGTGCTGGTAGCGGTCAGTTGGATCGCGGCTCCCGCCACCGGCAAGTGCTGCTCATCCGTCACCGCACCTGCAACCACGGCGTAATTGCTCTGGCCAAGAGTAGGCGTCGTAAAGACAAGCAGCAACGTCCCGAGAACCGGAACAAGATTCAAAAGTTTTCGCATCGTCTTCCCTTTTCAAAAATGTGCGCACCAAAAGTACACACGACGAACAAACGCCGCGAATCCCGGGGTTTTTGGGTGTCGACCTGATCCACGTCACTCGACTAAGTGTTGGTAAAACTTTGCCGCAACTGTAGTTAGAGAACGAAAAACCATCAATAATAGGAATGTACTAGGCCCGAGCCACGCTGGCTGGATTGGCCGGCCATGCCGAAGGCTTTATGGAGGAGACGCCTGATGGATCAGGCCATTTCCAGCGCGTAATCTTGCGTCCCGAAGTCACCCTTGCGCCTGGCACCGATCTTCCCAAGGCACGTGAATTGCACCATACAGCTCACGCCAGTGCTTCATCGCAAATTCCGTAAACTTCACAGTTGGCCACCAGCCACAAGTGGGCACTGGTCAGGCCGAGTGCCCATTCTCGACTTCTCTATCTTCCCCGCACCATGCTCAACACCATCGCGATCTGCCCGCTGTGCCAAATCGTGTGCTGCACAATTCCGTTCAACAAAAATTCGTACGGATAGCTTCGCCCGGGCGTCTGCTTCCCCAAATCCGCCACCGGAAAATTCCGCATTCTCTCTTCCAGCAGGTCGCGGCTCTGCCTCCATCGCGCCACCAGTTCGTTCCACGGAATCGCCGGTTCGGCCCATTCTTTTTCCGCTTCCCACTTCGGCATCGGATGGCTCTCATCCGTTTTCCGGATTCGTTCATTCCACAGCAACAAATGTTGCAGCAACTCCGCAATTGTATGAGCGCCGGGCGCAGGCACCGTCGTAGCCACCTCCAGAGTAATCCGCTCCAAGAGTTCCGCCACCGTAGGTCCATACCACGCGCCCTTGATCGTCACCGCCCGATAAGCCTCAGCAATTTCCTGGCACTTGTTCATCCCCGTCTCCCTTGCGATTCTCTCATTCTTCCATAACGCCGAGTTCGGTAGTGTCCGCGGGTTCGAGGACAAGCCCTTTTCATCCGCACATTCCCGTTGAGCGTCAGACCTTCGCTTTCCGACCGCCCTTTGACACCCAACGGGGCGCCGAATTTGTCGTCTGACGCAGCAACAGGTTCAGTTGCGCCGCGTGATGTTGCACGTGCCGCATGTTGTAGAGGAGCAATTCACCGTTGCTCATGTCGCGATACGGGATTGGGCAGGGATTCACAGCCCAGGTTTCTGTCATTCCCGCCATCACGGTGTCCAACCTCTTGCGGCAGTGCTCGAGGTAGGCGAGCAGTTCGTCTTTTCCATAGACGCGCTCCGGCGGGACCTCGTCCTCGAGTTCGGTAAGGCCGAACGGCGGTGGCGGACGGAATTGGGGTTCGTCTTTTTCCGAGAGATAAAGATCAAGGAAGAAGAGCGTGTGAAAAGCCAGATACCAAAACGCGCGCGGCCCCTGGCCGGACCATACAGACTCCGGGCAGGCTTTGATCGCGTTGGCGAGCATGTCAATCGCGGCATGGAACTGCTGCCGGATCGCAGATCTCCAGAAGTCCATCATGAACCGGAACCCCCTTTGACTTCGAAACGTGGACGAAAGCATTGGCCAAGTTCAGTGTCCCACAGTCAGCGAGCTCCCATCGCCCACCCCCGGTCATTTCGAACGGAGCAAGCCAACGCTTTTGCATTTCCGATTCATTCTGGTGAATCGGTTGGCCCGGCAATCCGCGCACAATGATCAATCTCGCTCCGGCGCCGGATCTTTCCATGAGCAGATTATCCTTGAATTGTTGTTTGTTTCCTAAACTACGCGTGGAAGTACCATTGTGTCGCACAACATCGAGAGAACAGCATGGCTAAAGAGCGTTTCGGGGGCCGCCGTGGCAAAAGGACACTACTTGTCGATGGCATGTTTGGTTCTGATTGCCGGCTGCTCGGGCCGCGCAAATCAGACCGCTGTGTCCGCTTCTACTTCTGCCCGGCCGACCTTGACCGAACTGATTCCGAACTTCGGAAATGTCGGCAACACTGGATCTCTGGTTCTAAGGGGAACAGGTTTTGTTCCGGGCACTACGATTAAGACCCCTCCGGGACTCGACCTTCGCAACATTCAAGTGAATGGCCCTACACAAATCACGGCCGATTACACGATCGGCCCAAATTCTTGGCTCGGCTATTTGAACGTAACCGTGACAACTCCAAGCGGAACGAGTGAACCAGCACGGTTCGCGATTTACCCGGGCGTCGTGCAGACTGGCCTCCCTACGGGCGGTGCGTCGGCAAAGCCGGCAGTTCCTGCGACAGACGCGGCGGTATACGAATCTTTCGACGTAGGCATCCACGCCGGTCAGGTCAGGAATCCCGACGGCTCACAGACGGATGCGTACCTGGATGTTTCGCTCACTGATGACAAGGGGCACCCTGTACCCGTCGGTGATAGCTACCACAGCGACATGGACAACGTCGTCGCCCCCGGCGACCCCGAACCCAGTCCCAATGTCACCTCGTATTCTTTTAGCTCGCAACAACCGGCCGCGGGAAACTACGTTCTCCGCATTAAGAGCTCTCGAAGGGGCTCGTTTGATCTTGAGATCGACCAGACAACGTCATCGTCAACCTCGTCGGGGCGAAACGGTCTGGCTCAGCTAAACAATGTCCCAACGTACCCCGGAAATTCATTTGAGCTCAAGTTCGTCTGCCGCCGCGACCCACTCACTTGGGACCTCGACTCCGGAGGGCTCCAGCCGCCGAATGGCGCGTTCAGCTTCGCACAGCCTCTGACTTCAGACGTTCGACTTCCCGCCGAAGAGAAGGTATTCGGAGTGGTGATTTACTACGACCCGGTGATGGAGGCGCCCTCATTTCGCGCGACGCTCGATGGAAACGACGTCAGCGGGTTGTTCCACTTCCGAGCCGGCGAACTCGAGCTCGTGTCCGTCCCGATGGGACCTGGACGCCATGATCTGAAAATCCGGGCAAACAACAAAGCTGGGCGGTCTACCGAACAGCAATTTCATCTCCGGCACTGAAGTGAGGCGGGCGCGCGGATCATTGGATTCAACTAAGGGCAGCGTCTGTAACCACAGGCTTGTCGAAGAGTGCCATCTCTTCAGGCGTTGGTTCTTGGAATATCTCGAACCAACGCGACAATGCATCGCGTTCTATGGGTGGCTTCTCCAGGCCGCGCCGTTGAATCCTCTCGAAGAGAACCTCCATACGAGCAGAAAGATAATGTAACTCGACGGCGGCGCCAAGCGCTCGGGCTCCGAGCCGCAAAGCATCCCGCTCTGACCTTCCCCAGGTGCCCCATTCAATGATTACCGTAAGACCGAGGCCGAGCAGTTCCTGACCAAGCTTCCACTGCAGCGCCTCAATCTTCCCGCGCGTTTCTTCATCGTAGAGATCCAGCGAAAGAGCATCCATCCACTCATCGGCAGAAAAACGAACCGCGCGTAGCCTGCTTTCAAGCGCCTTCGCAAGTGTGGTCTTACCGGAGCCAGGCAATCCGCACACAATAATCAATCTCGCCCTAGTGCTGGATCCTTCCATGAGGCGATTATCCTTGATGAGCGGACAGTTAGATTCAAGTCTCCGATTTGTGCGTTAATCAATTCTGAGTTGGAATAATTTTCTGCGAGACAATCTTTAACTTGCTCTTTAACTCAGTGGGGACCGGAAAGCCCTCGCGTAGAGAATAAAAAGCGCAGTGGCGAACGGAAGAAACTCTTGACAACGTATTTGAGCAATTGAACGCGGTCGGCATAAGAAACATCGTAGGCCCGAAACGCGACCCAAGATGCAATTCCGAAACTAACTGCCAGATTCAGCACAAATATGACTCCGATTCCAAAGAGGGTATGGATGAACCACCCTCTGTAAAACCAACCTTTTCCGAGACTCGCCGCTGCGAGTGCCAGCGTGCCCGTGGATAGAGTGACATGCCGGACGTCGAGAGGAATTCCAAAGAAATGGCCCAGAAGCGGGATAAATCCCAGCAGATAACCCAGTACGATACTGGTGCTCCATGCCGATATATTCCGCTCGAAGATGTTTGCAACGTGTCTCATTCGATCAGAATCAAAGCGCCAGCCCAACGGATGGTCGGCAATCGCTTCCGGGATGCGGTTATATGTTGCGAAATTCTCGACCCATCCACCGGCAAGCGCTGATATCCAGAGAACTGCTCCAGTCAAGGCGGCATACAGAACCGTTCCTGAGGCAAGTGGGTTCAGGGTCTCGTATACATAAGCAGAACTGGATGCGGGCAAATACGGTTTAGAGAACCAATACAACCAGGCGCGAGCGAAGAGCACGGCTCCAAACGTGACCGTCAGCAAATTGCCCACGGCAGCTGCAAGTTGTGTGCGCGATATGCGGCTGATGAATTCTGTCAGTTTTTCCAGGCGTTCGGTACCTTGTGTCATGCGAACAATCTTGGCGTAGGTCGCAGCGGTCATGGACGGCTGCTTGGTTGCGAGCGCCAGACCCAGAGCCTGCAGGATCAGGAAAGTGATCGCGTAATTCGTGCCGGCCAGGAACCCCTCGAAGAAGGGCGGCAGGCCCAACACGGTGATTTTCAATTTTATGGCCGCCGTTGCAACAATCACCAGACCACCGCCTAGGGCCGCCTTCCACATACCCCAATATTCACTTGGCGTGTTGGCGATATAGTGTTCGCCGGTCTTGCCAGTCCTCTCGACAATCTTTCGAGCCAGTAGTCCTGCATTTTCCTTCACGACCGCCAAAAGGCTCAGATCCTCGAGACGGGCACGCATCACATCGTCAAGAAGACTCTTAACCTCGCGAAAGCCTGCCTCGTCACCGGCAAACAGAACGCTGGCTATGCAGTCCATTCTTCTTAGAGCTCGTTTGATCGTGCTTATGTCAAATTCAAGGGCAGTGCTGACGCCTCTGTCTTCCATCCCCTCACGCATGTACTCCAGTTCCACCCGGCAACGGGTCATCTCCTCTCGCAAAATCTCTAGAGAACTCAGGCCTTTCGCCGCAGATTCAGCACTGGCGAGTTCATCAGCAAATTTCTGAATCCGAAAGAACGGGGACTTCTCCACTTGGTAAGGGTGGCATCGTTCCCGAAATTCTGGTGAGAGACCCACTCCCGCAACGTGGGTTCCCAAAAGGAGGAGCGACTGCTGAAGGTCTGTGCGCTGCCGATGCCAAGCCGACGGATCGTTGTCTGGAGTAAGGACTCGGACCGTGCGCGCGAACAGTTCGTCTGGCAACTCAAGAAATCCGGGAATATAGCGATCATCAGGATTAAGCCTATATATGAGTTTTAAGAGATCAGCATCTTCGTGCGCCGACGGTAGCACCCGCTCGGCCATCCTTCGAACTGCTTCGGACCATAGACTTTCACGCGGATGCAAGCCTGCCTCTGCAAACAGGTTCACGGCCTGAGTCTCTCCGAGCATGGCATGAAAAGCATTCTGAAATCGGAGTCGCAGCGCCGCATCCGCTTCGAGCAAAGACAACAATTCATTCAAGCGTTCGGTCCGCTCGGAAACCGAAGGAGACTTACCTTCAGCCCTAATCCAATCTATTATTCTGGAAAAGTGATGTAGACGAGAATTTAGCTTGGACTGCCGGAAAAATTCCTCGAGAATCCAGGGAAGGCGTGTCCCAAAAGCTTCTAGCCGTTTAGTCTTAAAGGATCGATCTAGGCTCGGTGATTGAGAGTCTGGTGAATTCTTTGTTTTGGACTGGGAGTCCATGAGGATGCTTTTTCCACCCTGCGACGTGCGACAGTCTATATCACAACCGTCGGGTAGCAACACAGGTTCAGGATGGACGGTTCCCGATTCATACGGCATTCTTAAGAGCCACACGCGCAGTCTATTCAGCCACGCATCGAAGGAGCAGCGATGAAAGCTGTGCAAGCGGCAAAGTCTCCAAGAGTCCTTGTCGTCGACGTCGGCGGCACAAACGTCAAGATGCTGGCTACCGGGCAAAAGGAGCCTCGAAAATATCCATCGGGCCCCACCATGACCCCGCGCAAAATGGTCCGCTTGGTCAAGAAGTCGGTTCGAGACTGGAAGTTCGATTGTGTATCGCTAGGCTTTCCCGGCCCCATCATTAATCAGCACCCACTCCGAGAACCCCACAACCTGGGCGGCGGCTGGGTGAGATTTGACTTCCGCAAAGCTTTTGGCTGTCCGGTTAGGATCATCAACGATGCTGCCATGCAAGCGCTGGGCAGTTATAAAGGCGGTCGCATGTTGTTTCTCGGATTAGGCACCGGCCTTGGGTCGGCTATGATCGTGGACGGCACGCTCCAACCCATGGAGTTGGCACACCTTACCTATAAAAACGGCAAAACCTACGAAGACTACCTTGGTTTGCGCGGGCTAGAACGATCCGGCAAGAAAAAGTGGCGCAAGCATGTGGCTACAATTGCGAAGAAACTTAAGACCGCGCTAGATGCCGATTATGTCGTGCTAGGTGGCGGAAATTCTAAGAAGTTGAAGAACCTGCCTCCCGGCACGCGCCTCGGCAGCAACGAAAACGCCTTCCTGGGTGGCTTTTGCATGTGGCAAAAATAGCGAACCAGACTTCTGTAGCGCGCTCCTGCTTACTCAGAATCTCCCTTAAGCGAACTCCCATCCCCAGTAAGCGTTTATCAGGCACACGTCAAACAGTCGGTGAGAACCCCTGTTATCATCACCTAAGATGCTGACCCCCGGTCGATTCCGGTCGTTCTCACTATCTGTGCCTGTTATCTTCGGACTCATCTTAGGAACATGCTGCGCCCCCCGTTGTGCAGGCTACTCCGTTCTGACGCATGAAGCGATTATCGACGCCGCGTGGAAGGACAGCATGGTACCACTGCTCGTGAAGCGCTTCCCCAACGCGACGCCGGAGCAACTGATCCAGGCCCACGCGTATGCCTACGGCGGCGCAATCATCCAGGATATGGGCTACTATCCTTTCGGCAACTCGTTTTTTAGTGACCTGACGCACTATGTCCGAAGTGGGGATTTTGTTCTCGCTTTGATTGAGGAATCCAGGGATCTGAATGAGTACGCATTTGCGCTGGGTGCGCTAGCACATTATGCCGCTGACGCCTCCGGCCATCCAATCGCGACCAATCGCGCGGTTGCGATGATGTATCCCGAACTGGCAAGGAAGTATGGACCGGTCGTCACTTATGAGGAAAAGCCCTCCGCGCACATGAAGGTAGAGTTTGGCTTCGATGTGGACCAGGTCGCCAAGGGAAATTACGCTCCGAAGGCCTACCACGATTTTATCGGTTTTGAGGTTTCCAAGCCGGTCTTGGAGAGAGCGTTCGCGAGAACATACTCGCTCGATATGTCGAGCATCTTTTTCAGGGTTGATCTCACGATCGGCAGCTATCGGCATGCTGTTTCAACTGTGATTCCGCGCACCACCAAAGTTGCATGGCACCTCAAGAGGCGAGAGATCCAGCACGGCGACCCCAGCGAGACCAAAACAAAATTCATCTACAACATTTCAAACTCGGGCTACCGCAAGGAATGGGGCGACGTTTACGAGAAGCCGGGTTTCTTTGCGCGCTTCAAGGCGTTTGTTTTTCGCCTGGTACCCAAGATCGGTCCGCTCAGCGGCCTCGCGTTTCATCCACCCACACCGGCGGTAGAACAGATTTATATGCGCAGTTTCAACGAAACCCTGGACCACTATCGGTTGTTGCTCCTTGCGCAGCAGGAAGGCAGACTCCAATTGCCAAACAACAACCTCGACACAGGTGGATTAAGCGGGCCAGCTGTCTACAGACTCTCAGACAAGACTTACGCGAACTTGCTTGGCCGGACGAGCGGCAAGCCTATTTCGGACGCTTTGCGCCGGGACATTCTCGGCTATTACGCGGACCTCGAGAAGGGATTCGCAACCAAGAAAGATCCACAAGCTTGGGAAAAAGTACTCACTGAATTGGATACGTTGAGATCCATGCCGGCCGCTGGCGCACTCGAGCATTTGAATTAGGTTTCAGAAGACTGTTTTAGACCCCAACTATTGTAGACCACAACGCAGAGGTTGGCAGAACAAGAGAAGTTGATAAATCCGCTTACCGCATGCTATCGGTTCAGGCAGCACGGGCCAACTCGCCCTACCGGACAATGAGATTCAAGATTCCGATTAGCGCTTGCTTGAGGCATACTGCCGGCGAAAAATTTCAGACCATTCCCACCTTAGTTCAATGCGGCTTGAATGTCTTCCCAGTCTCCAGCAGCGTCTTCAGGCGGGAAAGAATACGTGGCCATCCATCGGCGCAGGCAGCGTAAGTGGGATCATCCTCGGCCCACTCGTCATGCGTCACTGTTACTTTTGTGGCTTCGGTCTCCGGCACCAGTTCGATGGTTGCGCGTGACGCCTTATCATTTTGGCCCATTGCGAAGGTGTACTGAAAGACTTTTGGCGGCTCAAACCGCAGGACCTTCCCTCGGACGTAGTTCATGGGCTTGCCATCGGGTCCCGCGCCCACCCATGCGAGCAAGCCACCAGGCTTAAAGTCCGCATGGAGCTCCGCGCCCGAGAAGAGGATGTGGTTCGACTCCCGCGACACAAAGCCTTCCCACACCTTCTCCGGCGTGGCGGCAATGTAGAAGATATATTTCAGTGGTGCTTGCTGGGGCATGATTGCTTCTGACTCTTCTGCGCCATCTTACTATCCACAGACAAGAACCAACAAGGCAGACGAACTTTCGCACCCTTGCCTCTAGTCCTTCAGCCGTTATCCGAAAGAGAAGAGCCTGCGAGCTACTGACGATTGGGATCGGAAGGGGCCGGTGTAGCAGCGGCAGAAGAGGCGGCGGCCTGGGAGATGACCATGAATTCGAAGGATTCTCCGTTGGCCTTGAACTTCATTTTATTTTTGTCGAGGGTGAACTGGATAGCTGTATTTAACGGAATAAGGGTCTTATCGGAGGGCTTTGGCTGACGAATGGTGTAGTCGGTGGACCCGGAGCGGACGACATACTGCTGGCAAAGGAGATCGATGTCCTGCTTTTTTGATTTCTTTGTGCCACAAGCGACAGAGGTGTGGGAAAGAATGTTGCCGGGCTGCGGCTTGGGGCCAGCGTAGGCGACCGCTGCACTAAGAAACAGCGTTGCGAAGAGAGTTAGAAACTTTTTCATATAAACTCCTAAGGGAGAAACGGTTCCCCCCGCGGAACAGCTTATCACCACTTGGAAGTATAGCCGGATTGCCGGACATCGAAAATCGAATCTCCGACAAGCGTTAGTCAGGCACTTGCCGCATGGTCGGCACTACAACTCGTCATCAGGCGCGCCGACCCGAGGCAAATTCTCGTTATCAAATATGCGTTGGGCATCCTTTTCCGAGTACGTCTGCAAGATCTTTCCTGTAGCCACTCCGATTCGATAGACGACGAAATCTCCATGTACTTGCCTCCACCATCCGGAGCTGCAGCGCGAAAACGCAACGGGCGCTACTGGTACGGTACAATAGGCGCTCGCGTGGGGAGGGCCATCCGATGCAAATCCATTCCCGAAAGACGTGGCGCACACTTTCCGCAGCGTTCCTCATGACCGTGATGGCACTGTCCATCGCTGCGCAGCAGATTGACTCACTGATCATTTCCGGACAATCAGGCTCCGCAAAAGTGATTCGAGTTGATGGCCGGAATTATGTCGAAGTTGAAGGCCTTGCGCGCCTAACGAATAGCGCCATGAGCTTTAGCGGAAATCAAGTTATCTTGACGTTACACGGTGCGGCTGCAGACGCTTCTCCGCCAGCCGCTACGGCTTCGGGTTTCTCCAAAGATTTCGTCACAAAGGGTATCGAAGCGATGGCGGAGATGCGGGAATGGCACGCAGCTTTGAAGAACGCGATCGAGCGCGGTTATCCCCTCACCGAAGATTGGCTCGCAGCCAGCCGCGCACAAGCACAGCAGGCGCTGCGGCTCGCTTCGGTCTCCGCAAGCACGACTGCCGATAAGAGTGCTCTTCCATACCTCACAAACGAGTTCAACAACATGCGCAGCTTGTGCGACAAATATCTCAAGCTAACAGCGTCTAGAACTTACATCGAGCCAAACTCGCTCGAAAACGATGCTCTCGATCAGAAAATCCGGACGTGCGCGCGTTCTCTGGCTTCTATGGCTACCAGCAACCAGTTTGCGGATGATGGGTCTTGCCAATAGTCGGTCGCGACTAGACACCCACCCCGGGAGTAGGGGAGGGCAAGCACTCCCAGCCTCGGTAAGTTGCCATTTGTGCCGATTTCGCGCCCGTAAGTCCTGCATTTGCCACTCATGCGAAAACAACCGGGTGTACCCAAACTATTCCCAAATTGGGAACGCGCTTCCTCCCCGCCACTCAGCGCAGCACCGGCCGCTTCCCCTCTGCGTGCCTCAGGGCACTATGCGCCTCTGCGTTATCTTTAGCTCTTGTCCCCCTGCTTTCCCTCTTCACTCCGCTGCGTCAATACCTGCGTGTCTTCCGTGCTACAGTTTTCGTCCTGGAGGGAATTCCCAATGCGTAGAGCTCTGATCATCTGTGGTTCCGCTGTTCTCGTTGTCGCTGTTGCAGCCATCGCCCTGCGTGCCCAGCAGGACAAATCCAAGCGCCCGAGCCCACCCGCTAGCGCCAAGTGCGAACTCGCCGGCGGCAAAACCGTCACCATTGACTATTCCAGCCCACGCAAAAAGGGCCGCAACGTTTTCCCGGACGTCGTGAAGTACGGCGAAGTCTGGCGCACCGGCGCAAATGAAGCCACAACCTTCGTCACCACCGGGGATGCCATGGTCGGCGGAAAGCACATACCCGCCGGCAGCTACACTCTCTTCACCATTCCCGGCAAAGAAAAGTGGACGCTCGTCATCAGCAAAAAAACCGGCGAATGGGGCACGGATTATCCCGGCGAAAAAGAAGATCTCGCTCGCGTGGACATGAAAGCCGGAACCTCCAGCGCACCTGTCGAGAATTTTACGATTTCATTTGAAAAAGCCGGCAACAGCTGCAACCTCAAGCTCGCGTGGGACACCACCACGGCTTGGGTTGAAATAGGAACTATGTAGACGCAGGGCTTTAGCCCGCGACTTTTGAATAGGTTTGCAGTTTCGCCATCCCGCGGTCCACAAGAAACATCGCGAGAATCACCAGGGCCGCGGCGATGGCAACGTTGATCGTCACTTTTTCTCCGGCGAGCCACCAGCCGAGAAAAACAGCGACCACCGGATTGATATAGGTATGAGTGGCGACAAACGTCGGTGAGTAATGTTCGAGCAGCCAGTTGTACGCCGTGAACGCGATCACCGACCCGAACACGATTAAGTACGCGAGCGAGAGCCACGAACGCGGTGTCACTTGCGCGAAAGAAAATCCGCGCGCTTCACCGACGAGCGTTCCGGCCGTGAGCAGCAACACGGAGCCGGAAAGCAGAGAGAGCGCGGACAGCAGCAGCGGATTTCCGGAAAGATGCGATCGCCGCGAATAAATAATTCCCGCGGACCAGGAGATTGCGCCGACCAAAACAGCCACAGCGCCGAGAAACATTCCGGGACTCGATGTCACAGCACCATGCCCGAGCAACAACGCCACACCCCCGAGGCCGAGCACAACTCCAACGAGCAACGGCGCATTCATGCGCCACTTTTTCTCCACGGCCGAAGCCATCAGGAACACCCAGACGGGCTCAGAAGCGATGATGAGCGAGGCAAGGCCGGATGGGATTCGCGTTTCGGCCCAGTGCAAGCTTCCGTGACCGATGAGGAAGAAAAAGAAACCGATAATAACGCTCGCGCGAATCTGCGCCGCGGTTGGACGCAACCCTTTCGCGAGCGCCCAGATCAGAAGAATCGAACCGGCAATGAGATGGCGAAGTCCCGCAGTATAAAGCGGCGGGATGGTTTCCACGGCGTAACGAATCGCGAGATACGTGGAGCCCCAGATGAAGTAGATGCTAAAGAACGCGGAGAAAGTGAGCGCAGTAGATTTTGCCGCAACGTTATTCGTGGCTGGAGGTTTTTCGATAGCTGGAGCGGTTGCGGACCCGGTTGCCATACTTGAGTGTAGCAGCCGCGCAAATCTC
This sequence comes from Candidatus Sulfotelmatobacter sp., assembly GCA_035567915.1. Lineage (GTDB taxonomy): Bacteria > Acidobacteriota > Terriglobia > Acidiferrales > UBA7541 > Acidiferrum. The sequence goes on along the minus strand of DATMPA010000006.1, from coordinate 33,544 downwards.
CGCTACAGCCAAAATGGCCGAAGAAAATGCGGTTATTTCTTGGACCGAGCGAGCGCGAGAAATTCGTCGCGTGTTTGCTTGTTGTGGCGGAATGCGCCGAGCATCGCGCTGGTCACCGCCTGGCCGTGCTGTTTTTCAACGCCGCGCATCTGCATGCAAAGGTGGCGCGCTTCGATGATGACGCCGACTCCCTGCGGCGCGATTTTTTCTTCGATCGCTTGCGCGATCTGGCTCGTCATGCGTTCCTGAATTTGCAGGCGCCGCGCGAACATGTTCACGAGCCGCGCAACTTTGCTAAGACCAAGAACTTTTTTGCTGGGCAAATACGCGACGTGCGCTTTGCCGAAAAACGGAAGCAAGTGATGTTCGCACAAGCTGAAAAATTCGATGTCCTTGACGATGACCATTTCGTCGTAACAAACGCTGAACGTCGCGCCGTTCAAAACATTGTCGAGATTCTGGTGATAGCCACTCGTGAGAAATTTGAGCGCTTTTTCAAAACGCTCCGGAGTTTTGCGAAGGCCTTCGCGCTGCGGATCTTCGCCGACAAGCTTGATGATTTCTCGCATGTGGCACGCGATCGTTTTTGCATCGAGCGGCTTTTCTTCTTCGTGGAGCAAGATTTCTTCCGATGGTTTCGTCGTCACGTTTTTGTTCCTTGCTTATTCCCCTGCGTACTCAAAGCTGTTTTTTGCAGTCTCTTCAACTCGTACAGCCTCCAGTTTTGCATGGGGGAAAGATTTCAGTCTCTGGAAAATTTCGATGCATAGAATTTCTGTTGTCGGCACGGCATCGCGAAATGCTGGAACGTCTTCGTTGAGCGAACGATGGTCGAACGGTTCAATGACGCGTTGATTCACGAACGCATCGAGGTCCGCGAGATTGGAAATCATTCCAGTCGCTGGATCGACTTTGCCCGAAACACGAATTTCCACGGTGTAATTGTGGCCGTGGCCGAACGGATTGTTGCATTTGCCGTAGATGCGGCAATTTTCTTCGCCGCTCAATTTCGGATTGTGCAAGCGATGCGACGCGGAAAAGCGATACCGACGTCCGAGTTCGATGTGGAGATTTGTCGCGGTCATGCGCGCGCTCCGGCGCCGTTGCGGTAGCAGTCGGCGAAGAGATCGGAATTTTCGTAGAGGCGCACGCGGTGCAATTTTCCCTGCGTGATTTTGGGATCGAGTAAATCCCAAATCACGCGCGCAACATTTTCGCAGGTTGGAATTTGTCCGCTGAGTTCGGGCACTTCGTGATTCAGGTGACGGTGATCCATGCGTTGCATGATTTCGCGCTCGAGAATTTCCTTCAGGTCTTTCAGGTCGAGCACCATTCCGGTGACAGGATCGGGCTCGCCGGCGACGGTAACTTCGAGCGTGTAATTGTGGCCGTGGCCATGAGGATTGTTGCACTTGCCGAAGACGCGCCGATTCTCTTCCGGCGAGAGCGCCGGATTGTTGTACACGTGCGAGGCAGAGAATTCGATTTTGCGCGTCAGATAGACCATAGCAATTTGATTCGTATCATCCCTTAGTGGATGCGTTCGCAACTCCCACTGGATATTCCCTGCCCTTCCAATTCACTCTGCCGCGCGCATAGCTTCGATAGGACGCATACAAAACGCCCGCGTAAAGAAATGTAGCTGGCAAGTAATAAATGATGAATTTAGAAGGAAATTGGTTACGCGCCAATTCGAGTCCATAGCTGATTTGGCGGAACAAAATAAGGACCACGCCGACGAACATGGCGAGCGGGAATTTGATTCCTGCGAGAAGAACGAAAAAAGTCATCCACGGAAAAGCGGATTCAAGTTCGCCGAGAACGGGGCCCTGCGCGCTGCCCATTAATTGATAGAGATTTTTTCTCCAGCCAGCCCACATCTGGCGGAACGAGCGATACATGCGAACGGAGACATAGCCGGCGCCGGAACCGAACCAGATGCCCCATCCGTCTTGCTTGACGCGGCGCGCGAGGGCGACGTCTTCCAGAACTTCGCCCGCGACGCTAGCGTGGCCGCCGACGGCGTCATAAGTTGTGCGCTGGATTAAGAGAAATTGGCCGTTCGCGGCAGCGGCGGGAGATTTTGGATCGTTTACGTCTGTGTAGGAAAATTTCCGCGCGAGTCGGCAATAGACGAACGGGATGAGCGCTTTTTCGGGCCACGTTTTCAGAGTTTGTTCGGGAGAAAAAGAGACAAGCGCGGCGGTATTTTCCTCCGCTAGCTGAAATGCCTTTGCGGTCGCGCCTTCCGCGAGGACGGCGTCGGCGTCCGTGAAGAGAAGCCACTTCCCTTTTGCTTCTTGCGCGCCGAGCCAGACGGCATTGTTTTTTCCAACCCAGCCGGGAGGAAGATCGGAAGATTCGAGAAGGCGAAGGCGCGGGATTTCTGGCATCAAGTTGCGGACGATTTCCGCCGTGCGATCCGTGGACTGATCGTTCACAACAAGAATTTCGAGAACCTCTGGTTGAAACGCGATGGAACGGATGCAGTCCGCGATGACGGGTTCTTCGTTGCGGGCGGGGACGATTGCGCTGATGGTGGGTTCAGTAGGCATAAAAACTTGAAAGGCTGTGTTTACCGGGTGTTTTCGAGTCGCATTCCGGTCGTTTTCTGATTTGGCGGCTTCTAAGCTAGTATAGCACTCGCATGAAATTTCTCGGAAAATTGAAGATTTGGGGCCCGCTTGTGCTGGCTCTGGCGTTGCTGGTTGCGTTTGCCATGCCGAGTTACCGTCAGGGCGAGGCGTCCATTGCGGGAAGAAGAGCGAAAGATTTTTCCATGCAAATGGATGGGAAGCCGACGAAGCTTTCCGACTATCGCGGAAAAGTAGTCGTAGTGAATTTTTGGGCGAGCTGGTGCCCGCCATGTGTTGCGGAGACTCCGTCGTTGAACGCGTTGCAGAGAAGAATTGAGCAGCGCGGCGGATTAGTTTTGGGCGTGAATGTGGATGAAAATCCGGAAGCGTATCAGAAGTTTTTGGTGGCGCATGGAGTGGTTTTTCCGACGTGGAGAGATCCGTCGGTGAAAGGGACCACATCGCAGGTCGCGCTCGACTATGGGACTTCGGTGTATCCGGAAACGTATGTAATTGACCGGCGCGGGAAGATTGCTCGGAAGATTATTGGCGAGCAGCAATGGGATTCGCCGGAGATGAGCGCGTATTTTGATGCTCTGCTGGCGGAGAACTGAGTTTTGAATTGTAAGTTTTGAATCGTGAACGGCGCGAGGCATCGATCACGATGGCCGGCACCGTCCACGCGCGATCATAGCCATCTCTTCAAGGCTTTGGTGGCTGTGCCGTTGGCGGCGTTGCCCCCTGCAGGTTGCCGTGCATCTCCGGATGCGGGCCTTGCAAGTATTGATCGAGTTTTCTCTTCTGGTCATCGCTCAGGATTTCGCGGAGCTGCTTGTCGGCTTTCAGTCGCAGAGGCCTGACCTTATCGAGTAGTTGTTCGTGCGACATGGTTTCGTCCTGGACGAGTTTCTGCGTGGCATCGTGCAGTTCCTGAAGGATGGTTTTGACTTTGGGTTGCTGATCTGCGGTGAGATCAAGCTTCTGTGTCAGCACCTTCAACTGATTTCCGACGTCCGGCAAGTCGCGGCCCTGGGCGGCACCTTTGGCGGGGCTGTCTGGCTGTGCGGTTTGTTGCGCCAGCACGGCTGGTGCGATTGCCAACATACTTCCGATTACAAATAACCGAATTCGATTCATAGTCTCTCTCCTTTTTTGCTTGTGCCCACGAGAGCTGCCGTACTATGTGCACTGTAACGACGCAACGCATCCGAGTCGATAGCGGTGAGTGAAATTGGACGAGTTGCTGAACAAAGAGGTGGCGAATGTCCAAGAATGAGCGCTCCGCATTATCCAAACAGCCTGCCGAGCAGAGGAGAAATGACAAGCAGAGGCGCAAGCCTGACCAGCGCATCCGGCGGACGCGGGGCCGGCTAGGCGATGCGCTGGTCGAGTTGATGCAAGAGAAGGCCATCGACAAAGTCAGGGTGCAGGAAGTGCTGGATCGCGCGACCGTGGGCCGCTCCACTTTCTACCTTCACTATCGCGACAAAGACGACCTATTTCTATGCGTGCTAGAGGACGGCCTGGAAACCTGGAGCACTACTCTCATCAGGAAGAAAGAGAAATCTCTTCGCGTTGCAGCAGTGGCGGAATTCTTTGCGCATGCGGCCAGTGCGCGGAAGCTTTACCGCGCACTGGCCGACTCCGGACGGATCCACGCGTTTTTCGAACTTGCGCAGGGCTACTTCGCTCGCGGGATCGCCCGCCGTCTGAAGGACATGGGCCTGAAGAATCTGGGTCAAAGTGAACTGGATGCTCGCTCGCCTGCGCTCGCAGGAAACCTGCTGTCACTCCTGAAATGGTGGCTCGATCGTGGCGCAAAGGAATCGCCCAAGGCAATCGACGAACTGTTCCACCGGATGGTGTGGAGAGGATTGCGATAGTAGTAGGCGGAAACCCATCGCCGGGTATTGCTGACGCGCAACATAGCGAGAACGTATCCTCCTTTGCGAGGTAGCCGTGATACAACGAAATGGATAGATAGGCCGTGGGAAGGGTAGTGTGCATGGAGGCAAAAAGAATGCGGTTCGCGCCTGTTTTTTCTAAGTGGCAGCGGCAGGTGACGGGATGCGCCGCGATGATGGCGGCGATCGTGGTTGGGGCAATGCCCTGCCGCGCGCAAGCGGTTTTCGCGCCCGACACCGGGATTTCGGACGAGCTGAAAAAAAATCCCGGGCTGATGGAGGAGTTTGGAAAGTTGTTGCAACGGGTTTTGACGGAAGTGAAGTATCCGGATGGCCGGACGGAGAGCAAGTTGCTGCCGGTGCTGCCGGAATCGACGATGACGTACGTTGCGGTTTCAAACTATGGGGAGCCCGCGCGGCAAGTTCTGAAGATTTTTCGCGAAGAGTTGAGGGAAAGCGAGCCGCTAAGAAAGTGGTGGGGGAGCGGAGAGATTGCGACGACAGGACCGAAAGTGGAGAAGTTTTTCGAAAAATTTTCGGAGTTCGAGGAGTACCTCGGGAATGAAACTGTTCTTGCGGGAACGATGGAGGGGAAAGAGCCGAAGTTTTTGTTAGTGGCCGAGACGCGAAAGCCAGGATTGAAGAGTTTTCTTGAACAGTGGATGGTTGAACTTGCGGACAAGGGAAACCCGGTTGGGCGGGTAATGGATACGCAGGGACTGGCGAGCGTGAAAGAGAGCCGTCCGAGCGAGAATCCGATATTTCTGGTGCGGCCGGACTATCTCTTGATGGGCGACGAAGCGGCCGCGATACGTCAGTTTGCAGAACGACTGGACAAGAAGAATCGGGAATTCCCTACTACACCGTTCGGACAACGGGTTGTGAAAGCTTACGAGGGTGGCACAACGATTTTGGCGGCGGCCGACTTGCAGAAAATCATCAATAAAACCGTGACTGGGAACGATTCGAATGACCCCAGTCTGAAGCAGAGTGGATTTGGCGACGTGAAATATGCTGTGTGGGAGCACACGGGTACCGGCAGCAACGAAATGAGCAAAGGGGAGCTGAGTTTCACCGGGCCGCGTCGCGGGACTGCGTCTTGGCTGGGAAAGCCGAGGCCGTTGGACAGTCTGGATTTCGTTTCGCCGAACGCGATTTTGGCGATCACGATCGGGTTGAAAGATCCGGCGAAGATTTATGACGAAGCAAAGGAGATGGCGGCGGCGACGAAGTCAAATGCGTTTGCGGCAGTTCCTACGATGGAACAAGCGCTCCAATTCAACTTGCGAGACGACTTGCTGGCGCAACTGGGCGGAGAGATTACGGCGGAAGTGGACGCTCTGCCGCCGTCGCAGCCAGCGTGGAGAGCGATATTGAAGGTGAACGATGCGGCGCATTTGCAGAAGACGTTGAGCGGGCTCCTGGAGGGAACGCATACGGAAGCGACGAAGGAAGAAGCCGGCGGAGTGACGACATACAGTTTTCGGGGACCGGGCGGGCCGAATGGGATGCCGATCAGCTACGCGATTGTGGATGGATATTTGATCGTGGGGTCGGGGCAAGAGGCTGTAATGGAGTCGGCGCAGATGCATCACTCGGGCGAGTCACTGGCGAAAACAAAGAAATTTCTGGGATCGCTACCGCCGGGGCGGACGCGCGAAGCTTCGGGAATGTTTTATGAGGATCCGGTGGCGGTGGCGTCACTGCAATTCAGGCGGATTATGCCGGACTTGGCGGAATCACTGACGCAGGGTTCGAAAGGTTCAGTGGCGCAGTCCATGTGGATCTATGGCGACGAATCGGCGATACGCGAGGAGAGCGTAGGCAGCGGATTGGACGTCGGCGGCGTGCTGGTGGTGGCGGCCATTGCGATACCGAACTTGCTGCGATCGAAGGCAGCGGCGAATGAGGCGACCGCGGTGGGGAGTTTGCGGACGGTAGTGACGGCGCAAATTATGTACGAGTCGACGTATCCAGTGAGAGGATTTGCGCCGAATCTGGCGACGTTGGGACCGGGTCCGGAGGGGAGTGCCGCCGAAACGGCGCAACACGCGGACCTGGTCGACGGGACGCTGGGTGGGGCGAGCTGCACGGCGAATGAGTGGTGCGTGAAGTCGGGGTACCGATTCCGAATGACGGCGAGCTGTAAACAGAGGAAATGCTCGGAGTTTGTGGCGGTGGCTACACCGGAGACGAACAGTTCGGGAACGCGGAGCTTTTGCGCGATGTCCGATGGAGTGATTCGGTATAAGGCGGGGGAGCCGCTGCTGGAGATGGTGAGTGGGGCGGTGTGCAAGAGTTGGGAGGGGTTGCAGTAGAAGTTGTGGTGGTGTAGAGGTTGAGGTCCTTGTCCCCGGTGAAAATCAAGCGGGACTCAGGATGATAAAGCTGGTTACGAGCAGTCCTGCGAGAATCCATGACAAAACTAAAGAAGCGGACTAGGCGAGCGTTGACTCTTGCCCGGGTTTTCATTGCGGCGGGGATATTCGCTTCGCTTGCGAGCGGACAGAGCGCGCAAACTGCGGCGCCGGCGAATACTCCGATTTTGGAGGAGGGAAAATTCCGGCTCCACAAATTTGAGCAAGCAATTGGCGAGGAGACGTATCAGATTTCCAAAGCTGGCGATGGATTGGCAGTGAAGGCGGATTTTAAGTTCAACGATCGCGGAACGGACGTGCCGCTGGCCGCGAGTTTTCGCGGGAAGAACGATTTGACGCCGATTGCATTTGAGATTAAAGGGAAGAATTCTCGGCTAAGCGCGATTGACCGGGCGGTGGAAGTGAATGGAGAGCAGATTCGCGTGCGGGACCGCGAGGAGTGGAAGGAAGGGGAGACGCCGCCGCAGTTTTTCGCAGTGGCGGGCTATGCGCCGGTGACGATGCAGATGCTGCTGGTGCGGTACTGGACGACCCATGGATCTCCGCGCGAACTGGAGATTTATCCGGAAGGGCGGAACGTTTGGATTCAGCCGCGCGGGCAAGACAAGATTGCGTTCCACGGAAAAACTGAAACGCTGCAGCGATTTTTGGTGGAGGGATTGATATGGGGACGCGAGTGGCTTTGGTTCAATGCGAAGTTGGAGTTGATTGCGGCCGTTTCAACGGATGCGGAGTTCGATCATTTTGAGGCGATTCGCGAGGGATATGAAGACGGACTGAAGACGTTTGTGGGACTTGCCGGAAAAGACGGCATGAATGCGCTGGCGCAGATTTCCGGGACGATTCCCGGAAGCCGCGCCTCGAACATTGCGCTGGTTGGCGGAACTTTGGTGGATGGGACGGGAAAGGCTGCGATTCCGGATGCGGTTGTGCTGGTAAAAGACGGGCGAATTGTGAAGGCCGGTCCGAGCAACGAAGTGCAGATTCCCAAGAATGCACAAATAATTGATGCGCGCGGGAAAACGATCCTTCCTGGGCTTTGGGACATGCACGCGCATTTCGAGCAGGTGGAATGGGGACCGATTTATTTGGCAGCGGGCGTGACGACGGTACGCGATTGCGGCAATGAACTTGAATTCATCACGGCGGTTCGTGACACGATCGCTGAAGGACATGGATTGGGGCCACGCATCCTTGCGGCGGGATTTGTGGATGGTTCAGGGCCATCCGCGATCGGAGTGGCGCGAGCGGATACGCCGGGGGACGCGCGGGAATGGGTGCATCGCTATCACGATTTGGGATTCCAGCAGATGAAGATTTACAGCTCAGTGAAGCTGGAAGAATTGAAAGCGGTGACGGACGAAGCGCACAAGCTGGGGATGACGGTAACAGGCCACGTACCGAATGGAGTTACGACGCGGCAAGCGGTTGAGGCGGGGCAGGATCAGGTGAACCACATCAGTTACGTCATGGAGATGATGGTGCCGCCATTTCCCGCAGGAACGAAGCGGATCGAGAGGCTGAAGGCATTCAGTGAAGTCGATTTGGATTCGGAAACTGCGAAAAAGGAAATCGCGTTTTTGAAGGAGCATCACACGGTGATTGATCCAACTCTCTCGGTCTATGAAATGGGTACGGCGAGCACAGCCAAGCCGTTCAGCAGTTTTGAGCCGGGAGTGGCGAAGGTGGCGCCGGAATTGGCCGAGCAACTCTTTGACGTTGGCCCGCCAAATGAAAATTCAGAATTGATCGAAAAAGTTTTTGGCAAGTATGTGGCGCTGACGGGCAAGTTGCACGAGGCAGGAGTGCCGGTTGTTGTGGGAACGGACCAGACCGTCCCGGGACACAGCGTGCACCGGGAGATTGAGCTTTATACGCTGGCGGGATTTACGCCGATGGAAGCGATTCAGGCAGCGACGATTGTGCCGGCACGCGCGATGGGGATGGAGAAGGAATTGGGAACGATTGAGACGGGAAAAAGAGGGGATTTGATTTTGGTGAATGGGAATCCGCTGGAGGATATTCACAAGATTCGGAATGTGGAGTTCGTGATGACTGGGGGAAAGATGTTTAAGACGGGAGAGTTGTGGAAGAGCGTGGGGTTTTTGCCGTAGAGCACGAATGCATGCTAAGACCTGAACAGAAAAAAGAAAGAGGGGCGGACTTTTCACTAAAGTCCCGCCCCTACACGGGCCTGAACACGCATTGAGATAAATCAAATTGAGGGGGGCTTGGGTGCGGGTTGAGGGGCCGGCGCGGGCGGCGGAGCGGTTTGGGGCGCAGCTTGGGGCTGGGGAGCTGCATCCTTGGGAGCATCTTTTGGCGCTTCTTTGGGCTGGATGGAGATTAATTCGACTTCGAAGATGAGCGTGGAATTGGGGCCGATGTCCGGGCCGGCTGAGCGTGGACCATACGCGAGTTCTGAAGGAATGAAGAGCTGCCATTTGGAGCCAACGGGCATGAGTTGTAGAGCTTCGGTCCAACCCTTGATGACGCCGCCAACGGGAATCGCAGTGGGTTGGCCGCGCTTGTAGGAACTATCGAATTCCTTGCCGTCGATGAGAGTGCCACGGTAGTTGCAGAGAATTGTGTCTTCCGGAGTGGGCTTCGGTCCGGTGCCCGGCGTCAAGATTTTGTACTCCAAACCGCTCGGAAGCGTGACGACGCCTTGTTTCGCTTTATTCGCGGCGAGGAATGCCTGGCCTTGTTTTTCATTTGCCGCGGCAACGACGGTGAGTTCCGCTTCCTGCTTCTTTTTCATTTCGCCGGAAAATGCGGTGAGAGCGGCTTGCGCCTGCTCGTCGGTGAGGAGAAGTCTGCCGCCGGCGAAGCCGTCCTTGATGCCGCGGGCGACGAGGGCGGGATCGAGGTCCACGCCTTCTTTTTTCATGCTTTTCCCAATGTTTGCGCCGATGGCGTAGCTAGCTTTTTCACGGTCTGTGGCGAGCGTTGGGGCGTTCGCTGGTCTTGCGGCCGTAGCGGTGCCGGGCTTTTTGGCTGAGGTGCTGGATTGGGGTTTCGCGGCGGCGGTGCCGGAAGAAGTCTGCGGTTTGGTGGCCGGTGTCTGCGTTGAGCCCGAGGTGGGTGAAGTTTGCGCGAACGCGTTGGAGGCCAGGAGCGCGCTCGAGGCGAGAAGAATCAATGAGAGAGTTTGTTGTTTTTTCATCCAAAAATTGTCTCATTGACCAGAAAGAGACGCAAATGCTTCGAAATGGCAAGTGTTCAGCGGCTGCGGGCGTTACGGGGCTTTGGCTTGTGCGTTGTCGGGGGGAGGAAAAAGAACGTCGGCGTAAACATGGGCTGTAAAGGTGGTGCCCTGCTTGATTTGCGCCTGATCACCGTGGCGGAAAAACATGACGCTGCCGACAACGGGAATGAGTGTCGCTGGAATGAGTGTCGCTGCGTTGAGCGGTTTGGCCTGGCCTTCCTTGGTGGCTTCGCCACGGAGAAAGACCGTGATGCCATTGGCTTTGAACGAGTGAACTTCGAAGGTGATGGTGCCGGGAGTGCCTGCGGCGCGTGAGCCGTCCGCGTCGGTGACGATGGCTTCCACTGGCGTACCTTTGGGAACGAGAATTGTTTGGCCGAAAGAAATGTCGTCAGCAAGAGTGAGAGGTAATTTGTCGCCAACGTCGGCGTTTTTCGATGTGACGTCAGAAGCGAATACCAGATGGATCGCAGTGTCTTTAGCCAGAAGAAAATTTCCGGAGGGATCCTGCGCGACTGCAGTCACTTTGCGAGGGGCCTGCGGCGCGACTCCAGGAAGTTTGTACTCGGCGGCTGCTACGTAGCTGCGGGCCAAATTAGGAGCTACGGCAATGGCCTGGAGCGTGGTGGTGAAATTGATAGTGATCGGGCCCTCGTATCGTTTGGAAGAGGTCGTGGGAGTCCAGCCGTTGGTGGTGTAGTAGATGGCAGCGCCGCGAGTGGCTGTTTTGAGCTTTACGGTTACGGGAGCTTTGAAAGTGCCGCCCTTGACGGAGAAAGTTGGCTTTGCCGCAGGCGGAATGACATAGACCTGAGTGTTGTTGACGGAATCCTGAGCGGCTTGCTGGGATTCGCGCATCTGTTCATTCATTTGGTCGATCGCACGCTGATTTGCAGCCTGCATGTCCGCCATGACTTGCTGATTTGCCTGCATGGCCTGCTGCGCTGCTTGGAATGCGGCGGCGTCCTGGGCGGAAGCGAAGAATGGAACGGCAAATCCGAGAGCAAAAACGACCAGGAGTTTTCGCATGGGTATTTACCCTCTCAGTTATTAGACGGATGAGTTATGGCGGAGGTTTCAGGGTTAAGGTGGCGGGCGGTGTCAAGAGTAATAGGCTGGAAAATCGAAATGGACGTGGCTATCGAAGGGGACGGAATGGGCGTAGCATGAAATTTGGGTACTCCTGCCGTGAAGACCAGCATCTTTGAAATATTTAAAGTGGGAATTGGGCCGTCGAGTTCGCACACGATGGGGCCGATGCGTGCGGCTGCGGACTTTGCGCGAGGGCTAGAGGCGCGCGGAGAGTTGGCGCGTGTGTTGACGGAGTTGTATGGTTCGTTGGCGCTGACTGGGCATGGACACGGAACGGACCGGGCGATTTTGCTGGGATTGAGTGGCGAATTGCCGGATTTGATTGAGCCGGAGACGATTGAGCCGAAATTGGCGGCGATTCGTAGCGCGAAGAAATTGAAGTTAGCGGGCGCGAAAGAGATTGCGTTTGACGATGCGCGGGATTTGTTGTGGCACAAGGATAAGACGCTGGCGGCGCATTCGAATGGGATGCGATTTACGGCGTTTGATGCGAGCGGCGGCGTGATTGCTACGCAGGTGTATTTTTCGATTGGCGGGGGATTTATTTTGCGCGAAGGCGAAAACGCGGCGGCTAAGACGGCAAAGACAGCGCCGTATGTGTTTTCCAGCGCGGATGAATTGTTGAGAATTGGCGACGAGCGCGGGCTGGCGATTTGGGAGATTGCGCTGGAGAACGAGAAGGCGTGGCACACGGAGGCGGAGATTCGCGGGCATGTGGCGCGAATCTGGAGCGTGATGCAGGAGTGCGTCAAACGCGGGTTGACTACGGAAGGAATTTTGCCGGGCGGGCTGAATGTGAGGCGGCGCGCGCCACGGTCGGCGAAAAAGTTGGCGACGGAGAAAAAAGAAGATGCGCTGGCGCCCATGGATTGGGTGAACACGTTTGCGATGGCAGTGAATGAGGAGAATGCGGCGGGAGGGCGCGTGGTGACGGCTCCGACGAATGGAGCGGCGGGGATTATTCCGGCGGTGGCGCATTATTATGTGCGATTTGTGCCGGAGGCTACTGACAGAGGATTGTTCCGATATTTCTTGACGGCGAGTGTGATTGGGGCGCTGTACAAGGAGAATGCTTCGATTTCCGGCGCGGAAGTAGGATGCCAGGGCGAAGTGGGCGTGGCTTGTTCGATGGCGGCGGGGGGACTTGTTGCGGCGATGGGCGGCGGAAATCATCAAGCGGAGTACGCCGCGGAAATCGGGATGGAGCACAATTTGGGAATGACGTGCGACCCGATTGGCGGGCTGGTGCAGATTCCTTGCATTGAGAGGAATGCGATTGGTGCGGTGAAGGCGATCAATGCCTGCCGCATTGCGATGCGCGAGGGCGGGGAACATAAGGTGTCGCTGGATCAGGTGATTAAGACGATGTATGAGACGGGGATGGATATGCAGTCGCGTTATAAAGAGACTTCGCTGGGTGGGTTGGCGTTGAATGTGATTGAGTGCTGAGGGAGAGCGATAGCAATGAAAACTATGGCGATGGTTGGGGCATTTACGTTGGCAATGGTTGGTGCGGCGGCGCAGAGCGTTCTGCCACCGGATGTTCCTGAGAATTTGAAGGTTCCGGCGGGGGAGATAGTTCTTATTCACGCTCACGCGAAGGGTGTGCAGATTTATTCTTGTGCGGCTGGGGCAGATGGAAAGTATGCGTGGACACTCAAGGCACCTAAGGCGGAGTTGTTTGATGAGCAGGGGAAATCAATTGGCGAGCATTTTGCGGGGCCGACTTGGAGACTGAAGGACGGGAGTGAAGTGACGGGGAAGATGGTTGCGAAGCATGATGCACCGAAAGCGGGCGCGATTCCGTGGTTGCTCGTGACGGTGACCGGGCACAAGGGGAGCGGGGGGCTAGAGACCGTTACGACGATCCATCGAGTGAATACGGAAGGCGGAGTTGTTGATGCCGCGAAGAGTTGTGATGCGTCGAAGAGCGGGATAGAAAGTGAGAGTTCCTATTCGGCGGACTATTATTTTTATGCGCCGAGGAAATGAGCCTAATGGCTCGGTGATTGCGAGTTCGGATGTGTCTCTCGCGAAGAGGGCAAGATATATCGTGCCCTTTCGGGAAGATCACTCGTAGCGGAGGGCTTCGACGGGGTCTAGTTTGGCGGCTTGCATGGCGGGAAGCCAGCCGCTGAGGACGCCGACGATTATTAGGATCAGCGAAGATAGGAACATAGTCATAAAGGAAAGGGCGAGGTGGATGTCTACTTTGCCGGATTCGTCTTCGTAGGCGGGGCCGAGAAACGGCAGCGTGCCGATGGCGGTGGTGAGGCCCCAGGAAAGAAGCATGCCGATTGCGCCGGCGGCGATGGTCATGACGAGCGCTTCCAATAAGAATTGCCAACGGATGTGAGACCTTTTTGCGCCTACTGCGCGGCGAAGGCCGATTTCGCGTATGCGTTCTTCGACGGAGACGAGCATGATATTCATGACACCGACGCCGCCGATGCCGAGCGTCATTGCGCCGATCATGAAGAGGAGCGCTTCGATGCCGATGGTGATGCCTTCCATGACGGGTTTAAATTCTTCGCGGCCGAACATGGTGATGGCGCGCTTGTCATTGGGAGAAAAGTGCTGGCGATTGGCGATGGCGGTACGGAATTGCACCATCGCGGGAGCTTCGAAAACGGGAGCGATGGGTTCCCAGACCATGACGCTGGAATATTTAGTGTCCCAAAGATCGTTGGCGGAGGTGTACGGGATGAAAGCGGATTCGTCGTCGCAGTTGAAATAGCAACTGTCTGAAAATTTCATGTCCATGGAGCCGATGACGGTGAATGGAACGCCCTTGATCCGAACGGTTTCGCCGAGGGCGGGCTCGCCGCTGAAAAGTTTTTTGCGGAGGCGGGCGCCGAGAAAAATGACGCGGCGGCGTTCGGCGATGTCTTCGGGAGAGATCCAGCGACCGTCGCTGGGGATTTCGTTGCGCATTTCGCCGTATTCGGGATAGACGCCACGAACGGCGGTATCGGAAAGACGCTCACCATACGAAACGCCTTGGAAGCGGACGGTTTCGCGGGTAACTCGCTTTACGAGTGGCGATTGTGCTTTGACCCATTCGGCGTCTTCGGCTTCGAAGCGGACAGGCTTGCCGGCGCGTTCTCCGCCCGCTTGTTCACTTGTAGTGCCGGGCCATGCGACGACTGCGCCTTTGCCGAAGACTTCGAAGGTGTACATGAGGACGCTGCGGAAACCGGCTCCGTAACTGAGCAAGAGCGTGACTGCAACGATGCCCCATGAGATGCCAGACATCGTAAGAAAACTACGGACGGGATTTCTTCCGAGGGCGGTCCAGGCTTGTTTGAAAATTTCAGCGAACATTTATCCACCTGCCTCGAAGCGGAGGGCTTCGATGGGATCTACGGAAGCGGCACGATTTGCGGGATAGAGAGCGGAAAGAACGGAGATGAGGCCGAGAAGAAAAATGGACATAGCTGCGATTTTCCAACTGGTGATCATGCCGGTGAAAAAAGGAGGCATGGGGGCGAGATTGACAAGGGCGCAAAAACCGTAAGAGATGAAGAGGCCGACGCCGCCGCTGATGGCTACGACGAAAATCGTTTCGAGAAAAAATTGGCGAAGGATGGATTTGCGGGTGGCGCCGAGTGCCATACGGACGCCGATTTCGCGAGTGCGCTCGCGGACGGTGACGAGCATGACGTTCATGACGCTGAGACCGCCAAGGAAAAGCGTTGCGACTCCGACGCATCCCATGAAGATTTCCATCCCGACGATAATCATGCGGTTGGCCTGCGCGTTTTTGACGGTGTCCCAGATGCTGGCGGCTTCTTCGTCGCGAGGATCGAAGCTATGGAGGCGGGCGAGCGTGCGGCGAAGCTGGCGGACGCAGTCTTTGTGCGTCTCGAGCGACCAAGGAGCAACGAGAAGACGGTCCACTGAATGTTCGATGGCGGGAGGCTTGTTGGGAAAATCGCGGCGCATTGCGTTAAAAGGAATGAAGACTTTGCGCGTGTCGAAGCCGTCGTAACTGGAATTCTGTTCCTTGGACTTCATGACGCCGATGACGGTATACGGAATGGCGTTCATCCAGATCGTTTGACCGAGTGCTTCCCTTTCGGCGAAGAGCTGCTTTTTTGTGTCGCTGCCGAGGAAAGCGACGTTGCGGGCTTCTTCGTTGTCTTGATCGTTGTAGAAGCGGCCCTCGGCGGGGGCGACGCTGCGAATTTCCTGAAAGGGCGGAAGAGCGCCGACGACTGGAATGGTGCCGCTATTGAAGAGGCTGCGGACCTGCGCGTCGTTGCCGAGTTCGGGCATGACGTATTTGCAAGCCGGAGATTCTTTTGCGACCTGAATGTAATCCTCTTCTAACCAGCGAACCATGCGGCCAGAACGCGTGCCGCCAGCTTGCATGCTGGTGCGGCCGCCAAAAACAATCATGACGTCTTTGCCAAAGGTTTCCTGATTTTTCTGGATGCCGTCGCCGAGACCTTCGCCAGCCGCGACCATGATGGTTATAGAGATGATGCCCCAAGCGATACCGAACATAGTGAGAAGCGTCCGGCGCTTTTGGGCCCAGAGCGTCACCAGAGTGTCACGAAGGAGATCGCGAAAAGACACGGACGGTTCCTCGGTTACTGCAGGACGACTTTTTGTTTTTCGTTCAGGCCGGAAACGATTTCAGTTTTGACGCCGTTGGAAATGCCCAGTTTCACGCTGATTTTCTTTTTGCCGTTGGGACCCTTGGCGTCGGGAATTTCGACCTGAGCGTTGCGGTCCTTGTCATAGATCATGGCGGCTTCGGGAGCCATCAGGACGTTTTTCTTTTCTTCGAGGAGGATTTCGGCGTTGGCGCTCATGTTGGCTTTGAGTTCGCCGCCTGGATTGGAAATCGAGACGCGGACTTCGAAAGTTGTGACGTTGTCTTTTTCCTTACCGAGCGGAGAGATCTTAGTTACCTTGCCGGTAAACTTTTTGTCCTTGAAGGATTCGACGACGATGCGCGCTGCCTGATTGAGATAGACCTTGCCGATATCGGATTCGTCCACTTTGCCCTGCACGTAAACTTCGCTGACATCGCCGAGGGTCATAATGGGCGTGGCTTGCGAGCCTAGGATCAAGATGGAGCTTACAGCGTCGCCGACGTTTACATCGCGCGACAGGACGAGACCGTCAATGGGGCTGATGATGGTGGAGTTGCGAAGATCTTCTTCGGCGTTATCGGCTGAGGCTTTAGCTTGCGAGACTTGCGCATTGGCTTTGGCGATTTCTGCCTGCGAGACCACTAGATTGCGCTGGGCGCTGGTCTGCTTGTTCAAGGCGAGCTGATAATTTTTCTCGGCATCTTCGACCAGGCTCTTGGACATGACACCGTCTTTGAACATCTGGCGAGCGCGTTCCATATTCAATTTGAGGAAAGGAACGTCTGGCCCTTCGGCGTCCACTTTGTTGCGTTCGAGAGCGGCTTTAGCGGATTCGCATGCGGCTTCGGCGGCTGCGAGATTTGCTTTCGAGGCGCGAAGAGCGGCTTCAAGCTGAACTTTATCGAGTTCTGCGAGAATCTGACCAGTTTTAACGTGGTCTCCGTAATCCACGAAAATCTTTTTAACGATGCCGCTGGCCTTGGATTTGATCTCGGCTTTGGAGAGAGGCTGAATCTTGCCTGTGGCGACAACGACGCGTGCGAGGTCGCCCTTCTCAACGTCGGCGAGCTTGGAGGGGTCAATTTCGTGGCTCGGGGTGAGGGCGGCTTTGACGCCATAGCCACCTCCTAAAAGGACGACCAGGGCGATGCTGCCCCAGATAATACGGCGCCGGCGCTTCTTGCCGTTTTTCCCGTTCGCTAACCCATTGCCATTGCTAGACATAAGAGGACCCTCGCGGACTCAAATCTTGCACCCACTAGCCAGTACGACCGATAACTACGAAATGTTCCGTGGTTCTGAAGATTAGACGAGGCGAGAAGGCATTGGTCTGGGTGGTTCCTGGAGAATTGCTGGAGGCGATCTGCGCATTGCTACAGAAAGCACCACAGGAAAAAACCGAGCGGCTGGTAACAAAGCACACGCTGCGAGAAAACCGGAACCGCACGCGAATCTTATTGGCGGAAGATAATCTGGTAAACCCGTCGCATGGTTTGACGCCACGTGTAATTTCAGGAGAACATCGTCGGCTTGGCGAGGTGTACGGAATGGATTTGGGACTAAAGGGACGAGTGGCGATCGTGGCGGCGGCCAGTACGGGGCTGGGGCGCGCGGTGGCGACCGAGCTTTTGAAAGAGGGCGCCAAGGTGGCGATTTGCGCGCGAAGGGCGGGGACGCTGGAGAAGACGGCGCAAGAACTTCGAGAGCAAACCGGCGGCGAAATTCTGCACCAGATCGTGGACGTGCGGAATGAAGCGGAGATTGCGAATTTTGTTGCGGCAGTGGAATCACGATTCGGAAAAGTGGACATCTGTGTTACCAACTCGGGCGGCCCGCCGTCTAAACTGTTTGCCGATACCCGCACAGACGAGTGGAGGTCCGCAATTGACCTATTGCTATTAAGTGCGGTCCATTTTGCGCGTGAGACTTTGCCGCGCATGCAGAAGAACGGGTGGGGGCGGTTCATTACCATTACTTCGACCACCGTGAAGCAGCCGGCGGATGGGTTGCTGCTTTCGAATTCGATACGCTCCGCTGTGACCGGACTGGCAAAAACGCTGGCGGGCGAATACGCGAAGTACGGAATTACGGTGAATAATGTGTGCCCCGGGTACACGGCGACGGATCGGCTGAGCGAGCTTTCTGAAACGCTGGCGGCAAGAAATAAAGTGAGCGAGGAAGAAGTGATTGCGGGATGGAAACGGCAGATTCCCGCGGGAAGATTGGGAACGCCTGAAGAGTTTGCGGCGGTGGTTGCGTTCCTAGCTTCGGAACGCGCCAGTTACGTGAACGGGACTTCGATTGCGATTGATGGCGGAATTGTGAGAGGGCTTCTCTAGAAAAATGAATTTCTTCAACAACAACGAAGCGCAGGAATGATTCACCGGCTGACGATCACGGTGCATCCGGATTTATACGCAATTTGCAGGCTTGGCGTAGAGGCACCGGTGCCTGAATGGGTGGGGGGCGCAAAGTTTTTGACGATTAGCAGGACGGGGAGCGAGCTTTCGATTGTCTGCGAAGACGATCGAGTGCCGGCGGAGATTCACGCGGAGCGCAGGCGGCGATTGATGCAAGTTGAGGGGACGCTGGCGTTCAGCCTTACGGGGATTCTGGCAGCAGTGGCAGCACCCCTGGCTGAAGCGCAAGTGAGTATTTTTGCGGTGTCCACGTACGACACGGATTACGTATTGGTTTCGGAATCGGAGCTGGAACGCGCTATCGGCGCACTTGAGGCTGCGGGACACGCGGTTCAAAGGATTCCTGAAGAATAGAAATTTCGATTTTAATTTTGAGGAGAGAAACGGAATGTTGAACTTCCTGAAGGTGAAGTTTGGCTTGCGCAGCGTTGTGGTTGCGTCAGCCCTCGCAGCGATGGGACTGCACGGACTTCGATTCGTGGCGGGCGCGGATGAGCCGTTTGCGCGGAGCAAGGACTACGACTTGCAGCACTCGAAAATCGCACTGAAGTTTGATTTGGAACAGAAAAAGGTTATTGGTGACGTGACGCACACGCTCGCAATTTTGAAGGATGGAACGGATAAGGTCTGGTTTGATTCGGTAGGGCTGACGATCCAGAGCGTGACCGTGAACAAGACTTCGGCGAAATTCGAATCGAAAGAGACGAAGTTGTTTGTGCCGCTGCCGAGCGCGGCGAAGGCGGGACAGAAGTTCGACGTGCAGATCAAGTACGAGGGTAAGCCGACCAAGGGCTTGTACTTTATCTTGCCGGACAAGAACTATCCAACGCGGCCAAGCCAGATCTGGACGCAAGGAGAATCGGAAGACACGCGGTTTTACCTGCCGACGTACGACTATCCGAACGACCGACTGACGACAGAGACGGTTGTGACGGTGCCGGCTTCGTGGATCACTGTGGCGAACGGGAAATTGATTAGTGTTGCGAACGCGGAGAACGGAAATAAGACGTGGACATGGAAGGAGAGTCTACCGAGCTCGACGTATCTCATTACCGTGGTGGCGGGCGAATTTGATGAAGTGAAAGAAACCTGGCGCGGGATTCCGGTGACTTATTACGCGCCGAAAGGACGCGGTGACCGGCTGAAACTGAATTATGGAAGAACGCCGCAAATGCTGGAATTCTTCAGCAAAACACTGGGGGTGGATTACGCGTGGGAAAAGTACGCACAGGCCATGGTGGATGATTTTGTCGCGGGCGGAATGGAGAATTCGAGCGCGACAACGAACACAAGCTCTTCGCTGACGCATGAAAAACTCGCGCGCGAATACGCGACGGGTGAAGACCCGCTGATTTCCCATGAGCTGGGGCATCAATGGTTCGGCGACCTGGTGACGTGCAAAGACTGGGGCAACATCTGGCTGAACGAAGGATTCGCGACTCTCATGGAACGGTTGTGGGTGGAACACAATTTTCCAAAGGATCAGATTGAATACGAATTGTGGAATGACGCGAGGGACTGGATGGAGAATCCCGGGCTTTATTCCAAGCCGATCGTGCGGCACGACTTTGACGATTCGAGCGAATTCGACGGCAATGCCTACAACAAGGGCGGCTGGGTGCTGTACATGCTGCGGCATCAGATTGGCGAGCAGGCGTTCTACGCGGGTCTAAAACACTATCTCGAAGTGAACCGCGGAAAGAATGTGGTGACGGCGGACCTGGCCAAAGCGATTGAAGAAGCGACGCATATCAATGTAGATCAATTTTTCACGCAATGGATTTACGGAGCGGGCGCGCCTAAGTTTGACCTGAGCTATACGTACGACGACGCGAAACATCAAGTGACTGTGAAAGTGAAGCAGACGCAAAAGGTCGAGGGGAGAGTTGGAATCTTCCACATTCCGACCGGTGTGGAGGTTACGACCGCGTCGGGTGCGAAATCGTATCCGGTTACGGTGTCGAAAGCTGAGGAGGCGTTCTGGTTCCCGGCAGACAGCGCGCCGCTGATGGTGCTGTTTGACAAGGGGGGGCATGTGTTGAAGTCCGCGGAGTTTCACAAAGAGAAAAAAGAGTGGCTGTACCAAGTAAGGAACGCGACGGAGCTTGCGGATCGCGCGGATGCGGTTGAAGCGCTGGGCAAGTTAAAGGAAGACACCGACGCGCTTGCGGCGCTGGGCGACGCGCTGAAGAACGACAAGGCTTGGGGAGCTCGCGCGACGGCGGCGGACGTTCTAGGTGAGACGAAAAATCCGGCGGCAGCGAAGCTGTTGCTCGACGCGCTGAGCAGCGCAAACGAACCGTGGGTGCGGAATCGAATCGTGACGGCGCTTGGAGGATTCAAGGACAACAGCGAAGTAATCGCCAAGCTGAACGCGGTTGCGAAAGAGGACAAGTCGTATCGCGCTCAGGCGGCGGCGCTGCAGACGCTTGGTAGACTGAAGGCGCCGAACGCGCTGGACACGCTGAATGAAGCAGTGAAGTCTGATTCGCCGGATGCGTTTTTGCGGAACGCGGCGCTGCGTTCGATGGGCGAATTGGGCGATGACAAGGCCGTGCCGACATTGCGGGAGTGGGCGGCTCCTGGAAAGCAAATTGATACAAGGCGGGCCGCGATTAGCAGCCTTGCGCGTCTGGACAAAAACAACAAGGAGATCACGCAGGAGATCGCGGGGTATTTGACGGGGCAACCGTTCCCTATTCGAGTGTCTTCGATCTTTGCGCTTGGTTCACGCGGCGATGCATCTGCGATTCCAGCGCTGGAGGCGCTGTTGAACAGCAACGACCTGAGCATCGAGATGGCGCCGATGATCAAAGGACAGATCGCGCGATTGAAGAAAGGGCAGACGCCCCCCGCGGGTCCGGGACAGCCAGGAGGCGAAAAGGGTGAAGGAGATTCTGCGGCGCTAGCGGGCCGGCTAGACAAGCTGGAACACTTGATGCAGGAGATGAGCGAGCGATTGAAGGCGATTGAGGAGAAGTTGCCGCCGAAGAAGTGAGTTGTAGGTGATAAGTTGTAAGTTCTAAGTTTTAAGCAGAAGAATTGGAAAGAAGGCGGGCGAAGGCTCGCCCTTTTTGCTTCTTGTGGATGAGATAAGAGCGAAAACAGAAGGAAATCCTGACTATATTTTCGATGGTTGGAATTCCTATTTGAGATCGAAGAGAGATTTCATTGCGCGAAGAACGCGCAATGGGGCGGAGCTCTCTCTGCGTGGCCCGGTGCACAAAGTCCGCGCGCAAGAAAAAGCCGGGCCGCTCCGTTCGAAGTGACAGATGGTTTAGGTTTTTGATAAATCATGTGGAATACCGAGGAGGATGCGGAGGTCGCGGAGATTTTTGCCGGTGGGGCCAGTCATGAGGGAGTCGCTGAGCTTGTGGAAGAAGGAAAAGGAATCACTACGTTGGAAGAAGTCAGGCGGGTAGAGGCCGAGGGCTTGGGCGCGGGAGAGAGTTGTTCCATCTGCAACCGCTCCGGCGGCGGGAGAGTTGCCGTCAATGCCGTCGGTGCCGGCGCTGAGCACGGTGATGCCATGGCCGGCGATTCTTTCGACGCACGCGAGAACGAACGCGGAGTTGCGACCTCCGATTCCCTGCCCCATGACAATGCTGCTGACTTCGCCATCGGAGATGAGCGCAACTCGCTGGCCGGGATTTGAACGGCGGATGTCTTCGAGCTGAGCTAGGAGGAATTCAACGGCGCGGTCGAGCGGCCAGTCGTCGGTGGTGTTGTCGCAGCAGGTGAGGAAGCCTTCGGCTTCTGCGGCATGGTGGGCGGCGTGAAAGAGATCGTGCGACGTGAGAAGCAAGGAAAAATGGGAGCGTTCGAATGCTGGGTGATTTTTCTTTGGCGTTTCGGGCATTTGCCCAGAGGCGAACCAATCGCGAAGAGAAGGCGGCAATTTTTCGCGGAGGCCGTATTGAGCGAGGATGCGCGAAACGTCCGCGCACGTTGTTGGATCTGGAATTGTGGGGCCGGAAGCGAGCGCGGATTCCTTGCCTAGCGGAACGTCGGAGATGGCGAGAGTGAGTTTTGCGGCGTTTGCGGCGGCGACGGCGAGGCGGCCGCCTTTTATAGCTGAGACGTGCTTGCGGATGGCGTTGATTTCGTCGATGGAGGCACCGCAAGTGACAAGAAGCCGATTGAGCGCGCGAGTATCTTCGAGAGATTGGCGGAGGTCGAGAGGAAATTCCATTAGAGCCGAACCGCCGCCGGAGAGAAGGAAAACGACGAAAGAATTTCGGGCGCAAGTTTGCAGCAACGTGAGCGCGGCTTCTGCGGCAAGGAAGCTTTGTTCGTTGGGGAGGGGATGGCCACCGACAAAATACGAAATGCCAGGGACAGGATTTTCTGGCGGAGTGGGAGCAGAAGCGACCCCGCTGAAGCGAAGGTTGGGAAAAAGTTGTGCGAGGCCGTGCAGCATGGCGTGTGCGGCTTTACCGAAGGCGATGACCTTCACGTCGGAGAATTTGGCGAGGTCGCAGGACCAATCGTCAACGCAAATGACGCTGCCGGAGCAAAGAACCCGGCGCTCCATGGCGAGCGGGATGTCAATGGACGCGAGGGTTTCTTGAAAAATGCGTCGGGCGATTTGCTTGGCATCCGCCATGACGGCTCACGCAGTCTGAAGTACTTCCGGATTGAGCATGTTGGGTGGGCGCTGGCCGCGGAAAAGCGCGGAGACATTGTGCGCGGCCATGGCGGCCATTTTCGAACGCGTTTCGACGCTGGCGGAGCCCATGTGGGGAGCCAAGACGACGTTGGCGCGTTTTAGGCCGGGATGGATGAAGGGTTCCTGTTCGAACACGTCAAGCGCTGCCCCGGCGATTTTGCCTGTTTCGAGCGCGTGGACGAGCGCGGCTTCGTCAATGACAGGGCCGCGCGCAGTGTTAATGACAAATGCACTGGGCTTCATGCGAGAGAATTTTGGTGCGTCGAGCAAGCCGCTCGTTTCTGAGTTGAGCGGAACATGCAGGCTGACGAAATCGGATTCGGCGAGAAGCGCGTTTAGATCGCGGAATTCGGAGTTCAATTCGTTTTCGATTTCGGCGGGAGCGCGCTTCGTGGCCGCGTAAAGAATGTGCATTTTAAAGCCAGCGGCACGGCGGGCGAGCGCGCGGCCAATGCGGCCGAAACCGACAATGCCGAGCGTCTTGCCCCAAACATCGGTGCCGCAGAACTGATCGAGGTTCCAGCCTTTCCAGTTTCCTGTGCGGGCATACGTATCGCCCTCGACGAGGCGGCGCGCGACGGCCATGAGGAGAGTCCAAGCGAAATCGGCAGTGGTCTCATCGAGCACGCCTGGCGTGTTGGTGACAATGACGCCGTGCCTGGTACAGGCGGGGACATCCACGTTGTCGTAGCCGACGGCGACGTTTGCAACAATGCGGAGTTTTGGGGCGGCGCGCAAGAGATCGTCATTGACGCGATCGGTGAGGAGGCAGACGAGGCCTTCCTTGTCTTTCATGCGGCCGAGAATTTCTTCGCGCGGGGGGCGCTCGGGCTGCGCCCAATATTCGACGTCGCAGCCCGCGTCAAGAATCGCGCGCGCTTCGTCAAACAGCGGGTGTGTTGCGAAGATTTTGGCCTTTGCCATTGCGCCGCTCGCTCCAGAATTGGAACCAGTACGTTAGCACAGCAGGAAGGCGTGCGGCGGGTCAAGACTTGGCGGCGCAGGTAGAAACTGTGCTTGGCGCGCGTTCTCCAATCAAATAACGGCAGCCGAGGCGGCCCATGACGGCGGAATGCGTGGTTCCAGCGGGAACATCGCAGCGTTCGCCGGCGCGATAAAGATGTGATTCGCCGTTCATGGTGAGCGTCATTTCACCGCTCAGGATAATGTGCGCGGTTTCTTCACGATGCGTATGCTCGGGATACCGCGTATTCGGGCCGTCCGCCCAAATGTAAGTATGAGAGAAGCCTTCCCCTTTGAGTTGAGCTGTGAGTTTTTTCTCGTCCATCATTTGATTCTATTCCTTTCCAAAAAAGCCGCACCTAAAACAGCTACGCCCCCTTTTCGCCCTCCACTGGCGGTGAGGGGGAAAGAGGGCGCGCCGTCTTCAGGAGAGAAGATCGTTTTTAGAAGCTGGGTGAAGTTGCTGGCCCACCGTCCGGAGGGGGCGGCGGCGGCACTTCTCCGCGTCTCATGCCCTTGCGGGGGCCGTCTTGCTTAATGGTGTAGTCGGAAGGAACCGTGAAGAGATTCGCGGCCGGCTCCGTGCGCTGAATATTGGTGAGCGAGTAGCTGGTGTCACCAAAACGCGGGTCGCTGTGTTTGCTCTGCACAACCATCTGGAGGTCCGGGGAATACCAGACTTCGCGAGTGATGGTGATGGGCTTGTCGTTGCCAATTTCTCCGGCGGGAATTACGCGAGTGAAACGAGTTCCCTGCGCGCTGATACCGTTGATGGTTTGCGTGCCGAGGGATTCTTTGGTTACGTTCGCGTTGCCCTTGAAACCCTCGAAGTCAGGAGTGCCATCTGCACCTTTGTCACCTTTGGGGCCTTTGTGGCCGTGATTCTTCATCGTGGTCACGTGCGCGATTTTCTTATCCGGATTGAGCATGTAACCCTTGGACGCGACCGGATCATTGATAACGATGAACGAACGAGATGGCGCATCGGCCACATCTCCGACCGGCAGCATGCCGCCTTCCTTGCGGAAGCGGCCCTGGCTGTCGCGATAGAGCGTGACCTTATTCGTGGTGTTGATTTTGGTGCCGTCTGAAAGCGCGTGGCTTGATTGCGTGACGGCGACTGCGCTAAAGGGCGCGCCTGTTACAACTTTTCCGCCGTGGAAGCCACCAAAGCCGAGCAACTCCATCTTGTGAAAACCCGGACCTCCCGGTCCACCGGGACCAAAACCGCCTGGACCAGGGCCTCCCGGGCCGGGACCTTGCGGACCTTCCTGCGCCACTGAGTCCGGAGGTGGCGGAGGAGCTTCCTGACCGTACGCTGCGGCGGCGAGAACGGCTGCTGCTGCAAGAGGACCTATGACTCGAAACCAACTTCTCATTGTGTCGTCTCCTCTTCTCTCCTGCTTGCAAAAACCAAATCAAACCTACTGAAGCGTCGCCGACTCAGTTGCGTCTTCATGAAGGCGGACTCCTTGCGGAGTGCCATCATCGGCCACGAGCAAATCCACATTGATCCAATCCGAGGCGCCGTCCTGATTCACGGGAAGACCAAGCGCGCCCAAGGACGCGCGCTGCATACGAACCTGATAAATCGAGCCGTCATCCGAGGTAACTGGAAGCGCTCCGGGCAATGGAGTGAATGCGCCCGTGTCTTCGTCGGCCACGATTACATAGTCACCGGATTGCGATGCCGCTCCCACTGCGCTAACCGCCGGATTGTTCTTGTTCGCCTTGAGTCTGTGCTGTTCTGTGCGCCAATTCTGCCAACTGACGACGCCGAAGATTGCTGCGGCGGCAGCCAAACCCCAGGCAGCGATCATTCCGCCACGCCGGTAGATTTCAACAGGCCGCTTCTGCGCACGGAGTTCCTGCAACAAACGCATTTGAACACGGGCGGGTGTTTCGGCATTTCTGGTTGCATCACCAAAAAGCGAGAGTTCGGCGCGAGCGGCATCCCAGGATTCCGCAAGCGCTGCGCATTTTGCGCACTTGCCAGCGTGGTCCGCAGCAGCCGCTTCTTCCGCAGACTTTATGCGGCTAGTGCCGGCGTCGAGTCCGAATGCTTGAAATTCTTCGCAGTTCATCACAAAACTTCCTTCAATCAGTTTCAATTAACACTCAAACAAAACCTCATCGTCCCGCTGTTGCGCGGCGCGGAACATCGCGCAACAGCTCCAGGCGCGCCATCAAAAGAGCTCGCCCGCGGTGTAGACGGGAACGAATCGTTCCGATCGGGCAGCCGCTTCTTTCGGCGGCTTCTTCGTAGCTGAGTTCTTCGAGTTCACAAAGGACGACAGCTTCTCGAAACTCAGCCGGAAGGCTTAACACTGCACCGCGCACCTGTTCGACGCGCTCGCGGCGCTCGGCCCAAACAGCGGGCGTCAGAAGGTCCACAGGTTCTTTGGAAACGCCGGAATTGGATTGCAGCTCCAAAGAAAGTTCGCGCGGCAAGCGATCGAGGTGCTTCATAACGCGATTGCGCGTGATGCCGAAAAGAAACGCGCCTACTTCGCCTTTGTTAGCATCGTACTTTTTCGGTTGGCGAATCAGCGTCATGAAAACGTCCTGTACAACTTCTTCGGCAGCCCATGCGCTTCCGGTCATGCGAAGCGCGTAGCGATAGAGCGATGCTTGATGCCGCTGGTAGAGAACCGTGAAAGCATTCTCATCCCCTTTGGCAGCACGCCGCAGCAGAACGTCGTCGCGTTCGTCCGGAACTTTCATCTCTCCTGCTAGAAGGCCAGCCGCAAGTCCTGACCAGATAAGAAGATAGCGAGCCTTCCAGTTAGACGTTCTGACTGCTTACATAGGTACTTCCCAGGGGTGGGGGAAAAAGTTCCCGGAGGGAACAGCAGATCACTGCTTGGGACGGAGCATGTTCGCGGCAATACGGGTGACAACACGCCGAGGCACGAACCGCTGACTCTGCGCGCCAAGATAATTGCCGAGGCCGGAGATGACGCAGCTCTTCCCGGAAGCGAGGGCGCGGAGGCCCGTTCTGGCAACTTTTTCGGCGGTTTCGCTGCGGCGTCTTGCATGCGAAGGATGGCCGGCGACGTCATGAAATTCGGAAGTCGTGGTTCCTGGGCAAAGGGCGCAGACACGAACCCCGTACGGCTTCATTTCTTCGGCCAGACCTTCCGCCAGGAAGAGATCAAAAACTTTTGTTGCAGCGTACGTAGAAATGTATGGAACGGCTTGGAAGGCGACCGCCGAGGCCACGATCAGGACGTCGCCTCGTCTGCGCGCGACCATCTCCGGCAAGAAGAGGCGAGTGAGGTGCAGAACGGCGCCGCAGTTCACTTGCACCATGTCCAAGAGGCGTTGTGGTTCGACGGAAGTAAGCTCGCCGTATTGTCCGAAGCCCGCGTTGTTGATGAGGACGTCGACAGCGATTCCCTTTTCTTTGGTGAACTGAAAAATCTCTTCTGGCGCAGATGGTTTGGCTAGATCCGCTTCGAAAATTTCGGCGCTGATTTGGTGCTTGGAACGGAGTTGTTTAGCGAGTTCAAGCAGACGGTCGCCGCGACGGGCGGTGAGCAGCAAATGTGTTCCGCCGGAAGCGAGCTCTTCGGCTAGAGCTTTGCCGATGCCTGCGCTTGCGCCGGTCACGAGCGCCCACCTGTCACGCCATTCTGCTGTCATGAAGCTTCCTTCGACTCATGTTGGGATTTCGGAGCCGTTTCGGCATCTTCATCCGAATCCACACCGAGGACGGCCTCCTTGATGCGGCCGCCTTCGCGCTTAATGCGGTTCATGAGGCGGCGCGCCCAGACGAACTCCGCCGCAAGAAGGCTCAAGCCGAGGAAGATTGTGAGCCAGCCGGGGCCTGGGGTGATAAGCATGACGGCTCCGACCAGAAGCAGCGTGAATCCGGAAACGATGCGGAAGGCGCGGCGAACCTGCTCAAGCGTCGGCTGAAACATGATGGTTCCCCGAACTGCCTCTTCGAAGATGGCAGAAGCGGCGGCGGGAGGCAAGCGTACTCGAATCCGATTGATTTGCGAGGGACTCGGAACTAAGATGCGCTCCAATTCCTTCCAAAATCTTCAGGCGAATTCCGCGGGAGGCTGAGATGCGAGTGACTACAAGAGACGGTGGATTTGGGCTGCTACTGACACTTTTGATTTGCGCGACGGCGAATGCGCAGCACATCGGGAAGTACGTTCCGATTCCTGCCGGATCCGAGGCTGATCACGCGATGCAGGAGATTAGCGCGGCAACTGACCCGGCGCAGAAGCTGGCTCTGATTGACAAATTTGCTAGCGGGCCCGGGCAGGGCGAGATGGCGATAGTGGCGGACGATTTGTACGTAAACTATTACCTGACCCAGAAGGACTATGGGAAAGCGTTCGAGTATGGAGACAAACTGTTCGCGCTGGACCCGGACAATTTGCAGAACGCAGTGAACATGATCCGCGCAGCTTCGGAGGCGGGCGACACAGACAAGTTGCTTTCATATGGAGAGAGAGTTCCGGGGATTCTGCAGCGATTCAAAGCGCAGCCTGCACCTTCGGGCACGTCCGCCGAGCAATGGAAAGACGGTCAGGCGAGCGCCATGCAGGCCAATGCGGACAACATGCGTTACGTCTATCAGGCGGTTCTTGCGGGCATCTATCAGACGAAAGACCCAGTGAAGCGAGCTTCGCAGCTCATTCGATATGCGCAGGCTCTGCCCGATTCGCCGTATGCGAACCAGGCGCTGGGCGTGGCGGCTACTTCATATCAGCAGGCGCAAAACGTGCCCAAGATGCTGGAAGTGGCAAACGGATTGATTGCGAAGGATCCGAATGATTTGGGGATGCTGCTGCTTCTGGCGGACTACTACGGCGAAAAGGGCGAACAACTGGACAAGGCGGAGGCGTACGCAAAAAAAGCGACTGGGTTGGCGGATACCACGCCGAAACCGGAAGGAATCGCGGCTGATTTGTGGAAACAGCAGACAACGCTGCAAAAGGGGCTTGCGTTGAGCGCGTTGGGACAAGTGAATCTGCAAAAGAAGGACAATGCCACTGCCGCGCAGAATCTTCAGACTGCGGCGCCGCTGCTGAAAGCGAACGATGTGAGTTATGCGAGGAATCAGTACCGGCTTGGCTACGCGTATCTGAATTTGAAGAAACTACCCGAAGCGAAACAGGCACTTACGGAGGCTGCGTCGGTGAACTCGCCGTACAAGCAGTTGGCGCTGGATAAATTGAAAACGCTGCCGGCAAAGGCTCCAGTGACGAGGAAAAAAGCCGCCTAAACGCCGCAGATTTTTGTGTTGCGTTTTTTAGTGGCCGCTGCCCCCGCCGACGGTGCGAACTGCTCGTGTGAGAAAGACAATGGGCGCGCCTATGATGCAGGCGCAACCAAGAAGCCAGAAACAATCGAGAAAACCGAGGAAAGAGGCCTGTTGCAGGACGAGCCGGGCGAGCTGCGCTTTAGCGTGCAGTACAGCATCGGGAACCGTGTAGCCACGCGAGACAAAATAATGCGAGAGCGAATTGAGCGTATTGCGGTAATGCTGGTCAAGCGGTGTCGCATGCGCAACGAGAACGGATTGGTGATATTGGGTGCGGCGCGCCAGGACCGTTGTGACAAAGGCGATGCCGAAGCTGCCGCCCTGATTGCGGAAGAGATTGGTGAGGCTCGAGGCTTTGTTGTTTTTGTGTTTGGGCAGATAGGAATAGGCAAGCTGGCTGACAGGAATGAAAAGCGGCGCGATGCCCAAGCCTTGAAGCGCTCGGAGAAGAGCGATGTGTTTGTAGTCCGTGTTGAGGTCAATGCTGGCATAGCGCCACATGGCGATTGCAAAGATCGTGTAGCCGACGAAGATGAGCGGCTTGATGCCGACTTTGGGAAGAATTCTGACGATAACCGGCGCGAGAACGACGATGACCATGGCGCCTGGCCCCAGAACGAGGCCGGCGTCCGTGGCGGTGTAGCCGTAGAGGCTTTGCAACATCTGTGGGATCAGGACGGTCGAACCGAAAAGAGCAAAACCGAAAAGAAAATAGAAAAAATTGGCGACGGCGAAATTGCGGTCGGCGAGGAGGCGGATTTCCACGACCGGATCGTGGTGGCGCCATTCCCAAAACGCGGCAGTGAAGAGCGCGACGATGGCGATTGAAAAGAAAATTACTATGAAGTTGCTTTCGAACCAGTCTTCGGTTTGGCCGCGATCGAGGACGACTTCTAGACATGCAAAACCGAGTGCGACGAGAAAAATACCGAGGCCGTCAATTTTGAGTTTGCCGTCGCGGCGCGCGGCTTCCACTTCTCGCGTGAATTCCGGCGGGTCGGAGACTAGGCGGTTCGTGAGAATGAGAGACACGATGCCAATAGGGATGTTGATGAAAAAGATCCAGCGCCAGCTCCAGTTGTCCGTAATCCATCCGCCGAGCGGCGGGCCGATGACGGGTGCGGTTACGATGGCCATGCTGTAAAGCGCGAACGCCGCGGCGCGTTTTTGCGCGGGGAATGTGTCTACGAGAATGGCTTGCTCCACGGGGGCGAGACCGCCACCGCCGACGCCCTGCATGACTCGAAAGAGAATGAGCAACGAGAGCGACGGGGCTATGCCACAGAGGAAAGAACTGATGGTGAAGAGAAGAACGCACGCCATGTAGTATCGTTTGCGTCCAAACACGCGGCTTAACCAGGCGGAAAGCGGAAGAACTACCGCGTTTGAAACGAGGTAGCTGGTGAGGACCCAGGTGCTTTCGTCGTAGCTGACGGCGAGACCGCCGGCGATGTGTGGCAGGGCGACGTTGGCGATGGCGGTGTCGAGAAGCTCCATGAAAGTAGCGAGCGTAACTGTTACGGCGATAATCCAGGGGTTGATGACGGGGCGGTTTTCCACGGCGCCAGGAATGGCTTGCACGTTCGGAACTGGCAACGTGGTCGTTGTGGCATTCATTGAGCAACCGCTTCCACTTCGATGTAACTTGAGACCGTTCGGTCTCATCGGATACCGTGTAGATGCAAAGAGGCGGTGGCCGGTCACATTGTTTTTGGGCCACGGGGGCTAGGACATGAGGAAGGGCGAGCAGACGAGGCGGGAAATCATTCGAAAAGCGGCACCTATCTTCAATCAAAGGGGCTACGAGGGTGCGTCACTTTCCGACCTGATGCGGGCGACGGGGCTGGAAAAGGGCGGGATTTACCGGCATTTCGAGAGCAAACAACAGCTTGCGGCAGAGGCCTTTGATTACGCTTGGAATGCAGCCGTCGCCTTGCGGCTGGCTGGGACGGAGGAGATCGGAAATTCCGTGGACCGGTTGAAACAAATTGTTAGGAATTTTCGAGAGAAGCGCGAAGGATTGGTGCCGGGAGGATGCCCGCTCTTGAATACCGCAATTGATTCGGATGATGGGAATCCGGCGCTAAGGGCCAAGGCGAAACGAGCGTTGCGTTCGTGGCTGGATCGGCTTGGTGCGATTATCATTGCGGGTCAACAGCGCGGCGAAGTGAATCGCAACGTTGATGCGGAGGAATTGGCGAATCTAATTGTCGGCACGCTTGAGGGTAGTTTGATGTTGCGGCGTTTGCAAAAGAAGGACGAGCCGCTCGCGCTGGCGTGCCGTCATCTTGAGGAATACTTAGAAGAGAAAATCCGGGCATGACGAAGTTGTACAAAAAAACAGGCGATCCCGAGTTGATCGTCGACTTCCTCGAGAATTCCTGTCAGCTTGATTGGGAACCATCCCTTACTTGCCCTTGCCAGTCCGCCTGGAACGTCTCTTACCGCTCGCCGTTCTCGTTCCTTCAGTGAAATGAGTCATGGCTTGTCGTAGAAGCCAATTCGCTTTGGTCTGGTAACCGCGGCCATCGGCTTTGAGCCATGCGATGACGTCGGAATCAAGACGCATCGTAACGGGCCTCTTCGTTGGTCGATAGAACTTGCCAATTTCGGCTCCACTCCAATCGACAACCGCCGGAGCGTCCGAGAAATCAATGTCCTCGTCTCTTTTTGCGGCGATAGCTCGGATGTCTCGCTTCTGTTCCTTTGTGAGCTTCCTCATAGGCTCTCCTTTCGTGCGATTCGGCGGCGCGAGCTGAGATGACACGAATGACTTCTTCGTCGTGTTCTTCATTATGAACGACCAATAGAATCGAACCCGGCCCTATGGCTCCGACTGTTATCCAACGTTCCTCATCCTCGAAAGTGAATTCAAGCTGCGTAATCCCGTAGGGATCATCGAAAACGAGAACGGCCGTTTCAAAGCGAACATCGTGCTTGTGAAGGTTTTTGCCGATTTTTCTGCTCGTCCCATTCAAATCGCATGGCTCGCCACGCCGGGGAGAGAATACGGCCCGCGCGCGCGTTTGTCAATACATTTGTATGTACAGTATGCTGCAGGCGAGCCGGGCAAGTTCCATTCATCCGGACCGCTCGCATACTTAACCTTACTCAAGATAGGAGGTTATTAACGCAAGTAAATACGATGCGAAAAAGCGAAATCTAATGGATTGGCAAGTTTCGGTAGGCGCATGAGGGCCGGGGTTTGAGGGCCCAGTTTGGCAATGGGGTTGAGAGTGCTCTTCTCGCTACAGCGAACGCAGGAAATCGATGACTTCCTGCTGCTCCCGAGTAGTCAGCCTATTGAAACGTTCGATGACTTTATTTGCCTCGCTGCCGCGGCTCTTGTGATCTCGGATGGCTTCCACCAAGTTGGTCGTCCGTCCGTCATGGAGGAAGAAGACGCGCTGGCCGAGGCCCCACAGGGGAGAGGTGCGGAACTCGTCTGGCCCGGCGGCGCCCTGGGTGATGCCGTCGGCGAGGCCTTTGCCCAAGTGATGGACGAGGAGGTCGGAGTAAAGATTGGCGGTCTGATTGGAAAGGGCGGCGCTGGGGTTGGTGGCGGAACCGCTGGCAATCTTTACGCCTGTTTTAAGCGAAGGCGTGTGACAGTGGACGCAGCCAATCGATGCAAATGTGGCGCGTCCTTTTTCGGTGGAGGGTGTGGCGGGAGCGGGAGTGGGCGGAGCTAACATGCGCATGAAATCGGCGAAAGCCTCGATGTCGGAGAGAACGGCGGTATTGGTGGAGCCGGCAGCCGTGGTGAAGTTGATGGTGTCCTCGGGAGTGGGGTTGAAGAGGCAGCCGGGAGTTTCGTCGCGCTCTTGGGTGAATAGCTGGTTGGTAATGCCCATTTCGACGTTGTAAGCCTCGCTGGCGAACATGAGGAGCGATTTATTTTGCGCTTTCCAGCCAAAACGCGTGATGGTGCCGTCGTTGCCGCTGCGGTTCACGTTGCCGCTAAGATGAGCGTTGACATGTCCGCGAATACCCATTGCCGACTTCTCGGCGGCGTTGGCTTGCATGTTGGCAAGTATGGCGGAGTCTGGAATGGCTTCAATGAGTCCTGCGCCGAACACGGGAGTGGGGATGCGGAAAATGATGTTGGGATTGCCGCCTTGGCCGGTGAGCGGGTTTCCGGCGGGGAGGAAATCGAATTGGGAGACGTTGCAGCCGGGGGCGTCGGCTCGGCCGGTGATGACGAAAAGGGCGTGCACATTGCCGTCGGCGACACCGTTGGTCTTCTGGAAGCGCGCTTCGCGGACTGGGCCATTGGTAGTGATGAACCAGGGGACGATGTTCTTAGCGCCGTTCAAAGTGGCGACCGCGATCAACGGATTCTGCGCGGGGCTCGTGCCGCCTGAGGCCGGCTGCGAGTGGCAGGAGAGACATTGATTGGAGTTGAAGCGCGGACCGAGGCCATTGTTCGCGCCGCCGGTCACGACT
>DATMPA010000005.1:0-101959 GCA_035567915.1 Candidatus Sulfotelmatobacter sp. | reverse complement strand
GCTCGAAACGCCACCTTCGGGTTGTGCTTCGACAACACTTTCGTAATTGCTGCCGTGAGTGTCGTCTTGCCGTGATCAATGTGACCAATCGTCCCAATATTCACGTGCGGCTTGCTGCGCTCGAATTTCTCCTTGGCCATTCCCTCTGCTCCTCAAATCAAAGTCTTGCTAAACCGGGTGCTACAAAAACCGTTGTCTTATCGTGCCGCTACTCCGCTTTCGCCGCGATTCTTCTTGATTACTTCTTCAGCTAATGCCGCGGGCAATTCCGCATAATGCGAAAAATGCATGGTGAACGTGGCGCGGCCCTGCGTACGGCTGCGCAAATCCGTGGCGTAACCGAACATCTGCGCCAGGGGAACCTCCACGCGAATCACGTTGCTGCCCGCCCGGCTCTCCGTGCCCTGAATCGCGGAACGCCGCGAGTTCAAATCGCCGAAAACGGCGGCCATGTATTCCTCTGGAACGACGACTTCGACTTTCATGATCGGCTCGAGAAGAACGGGCTTCGCCTTCGCGCAAGCTTCCTTGAACGCCATGGAGCCTGCAATTTTAAACGCCATTTCGTTCGAGTCCACGTCGTGATAGCTGCCGTCCACGAGAATCACGGCAACGTCCACCATCGTGAATCCGGCGAGAATGCCGTTGTCCAAGGCTTCGCGAATGCCTGCTTCGATCGGAGCGATAAATTCGCGTGGAATCGAGCCGCCAACGACTTTGTCAATAAAGAGAAAGCGGTGTTCCTTGTCGAACTTCCATTTGCCGGGTGTGCTGCCGGTGATGGATTTTGCGAGCGCGTCAATGTCATCCGTGGACAGCTCGTGCATGTTTTCGTGATCGGAGCTGGGCATCGGATGAAGCTCGATGACGGCGTGACCGTATTGACCGCGGCCGCCAGTCTGCTTGATGTACTTGCCTTCCGCTTCGGCTTTGCGGCGAATCGTTTCGCGGTACGCCACCTGCGGACGGCCAACGTTGGCTTGTACGCTGTATTCGCGCAACATGCGGTCTACGATGATTTCGAGGTGAAGCTCGCCCATGCCGGAGATGAGTGTTTGGCCTGTGTCCGGTTCGGTGGAAACGCGGAAGGTTGGATCTTCCTGCGCGAGACGCTGCAACGCAACGCCAAGCTTGTCCTGATCGGCTTTTGTTTTCGGCTCGATGGCGACGGAAATAACCGGCTGGGGGAAATCGATGTTTTCGAGAATAATCTGCTTGTTTTCGTCGCAGAGCGTGTCGCCTGTGTTGACACTCTTCAGGCCAACGACGGCGCAAATATCGCCGGCATACACTTCTTCAATCTCTTCGCGCTTGTTGGCGTGCATTTGCAGCAAACGGCTGATGCGTTCGCGGGTGAGCTTGCCGGAGTTGTAAACGTAGCTGCCCGATTTCAGAACGCCGGAATAGACGCGAATATACGTGACGTGTCCAACGAATGGATCGGACATGATTTTGAATGCAAGTGCGGAAAACGGCTGATCGTCGGCGGCGCGGCGCAGTTCGGATTCGTCGGTGTCCGGGTTTATGCCTTCGACGGGAGGAACATCAACCGGGGAAGGCAGGAAATCAATAACAGCGTCAAGCAACGGCTGAATCCCTTTGTTCTTGAATGCGGAGCCTGCGAGAACCGGCACGATTTTGAGCGCCAGCGTGGATTTGCGGATGGACTTGCGCATCTCTTCGAGCGAGAGCGTGCCTTCGGTCAGATACTTGTCCAAAACTTCGTCGTCATGCTCGGCGATGTATTCGACAACTTTCGCGCGATGCTCATCGTAAAACCTTTTGTCGATTGCGGAGCCCTTCAGAGCCGCCGCGACGTCCGGGCGCGAATCAACAAAAGCTTTATCCCACAACTTCTCTACTTCAAAGATCTCGTATTTGGCTCCGAGGGTTTCTTCGAGCCACACGATAACTTTTTGTTCCAGGAAATCAATGATTCCAATGAAATTATCTTCGCGGCCGAGGGGAAATTGCAGAGGAACGGGATGTGCACCGAGGCGCTGGCGAATCGTGCGGACTACGTGATCGAAATCCGCGCCCATGCGGTCCATCTTGTTTACGAAGCAGATGCGCGGGACGCGGTACTTGTCCGCCTGGCGCCAAACGGTCTCCGATTGTGGCTGCACGCCGGCGACGGAGTCAAAAACGCAAACAGCGCCGTCCAACACGCGCAAGGAGCGCTCGACTTCGACGGTGAAGTCTACGTGTCCGGGAGTATCAATGATGTTGACGCGGTACTTCTTGTCGTAGCGCATCCAGGAAGCAGTCGTCGCCGCAGACGTAATGGTGATGCCGCGTTCGCGCTCCTGCTCCATCCAGTCCATCGTGGCGGTACCTTCGTCCACGGAACCGATCTTGTAAGTGACACCCGTATAAAACAGGATGCGCTCAGTTGACGTCGTCTTTCCGGCGTCAATGTGCGCCATGATCCCGATGTTACGCGTGTCTTCGAGTTTGAATGCCCTGGGCATTTTTTCTATTCAGACCCTTTGAAAAATAAAATCAACTACCACCGGTAATGCGCGAAAGCCTTGTTTGCTTCTGCCATGCGGTGAACGTCTTCTTTCTTCTTGATCGCGCCGCCGCGTGCATTCGCTGCGTCAATCAATTCGTCGCAGAGCTTGTCCGTCATGGTCTTTCCGGAACGCTCGCGCGAGTACTGCAAAATCCAGCGAATTGCCAGCGACTGCCGGCGAAAATTGTTCACTTCGACGGGAACCTGATAGTTCGCGCCCCCGACGCGCCGCGTTTTTACTTCGAGCACGGGCTTCGCGTTCTCAAGCGCTTTCTTGAACGTCTTAAGCGCATCGTCGTTCGTCTTCTTTGCGATCTGGTCCATGGCCGAGTAGAACACGCGCTGCGCGGTGCTCTTCTTGCCGTCCCACATCATCGAGCAGATAAACTTCTCAACGAGATCGTTGCCGTAAACCGGATCAACTTCCTGCTTGCGGCGGCTGACGAGTCCTTTGCGTGGCATTGCTTCTCCGCTCCTCTAAACTCTCTACTTCGCTGCTTGTCCGGCCTTCGGACGTTTCGCTCCATACTTCGAGCGGCCCTGCTTGCGGTTTTCCACGCCGGAGGCATCCAGCGTGCCGCGAACGATGTGATAGCGAACTCCCGGCAGGTCCTTCACACGGCCGCCGCGCACGAGCACGATGGAGTGCTCCTGCAAGTTGTGGCCGATGCCGGGGATGTACGTGGTGACTTCAACGGAATTCGTGAGGCGAACGCGGGCGACCTTGCGGAGAGCGGAGTTCGGTTTCTTCGGCGTCTGCGTGTAAACGCGGATGCACACACCGCGCTTTTCCGGACAGCCCATCAGCGCTGGCGATTTCGTCTTGCTTGTGACTCCCTCGCGGCCCATTCGTACAAGTTGCGAAAATGTCGGCACAGTCTTCCCTCTTTGTTTGCGGACACAAATTCGGTCCGCGAATGCGCGCACGTTTCGACAGCTCTCGCATTACGCGCAAAACAACAGCGCGAGAGCACACCAAGCTGAAAGGTGTACTGCGATTCCGGAGACCAGCAAGAAACTCCGCACGCACTCCAAGAGGCAGACCTACTCTCTTGGCTTCGATTCGGAGAGGCTTACTCGGCTTTGCGGGACTGGCGTCCCATTCCGGCCGCTCTTTGCTCCCATTCCGTCTTGCAATGTTCCGGGAGTAAAGATCCTTCCAACCACACGCGCCTAAAAGTCCCCCGACGCGTTACTACACGGGCAAACTACCCCTGACAAAACACAGAGTATAGAGAAGTTTTACCAGCGTGTCAAATCGGATTCGCAACTGGCTGAGGAAAAACTCGGTGCAAAAGTGAGGGTTAGCACCAGGCCTCGGAGGGCCAATTTCGGGAGGCGGAAGGCAAAGGTCAGGCGAAGGCAGGGTGGGCGGGTTGATAAAGCAGGAGGGCGGGCCATAAAAGCCCACCCACATGCACTGTAAATCATTTATTTATAACAGCTTAGCTATTCGTTCTTGTCGTCTTTCTTCTCAAGACCGAGGTCCCCAAACGGCCACAAATGGAAGGCCTTCAGCTCCTCATATTCATGTTGGTCGCGCAGCATCTTGGCGGTCCTTTCGTCTGACCAGGGAGCGGCCAGGCGCTCGGGACGGTCGGCAATCCAATAAGCCGTCAGGGCCATGATGGTCGAATTCTGCGCGAGGATGTCCGGTTTTTGCGCTTCGAGGGCGTCCGCTGCGGAATGATGAGTATAGGCGTAGTCGGCCGTTTCCTGATTCATGTTAATACCGGGCAATCCGGCCATGGAGAACGGAAGAGTGTCGGTTCCGGATTCGATTTTGTCATTCACTTTGACTTTGCGAAGGTTGGAGACGGTTCCAGCAAAGGCTTCGACAGAAGGAATGAGGTCGTCACGTCCGCCGAGCATCAGTTCCTTCACGGCGCCTTGCCCTTCGTCGAGAATCAGATCGCCGAGATGATTCTGCATTTCCGCTTTGTGCTGTTTGATGTAGGCGAACGAACCGTCAAGACCTTGCTCCTCGCCAGTGAAGAGTACGAAGCGGAGTGTGCGACGCGGACGCAGACCAGCGCGAAGGATTGCGTCAGCTGCGCCGAGCGTGGCCGCTGTGCCTGAGCCGTTGTCCGTTGTCCCTTGCGAGAGATCCCACGAATCAAGATGGCCACCGACGACGAAGATTTGTTCAGGGTGTTCGGTGCCGCGAATTTCACCGACAACGTTTGCCGTTTCGACTGGGCCATTCGTGAAGGAGTTTTGCACGTCGATGTGCAGCCGGGGGGTTATACCACGTTCGATGAGCCGTTCGAGTTGACCCTGATCCTCGGACGTCATCGAGACGACGGGAATGGAGAAGTCCGCGTCGAAACCGAGAATTCCCGTGTGCGTGAGGTTCATGCCCGTTGCGCGGGAACCGCCTTGACCGCCAATCACCGCGACAACACCAGCGCTCGAAAGCGTCTTCAGAAAATTTCCGTAGTCCGCGAAGATCATCATGAAATCTTTTTTGGGCTTGCCTTTAGATTGCACGAGGACGATCTTGCCTTTCAGGCGCCCGAGGTTTTTCGCTTCCTCGTCGAGGTTGAACAAGTTGATGGTGACGATGTCGCCGTCAGCCCCGCCTGGAGCCGTGGACCCCGTCCAGCCCATCGCATCCACATGCAGCCTGCGCGAAACAGGCGTGAGGAGGTGCGCTTCCGCTGTGCCGCGCGTCCATCCTTTCCAGATCGTGTATTTTTCCGTGTGAACGTTTTCGAGGCCTATCGCCTTCATTTTGGCGACAGCCCATTCTTCGGATTTGCGCTCGGCGGGTGAGCCGGTGACGCGGGAGCCGATGTCGTCGCTAAGCTCGGTCAGATATTGATAGGCGTGCGAGTTCATTAGGCCTTCGCCGGCAATCTTGACGAGGGACGGCATGGTTCCGTCCTCATTGGGGCCTTTGGGCTTGTTGTCGGCGGCTGCCACGGTTGCCGTCACAAGCATCACTGCCACCGCCGCTCCCAGCAAAGCGTACCTTCGGCTCATTCGTTCCTCTCTTGGCGCGTCTGCACACACAAAGCCTATCACTAACTTCTGACGCATCCCCTGCAAAACCGTCTCAGACAATGGAGGGAAGTGCAGCGACAGAAACATGACGCGAACCCACGCTTTACGGGGCGAACCGCAAATTCTAGACTCAACGAAGAAGCCATGGTGAGACTTTTCGAACGAATTTCTAAGCTGGCGACACTTTTTGCGGCTAGTTTGCTGATTTTTGCGGCAAATACGTTTGCGCAAGCGGCGCCAGATAAACCCAAGGAACAAGCGCCCCAGAAGTCCGTAGAGAAATCTGTGGAGCCCCCCAATGCAGCGCAGTTCGAGCTGCTCGAAACGAGCTATCGGTTTGAAGTGAACGGCGATTCGCGCAAGGAAGTTCACGCGCGTGTGAAAATTAACAGCGAGCTCGGTGTGCGCCAATTCGCGCGGCTGAATTTTGATTACAACCGCAGTTTTCAATCCGTCGAAATTCCGTTGGTGCACATCACGCATGCGAGCGGCGGCACCGCGGAGATTTTGCCGAGCGCTATTACGGATAACCCGAATCCCGCCGTGGTTGATTTCCACGCATTCCAAGATGTGCGCGTAAAATCGGTCCGTATCCTCGGCCTTCAGCCGAGTGACCTGCTCGAATACCGCGTTGTGACTACGACTACACACCATCCACTTGCGCCTGATTTTTGGATTGATCATTCCTTCGATCGCGCAGGCATTGTGACTCATGAGATTTTCGAGCTGGCTGTGCCGCGAAAATTGGCTGAAGAGAAAATCAATGGAAACAGCGTGCTGCACTCAACGTACACCGGGAGTCCGGCAATTGCCGTGCCTACCGATAACCCCGAACGAAAAACTTATCGTTGGGAAGTGAACAACGCAGGTGGGGAGATTAGAGCGGTTTCCGATAACACGGCAGAGCCGGACATTTTATTTTCGACCTTGATCAGCTGGTCCTCGCTCTCCGCGAAATTTGCGCGCATGTGGATTGAGCCCAAAGAGACTGGCGTCGAGGAGCTAAAAGAAAGGCGGCTCATTCCGGAAAGCACAAGCGCGAACGAAATCACGCGCGCCGGTTACGAATACGTTTCTGCAAGGTTGCGTACCGTGGATCTGCCATTTGGGGCAACCGGCTTCCGTATTCGAACGCTTAAGGAGATTTTGGATTCCGGCTACGCGACCCAGGAAGAAAAGTGCGGCGTGCTCGCGCTTTTCGAGGAGGCTGCCGGATTGCAACCCGGAATTCTTCTGATTGGCGCAGCTGCGGAGACACGGCGCCAGATTGTGCGGCCTTCCGTTTTCACTCATGCGATGGTCGCGGTGCAGGAATCAAAGCACCAATACGCGCTCGATCCAAGCGTGGAAGTTGCGCCGTTTGGCGTGGTGCCGCCGCAATACCGCGGGAAGCCGGCATTTCGCGTTCCTGCTCGGCTAGGAGACGACTATACAGATGACCCTTGGAACGCCAGCGTTTCCGAGGAATTGCCCTTCGTTGCGAAGCAAAGAGTGGAAATCAATGGGTCGCTGAACGCCGCCGGCTCGCTTTCCGCGCGTGTCAAGTACCGATTGCGCGGCGACAACGAACTGCTGCTACGCGTGACATTTCACCAGACGCCGAAAGAAAAACAGCAGGAAATTGCGCAGTACCTGGCGCTTTCGGATGGATTTCGCGGAAAAGTGACCAGCGTGAAAACCTCCGACCCTTACGCGACGAAAGAACCATTCGAAGTGGAATACGAAATCACCCAGGACAAGTTCGTGGACTGGACGAAGAAGCCGGTGCACATTCCCGCGCTGCTTCCCTTGCCTGGATTGCCGGAATCGCCGAAGAAAACTGTCTCAGGAGAAAGAATTGAGCTTGGGCCACCACTTGAAATTGAGCTCACTGGGACGTTGCGCCTTCCCGCCGGCGTGACGGCGCAAGCGCCTCCTGGAACCAGCGTTAAGCGCGATTACGCAACTTTTGCTTCGGAATATTCCGTGAAGGAAAACTTAATCCGTTCGTCGCGCCAACTGAATTTTATCGCGCGGGACATAGCGGGCGATCGTGCCTTGGACCTGAACGCATTCGTGCATGCCGTGCAAAACGATCAGTCACAGTTTTTCATTCTGGAAAAGCGGGAACCGCCCGCGGCAACCAAGCCAAAATAAGAAAAGAAGGCTCACGTAATCGCGAGCCTTCTTTTCTCGAGACCAAAAAACTTACAACTTAAAACTGCCTTACTTGATCTCCATTACTTCTTTTTCCTTTGCCGCAGCGAGGTCTTCGATTTTCTTAGTTTCGGAGTGGGTCAGCTTTTCCAGTTCATCGAGCGAACGCTTTTGTTCATCCTGGCTGATTTTCTTGTCTTTTTCCAATTTGTCGATTGCTTCCTTGATGTCGCGCCGGATGTTGCGCACCGCCGTGCGGTGATTTTCAAGCACCTTGTGCATGTGCTTCACGAGTTCCCTGCGGCGCTCTTCAGTGGGAGACGGAACAGGCACGCGCACGACTTTACCGTCGTTCGTCGGGTTCAGCCCGAGATCCGACGTGCGAATCGCTTTATCAATCATGGCTACAGCACTGGTATCCCACGGCGCGATGACAATCATCGTCGCGTCGGGCACGGTGACCGTGCCGAGCTGATTCACCGCCATTGGCGCGCCGTGATAGTCCACGCGCACGTTATCGAGAATCGAAGCGTTCGCGCGCCCGGTGCGGACCGTGGCGAGCTCTTTGCGAAAATCCTCAACGGCTTTTTCCATGCGCGTGCGCGCAGCGGCTGTCGCTTCCTTGGTCGAACCTATCGTTGACATTGTTTCAATTCCTCAATCTGAATTTGCAGATGCAGTCTTTCGCCAGAAAAAACGCGGCCCCTGCCGCGCCAAAAATCGCTACGCCATTGTGACTTTGGAACCGACGCGGTCTCCTAGGACGACACGCTTGATGTTCCCATACTCGTTCATATTGAAAACCACAATCGGCATGCCATTGTCCATGCAAAGCGAAATCGCGGTCGAATCCATTACCTTTAGATTTCGTTGCAGCACATCCCGATAGGTGATCTGCTGGAACAGATTTGCGTCCTCTACTTTTTCTGGGTCCGCATCGTAAATTCCTTCGACGCGTGTCGCTTTCAAGATTACGTCTGCCTTAATTTCCATGGCGCGCAGCGCAGCGGCCGTGTCTGTGGAAAAATACGGATTGCCCGTGCCCGCGCCGAAAATCACCACGCGGCCTTTTTCCAGGTGACGCATCGCGCGCCTGCGGATAAATGGTTCAGCCACCTGTTGCATGGCGATGGCGCTTTGTACGCGCGTGAAGACGCCTTCCTTTTCCAGTGCGTCCTGCAGCGCAAGAGCGTTGATGACCGTGGCCATCATGCCCATGTAATCGCCGGTCGTGCGGTCAATTTCAAATCCTTTTTGCCGCGCGCCGCGAAAGATATTTCCGCCGCCAACAACGAGCGCAATTTCCACTCCGAGGTCGTGCACTTCCTTTAGTTCGCGAGCAA
Source organism: Candidatus Sulfotelmatobacter sp. (assembly GCA_035567915.1). GTDB lineage: Bacteria > Acidobacteriota > Terriglobia > Acidiferrales > UBA7541 > Acidiferrum. The sequence continues at coordinate 92,959 of DATMPA010000005.1, read as the reverse complement.
TGGCTTGAATCGTTTCGCCGTGAACCCCAAAACCTTGCGGGCCCTGCAGAGACTCTCCGGAGATTTTTAGAAGAATTCGTTTGTAAACAGGCTTCTTTTTCGCGCTCTTCTTCGAGGAGGTTTTTTTCGCAGCCATGGCTCTCCGCAACCGCCGGTCAAATCCCGCAAAATTGTAACAAACTCTTCGCGCGGGCGTACACGCAGAGTCTCACAAAAAGGAAAAGAGCGCCCCGGTTTCCCGAAACGCTCTGGATTTTTTCAGGTTGAGCAACCCTGCCTTACGCTGCGGGGACAGGCACGGCCGCATCCGCGGCGTCCGGGGCGCTCGCGGCGACTTCGCCTACCTTGAACCGAGAGAATCTGCGGATCGTAATGTTTTCACCGAGTTTCGCGATCGCGCCGTTCACCATTTCGCCGATGGTGACACTCTCGTCCTTGATGAAGTGTTGTTCGTAGAGGCAATTTTCTTCGTAGAACTTTTCCATCTTGCCGTTCACGATGCGCTCCACGACGTTTTCCGGCTTGCCGGTCGCCAGAGCCTGCGCCTTGTAAATCTCGCGCTCTTTCTCCAGCATTTCCGGCGTCACTTCCTCGCGACGGACGTAACGCGGATCGAGTGCGGCGATGTGCATCGCGATGTCGTGCGTCAACTGCTGGAACGCTTCCGTGCGCGCGACGAAATCGGATTCGCAATTGATTTCCACGAGTACGCCGATCTTTCCGCCTGCGTGAATGTAGCTGCCTACGAGCCCTTCAGACGCTTCGCGCGTGGCCTTCTTCGCAGCTGCAGCCTGTCCCTTCTTGCGCAGAACCGCGATCGCTTTCTCGATGTCGCCGGCCGCTTCAACCAATGCCGCGCGGCAGTCGTTGAATCCCGCGTTGGTGCGGTCGCGCAATTCCTTCACGAGCTTCGCTGGAATTTCCATGGCTGTATTTGGTGTGCTCATCCTTTTTCTCTAAACTTTCTTTGCAAATTTGCGAAATTTTCTTATTCGTTTACAAAACGGCCCGCCGCGAAAGAATCGAGGCGGGCCAGAAAAAATCACTTACCCGCGCCGGATTAGTGTGACCCCTCGTCCGGAGGCACGGTGGCAGCCGCAGGTTCGGCGGCTTCGGCAGGTTCAACGACAGGTTCCGCCAGAGGGTCAACGACCGTAGCCTCGAGGAAGTCGCCTTCCTGCTTTTCGTACTGCTCGTATGCGCTGGTGTCCACGTACTCGACGCCATCCGCAAGAGCCTGGTCTGCGGCAGCCTTTGCTTCGCCGACCTGTGATTGCTGGTAATGATTGCGGCCTTCGATAACGGATTCGGAAATCTTCGACGTGAAGAGGCGAATCGCGCGCAACGCATCGTCGTTGCCCGGAATGATCCAGTCCACAACGTCCGGATCGCAATTCGTATCCACGACGGAAACCACCGGCACGCCCATCCGGCGCGCTTCCTTCACGGCAATCTCTTCCGCGTTGGAGTCAATGACGAACATTGCGTCCGGCAACTGCGTCATGTTCTCGATGCCTTCGAGATTCTGGAAAAGGTGCTTCATTTCGCGGTCCAGCCGCGCGCGCTCTTTCTTGGAGAGCTGCTCCATGCGGCCGTCTTCGGTCATCGCCTTTAGGAGCTTCAAGCGCTTGATGGATTTCTGCAGTGTCGCCCAGTTGGTCAACGTGCCGCCCAGCCAGCGGTGATTCACGAAAAACGCACCGCAGCGCTTCGCCTCTTCGGCGACCGCTTCTTGTGCCTGGCGCTTCGTCCCAACAAACAAAACCGCTTTGCCTTGCGCGGACATCTCACTCACGAAGCGGCTCGCTTCGCGAAACATCTTCAACGTCTTCTGCAGATCAATAATGTGAATGCCGTTGCGCTCGCCGAAAATATACTCCTTCATCTTCGGATTCCAACGACGCGTCTGGTGACCGAAATGAACACCGGCCTCCAGAAGTTCCTTCATTGTAATTTCTACTGCCACTTGTCCTCCTTATTGGACAGCTGTTTGCTGGCGCCTCTCGCGAAGCTGCCGAACAGCCTTTTTGCCGGCGTCCTTGCCGGCCGTGATCTTGGCGAGCCTGCTTGCGCAAGCTCGCCAGAGCTCGATGCCCCGGCGAATGCCGGGACGAAAAATTAACGCTTCGTGAACTGGAAGCGCTTCCGCGCGCCCTTCTGTCCGTACTTCTTGCGTTCCTTCATTCGGGAATCGCGCGTCAGAAAACCGTTCTTGCGCAACGCAGGGCGCAGTTCCGGATTGAACTTGGAAATTGCGCGGGCCAGGCCCATGCGAACCGCGCCGGCCTGTCCGCCAACGCCGCCGCCCTTTGCGGTCGCTATCACATCAATCTGGTCCGCAATGTTTGAGAACTTCACCGGCTCCGTTGCGTCATGCTTCCACGCAAAGTTCGGAAAATACTGATCTACCGTCCGGCCGTTCACTGTGAACTTGCCCGAGCCGGGGCGCAGAAATACGCGCGCGATGGACTCTTTGCGGCGGCCCGTGCCAAGGAACCAGGTCTTGCTCGACGCTTCAGAACTCAAACTTCCTCCTCATCAAACTTCAGAAACTTCTAAAACCGAAAAAACGTGCTTGCAGACAGCATGGCCATCATCGGCCAAAAACTTTTTCGAACTTCACGCCCGGCTGATTCCCTGCGAAGGCCTGCACCTGACCCGCGTAGAAGGACAACCAACGTGCGGAAACTTCAGAGCCCGACTACAAAAACTTAAATCGCGAGCGGCTGGGGATTCTGTCCCTTGTGCCGCGCCAATCCGCCAGCGTCGCGGTACACACGCAATTTTTTCAAACGGCGCGCGCGCAGCTTGTTCTTGGGCAGCATGCCCATAATCGCTTCGCGCACCATCCATTCCGGCTTGGCTTCGCGAACGCGCTTTGCCGGAACTTCCTTCAATCCGCCCGGATAACCGCTGTGCGAGTAATAAACTTTTTGTTCGATTTTGTTACCGGTCAGGCGAACCTTATCTGCATTAATCACCACCACGTGATCGCCCGAATCGAGATATGGCGTGAACGACGCCTTATCCTTGCCGATCAAAACCCGCGCCACTTTCGTTGCCAGGCGTCCCAGCACCTGGTTCGTGGCATCCACAACAAACCAATTCGCGCCCACTTTCAGTGCTTCCGCTTCTGCTCCCTTGGCTACGTACGTCCTCATCGCAATCAGTCACACCTTTCCCTGTAAAGACAAACGTCAATTTTAGGGGGTGGAGCGCGATAAGTCAACGCGGTTTGTTCGAAAGCGGATTCAGGGCCTCTTTACGATCCCCTTTCGATACGTATTACTTTATTCGGTCAGCGGGTCGAACAGGACGGATTTGCGCCCGACGACAACCGTATCAGTTTGTGTGATCGGAAAACTGAATTACGTCGAAATGGCCGTACAGGTGTTCGTGATCGGTTGTTTGTTCGTATCTCCCATCGTTATTGACTAGCCAGATGCAGTCCAGCCCGTCCTTCGGACTGTAATAGCCAATCCGAAAGACCCGGCCAATGTCCTTTTTTGCCAACGGATTCCTTTTATCTCCCCAGACAAACTGCACAACCGACAATGGTTGTATCGGCACCTGTTTTTGATCATTGGTCTCTCTTCTTTTGGCCACGAACAAATTCCTTCACTTTCTTGGTAGAAATTGTGCATTCACTTGGAGGAAAAAACAAATTCCTAAAAACCACCAGAAAATCCCTGATCTGCTCCCCTCAATTTGCAGGGAACTGTGCGTGATTCTGCGGCATGAGTTGGGGGCGAACACTCTCCGGGGGAAAACTTCCGCGCCCGCTCCTTATCTTGAGGGATGTCAATGTGAAATTTCCGCAGCCTCGGCTTTCACCATCGGGTTCTGTGGCTCGAGTTGCAGCGACTTTTGCATCGCTTCGTTGGCCTTGGCGCCGTCTCCTTGTTTCTTGTACGCACTTGCCAGCCAACTCCATGTTTCTGCTTGCGTGCTGTCCAGCTCTAGCGATTTTTTAAAGCTTTCCGTGGCCTTTGTCACATCGCCGCCAAACATCTTTGGCGCCATTAGGAACCTGCGCCCTTGGCTGGCCCAGACGCGTGCATTCTTGTCGTCTGCAGCCATTCCTTTTGTAATTTCATCGCCAATCTTCGGCCCGTATTTCGCTCCTGCAAACATTCCGCCGTAGCCGATCCGGTGCGCGTACAAATCCGCCAACAGGGCGTGCGTGTCGGCGGATTTTTCGTTCAATTGCAATGAGTGTTGGGCAGCTTCGATGCCGCGATCCGTCGCCGCAGCTGCTAGTTTTTTCTCTTTCCGAAGATCATAAGCATCGGCCAGGTAGAGCTGAACACGCGCCTGTTCGTAATAACAACGCGAGTCGCAATTGTTCTGCCCTACTCGCTTCTCAATTTCTGCCTTTAGAGAGTTCAGCTGCGCTTCATCCCGTGTCTGCCGTGCGCTTTCAACTCCGCCGGCTAACGCGTCCTCCGAAGGCTTCGTTGTCGGAGCCTGCGCCGATACAACGCCAGGAATAAATATGGCGCATGCCAAAATACCAGTAACAATTCCCCGCATTTGGATCACCCGAATTGGTTTTCAGGTTATCAACCCCTTCGCACGGCATTTGTTGCAGTAAAAAGACGTTCTTTAGTGCTGTACAGCCCACGCGAGACCGTCAGGGTTAGGACCCGCGTCGATATGTCCGGTAACCTGGAGCGATTTCACATCAATCACAACGACATAATTATCCGGCGTGCACGCCACAAACGCCCGCGCCCCATCCGGCTGCATCTGAATCCCTGCCGCACCATGTCCCACCGGAATCCGTTTCAACTCTTTCCGCCCCGCCACATCGAACACCGCCACGTCGGCCCCATTCAGACTGGAAACAAACGCCATCTTCCCATCCGGCGTAAACTTCAACCGATTCGCCCCGCGCACATTCGCCGCAATCGTCTGCGCCACTTTCTTTTCCGCGATGTTCACCACCGCAATCGTCCCGTCCTGCGCATTCGCGCTCCAAAGCTCCTTGCCGTCGGGCGTGACGTCAAAGCCTTCGCTTCCCGCGCCAACAGAAACCAGACTTTGATTCCAGTCTGGCGGAAACGCTCCAGGTGGCGGCCCGCCCGCAGCCGGCGGTGGACCTGATGGCAAATTCGGCCTCACTTTCTCCCAAATGCTCACCGTCCCGGATTGAATGTTCGTCGTAAAAATCCGGCTCATATCCTGCGTCACAAAAATCATGTGCGTCCGGTTCTGCCCGCTGCCCAAAATGAAATCTACTCTTCCGCTCGCGGGATCGACACTCCCGAACGCCTTCGCCGCCTCCGCCGTGAACCAAACTTTTCCTCCCGCAAAATCCAGGCCATGCGGCCCGCGCAACGCGCCCAGATCAATCGGCGCAAGCGCTTTCTGATTTACAAGATCAATCACCGCGAGCGTGTGCAGCGCACCCGCCCCTCCGCCGCCGTAATTGGATACGTACGCCGTTTTTCCATCCGCGGTTGCAATCACTTCGTGCGGATCGTCGCCCACGGGCATTTTCGCCACAACTTTCAGCGTCGCAGGATCTACCACCGCTAACGTGTGGTCATGTTTTGAAAGCACCAGGAGCGACTCTTTTGGCGTACTTTGCCCATAAAGATTCGTCGCAAAGATCAGAACGCAAATCAACCAAGAAGAACCACGGCGCATGATTCGCCTCCAAAGCTCAAAAGCCGAAAGCATTCTACGTCCAACGGGCCTGCACTTCATCCAATCAAACTTACAACTTGGCCAAATTGCCGCTCACTTTCACATTCCTTGCTCACTCCGAAATAGGTAGCACAGACTTCAGTCTGTGCTCTTACGGCCGCGATGCAAACCACCACCTCGCTCCCTGGCGGCCACAATTGTCAGCGCCCTCACACTCGTTCCGGCCCGACATACCACTTAATACTTAAACTTAAAACTCCCCAAGAAAAGACTTGACAAGCTTTCTTCATTATATAACCATTTGGTTGTACAACCTGCGAGTTATGCAATGACGCAGACCAACCGCCTCAACGCCACGTTCGCAGCACTCGCTGACCCCACGCGCCGCGCCATCCTCGCCCGCCTCGCGCGCGGCCAGGCTGGCGTACTCGAACTCGCAAAGCCCTTCTCGATGAGCCAGCCCGCCATTTCAAAACACCTCATCGTTCTCGAGCGGGCAGGCCTGATTTCCCGCGGACGCGATCGCCAGCGCCGCCCGCGCCGCCTTTCCCCCAAGCCGCTCGCCGAAGCGACCAATTGGCTCGAGCGCTACCGGGAATTCTGGGAGGGCAATTTTCAGCGTCTTGATGCTCTTCTCGATGAAATGAAAGTTCAGGAAAAAACTAGGCGGCGCAAAAACGTTAGGAGGAAACAGCAATGACGGAGACAACAGGAGTAAAAATCACGACACCAGGCGATCAGGAGATCGTCATCAGGCGAGAGTTCAATGCTCCACGCCGCTTGGTCTTTGAGGCTTATACCAAACCTGAACTGCTCAAGCGTTGGCTGCTTGGTCCACCAGGCTGGGAAATGGTGGTCTGTGAAGTCGCCAGAAAGGCCGGCGATCGCTATCGCTACGAATGGCGCAACGCGGAAGGAACGCAATTTGGCTTGGGCGGTGTGTGCCGCGAATTCGCGCGCCCCGAACGAATTGTCTGCACGGAACTGATGGATGGCTATCCCAACGAATCGTTGGTGACCACCGTTCTCGTCGAGCAAAGCGGAAGAACGACGCTCATCACAACTTGTCTCTACGAATCTCGCGAAGTCCGCGACATGGTCATCAAGTCCGGCATGGAGAGTGGCGTCGAAGCGAGTTACAAACGGCTTGACGATCTGTTTGCGACTGGCCAGGTGCAGGAAGCTACTTCCGCTTCGTAACGGAAGGGAAACGACACGACTGTTTGCCGCAAGTGCGCTTATGTTGGGGGCACGCTTGCGGCACATTTCGTGATACTTTGCGGTCAATTTTTCGCGCATAAGGACACCCAGGTTAATGAGCGGAACTCCCAATCAGATCCAGTCTCAAGGCAAAATCATGCGCAGCATTCGCGCGATCCTCGCCGCGTTTATCAAAGTCGGCCCCAGCATTCTTGCTGTTCTAGCTGGCTTCGTCGTTGTGATCGTCATTACGCTTCTCACCGACGCGATCCTTCACTGGACGCATTTCTACCCGCCGCTCGGTGAATACACTCCAGGCTCGGCACTGATCTGGGCCACGGTTTACCGCACCATTTACGGCGTCATCGGTAGCTATATCACTGCGCGTCTTGCGCCGCGTCGCCCCATGAAGCATGCGCTCATCGGCGGCGCAATCGGCATGGTAATCGCAACGGCCGGAGCCATCGCAACCTGGAATCACGTTCCCTCCCTCGGCCCGCACTGGTATCCCGTTTCTTTGATAGCTGGAGCGCTACCCACGGCCTGGCTGGGCGCAAAACTGCGCATCATGCAGACTGTCCCGCACTAGTCTGGAACATTTTTCACGGTTAATTTGCCATTGGTCCAGAGAACTCTCACGTCGGTCACGGTGTTCTTCCACAAAAGGCCAGCTGCACTCATTCAGTCGCTCCGACCAGTTATCTTGGCTCGCTCTTTTCCGATATCATAAACCGAAGAATCGTGAGCAATTGGCTACAGTGTTGGACAGTGTCCGCGCTCCTTCTAACACGTGCTGTGAATCCTTTCTTCGATCCTTTCGTTGCACAACTGCTAACCCCATATTTTTCAAAGACCTACAAAACCATCAGCGAGCAAATCCAATGTTTTGTTATTTCATACAAAACCCTGGGGGGTGAGGGGCTCCCATTTCACAGATTTCCCGGCTCACGCTGTGCCGATATACAATCTATTCCGAACCATTGAGGGACGCCTTTGATTCACAGGCACATTTTTCATAACGACGAACTGCTCCCTATCGAAAACTCCCGGCTCTCACCGGGGCAGGCGGGAATCATTTGTGGGTGGGGACTCTTCACAACGATTCGCATCGTGAAAGGCGAAGCCTTCGGTTATGAGCGCCACTGGCGGCGCCTGGAAAAAGACGCGGGCATAATCCGTATGCCGATGACATACAGCGGACCAAAAGTTCGCGTGAATCTGCAGGAAGTAATCCGGGCCAACAAGGTGAGTGAAGGCTGCGCACGAATCTATTTGATCTACAACGAGGTCGGCGTGTGGCGCAGCGATGAAAAAATGCCGGAAGTGGACCTGGTGATTTACACCGCTCCGTTGCCCGAATACCGCGAGCCTGTGCGACTCGGGTTGCGTGAACATGGCCGCCATGCAGCTTCTGCGCTCGCGGGTGTGAAAACAATTTCGTGGTTGCCGAACGTCTGGGCCGTGGCCGAAGCGCAAAAAGAAGGATTTGACGAAGTCGTGCTGCTCAATGAACGCGGCGAAGTGGCCGAATGCACCGCTGCCAACATTTTCCTGGTGAAAGGCGACAAAGTTCTTACGCCGCCGCTTAATTCGGGTTGCCTGGAAGGCGTGACGCGCGGCATCTTGATGGAAATCGCGCCGGAAGTGGGCATCTCTGTTGTGGAGCAAACCTTGCGGCCGGAAGATTTTGCGACCGCTGAAGAAATTTTTATTTCATCAACAAACCGCAACCTCATCGGCGTCGGCGAAATCGCCGGACAGAAAATGCCCATCGCTCCCGGGCCCATCACACGCAAGCTGGACGAGCTCTTCGACGCACACGTTACAGACTACGTAAATCGCCGCCTCGCGTCTGCCGCGCGCTGACAGAAAAAACAATAGCGGACACACATCTACGGAAATCGAAAGCACAGCGCAAGCTACTTCTTTTTCGGTGAACGAGGGCACGCGGAGAGTTTCACCCACTGCGCAGGATTCACGTTTATGCCGTTGGCGTACAAGACCCAATGCAAATGCGGACCCGTTGAACGGCCCGTCGAGCCTGCGTAGCCGAGCGCGTCTCCTTTTTTGACGAGCGCGCCTTCGGCGACGACGAGCTTGGACATATGTAGATACATCGAGCCAAGACCCTGTCCATGATCGATACCGACCGCGTTGCCGAGAACGTTGAATTTTCTTGCAAAAACTACTGTGCCCTCTGCAATCGCGCGGATCGCTTCGCCCTCAGGCGTTCGTTGGTCCACTCCGCCATGATATTCGCCGGTGGGTTTGCCGTTGTGCATGCGCTTCACGCCGAAAGGAGAAGTGACGCAGCCATCCACGGGAGGCGCGAGCGGGTCCTGCCAAAAGCGCGCATCGGAGACAGCGTTGCGAAAATCAGTCAGCAGCTTAATTTCATCGGGCGTGGAATGAAGCGCTTCGATGTCCGGACTGAGCCGGACGTTTTCGCTGGGAAAGCGAGTGGCGCGCACGACAATCTTTTCCGTAATGACCGTGCTGCCGTCCTTCGAAAAAAAGTCGATCGCGGACGAACCTGGCATGTCTTTGACGGACACTGGCATCAGCCCGAATTTCTTGCCATCGGGTTGCGCGAATAAACGAATTGTCCGCTCATTCCACTTTGCGCTCGCTATTTCGCCGGAACACATGAGCCGCAAAGTCTCGCCCAGGTTCACAGCTTTGGGAGAGATTGCGCAGTCCTGCGCAACCGACGCGACAGGAGAAAAAAGAAGAAGCAACATGGTGCAAGAGAATCTGAGAAGTCTTATCGCTAATTTGTGTGCGCGGGAATTCATTGCACTCATTTTCAAGAGAGAAAAATATTCGTGCAAGCAAAATCGAACAAAAAAAGGAAACGGCCCCGATTGTACGGGGCCGTTTCTGCTAGCCGAGCGCCGGGGTAGGGAGCGCGGCCGTTTGCTAAAAATTAACCTTGAGACCCAACTGCATGATGCGCGGATCGCGTGTGGAACTGACCGTGTTGAACAACGACGAGGTAGCGTTCAACGAAGCACAGCAAATCGGGTTGGTGTGGTTGAAAGTGTTGAACGTCTCCCAGCGCAACTGGCCGGTGAAACGCTCTGTGAATTTGATGTTCTTGAATAGAGAGAGATCCGTTCGCCAGAAACCGGGACCCCGGACGGAACCCGGGCGGCTGGTGCCGACGGTGGTTTGCGTGGCATCGGGCGCGGCAAAAGCGCTCGCATTGAACCAAGCACCGAAAGTTTCTGGAGCGCCGGAATTGGGATTGCCAACCAGATTCGGCCGGCAACCGACAGGCGAAGCGGCAAGCAGGCAACCCGTACCAGCAGGGTCGATGCATCTACCACCGTTGCTTCCGAGATTCGAGCAGACGCCGTTGCCCAAAACCGGAGTCAGTGGAAGGCCGCTTTGGAAGGTTTGGATGCCAGAGAATTGCCAGCCACCAAGAATGTGGCCAACAACGCCCTGCTGGGAGCGCATCCATGGAAGTTCATAGACGAAGTTAGCCGTGACGACATGGCGACGGTCGGCGATCGTTGGTCCGTAGTTGTTTTCGAAGTCGCCGCTGACCTGCGGAATTGCGGCTCCACCAGTGCTGCGATCCGCGGGATCCGTGGTGAGGCCGTGTGACCAAGTGTAGGCAACGCTGACAAAGGAATTTCCGGAGAAGCGCTTTTGGACCTGAGTCTGAAGTGAATGGTAGTTGGAGGTGAAGAGATCCACGAAGAACAAGCCTGGACCGTAGCCCGTGTACGGACGAAGGACAGCGAGTTGGTTGGAGGGTGTGGTGTTGTTGATCGGCGCCGTGATGACCACGTTGTTTGTGGAGCCTGGCCCGGCGGTACAGGGTGTGGCCGTGGTGCAATTCAAATAGGAGGCGACAGGAGCCTGGTTAAGATCCTCGAAACCGGGAAGGTGAATGCCATTCGAGCCGTAGTAGCCAATGTCAAAGAGCCAAGTGGTGCCGATCTGGCGCTGAACGTCAAAGCTCCATTGCTGCGAATAAGGAGACTTGTAATCTACGGGCATTCTAGCCTGAATCGTGAACGGCGCGGTGCTTGACACCTTCGTTGTGCCACCTGAAGGGTCCGACAGCGTTGTGCGATTAACGCTGAGGTTGGTCAAAAAGCCCTGGCTCAAGCCGACGTTGAGTTCGGGATTGCCGAACTCGAGGCCGTTGTCGAAGAACATGCCGTAGCCGGCGCGGATGGAGGTTTTGCCGTTGCCGAATGGATCCCAGGCAATACCGATGCGGGGCGCGATAGCCTTGTTGAACTCTTTGGCAACCTTGCTTCCAAATGGCGATTTCATGCCAGTGTGACCGCTAAAGGTCGGCGGATCGACAAAGATGAGTCCATTCAGAGGATTGTAGTTTGGATTGCACGTACTGGTGGTCGGAACGCCGTTCACGATCGAAACGTCGATGTTGCCGGTGGAAGCGATACAAGGCGCCTGCGACGGATCGTAGAAGGCCGGATCGAAATTCACGAGGCGGCTGCTGCCTCCCGGTCCGCTGGCGTCCGTCGGCTGGCGGAAGAACGAATGTCGAATCCCGTAAGTGATAGTGAGATTGGATTTGATGCGCCAAGTATCCTGGCCGTAGTACTCGAACTGGTTGTCGAAGATGTTTGCGGTGACGTCCAGCGAGGCCTGAGAGAACGAGCTCATCTGACCGAGCAGGAAATTGGCGAAAGATTGTTCGAAGTTGAAGGGACATGTGCCCGTCGTCGGTGTGCCGGTGCAATTGGCACCGGCTAAGGGTATGTTCGTCGTATCGAAGACGTAAGAACCGTTATTGGAACCGCTCAATTGATTTTCATGCTTGTTGTAATGATAGAAGATCGCTCCAAACTTCACCGTGTGGTGGCCGAGAACTTTCGTGACGTTGCCATAGACGGTGTGATTGACGTTATAGTCGCGGTAGGGACCGAAGGTGCCGATGGATGTGCCGCCCGCGTTGGTGAAGACTCCGCCCGGAAGCGTGAGCGTTGGTACGCGTCCCAGAACATTCTCAAACGGCAAGGAACTGCCGATGGCAGCCTGGATATCAGGCGATTGGGAAAAGTTTTCCGCGCCAATCACGTCGCTAAGGAGCGCTCCATAGGAATAACGATAACCACCGTCAACAATGAGAGTTGGTGTCGGAGTGTACGTGCCGGCGATATTGTATTGATGCCCTGGAGCATGGGTGGACGTGGTGGAAATTCCCGGAATCGAAGTGGTGGTAAATAAACCACCTTGTTCGACTGTGGGGTTGGTATCGTGCAGCAATTTGCCGTGCACATTCAACTTCGGGCTGAAAATGTGGTCGATTTTCACCATGTCTTCACGAAAGTTGAAGACATTGCCGAGCGTGCCGATAAATCCGAAAGGATTTGAGGCCGAAGCCGCGTTGGGCGCGGGGAATTTCGAAAAGATGTCTTTGACGTATGCGGCTGCGATCGGGTTGATATCGGCCGGGTTAATCGTGGTGCCGTAAGATTGGCAGGGTCCTGCGGCGCCGTTGGCGTTCGCCCATTTCGTGCAGACCGTATGTTGGAATTGGCCACTAGTCATGCCTGAATAGGGCACGGTTGCGGCCGGCGGATTGGTATATGTAACGATGCGACGCGCTTCCTCGGAAACGAAAAAAAAGGTTTTGTTCCGCTGCGGATAGAGCTTCGGAATGTAAACAGGGCCTCCGACGGTGCCACCAAAATTGTTGTAGCGAAGAGGCGGACGTGCGATGCCATTCTTATTGTTGAAGAAGGGGTTGGCGTTCAAATAGTCGTTGCGGAAAAACTCGTAAAGGCCGCCATGGATATCAGCGGTTCCAGAGCGCGTGATGACATTTACCTGCGCGCCGGCGGAACGGCCGGACTCCGCGTCGTAAACACCGCGAACGACGCGAAATTCGCTGATGGCGTCGACGCTGGGGAACGAGAGAAGAGTCAAGTTGGAACCGCGATCCACGTTGTCCGCGCCATCCACCTGCCAGTTGTTTTCTTCGCGGCGATTGCCATTGATTTGGAAAGTCATGACATTGGTGCCGATAGGTGCGGTGGCGCCGGGGAAAATTTGATCGGCATTGCCGGAATCCGACGCGCCCGGAACCAGGAGCACAAGCTGCGCATAATTGCGGCTGTTGAGCGAAAGTTCACGAAGCTGCGTGCCATCAATCACGCCCGTTGCGGCGGCGCTTTGCGTATCCACCTGCAGGGCTTCTGCTTGTACGACCACACTTTCCGTGACCGCGCCGACTTCCATCGTGATGTTGGCGGCCAGCTTGTCATTTACGTTCAAAATCAGACCCGTACGGACTATCTTCTTGAAGCCCTTCATCTCCACGGTTACGCTGTAACGGCCCACGGGCAATTGCGGCGCTACGAATTGGCCGCTTTCGTCCGTCGTCACAACGCGAATGACGGCGTTCTGGTCCTGATTTGTAATTGTGACGGTGGCTCCGGCAACTCCACCGCCTCCGGAATCAGAAACAGTGCCCGAGATCGTGCCCGTCGTGTTCTGCGCGACACTTTCCCAAGCGCATCCAAAAAACACCAATGCTGCGAGCAACAACGTAACTGAAAACTTCTTGAACATCTTCCCCTCCCCTGAACCGCAACTGCGAATCCACCCCAAGGAAAACAACAAAGACAATCGATGCTCACCCGCACGGCCTTACCACGCCAGGCGAAATCCATCGGAATACGAACTACTCCTGAGTCTCCCCTCCCACCGTAAGCTTGCTGACGCGTGTAAGGCGATTCACGACCTTGCAGCGATCGCCACGATAAGTGGATTTCACAAATTCGGCGGGCTCCCCATTCAGCAGATAAGCCGTGCGCGTGAAATGAAAGACCGGCGATTTCTTGCGAACACGAAGGAGGCGCGCTTCTTCCATGGATGCAAGGGCGGCTTCGGCCACTTCGTCGGCGAGATCGATCTGAATGCCGTAATTTTCAAAGAGCGTTTGATAGAGGGAATTGCGAGGATCAAATTTCCTTTGCAGATCCGGGCAAAGCCGGACCGGAACGTGAGTGCATTCGATACAAAGAGGGACGGCGTCCGCAAAGCGTATGCGACGGAGCATGAATACTTGCTCTTGCGCGGAGAGATGAAGCGCCTGCGCCACTTCCGATGAGGGGTTCTGGCGTTTGAAAATTAGAACGCGGGAGCGGGGCTGAGACCCGCGGGCCCGCATTTCCTCGCTAAAGGAAAGAACCTGGCGAAAATCTTTTTCGAGTTTGGCGCGGGAAACGAACGTGCCTTTGCCGCGCTGGCTGTACGCCATACCGAGACTGCACAGAGATTTCAAGGCATGCCGCGCGGTCATGCGGCTGACGCCCATGCTTTCGGCAATTTCCTGTTCGGAGGGAACGGGCTGGCCTACCTTCAGAGCGCCGGAGCGAATCTGCTCCAGCAGACGCTGCTGAATCTGGTAGTAGAGCGGAATTACGCTTTTACGATCGAGGGCGAACTGGCTCACTGGCCGCTCCACTTGTATAGACGACTGGACATATATAGCCGCTGGCAACGCCTGTCAAGAGGATTTTGCACATGAAATGAATTCGTTCTGTTTCTTGAGCGGTGGTAGGGGCGCCGGTCTCAGTTCCGGCCCGTGTTACAATCACCGCGGAAAACAGCAATGCTGGAAGCCCTTCCTATCGGTGAAGCAGTTCTTGAGGTTCTCTCCAACGACGGCGGCAAGCGCTACGTGCGCGTGACGCAAACGCCGTTCTTTATTGGACGTGGCGCGGAAACAGGCAATCATCTTCAACTGAATGACCGCCGCATTTCGCGCAATTGCGCCGCTATCGTCAGTGAAGCTAATCATTTCTATATTGAAGATCGCGGGCAGCGCCGCGGGCTTTACGTAAACGGCGAAAAGACGGAAAGCCGCGAGCTGCAGCCTGGCGATGTCATCACCTTCGGCCTGGAAGATTCTTACCAGATCATTTATCGCTCTTCGGAAACTTCCGGAGACGAATCCATTCCGATGTTCCTCACGCGAATCGAGCACATGACGAGCACGGATCAGTCCTCCGGCGGACTGAACAAGTTGAATTTGCTGCTCGAAGCGACGACCCTGCTCCATTCGCAACTGCCGCTCGATTCCGTGCTGGGAAAAATGCTGGATCACGCCATATCCGTGACGAACGCGGACCGCGGGCTGCTTCTTGAAGCGAATCAGGCCGGCCAGTTGAGTGTGCGGCTTGCTCGCCGCAATGGAGGTATGCGTCTGCCGCCGGAAAGCCTTTCGCCCAGCCAGACGGCCATTCAAATGGCGCTAAAACAACAAGCGGCCGTAATCACCGAGGATTTGGCGCAGGCGGAAATGGACCTGCAGGCGGCGCAGAGTATCGTCGCGCAAGGACTTCGCGCTGTTGTGGTGATTCCTCTTTATTCCGTGACGCGCGCCAGCTCGGACGAATCCATAGTTGACGTGATTCGCGGTCAATTCCTCGGCGTCGTCTATCTTGATTCGCGCAGGCCGGCCGCGTTTTCGAGACTCGACCGCCAGATTTTGGACGCTCTCGCCGCGGACGCTGCGGGCACTCTGGACAACGCGCGGCTCGTCGAACGCGAACGCGAGCGGCAGCGCCTGGAGCAGGAAATTAACATCGCGCGTGACATTCAGCAGGCGCTTTTGCCGCGCGCGCTGCGCAAGTATCCCTACCTGGATGTGAAAGGCTGCAACTTTCCCTGCCTTTCCGTTGGCGGCGATTACTTCGACGTCTTTCCGATGGGCGATGGCCGCACGGCATTTCTCATTGCGGACGTTTCCGGCAAAGGTTTGGGCGCCGCCTTGCTGACCACCATGTTACAGGGCGCGCTCTCCGGCTTGACGCTCGGCTACGATCCCGCGCGGGTGTTCAACCACATCAATCGTTTTCTTTGTGATCACGCGGAAGTGGGGCGCTACGCCACGATATTTTTCGGCGTGATGGACGGAAACGGACATATGGAATTCATCAACGCTGGCCATCCATCGCCGTATCTGATTCGCGATGGAAAAGCCGAAACTCCTTTTACCGAAGGATCGTATCCAGTTGGGCTTGTGCCGGAAGCGGAGTACACCGCGGCTTGCTTGAAGTTGGAGCCCGGAGACACGCTCGTGCTCTTCAGCGACGGCGTGACCGAAGCGATGGACCCCGATGACGAAATGTTTGGAATGTCACGGCTCGCTGAAGTGCTGAACGACAAGAACGACGTTCCGCTGGAACATTTGCAAAAGTGCATACTCGAAGCCGTGGAAAATTTCGTGCGCGGCGCGCGTCAGGCGGACGACGTGACGATGCTGCTCGTACGTTATCAAGTTGCGCAAAAAGACGCGCTGAGCGACACCGATGCGCCTTCTACATCCAGTGCGGTTGCGTAACTGTTCATCGCTTCATTGCATTGTACGATTCACCCGGAAAATCTGGAGGAGATGATGCGCAAATTGCTTGGTACATTTTTCGCCATAGCCTTGCTGTGCGGAATCGCCACGGCGCAAAACGCGACGAAAGAATCCGCAGCTCTAACCGTCATTCGCGCTGGAAACTTGATTGACGGCAGCGGTGACACGCCTCGCAAGAATCAGTTAATTTTTGTTCGCGGCAGCCGCATTGAGAAGGTTGCTGACGCGAGCGATGCAATTCCAACGGAAGCACGTGTCATTGACTTGTCGAACGCGACCGTCCTTCCCGGATTGATTGATTCGCACACGCACATTTTTCTTTGGGGCGAGGATCCAAACAAGGGCGGTTACGACGCAAACATATTGAAAGCGGGTATTGCGTTGCGAGCCGCGCGGGCCACATTCGCCTGTCGCCGGGCGTTAGAACAAGGCTTCACCACGATTCGCGACTTGGAAACGGAAGGTGCGGGCTACGGAGACGTCGAAATCAAGCAGGCAATCGAGGAAGGAACGATTCCTGGGCCGCGCATTTTCGCATCAACGCGCGGGATTTCGTCAACGGGCGGCTACAACCTGGAAGGCTACGCACCGGAACTTGTAATGCCTAAAGGTGTGCAGATTATTGACGGTCCAGTCGAAGCGCGCAAAGCCGCGCGCGAGCAACTGGATCACGGCGCGGACTGGATCAAGGTGTACATGACGCACCGCTCGTGGGTGGACAAAAAGGGCGATCTTGTTTCGCAGCCGACGCTGACCGTGGAAGAATTAAAAGCGATTGTAGACGAAGCGCACGGCTGGGGAAAAAAAGTTGCGTGCCACGCGTACAGCGGCATCGGCTTGCAACGCGCACTCGACGGCGGCTGCGATTCTATCGAACACGGTCTCGCCCTGACCGACACGCACGTTGCGCAAATGCTGAAACAGGGCACATGGTATTGCCCGACGATTGCCCCTTATTACGGCGACTGGGCGCAGGAAAATACCCCAGCAGGCCAGCGTGACCGGAAACGCGCGTCGGTGCATGAACTCTCCGTCCAAAAAGCGGCGAAGGCCGGCGTGAAAACTGCCTTTGGCACCGACATCGGCGGAATCCCCTGGACAGAACCGATGGCGGAAGAATTCGCATACATGACCAAATTCGGCTTCACGCCGATGGGCGCGATTCAGTCGGCAACTTCGCGCGCCGCGGAAATGCTGGACATGAAAGGCGAAATCGGTGTGATCGCCGCAGGCGCCTTCGCGGACGTGGTTGCGGTCAGCGGAGATCCATTGAAGGATATCAACGAACTGAAGAAAGTTCGGTTCGTGATGCACGACGGCGCGGTGTTCAAGAACGAGCCGTCCACGAAATAGGCGCCGATAAAATTACGCTTCGACTCGAACGCCCTTCCAAAACGCGATGCGCCCGCGAATGTTTTCTGCCGCGTCGCTCGGCTCCGGGTAATACCACGCCGCATTCTCGTTTTTCATGCCGCCCACTTCGACATGATAATAGTGCGCCGTTCCTTTCCACGGGCACACAGTCGTATGCGGGCTCGGTTTCAGAAATTCTTTTTTCACCGCCGCTGCCGGGAAGTACTGATTCCCTTCCACGACCACGCATGCATCACTCTCTGCGATAAGTTGTCCGGACCAAAATGCTTTTGCCATACTCTTTCTCCCGTTATACTCACGGCCAATTTAACCGATTCGCCGCGCTGGAGAAATCTTCCAGCTTGCGGTTCACTTCACAAGTGAATTAAGAAATCTGCATCTTCATTAGATTACCGGAGGCCACAAATGGCTACGCAGAACTTTTCCAATCACACAAAATTTGTTCCCGCGTTTCATTTCTTTACGCTTCCCGTGCTGGTCCTAAATCTGGGATGGAGTTGCTATCGTTGGAAGATTTCTGAATTCTCCTTTGGAGGATTGGTGAACGTGTTGCTCGGCGTGGCGCTAATATTGGGTTTCCTGTTTGCGCGATTGTTTGCGCTCACGGTGCAGGATAGGGTCATCCGGCTGGAGGAGAGGCTGCGGCTGGAACGGCTGCTACCCGACGATTTGAAGCTCCGTATCGGGGAATTCAGTATTTCGCAGCTAGTGGGTCTGCGGTTCGCGTGCGACGCGGAGCTTCCCGCGCTTGCGCGAAAAGTGCTGGCGGAAAATCTACGCGATCGAAAGCAAATCAAGCGGCTCGTGCAGAATTGGAAAGCGGACGACTTGCGAGTGTAACGCTGCTTACAGGATGCTTCTCACTACGCCGCCGTCAGCACGCACCGCAGCGCCATTGATGGTGATGGAGTGCGTGCTCGCGAGGAACGCCACCACTGCGGCTACTTCTTCAGGAGTCTCAAATCGTTTTAGCAAGGAACTAGGCCGCGCACCCTGGAAAAACTCCTTTTCCACTTCGGCTTTCGAAATGCCTTTTTGTTTGGCAAGGGACTCGACGAACTGGCCAGCTCCCTCCGATGCCGTCGGGCCAACGAGAACCGAATTTACGGTGATGCCAGTACCTGCAACGGATTCCGCCACGCCGCGAGCAATGGCGATTTGCGCCGTTTTGGTCATGCCGTAGTGAACCATTTCCATGGGTATCTGCTGGCCAGACTCGCTCGAAACAAAAATAACGCGTCCCCAGTTTTTCTTCAGCATCCCGGCAAGGTAATGCCGCGTGAGGCGCACGCCGCTCATCACGTTCACTTCAAAAAAGCGCTGCCAATCGGCATCCGGAATTTCGAGAAACGGCTTGACCTCAAAGATCCCGACATTGTTGACGAGCACATCGGCCTCAGGCACGCGCTGCGCAAAGGCTTGAACGCCGGCAGCCGTTCCAAGATCCGCCGCGACGCCGAGCAAATCAGCGTGTTTGACTCGTTCGCGAATCTTCTTCAGGGCGCTTTGCACTCGTTCCTCGGTTCTCCCGTTCACAATAACGCGCGCACCCTCTACCGCTAACACTTCCGCGATAGCGAACCCGATCCCGGCAGTTGAGCCGGAAACAACCGCCAATTTTCCCTTTAATCCGAGGTCCATATTTTCTCCGATTGCTTTTACCGCGCGACCGCGGCAGCAGCGCCTTCGATTTCCGAAATCTCTTCTTGCGACAGCTTGAGATCCGTTGCGCCCATAACGCCGTCCACTTGCTTCGCGTTTCGTGCGCCGACAATCGCGCCGGTAATCGCCGGATGCCGCAGCACCCACGCAATCGCAACTTCTCCTGGACCGCGTCCGTGCCTTGCACCCACTCTTTTGAGCCGCTCGACAAGTTCAATATTTTTCGAAAGTTTCGGTTCGCGAAATTCCGGGTTGCGCGACCGAAAATCATCTGCCGGAAGCGAAGCCGCGCGTTCGCGTGTCATTCCCCCCGTCAACAAACCGGAAGCCATCGGCGCGTAACTGATCACACCAATTCCTTGTCCTTGCTGCTGGCAGTGCGGCAAAACTTCCGCCTCAATCGCCCGGCGAATCATCGAATACGGCGGTTGATTCGAAGTAACCGGAGCGATCGCCTGCGCACGTCGTATTTGTGCAGCATCAAAATTCGAAACGCCGATCCAGCGCACTTTGCCTTCTTTTTGCAGCGCCTCCAGCGTCTGCCACGCCTCTTCCAGCTGCGGACCGTTGTCTCGCGGCGGCCAGTGAATCTGATAGAGGTCAATCACGTCGGTTTCAAGCCGTCGCAAGCTATCCTCACATTCCTGCCGAATCGATTCCGCAGAATGATTCTGCGCTATTTTCCCGTTCGCATCCCAGCGCAACACGCACTTCGTGAAAACATACGGCCGCGGACCGCGCCATTGCTTTAGCGCTCGCGCAACAACTTCCTCGGAATGGCCCATTCCATAGACTGCAGCCGTGTCAATCCAGTTCACCCCAAGTTCAAGCGCGCGGCGAATCGCCGCGATGGAGTCCGCGTCATCCTGCGGGCCCCAGGAAAATTCCCAGCCCGGCCCACCCGCCGCCCAAGCGCCAAAGCCCACGGGCGTAATCTGCAAATCCGAATTTCCAAGTTTTTTCGTTTGCACGGTAGCTTTTCCTTAAGGTGAGTCTGCGCGTCAGGGCGTTCAATAGGACGCACTCTTTGGATGACACATTCTAGAAGAAGGTTAGAGAATTTCCAATTGTGGCGCTTCGCACGCCGCGAGGCTCAATTTGCGATGAATCCAGCGTCCAATGTCACGCTTTCCTATCTATGGACTTATCCAGTCAACGAATATAGCGCTTCAGGAAAGCCAAGCAGTAACGTCACTCACAAAAAGGAAACGGCGCGAACTTTTCATTCGCGCCGCCATCAAAAAAATTCTTGTTTTGCAGAGTTAGATCGTCTTCGGTCCCGCCGTCGCTGCCGCCGGTGCGGATGACTTCGAAAACGCGCTGCTGCCCGATTCCTTCTCCGCGCTCTTGTCAATTTCGATGGAGCCCTTGAAGTACGCGCCATCTTCAATGCTGATGCGCGCGGTCGTCAGGTCGCCATTCACCGAGCCGTCTTTCTTGATTTCAATGCGGTCCTTCGCGCGCAGGTTGCCCTTCACGCTGCCGTACACCACAACTTCACGTGCAATGATGTCGGCGGTTAACTTTGCAGTGGCTCCAACTGTAAGTTTCCGCTCATCAAGTTGAATCAGTCCTTCGACCGATCCGTCAATCAGCAGATCTTCGTTGCCGGAGATTTCACCTTTAATATGGAGGCTCGGTCCGAGCCGCGCTGTCGCACGGTCCGCCGTCGCACCCAATGGTCGCATCGCATCTGTACTCATCGCGTTTGTTTCCTCCCAAGTCGCCGGAGCAGGCTTCGGCGGCTGATTCGCTGAAAAATTTTTCGTCTCCGGTGGCGCGGCTTGCGGCGTTTCCGGTTTTTTTTGATTACCCCACATCGGACATCTCCAAGGGACAGAATGCCCCATGCGGATTTGCTGCTGGGGTAACCCAGAATGTAGTCCTCTGCGGCGCTTCCGGCAAACAACGTATCAATTTTCCGTGCGTGAAAGTAACTACCCTCTAGGACAGGTATAGAACTGTCCTAATTAACTCCTGACGGTCGCTTCCCATTTCGTAAAGGATCCTGGGGGACCTATGAGCCAAGTACGTCCGCGTAGTTTTGCAGCAATTCTATTCCTGGGTTTCGCAACATTCGCGTTAATTCCAACCTTTGCATCCACTACAAGGGCGTGGCCATCTACGACGTCTCAGCCAGAAAAGATGAATTGGTCGCAGTTGGCGCGGTCTACGTCAAAGGCGCGGATACAACGCCCGCTGGCGCGTTGTTACTCTTCGATTTTAATGGAAAGTTGCAGTCAGCGATTGCGCTCAGCGTCTCGCGGGAAATACTGGAGCTTGAGTTGGACGAAAATCTAAATGTGTGGACCCTGTTACCCGACGCAGGAGGAGTCGACACAGCGAAGAGTTTTTTTGTCGCAGAATATGACAAGGCCGGAAACTTCAGGCGAGAACTTGTTCAGAGAAGCAGTATTCCAACGCACGCCGAACAGATCGTACAAAATGCAACAGCAGGGGCAGCTACTGCAAGCTACGATTCCGCGACTCATACCTTTTGGTTCTGGTTGCCCAGCTCCACCGACCTGATTTCAATTGACACGATGACGGGAGGTGTCGCACGCACGAAAACTGGGCTGTCTAGCATCAAGGACCACGCGATTTGGCCTTTGCAAATGGGTCGCGAAGGTTCGAAGTCGTTAGTTGCAACGTTCGGGATGAAAACTAACTCTGCAGCAGCAAAACCACAACTGGCGTACTACGTGTGGTCGCCTGAACACAACGAGTGGTCGGAATTTAGCCCCGGCGAGTGCAAGGGTAGTTGGCTAATTGGGGTCCAAGGGAACATCCATACGTACTTTCGCCCAGATAACTCGAGGAGACTCTGCACATTCGCGCGGCTTTAGGAGTCGCCTGAGCATCCTGCTGCCGGCCAATGCGATAAGCCCACGTCAGGAAGTCGGCTTGTCCGGCACGGGCTGGCTCGCCAGAAAGTCGTTGGCAAATCGCTTTGCGTACGAGTCCAGAAGTTCGCGCACACGTTCTTCTCGGTCGGATTTCAAAATAAATCCTGCGTGGTGATATTTTTTCACGCGATAAACGATCTCAGGGTCTTTGTAAGACGAGGTATCCGGGTCTTCCTGCCGCGCCAGCGAAAGAATCACACCGGCATAACTCTGTGTTGTTTCCGGGAGTAGGTACGGCACCTTGCCAGCTCCCACTTCCAGCTTCGCCCATTCCCGCCACAAATTAATTCCCGTTGCAGTTTCCACAAGGTCCGAAATGTACGCACCGCCGACGCGCGCCGCAATTTCCAGAAAATAAACCTTTCCTGTCGCATGCGCCTTCAGGAATTCCGCGTGCGTCACGCCGCGCATCAGCCCCAGCACGTGCATCAAATTGCGATTCATGTCCTTTAGCTGAATTGTCTCTTTCGCTTCGCGCGGCAAAGTACGCGTAGTGAATACGCCGCCACCATGCGACACATCCAGCGGTGGTGCACCATACGCATGTGCTTCTGCAAACAGCACTTCATGCTCGCTAACGACACTGTCTACGTGAAAAACGCTTCCAGGAATAAATTGTTCGAGCAAATAGGACGACTGATCGTCGCCCAGACTGTCCAGCCACGGCCACAGCTCTTCCGGCGCGTGAATTTTCTTCATCCCGATGCCGGATGCTTGCGATCTTGGCTTCAACAGCCACGGTCCGGGAACACTAGCCATGAATTCACGGAGCTCGTCATAATTCAGCACGTGCACGAATTCCGGAACGAGCACGCCTTCTTCCTTCGCGCGCGCGCGCATCGCTAGCTTGTCACGAAAATACCGGACCGTCGTGAGTCCCATCCCGGGAATGCGCAGGTGTTCGCGTAGCGCTGAGACGTTTTCCATGTCGAATTCGTCCAGCGCCACAATGCGGTCAATCTTCTCTAACCGCGCGGTATAACTTACTGCGTTGATCAGGCCAGCAAGCGGGAGTTCTTCAGGCATGAAAAGCATTTCATCAATCGCGTCTCGAGGCCAATCGCCGTTGCGCAATTTTTCCAGGGTCAGCAGCAGAACGCGGCATCCCATCTGCTTGCTGGTGCGCAGAAATTCCTGCCCTTTTTCGTAGGAACTTACGCAGAGGATTGTGAGGGGCCGCTCAGCCATGGGATTCTTTTCCACCGGGAGCGCACTACTTACAACCGTGCACGTCAGGGCGCGCAGTATACGCCGCAATCAGCTTGCGGGAAACAAAAACTCCAGAAACGGTCGCACGCGCCGCGACCAGGCTGCTTCATTGTGTTCCGCGCCTTCGACTCGCTCGTAATGCAGGTTGTCCCCGAGCCGCCATCCCTTGTGCACCAACGCGTCGCGCAACATTTCCACATCATCCACGATGCGCGGCCCCTCGCGCGTGCCGATATCGAGCCAGACGCGCGGCCGAGGCTCGGGTGTGCTCGCTTGCGCAAACCGGAGAATTACACGGTGATTCCACCAAACCGACGGTGAAAGGGCTGCAACTTTTCCAAACACGTCCGGCATCCGTAATCCGAGATAAAGGCTGACAAGTCCGCCGAGCGACGACCCGCCTATTCCCGTGCGCCACGGCCCGCGTTCCACGCGATACGCTGCCTGAATGAAAGGCATCAGCTCATTCAGCAGAAACTTTCCGTAACGGTCCGCGCGCCCGCCGCCAAGCTTCGGCACGCGTGTCGGCGTGTATTCGCTGATGCGCGTTTTCCCCGTGTTATAAATCCCGACAATAATCATCGGCTCCGCGCGCCTGCTGATAATCGCCGCATCTGCGGATTCACCGACGTGCCAATCCATTCCGGGCACGTACGAAGTCCTGCCATCAAAAAGATTTTGCCCGTCGTGCAGATACAAAACCGGAAAATGCCGCTCCGGCTGTTCATCATAACCAGGCGGCAGATACACCACCAGCCCGCGCGAATTGCGCAGGTAACGTGAAGAAAATTGTTCGTGTTTGCGAAATCGTTCAGCGCTCACGGCGCAATTGTCACCAGCAGGTCTTTGGCTTCTACGTTTTGCCCGGGAGCGACGAGCAACTTCAGCACACGCCCCGCAATTGGCGCATAAATGTTCGATTGCATCTTCATCGCTTCCAGTGTCATTAGTTTAGCACCGCGCTCCACGGTCTGGTTCGCCTGCACGGCAATTCCGGTAATCACCCCCGCCGTCGGCGCTCCCACTTGCCCCGCGTCCGCGACGTCCGCTTTCGGGTGCGCGCGTTCAACCACCCGCAGCGCCTTATCGCGCACGTTCACTTCACGCGGCTGGCCGTTCAATTCAAAAAACAACGTACGCGTGCCATCAGGATGCGGTTCGCTCACCGTCAAAAACTTCACGATCAGTGTCTTTCCCGCTTCAATCTCGATCGTTACCTCTTCCCCTGATTTCAGCCCATAAAAAAACGCCAGCGTCGGCAGCACACTCACGTCCGAATATGTCTGCCGGAATTTATCAAATTTCGAAAACACTTCCGGATACAGCAAATAACTTAGTAAATCTTCCTTCGAAATCGCATGTCCCGTTTTCTTCTCCAGCGCTTCCTTTTCCGTGGCGAAGTCCGCCGGAGGCAAGTTCGCGCTCGGTCGCCCCTTCAGGGGCGCTTCGCCGCGCAAAATAATCTTCTGCAGTTTCTTAGGCCAGCCGCCGGGAGGCACTCCAAGTACGCCGGAAAACATTTCCACGACAGAATTCGGAAACGCAACGTCATGGCGAACGTCGCGTTTCAACACATCCGCCGGTTTCATCTCTTTCGCCATCAGGAAGAGCGTCATGTCGCCAACGACTTTGCTCGACGGCGTCACCTTCACGATGTCACCAAATAGTTGGTTCACTTCCGCAAACGTCTTTTCCACTTCGCGCCAGCGATGTCCAAGTCCCAGCGCCGCCGCCTGCTCTCGTAAATTCGAGTACTGTCCGCCGGGAATTTCATGCTCGTACAAACGCGCCGAGCCCGCTTTCGGCCCCGAATCAAACGGCGCGTAGTACGTCCGCACCGTCTCCCAAAAGTCCGAGCACTCATTCAGCGTTTCCAAATCCAATCCAGTATCGCGCGGCGTGTTTCTCAGCGAGGCAACCATCGAATTCAAATTCGGCTGGCTCGTCCCGCCGCTCATCGAAGCCACCGCCCCATCCGCCACATCCACGCCCGCCTCGGACGCTTTCAGCACCGACGCCGCGTTGATTCCGCTTGTATCGTGCGTGTGAAAATGAATCGGTATTTCGATTTCTTCCTTAAGGCGCTTTACCAGCTCAAACGCCGCGTGCGGCCGGCACAATCCGGCCATGTCCTTGATCGCCAGAAAATGGACGCCAATTTTTTCCAGCTGCTTTGCCAGCGCGATGTAGTATTTCAGCGAATATTTCGGTCGCGATTTATCCAGAATGTCGCCCGTATAACAAATCGCCCCTTCGCACACCGCCCCCGTTTCCAACACGGCATCCAGGGAAACCCGCATGTTCTCAATCGAATTTAGCGAATCGAACACACGAAAGATGTCCATCCCCTGAGCGTACGACTCGTTCACGAACTCGCGAATCACATTGTCCGGATACGACGCGTATCCGACCGCATTTGCTCCGCGCAACAGCATCTGAAAACAAATATTCGGTACGCGTTCGCGCAATGCGCGCAACCGCTGCCACGGATCTTCATGCAAAAATCGCAGCGAAGTATCGAACGTCGCGCCGCCCCACATCTCCAGGCTGAAAAGATTCGGCAACCGCTGCGCCACGGCGCTCGCTGTCGCCAGCAAATCATAGGTACGCACCCGCGTCGCCATCAGCGATTGATGCGCATCGCGCAGCGTCGTGTCCGTAATCAACAACCGTTTTTCTTTTTTTGCCCACGCCCCAAATTTCTTTGGTCCCAGTTTCTTCAACAATTGCCGCGTCCCGCTTGGCGGCTCAATTCCGGGAACGGTCGGTAACGTAGCCGCCTCCAAATTCTCTGGCGCTTTTTTCCCTTTCACTTCGGGATTGCCGTTCAAAATCACGTCGCCCAAATAAGAAAGCAGCTTGGTCGCGCGGTCGCCACGTTTCGGAAACCGGAACAGCTCTGGATGCTGTTCCAAAAATACAGTCGTCACTTCTCCACTACGAAACTTCGGATGATTCACCACGTTTTCAACAAACGGAATATTCGTCTTCACACCGCGAATTCGAAATTCGCGCAACGCACGGTCCATCCGCTGGCATGCTTCCGGCAAATTCGTGCCCCACGCGGTAACCTTCACTAACAAGGAATCGTAATAAGGAGCCAATGACGCTCCCGCGTACGCCGTCCCTCCATCGAGCCGAATCCCAAATCCTGCGGGTGAACGATACGTCGTCAGCTTCCCGTAATCCGGCGCGAAATTTTTCTCGGGATCTTCCGTCGTCACGCGGCATTGCAGCGCCACTCCATACAAAGGCACTTTTTCCTGCAAAGGCAGCGCCATCGGCTCCTCGTGCAGTTTGTTTCCTTGCGCCACCAAGATCTGCGCGCGCACCAAATCAATTCCCGTGACCATTTCCGTCACGGTGTGCTCCACCTGAATCCGCGGATTCACCTCGATGAAATACCACTTCTGCGCATCCACGTCGTAAAGAAACTCCACCGTCCCCGCATTGCAGTATTTTGCCTTGCGCGCTAAATCCACAGCCGCGCCGCAAAGCTCGCTGCGAATTCCAGATGGCAAATTCGCCGCCGGCGCCAGCTCCACCACTTTCTGGTGACGCCGCTGCACAGAACAATCCCGTTCATAGAGATGCAGCAGATTCCCGTGATGATCCGCAAGGATCTGCACTTCAATGTGCCGCGCTCGCGACAAATATTTCTCCAAGAATACTGAAGCGTCTCCAAACGCGGACCGCGCTTCTCCTTGCGCCTCCTCGATCCGCGCTTCGAGTTCCGTTTCATCCCGCACAACGCGCATCCCACGCCCGCCTCCGCCCATCGCCGCCTTCACGATGACCGGATATCCAATATCCGCCGCGATTTTTCTTGCTTCCGCCGCGGACTTCACCGGATTCTCCGTCCCCGGCAGGACCGGCACTCCCGCCGACGCAGCTAATCTCCGTGCCGCGGTCTTGTCTCCAAGCAATTCCAGCAACTCCGGCGTCGGCCCGATAAATGCAATTCCCGCTTTTTCGCACGCCCGTGCAAACGCCGCATTCTCGGACAAAAATCCGTAGCCGGGATGGATCGCATCCACGCCCTTTTCTTTCGCAACCGCAACAATTCCTGCAATGTCCAGATACGCTTCGACCGGCCCCTTGCCCTTGCCGATCAAATACGCTTCGTCTGCCTTAAACCGGTGCAGCGCCAGCCGATCCTCATTCGAATACACTGCGACAGTCCGCAATCCCAATTCATTCGCAGCGCGAAAGATGCGAATTGCAATCTCGCTGCGGTTTGCAGCCAGTAGCTTCTCGATTTTTCGGCCTTTAGCCATACTTACGCGCCCACTCCGGCGGGTGCAGCCGACCATTCTTTCACGCCCGCACTATAGCTCTACAGCAGTTTTTTTGATGGAATGAACTTAGACTTTTAATTCTTTCGTTGACCGTCGGCCTGCGGCACATCAAATTAGCGGTTTTCTGCAATAACTTCGTGCTTCTTAAGACCCTTCAATTGTTCCAGCGCGGATTGCAGCCTTGCCAGCGCCTTGCGGTCTTTCTTGTTCACAAAGGGAAGGCTGGGATCCGCATAGAAAGTTTCCAACTCAGCTAGCAACGCCGGCGAAACCCCGGCAAACTTCTGGTCCGCCAGCCTATCCAGCAACTCGGCATGCGCGTTATCGTTCAGTTTGTATTTCCCCGGGCCTGTGTCGGCGCCCACATCAAAATTGTCATTCTGTAGATTTACATTCCCGTTGCGTTGCTCGCGCAACAACTCGCGGTAGCGGTCCAGCGTCTCATTAAAGCTCGCTTCAAAAAATCGCTCAGTTTCCGGCGTTGGTGTTCGGAATTGCAACACCTTCAGCCGCCCCCATTTTGGAAGCAGCAGATAAAGGAACGCAAGGAATCTCTCCCCCGGACTCGGCTTCTTGTAATCTTTGCCCCACTCCTTTTCGAAATTCGAGCGCTTCACATTGTAAAGAAATTGACGCTTCGTCATTCCCGGCAGGTCATCCTTGATTTCGTCTTTCTTCAGATGCCAGGCGATGCGCGTCGCTTTCGGGAGAAGCTTGCTCACCGCATGCCGGTAGGAGGTCAACGCCTTGTTTTCGTTCACCAGTATGGAATTCAACTCCAGCCCGTACGTTTCGCAGAATGCCCGCTCCAACAAACCCTGCGCCACTTCGAAACCGATGTAGTCATGATAACTCTCTGGCGCGTAGCGTTGCTTTGCCACTTCCAGAACATCAAAACCAAATTCTGTTTTTACGTGGGCTAGCTTGTCTTGTTCATAGGTCACGGAGTCGCCGTATTTCTTTCTCAGCGAGGGATAAAGAATAGGCACCGCGCGATTCGTCCCAATGCGATGACCGTAGTTATCCGCCGCGTAGTGCGCCATAGCTCCAAGCGCGAAGCCGTATTCATAAATGTCGTTTGCGTCATGCAAGAGTGCCAGAATGAAATCCCCGCTGCGCACGTAGTGCGTCAGGTCGCTGAAAAAGTGGCTGCCGTATGGGTAGTAGCCCAAATCCTGAATGATTGCTCCGCCATACGCGTACGCCTGTGCCGCGCTCAGTTCGTCCGCAGTTGCATTTGGAAATTTTTTCATCAGCGCCGGCTTAATATCCTCTTCCCAGGCCGCGTCAATAATCGCCTGATGCGAAAGCACGGAATATGCCCCGCTGGGCCGGGCCAGGAGGAACATCAGCATGCCAGCCAGCGCAGCGCACAACATCGTTCGTTTTGATGGCTTCAGCAATTTCCTTTGTGCGGCCCCTTCGATTTGATTCTTTTTCTGCCCATTAAGTTCCGCGGCGGCATCTGTATTACCACATGCTTGTTTCTAACTTGTCTACTCCTTCGTAAGTGCGATAGCTTTCCCTCTCCTGCCTAGGCTTGCCCATACCCATTGAATATACAATTGATATTCCGCGCCGCTTCATCCTCACCACCGCTTCTGGTGAAGTAACCACCCCGGAAGTAATGAATCACCAGAACCGATTGATGCGCGATCCCTTTTTCGATCCAACATTCAGCCAACTTGTGGATTTTAGTTCTGTCACCCGCGTTGCTATACCTTCAGAGGACTTTCGCTTGCTGGCCACGCGCAATTTCTTCGGGCCTCAAGCAAGAAGGTGTTTGGTAGGGCCCACCTCAGAAATGTTCGGCATGGCGCGCATGTTTCAGATTTTTCGTGAGGTGAACGGGGCGCCAGAACAAATTAGAGTGTTTCGCGATCGCGAGGAAGCTCTGCTATGGCTCTTTGGTGACGACGAGAGTTACGGCTGACGGACGCAACAATCAATGCTTAAGCAGCGGGTCGGCAAAGCGGATCGGCACTCCGAAATTCGATCCGCCAAATCCGCGCACCACCGCGAACGTCACTCCAATCACGCGTCCTTCCCTATTCATCAGAGGACCACCCGATCCGCCCGAAGTTGTCTGCGCATCGTACACAATCTTGTCCGCCAACACGTCACCGATGTGCCCTTGCGTCACCAGCGGACGGATCAACTTTCGCTTCGCCAATTCGCTTATCACCAATTTCGGATCGCCGCCGCTCACTTTCAGAATTTGATCCACCGTATCGTCGCCGGCCCGCGCGAGAATCGCGCTCAAACCCGTCGCATATCCCAGCGAAATCAGCGACTGCCCGCTAATCGCCGCTTCCTTTCGCCCGTCAAGCCGCAGCGTCGGCCGCTTCAAACTGCTCAAATCTCCATGCAGCAGCGCCAGATCTGCATCGCTGGAGATCTGCACCACATCCACCGGAATTGCACTCGACGAGTCAGGAAAATACGCCGCCATCTCTGCAATCCCCGGCTCCAGACCCTGTTTCAGCGCCGCTTCCATTTCTTCATTCTTCCACCAGGGCTGCGCCACGTGGTGATTCGTCAGGATCTTTCCGTCGCCAACAATAAATCCCGTTCCGAAATAATCCTCCCGCACTTCCGGCGCGCGTCCATCCAAGGAATAGACGATGTTCCCGTCGCTGTCCTTCAGCGGTTCCCCCGCCGGCGTAATGCCAGCATACCGCAGCAGCTTTCCGCTGTTTTTCTCGCGGAACGCAACGGAAACATGCAGAAGGCAAACGCTGGGCGCGTAAGTGCGAATGACTCCCTCTGCCGCTTCCGAATCACCCTGCACGCGTTGCAGCCTGTTGTTCGTTTCTGCAAGTTGCTTTTGCAGTTCGCCGGTGTCCCCGCCTCCCGCCGACATCTTTTGTTTCAGCTCATCCGACTTCCGTTGCAATTCCTCTTTTTGTAGCTGCAAATCGCTTTTCGCGAGGTCCTCACGCGCCTGCTTTGTCTCCGCCATTAATTGATTTTGCGACTTCAAACCCTGCTGGAGCTGCGCGATTACCATGTGCGCCAGCGTCGTCTCTTTCTCGGCCTTTCGCGAAAACAAAAGGAAAATTCCGGAAATTATGAGTGCAATGACAAACAACGTCGCGACGCCGATCTTCAGCGCACGATCCAGTGAAAACGCATCGCGCGTCATTTTTTCCGTGACGGCCACGGCTTGCAGCGCCGTCTGCGCCATTTCGCGGCCTTGATCCGCAATCTCCACCTGTCGCGCCAGTGCTTCGGCCGCATGTTTTTGGCGCAACAAAGTCCGCACGCGCGCGAGGAACTCCGTCGTGTCCAACGGCGCGGAGAGCGCGTCATCCGCTCCAAAGTCCAGGCCGCGCGCACGTTCCGTGGCCGCTCCACCAAGCAAAAGCAAAACCTTCGTCTGCGCAGTGGCCGCTGCGCCCTTGATTTCTGCCAGCGCATTGCAACACTGCAAATCCATCAAATCGGCGCGGAGGATGAAGAGGTCCACTGCGGACTCTCGCACCAACCGGAAGCCTTCCGCCTGGGAATCGGCGAGTTTCGTTTCGTAACCAGAGGAGTTCAGCAACTCCGCGAGCGTCGCCCTTTGGCTCGCATCGGGTTCCACAACTACGATCACTTCACGCTGTTCTGGCAATGGGGATTCCTTCTTGTCCGGAGTACAGCTATGGCAAATAAGTGGCGCCGCCCGCTCAGTCAGGCGCGGGCAGTAATCTTACAGGTTTTCGATGTTTGGTTGGGCGTTCAGGTTTCAGGAAAAGTGAGGAAGCGAAGCCACAACAAGAAACCATCGTATCCGAGCGCTGGGATTTTCGGGCCAGGGCCTAGTATTTCCGCAAAACGCTGATCACGCGCCCTTGAATCTTCACGTCCGCTGCATTCACCATGATCGGTGCCATTTCAGAATTCGCCGGCTGCAGCCGAATCTTGCCCGCTCCCTCGCGGTAGAAGCGTTTTAGTGTCGCCTCTTCCCCATTTACGAGCGCTACAACAATATCTCCCGCGTTCGCTACCTGCGTCTGCTCGCACACCACAAAATCGCCGTCCATGATGTGATCCTCAATCATGGAGCTTCCCTTCACTTGCAGCACAAACGAATTCGCGCCGCGCGCAAAATCGCCCAGCGAAATCGTTTCCCGCTCTTCCACCGCTTCCAGCGGACGGCCCGCCGCGATTCGCCCGAGCAGTTGCAGCTCCTGCACCTTGCGTTCCAGCACTTGTTCCCTCACCGGCTTCGGCAATTGCACGATTTCGATCGAGCGGCTCTGGTTGTAGCCGCGCCGGATGAATCCCTTCTTCTCAAGCGTGGTGATGTGCTTGTGCACCGTTGCCAGCGACGTCAGCTTCAGGCCCTTGCCGATCTCTTCAAAGCTTGGCGCGTATCCGTGCTTCGTTTCGAACGCCACCAGGTAATCGAGCACTTCCTTTTGCCGTTTGGTGAGGGCCATGGGTGCCTCCTCGACTTTTCGTCTTCCCGAGTTTTCCACAGTCACTCTAGGCGAAAAGAAAGCGAACGTCAACCTTCTTTTTGCATCCTTTTACGTTATTGTTTCCTGAATCCGCATTCGCTCCTTTTGCTGTACATTTCCTTCGATGCCTTCACTGACCCCGGCCGTCCGCATCGCCGCCAGCTCCATTCTTCTGCTCAGTCTTGTTCACATCCTTTTCTTCGCGCTCCTCGCCGTCACGATCAAGGCGGACCTGCCTCCCGAATTTCCGTACAACTATTTCTTTCCAATCCTCTGCATTGTTTCCGCCGCCGGAATGCTGGGCGTCTTGGTGGCAGCTGGTCTTTTCCACGCCCGTAATTGGGCACGCATCGCGGCCATCGCTCTCGCCGCCATCGTCGCGTTTTTCTGCGCCTTCGGCATATTGGTTCCACTGGTGTTTATTTTCGGGCTTGTACTCCCAACAAGGCTGGGTGTAGACATTCCCGCAGGCAATAGGAGCGATTTCATCCGCCTCTTGCTGGTCTACCTCTTTGTTTTCTGTCTCGCGATTTGGTGGATCTTTCTTTTCTCCCAAAAAAGCGTCGTCGCCCAATTCTCTGCAAACGTAGCTTCCGTAGCGCCAGTAGTTCCCCAAAAGCCCGCGTGTCCTCCTCCCATCGCTCTTCTCGCCTGGCTCATGATTATCTCTTCGGCGCTAAGCGCGCTTTCCTGGCCGCTTGTCCTCGGCAGAATTCCTGCCATGCTCTTCACGCACATTTTCTACGCGCCAGCCAGCAGTTGGATTTGGGCCATCAACCTCATCGTCTTCCTCGCCTGCGGCGTTGGCCTTCTCAAGCTCCAGCGCTGGGGCTACGACGCTACGCTCGTCATCCACGTTTTCTGGACCGTCAGCCTCTTCTTCAGCCAACTCAGCCCTAGTTACCCCGCATACATCCGCGAATGCCTTCTCTTTCTCCAATTCCCTTCCACCATCAACGACCCTACTGCTTTCATCTTCCCTTACTGGCTCACCGCCATTCTCAGCGTTGTTCCCACCCTCCTCCTCGTCGTCGGCCTTCTCTACTACCGCAAAGGCTTTCTCAAAGCCGCCGCCGAATCTTCTGGACACAAGGCCGCGTAGTCTAGTTTCCCCTCATTTCCAAAAGTGATATACAGCTTTCATGCTCCCCCAACGCGAATCCCTCCCCGCCGTAACCGCCGCCGGTGTCGTAGCGATTCTCTTCGCTTCCGTCGGCATTTTGTTCGGTGTACTGATGCAGATATTTCTCATCGCCCAGCCGAACCTCGAATCCGGCTCAAGGCGCGCCGCTCTGCCGCCAGAAACGCGAGCGGCCGCTGCCGTCGTCTGGCTTTTCATTCTTATAGTTGCCATCGGCGAACTCGTCGTCGCCATCAACGTCTTGCGCCGTCGTAACTGGGCACGCATCACGATTCTCATCTGGGCTGGTTTAATGGCCTTCTTCTGCGCGATTTCCTGTGTAGCCGTGTTTTTTGTAATGAGCGTCATGCCGCAGAGCATGCCGGACATAAAAGACGCGGGCCCATTTCTTGTCTTCATGAAATTCTTCCTTTTTGTCTTTTACGCGATTCCCTTTGCAGTCGGCGTTTGGTGGCTCATTCTTTTTACGCGTCCTCGCATCGTGTCCGCATACAAGACTCCTCTTGCATTCGATATGCCCTCCATGGCGATGGACGCGTCTGGTTTCCCCGCTCCCCAGACCGCAGCCGTTCCCGCGAAGCCCCAAAAGCCATCCTGCCCCCTGCCCCTGCTCATTGTCGCCGGACTTCTACTCTCCTCGGCGGTATCAACGCCCCTGATCCTACTTTTACCGAACCTGCCGACCATGCCTTTCTTCTTTTTTGGACTTACCTTCAGCCCGTGGACCGGAAAAGTTATCTTGTCAATCCTCGCGATGCTCTATGGCGTAGCCGCAATCGGCCTTATTCGACTCAAGCCCTTCGCTCTGCATTTCGTCGTCTTCTTTCAGGCGGTCTTCTTCCTGAATGGAATTGCTACCATTTCCAGTCCCAATTTCTTGAATAGCTTCCACGAGGTCATGCAACAGATGGCAGCAAAAAGCCCCGCGCTCCCCGCCGGCTTTTCGATGTTTTCCGATTCATTTCTCCGGGTGATGTTGATCTTCGGCCTAGTTTTCTCCCTCACAATCCTTGGTGTCCTGATCGGCTACCGCTCCCGCTTCCTCAAAGCCGCCGCCGAAGCCGCCCGCTAACTTCGCATCTCTATCTTTTTTCTCAATTCATTCCATCAAAATTCTCGTTGTTGTCCCTCACCGCACGCTGCATCTCCAGCCGTTTCCTTGTGTTATCCTTGTGGTTTGGGGGAGTTTCAAACCGGAATGGCCACAACCACCGATATACCTCTGCCTAAGACCAAGCGCGAAGTCATTGACCGCGCCGTAATCCGCTTTGCCGGTGACTCCGGCGATGGCATGCAGGTCACCGGCAGCCAGTTCACCAATACCGTCGCGCTCTACGGCAACGACATCGCCACGTTCCCGGATTTCCCCGCCGAAATCCGCGCCCCTGCAGGCACACTCCCCGGCGTCAGCGGCTACCAGCTCCATTTTTCTTCGAACGAAATCTTCACGCCCGGCGATTCGGTAGATGTCCTCATCGCCATGAACCCGGCCGCGCTAAAAACAAATGTCGCCGACCTCAAAGCCAACGGCATCCTCATCGTCAATTCAGACGCCTTCGCGGAAAACGACCTTCGCAAAGCGCAAATGACTTCGAACCCCCTCGAGGATCATTCGCTCGATAAGTACCGCCTCTTCGCCGTAGAACTCGAGCGCCTAACCAAAACCGCCCTCGAACATCTAGGCATGGACGCCAAATCCGTCAGCCGCAGCAAAAATTTCTTCGCTCTCGGCATGTGCTATTGGCTCTACAACCGCTCCATGGACTCCACCGTCCGCTGGATCGAATCCAAGTTCGCCAAAAAGCCGCTCCTCGTCGAAGCTAACAAGCTCGCCATGAAAGCCGGCTACGCCTACTGCGAAGCCACCGAAGCATTTCAAATCAGTTACGAAATTCCGCCCGCGAAGCTAGCGCCAGGTCTCTACCGCAATCTGAGCGGCAATCAGGCGCTCGCTCTCGGTTTCGTCACCGCTTCGCAAAAATCTGGCCTCCGGCTTTTCCAGGGCAGCTACCCCATCACGCCCGCATCGGACATTCTTCACGAACTTTCGCAATACAAAGATTTCGGCGTCATCACCTTCCAAGCTGAAGACGAAATCGCCGCCGTGACAAGCGCCATCGGCGCCGCGTATGCAGGCGCGCTCGCGATTACCACCACATCCGGTCCCGGCATGGCTCTCAAAACAGAAGCCATGGGTCTCGCCGTCGCCGTAGAAATTCCTCTCGTCGTCTGCGACATTCAGCGCGGCGGACCTTCCACCGGCCTCCCGACAAAAACCGAGCAAGCCGATTTGCTGCAAGCTCTCTTCGGACGCAACTCCGAAGCGCCGATTCCGGTCGTCGCTCCCGCCACACCGAGCGATTGCTTCTGGGCCGCCATCGAAGCCTCACGCATCGCCGTGAAATACATGGTTCCCGTAATCATTCTTTCCGACGGCTACCTCGCCAACGGCGCGGAGCCCTGGCGCATTCCCGAACTCAGTGAAATTCCAGACATCCCCGTCAAATTCGAAACCAATCCCGTGGACTTCAAGCCCTATCGCCGCGATCCGCAAACGCTTTCGCGTCCCTGGGCTATCCCAGGAACTCCCGGCCTCGAACATCGCATCGGCGGTCTCGAAAAGCAGGACGTTACCGGCAACATCAATTACGAGCCGCTCAATCACGAAAACATGGTTCGCTTGCGCGCCGCAAAAGTCGACGCCATCGCGCAGGATATTCCTCTTGCCATTCCCGAAGGCGATCCCGAAGGCGATCTTCTCATCGTCGCGTGGGGCTCAACGCACGGTGCAATCACGGCTGCTGTAAACGCGCAGCGCGAAAAACAAGACGGTCGCAAACACATTGGCCATCTCCACTTGCGTCATCTAAATCCGCTGCCGTCGAACGTCGGCGATATTCTCAAGCGCTATAAGAAGGTTCTCGTCCCCGAACTCAACATGGGCCAGCTTCTCTGGCTGCTGCGCGCAAAATTTCTGGTGAACGCCATCGGCCTCAACAAAATTCAGGGCCGCCCGTTCAAGCAGTCCGAGCTCGAACAAAAAATCGAAGAGCTCCTCGATGTGTAAGACGTGTTGTCATCCTGAACGCATCCAAGAAGATTCGCGAAGGATCTCAACGTAGCAATTAGCTCGGCGCAAAATGCGAAGACTCTTGTAGGGGCCGATCTTTAGATCGGTGATTTTGGAGACTGAAATGACCACGGCAACTTTGCCCGTCCTAACAAAAAAAGACTTTCAAACCGACCAGGAAGTCCGCTGGTGCCCCGGCTGCGGCGACTACGCCATTCTGTCCGCCGTCCAGTCCGTTTTTCCTGAACTCGGCATCAAGCGTGAGAATTTCGTAGTCATCTCCGGCATCGGCTGCTCGTCCCGTTTCCCGTATTACATGAATACGTTCGGTTTCCACACGATTCACGGCCGCGCACCGGCGGTCGCCACCGGTCTCAAAATAATTCGCCCCGACCTCGAAGTCTGGGTCGCCACCGGCGACGGTGACGCTCTCTCCATCGGCGGCAACCACACCATTCACATGCTCCGCCGCAACGTCGGCCTGAAAATTCTGCTCTTCAACAACCGCATCTACGGCCTCACAAAAGGTCAGTATTCGCCGACGTCCGAACTCAACAAAAAGACGAAGTCCACCCCATTCGGTTCGCTCGATCGCCCCTTCAATCCGATTTCGCTCGCCATCGGCGCCGAAGCCACTTTCGTCGCGCGCTCCGTGGACGTCTTCCAGAGCCACCTCAAAGACACTCTCAAGCAAGCCGCCGAGCACAAAGGCTCCGCCTTCATCGAAATCCTCCAGAACTGCAACATCTTCAATGACGGTGCGTGGTTCTCTCTCACCGAAAAAGACGCCCGCAGCGAGCACATCGTCCAGCTCGAGCACGGCAAGCCGCTCATCTTCGGAAAAAATCGCGACAAAGGCATCCGCCGCAAGCCTGACGGCGACATCGAAGTCGTTCAGCTGGGCAACGGCATCACCGAGGCCGATCTCTTCGTTCACGACGCACATCATCCGCGGCCCTCTTACGCGTTTCTTCTCTCGCACATGGAGCACCGCGAAGGGTTTCCAACTCCCATCGGTGTCCTCCGCGCCTGGGACGAAGTCCCGCGCTACGAAGACGTCATTCACGAACAATTGAAGGACGTTCTCTCCAAGCGCGGCCCGGGCGACCTAGCAAAGCTCCTCCGGTCCGGCGACACCTGGCGCGTCGAAGCTAAGTAACTCTCCTCACGCTCGTACGGGGCGCAACATGTTGCGCCACATTTCAGCAACCAACGATCCGCCCAAGTCCGTTCCCGTCCGTCCGCTTTGGCGAAGGCTTCACCGCAACACCGCTGTCTCCTGTTTTGTCATCCTGCCTGCCCCGAGCGAAGCCGAGGGGACCGCATCCACGAAGATTCGCGAAGGACCTCAGCTGCAATCACAGCGAACGCTTTGCGAGAAGCTAAAAGCTGTTGATATAGATCCTCCGCGTTCCTCGACCATACTTTTCGAAATTTAGCCCCTTTTAGAAAAACGAATCGCCAGCCTTTGCGTCTATCCCCCAACAGAGGTTGCTCAATGCCCTTTTCTCTCGCCCTTCGCCGGAAGTGTGCCTTCTCGATCGCCGTACTCGCGTTGGCTTCAGCGCGAAGTCTCTATGCCCAGGACGCGCTTTTTCATTCGAACCCGGCTCGCACCGGCCTCTTCAACGCGCCCGGAGTCCCCGAGTTTCACAAAGTAAAATGGCAGTTCCGTGCAAAAGGCCCGGTTCTCTCTTCGCCCGTCGTCAGTGGCGACACCGTTTACGTCGGCAGCAGCGACCACAATTTCTACGCGCTCGATCTCGTCGCCGGCGCTATGAAATGGAAATTCGAAACCGAAGGCCGCATCTCTTCCTCAGCCGCCGTTTCAAACGGCTCGGTCTTCTTCGAAAGCTACGACGGCAACCTCTACTGCCTCGACGCCGCAACCGGTAAACTCAAATGGAAATTCAAAACCGATGGCGAGCGACGCTTTGCCGCGAAGCATCTTCATGGTGCGGAACCCGCCGCCGAACTGATGCCCGATCCTTTCGATTTTTTCCTTTCTTCTCCCATGGTGGCGGACGGCCTCGTTTACTTCGGCTCCGGCGACGCAAATGTGTATGCGATAGACGCCTCCGCGGGGACCATGAAATGGCGATTCAAGGCCGGTGACGTCATCCACGGCTCCCCGGCGTTGGCCAATGGAACGCTCTACATCGGCAGTTGGGATAGCTACTTCTACGCACTCGACGCCGCCACCGGCAAAGAAAAGTGGCGCTTCAAGACTGGCGAAGATCCAGGCACACACAACCAGCAAGGCATTCAATCCTCTGCTGCCGTCGTCGATGGTGTCGTATATTTCGGTTGCCGCGACTCCAAGTTCTATGCGGTTGACGCCACGACCGGCAAACAACTTTGGGCCTTTTCCAACAAAGGCTCCTGGGTCATCTCGTCACCCGCCGTGCGCGATGGCAAAGTCTATTTCGCCACGTCAGACACCGGCCTGTTTCACGCCCTGGACGCAAAAACCGGCGCCCCTGTCTTCTCTCTCGACTTCAAACACTGGCCGATGTTTTCCTCCCCGGCCATCTCCGGAGATTTCGCTTACATCGGCTCGCACCAGGGCCGCCTTCTCGCCATCAATCTGAAAACGCAAAAACTCGCCTGGTCCTTCGATACCGATGGCGCTAAGAAAAATGCAGCAACCTACACCAAAGAAGACGGTTCCCCGAAATACGAGGCCGCCTTCTTCGACTTTTTTTACGACGACATGGTTTCCGGCGTTTACAAGATGTTTGCCATAGGCTCCGTGCTGTCTTCTCCCGCAGTCGCCGGCGATACCGTCATCTTTGGCACCACCGACGGCAACATCTACGCTCTGCAATAGTCATCTCAATTAAGGTCAGGTATTCTACCGATACCGCCCTCGAGCCCGATTCTTCGATAATCGGCTAACCAATGAGCGCAAGTCTGTCTCTCACCTCCTACGCCTGGCAGGACATCCGCGTCTCCGTCCTTAGCACCGCGATTCTCGTGGGCGCCATCGCCGTTGGCTTCCTTGTTCAATTTCTTCTTTACTGGCTCTTGCAACGCTTTATTCACGGTAAGCCCGGCAGTCTGTCTCGCCTTCTGCTCGAAAACACCAAAACCGCCGCTCGCTATATTTTCCCTCTTCTCGCGCTAACTGCCGCCGTGCCGCTCACTCCCCTCTCGGACCGCGCTATCGCCTATTTTCAAAGAGCTCTCAATCTCTGCCTCATCGCGGCAATCGGCTGGGCCTTTATCATCGGTATACAGGTCATTTCAAGCCTGCTCATCTTCCGTAATTCCATTGACGTTGAGGACAACCTTCATGCCCGCCGCATTCGTACGCAAACTCTTGTCATTCAGCGCGTCGCCGTCGTCCTGATTATCATCGTCACGCTCGCCGTAATGCTCATGACGTTCCCCAACGCCCGCCAGATCGGCACAAGCATCTTCGCTTCCGCCGGAGTCGCCGGACTCGTTGTCGGCATGGCCGCGCGCTCCACCTTCGCCAGCGTCATCGCCGGTCTGCAGGTCGCTCTCACGCAACCGATTCGCATTGACGATTCCGTCGTCGTCGAGGGCGAATGGGGCTGGATCGAAGAGATCGAAACCACCTACGTCGTCGTGCGTCTCTGGGATCTCCGCCGTCTCATCGTTCCTCTCACCTACTTCATTGAAAGGCCATTTCAGAACTGGAGTCACACCACCACCGAAATCATCGGCACTGTTTTTCTCTACGTGGATTATTCCCTTCCCATCGAGCCCGTCCGCGAGGAGTTCAACCGCATCCTGCGCGAAACGAAACTCTGGAACTCCCGCACAGCCGCTTTTCAGGTCACAGATTTCACCGAACGCACCATGCAACTCCGCGCCATCATGAGCGCCAACAACGCTTCCGCCGCCTTTGACCTGCGCTGCTTCGTCCGAGAACGCCTCATCGCCTTCCTCCAGCGTAACTATCCCAACTGCCTCCCCACGCAGCGCGAACAACAAACCATTCAACAAGCGGACAGGCCGGTCTTCTCTAAATTCAACGAATCTTGACCCATACCCTTTTCTTTGGTTCGCGGTTCTCTGCAAACTGACCCACTACCCACTCTTGCAGCTTCATTTCGCTCGCTTACAAGGAAACGCCTGTGCTAGAGCCACAGACGCCACAAGGCGGGTTGAGCGGTGCGCTTTGTCAGGGTTAGCACCAACATATTTCTTGATTGCGTGAACCACCTGGATGTTCGTTACGTTTCGGGAAATGCAGACAAGTCTGTCTGCCTTTGGCACGCCTAACAACTCCTCATGCACTGTAAGGCCATCGACGAATCCTTCCACCCACCCCAAACAGGTCGCATCGTTCTGGATGTGCTGGGGATTGCTGTCAATTGCACCTACAGCATTGGAACAAATCTTCATGAAATCAGTGCCGGATCTGCCGATGTCAGGCTGTTGGTTTGTATCGCCTTGGCTAGACCCTTGGCTAAACGTTGTAGCAGGAAAATCAAGAAAGACAGCAAGTAATCCCAACAACGCAAACAAGCGCATGACAACCTCCAATCGCTGACGCGATTCTACGCCCGCTGTCACAGAGTAGCCTTCACTAAAGATCACGTAGAAGACTTCGAACACCGGCGACAGACGGGCGCTTAGCTCGTTGCCGCGAGGAACTTCGAAGGGGACTTCCGCCTCGGCCAACTACGGCCTCAGGACGCCTTCTGCCTCTTAGCCTGCTCGCGCAGCCGCTCCTCCTGCTCCCTGAGCTCGGGCGTAAACTCGGGGCCGAAGTCCGCAGCTTCGAATACTTGCCGAATCTCCACCTCGGTGCCGCCGTCGAAAGGAGCGCGTTTCAACCACTCGATTGCCTCCTCTTTCGATTTCACTTGCCACAGCCAGAAGCCAGCGATCAGCTCCTTGGTTTCGGCAAAAGGCCCGTCAATCACCGTTCGTTTCTTTCCTTCGAACCGCACGCGGGCCCCCTTCGAGCTCGCTTGGAGCCCCTCGCCTGCAAGCTTCACCCCAGCCTTTACCAGCTCCTCGTTGAACTTCCCCATCTCGACAAGGATCTCCCTGCTTGGCAGAACGCCTGCTTCCGACTCCTTGCTCGCCTTGACTATCACCATGAATCGCATCGTCAAATCTCCTTGTAGTTTCCTGTTCGAAGCTGGGTTATCAGGCTTTTTGGATTACCTGAACCTAACCTCCATCTAGGTGTCGAAGGAAGGCCGCGCAAATCGACACGCACAGCGTCTTTTTACGTTGCCCGCCTGGCTGAGGACTAACAGCCAGAATCATACCAACATCCGGAC
Organism: Candidatus Sulfotelmatobacter sp.; assembly: GCA_035567915.1. Classification (GTDB taxonomy): domain Bacteria; phylum Acidobacteriota; class Terriglobia; order Acidiferrales; family UBA7541; genus Acidiferrum. The sequence goes on along the minus strand of DATMPA010000005.1, from coordinate 51,371 downwards.
CGCGCACTTCCCGCTGCAGTTACAAAAATTCGCCTTCTAACCCCTTTGTAATCTGCAGTTACAAAACACACGGCTTAAAACCCTTTGGAATCAGCAGCTGCAGAAAGAGTGGCATATACCCCTCCCTATTCGCGGCCGGATCTAGCGCCTCGAATTCTCCTTCACTTGCCGTTGCTCGCCGGTCACCGCTCAGTACGCGCCACTCAATATCAACTACTTGCTTCTCCAGACATCTAAGTCAAAATAGGTTCCAGCTTCAATGGATGAATCCGCTAAACTCGCGCCCGTTCCTACGCTCAACGACACCGACCAGGTGCCGCAATCCTTTTTGCTCTCCTTCCCTGAGCAAGCCAAAACGCTCACGCTCCTCTACGACGTCAGCCGCGAGCTCACCGCCATTCTCGATCGCGAAGAGCTCCTTCGCGGCATCGCTCAACACGTCAAGAAACTCGTCAACTATCACGTTTTCACCGTCATGCTTTGGAATGACCAGACGCAGCTTCTCGAAGGCGTTTTCGCCATGCACTACGAGAACACCATTCCCGCGCGCTTTCGCGTGTCGCTCGGCGAAGGCGTAACCGGTAACGCTGCCGCCGACCGCAAATCCATCCGTGTTCCGGATGTTCTCGAAGAGCCGCGCTACATTACGTGTGAGACAAGAATTCGCGTCCGTTCTGAGCTCGTCATTCCCCTTTTGTTGCGGGATCGTCTCATTGGCGTTCTCGACATGGAATCCACCGAACCCCACGCTTTCAGCGCGGAGCATGAGCGCATGCTTACCGCTCTTGCTCCGTACATCGCCATCGCCCTCGAGAATTCACGCCTCTATGAAGAAGCGCGCCGCAACGAGTTGCGTCTCACCGCCGAACTGGACACCGCTCGCGAAATTCAGCGCCAGCTTCTTCCGCGCGGCGCCCGTGAAGTTCCCGGCCTTGACGTCACTGCCTCGTACGTTCCCGCGCGCGAACTCGGTGGAGATTTCTACGATTTTCTTCCTTATGGCAACGGCCGCCTCGCCCTGGTTCTTGGCGACGTTTCCGGCAAAGGCACTCCCGCTGCACTTTACGGCTCACTTGCAATGGGTGTTTTGCGCGAACACGCCGTCGAGCATCCTTGTCCTCCGGCGGAAATGCTCGGCATGTTGAATCGCCGGCTCTACGCCGTCCGCCTGGATGCGCGCTTCGTCGCTATGGTCTTCTCGCTCTACGACGCGAACGCTCATCAATTGACCATCGCCAGCGCTGGCGCTCCTCATCCCTTGCTCGTGCGCAACGGCAAAGTCGAAGAACTCATCGTGGAAGGCGTGCCTCTTGGTCTCTTGCCGGAATCCGAATACGAAGTTTTGACTCTCGATCTGCAGCCAGGCGATCTTGTGGTCTTCGCATCGGACGGTATCGTGGAATCGGAAAATCCCAAGCACGAAGAATTTGGTGCCGAGCGCCTCAACTCCATCCTCGCTAATACTTCGCCGAACGATTCCGTCGAAGACATCTCCGGCGCGATTCTTCTCGCCACCGATGAATTCAGCGGCTCGGCGCCCGCGCACGACGACCGCACGCTTCTCGTAATCCGCGCAAAGGACGAAGCCTCCGCCGCCGACTACGGCCGCATGCCCGTCATTTACTAGATTCGGGAGATGAACGAAAAACGAAACGAAGAATTACTGGGCGGCGTTCGCGGGGCTCGTAGCCGCGCCGTTGGAAGACGCATTGGCCTGCAACAGTTCCGGATTCTTCAGCAGCGGCAGCCACTTTTCGCGGAGGCCCGCAAATTCCGGCCAATTCTTCTTGGAAACGGGATCGGAAGGCGGCAGCCCCAGCTTTTCAAAATTCTTGTACTGCCCTTTTTGCAAAATGCGGAAATCAAGATGCGGCCCGGTCGAAAGTCCCGTGCTTCCAACCAGCCCGATCGTTTTTCCAATTTCCACGCGCTCTCCGGCGCGCACGAACATTCTGGAAAGATGCAGGTACATCGTCTCGTAGCCGTTCGCGTGCGCGACCTGAACCATGTTCCCTTCACCGCCTTTGCGCCCAGCGAAAATCACTCGGCCGCTGCCGATGGTTTGCACGGGAGTTCCAATGGGCGCTCCGTAATCCGTGCCCATGTGCGCGCGATACGTTTTCAAAATCGGATGAAACCGTGCCTTGCTGAAATGCGAAGTCAACGGCGCGCCAAATTTCAAGGGCGAACGCAGAAAAGCCTTTTGCAGCGATTTTCCATCGGCAGTGTAATAGCCCGGCTGCCCCGCGGGATCGTGAAAAAGTAGCGCTTGATATTTTCTTCCGCTGTTGTCGTATTCCGCGGCGAAGATTTTTCCATACGCGGCGGTCTGTCCGTTCGCGTATTTCCTTTTTTCCAGGACGACGCGAAACGTATCGCCCTTGCGCGGGTCAGTATAAAAATCCAGGTCGTACCCAAAAATCTGCCCAAGCCGCATCGCCAGTTCGGCCGTCTCACCGGCGTCTTCCACCGCGTTGAAAAGCGAGTCTTCGAGCTTTCCACTCACCACTACAACTTCCGTATGCGAAGGAATTTCCCTGATTTGTGCCGAGTATCCTTTATCTTCCGGAGTAATCTTCAGCATCCGGTCGGAATCAATCTTGTAGTCAATCTCGCGCAAGGCGCCTTCGATGGAGCGCCCCACCGTGATCGTGTTTCCCGCGCGCACCTGCCGTAAATTAAATGCGCGCTGCGCGGCTGCGGAAGCGCCCGCCGCCTCTTCCGGAGACAGTCCAAATTTCTGTAGCACTGCGGTGAAATTTTCTCCGGCGCGAACTCGTTGGTCCGTCGGAACGACGGTTTTTTCGTGGATGGATGCGGCTTGTTCCTGTGCGAGGCGAATTTCGTTATCAAAATCTGCAGTGGTTTTGAGTCGTTGCTGAAACGCGTACGCGAGCGTGCCGCCGGCGGCGAGAAACACGGCAGCCAAAATAGCGATAAAGCTGCGATTCATTTTTCCCCCAGACCCCACTCGCAGAGCGACAAACCAGACTATCTCAACTTCTTGTTTAGTCTCAACTGCAAGGAACGTCAAAGTGGGAATTTTCGATGTTTCCGAAAAGGCACATTCGAGTAACGCAATTCGCGACACGGTTGCCGAGTTTTGCGGGAGATAGTAAATTCCACGCGCCCAAACTTTGCGCACAGAAGCGGCGAGTGGAGACATTAATGAAATATTTTGTCGCACTGATATTTTTCTTGTTTGCACAAATTGCCGCAGGGCAAAAAACGGACACAATCGCGGACACTCCGGAACCTGGCACAACGGAAGCGATCGCGAAAGCTACGACGGAAGCGCGTTTTCTTTCTCCTTGGGTTTCTTATGTTCCTGCTTCGAGCACAGTCCCTTCGCCGGAGAAATTCTTCGGACGCATCATGGGCGCCCCGGGCGAACTTGCGAATTCCGAGAAATCCGAAGCGTACTTTCGCGCGCTGGCCGAAAATTCTCCGCGCGTGAAGTTTTTCACGATTGGTCGCAGCGAAGAGGGTCGCGGCATCGTGATGATTGCGATTGCAGACGAAACCGGAATAAGGAATCTCGAGCAACTAAAAGTTGCGACGGCGACCCTTGCCGATCCAAGGAAAGTTGACTCTGCCAGCGCGGAAAAACTGCTCGCATCGAACCGGCCAATTTATTACCTGAATGCTGGACTACATTCCGATGAGACAGGCTCGACGGAATCGGTTCTTGAACTTGCCTACAGGCTCGCGGTTTCCGAGCAGCCGATGATCCGGCAGATTCGCGAGAATCTGGTCGTTCTGATCAATCCCGTGTGCAATCCGGACGGGCGCGACAAAGTTGCGGAATGGTTTTACGCGTATTTGAAGGGCAAAACCGATTACGCGAATCTGCCGCGGCAATCGCCGCCGTATTGGTCGAAATATGCGTTCGTGGACATCAACCGTGACGCGCATCAGCAGACGCACGAAACAACAAAAGCCGTTCACCGGATGTTTCATGAATGGCACCCGACAGTCGTTCACGATTTACATGAAGCCGTCGCGCTGCTGATGTCCTGGAATGGCACCGGTCCGTACAATCCGAACATTGATCCGATTACATACACGGAATTCCTGGAGCAAGGATTTCATGACGTGCAGGCGATGACGGCGCTCGGAATGCCGGGAGTTTCCACTTGGAATTTTGGCGAAGCGTTCAGCCATCTTTATCTTGATTCCGTTGCGATGAATCACAACAGCATTGGTCGCGGTTACGAAACATTCGGCAACGCCAGCGCCGAGACGATGAAGCGAAAGCTGGATCATGGCGAACGTTCGGCGGAGTGGTACCGACCCGTTCCGCCGCCCGCGGAATTCATTTGGTCCGCGCGGGACAATGTGAATTACAACGAAACGGGAATCCTGGCTTCGCTTGATTTCGCGGCGAAAAATTCGAAGGAGTTGCTGCGGAATTTCTATACCAAGAGTTTTAATTCGTGGCAGAAAGGATTGAAGGAGCCGCCCTACGCGTTTTTGATTGCTCCGGATCAGGGCGATCCCGCCCGCGTTGCGCAACTGGTGGCGCGATTGATCGGACAGCATATTGAAGTGGGTCGCTCGCAATCCGCGATTCATGTGAAAGAAGGCGAATTCCCGGCGGGGACATACGTTGTGCGGCTCGATCAACCGTATCGCAACTATGCGGTGGACCTGCTTGCTCCGCAGCACTATCCAAAAGATGGCGGAGAGCCATACGACGATCTTTCGTGGAATTTTCCAAACAACTATCACCTGAAGGCGGTTCCGACAGCGGACATCTCGATTCGCTCCGCGTCGCTAACGCCTTTAACTGAAGTTCCGAAAATCGCTGGAATTATTTCTGGCGCTGGACCGATTTTTCTTTTGCGCGATACGGGGCAAGAAAGTTTGCTGGCTGCACGCTACGCGCTGGCGAAATTCAATGTCGAAATTGCGGAGAAGAGCTTCACCGTGGGCGCCACGGATTTCCCCGCAGGTTCCTGGATTCTGCCCGCACAAACCGGTCTTGCTGACGCATTGCACAACGCAGCAAACGATTGGGGCCTCTCGTTCGTGAGCGTCGCAGCAGAACCGAACGTCGCCAAGCACGCCGCGAAAGCTGCGCGGCTTGGACTTTGGGTGCCGTGGGCGGATACCGATTCGATTGGATGGATTCGCTACATTCTGGACCAGCGCAAGGTACCGTACGTTTATTTGCGCGATGAAGATATTCGCGCCGGCGCGCTGCACGACAACGTGGACGTGGTCATTTACGGCCACGTGGACCTGGAGCTCGCCGAACAGATTCAAGGGTTGCCGAAACGCTGGAGCCCCTTGCCGTTTAAGAAAACTCCGCAGACACCGAGTTTTGGAACGCCGGCGGAATCGGACGATATCACGGGCGGCATTGGATACGAAGGGCTCGGACAGATTGAGAAATTTGTGAACGACGGCGGATTGCTCATGACGCTCGGCAGTGGATCAATGCTCCCATTGGAGGGCGGAATTGTGCGCGGAGTGCGTCGCGTGGCGGGAGGAGTGCCGCGAAGCTCGCAGGGAGGTGGCGCGGTTGCCGCGGCGGAGGCTCAGAACGCAGTGACGCGTACACCTGGTTCACATTTGCGCGTGAGCTTCGCACGGCCGGATCATCCGATTGCATACGGCTACCCCGAGCGCACGTATGTTTTTCGCCAGAATTTTCCGCTGTACGATGAGCCTCGGCGGTGGCTGCGCATGGCGTATTGCACGTCGTGCCTCGACGGGCCGGAAGATCCCAGTGGCGTCGTGCTCGAATGGGGCGATCGCGACGGGGCGCCATTGCTCGTAAGCGGTCAAGTGTGGGGAGAGCGCGGTTTGGTGGGGCGCCCCGCGATTCTGGATATGCCTGTAGGCCGCGGCCACGTTGTCACGTTCAATTTCAATCCGATGCATCGCGACATGAATCGCGGGGATCATCGATTGCTGTGGAACGCGCTTTTGAACTGGCAGGTGATTTTGGCGGGCGGAGGTAAGTGACATCAGCCAAGCAGCAGGCTGACGATTAATGACTGGCTGATCCGATGCATCGCAATATGAATCTGTTTTTGTATGGCTGTGCGAGGATGTGTAACATCCAAAGGTCACGGGCAAGTTGGCCTTCACACAATTCTCCTCAGGAGCTCTAAATGAAACGTGGTATGCGTTTGTTTGGCGGGCTATTTGTGCTCGGCATTTTCTTCCTTTGTGGCACAGAAGCGCGCGCGGCCGAGGAAGCGATTGCTGCACGAAGCGCTGAAGTTGACGGACTGAAACTGCACTATCTGACGGCTGGGCACGGCCCCGCGGTAATTCTCTTGCATGGTTACACGCAGACGTCGCGCATGTGGAGACCGATCATTCCTTTGCTCGCGGAGAAATTTACCGTCATTGCCCCCGATCTTCCCGGAATCGGTGATTCGGATATTCCCAAAGACGGCCTGGATATGAAAACTTCCGCGATCCGCATCCATGCGCTGGCGAAGTCACTTGGCGTGCAGAAAGCGAGAGTGGTCGGCCACGATATAGGACTGATGGTAGCGTACGCCTACGCAGCGCAATTCCCCGCCGAAGTGGAAAAGCTGGTGTTGATGGATGCGTTCCTGCCCGGTGTGAGCGGATGGGAAGAGGTTTACAACAATCCGAACATCTGGCATTTCCGGTTTAACGGACCTACACCGGAAGCTCTAGTGCAAGGGCGAGAGAAAACCTATTTTGCGTATTTCTGGAACGATCTTGCCGCTGACAAGACGCGTTCTCTCCCTGCAGCGGACCGCGAAGCCTATGTCGCCGCTTATTCTCGTCCCGGTCGTATGCACGCAGGCTGGGCGTATTTTGTGGCCTGGCCGCAGACTGCCAAAGACTTCGCGCAGCTCGCTCAGACGAAGCTAACCATTCCGGTCCTATCGATTGGCGGAGAGAAATCGTTGGGAGACGCGCTCGGCCAGCAGGCGAAACTCGTCGCGACCAACGCGACCGTAATCGTGCTGAAAGATACGGGACATTGGATTATGGAAGAACGTCCGCAAGAAACGATGGACGCGCTGATGAATTTCCTGTGAGAAACGTGATCCGTGGAAGAAACGGGGAATTGATGAGCCCGGCATGAAGCGAAGCCCGACCAAGTCCACGAGACAAAGCAAAAGTTCGCGTAGAGATCCTTCTACAGCGACCGTGCATTCGCCTGACGACGCGGGCAAATCGGTGCTCGCTTGGCTAAAGCAACATGGCACCAAGCACAACCGCGAGGGAATGAAGCGTTACGGCCTTCCTTCGGACAAAGCGTTCGGCATACCGGTGAATGTCTTGCAGAAATATGCCAAGCAGCTCGGGCGGAATCACGAACTCGCGGCCGCGCTATGGGAGACCGGCTGGTATGAAGCGCGCATGCTGGCGTCGTTTGTTGATGAACCGGAGCGCGTCACGCCCGCGCAGATGGATCGCTGGTGCAAGGATTTCGATAATTGGGGCATCTGCGATACAGTGTGCTTTTTTCTTTTCGATCGTACGCCTTACGCCTTCGATAAGGTCGAGCAATGGGCCACTAGTAGCGAAGAATTCGCCAGGCGGGGAGCTTTCGCGCTGCTCGCTTGTCTCGCCCTGCACGAAAAGAATGCCGGCGATTCGCGTTTCCTCGAATGTCTTCCCATGATCGAAGAAGCCGCAAAGGATGAACGTAATTTCGTTAAGAAAGGCATCAGTTGGGCTTTGCGCGCAGTGGGCAGGAGAAATCGCGAACTCCATATAGCTTCAGTAAAACTGGCGCAGCGTCTTGCTGCTTCTCAACAGTCCACGCCACGATGGGTAGGAAAAGACGTGCTTAGAGATCTAACAAAACCCGCAGTAATCCGGCGCCTCAAATCTCGATAAAACGCTAGCCCATGACACCTACTTCTCTTTTGGTTTGGTCCTCGCGAGTTTCAGCGCGAGATCCAGCGCGTTCGCGGCCTCTACTCTTACGTCCGGTTCGACGCCGATCTCGGCCCAGTCAGTCGAAGAGTACGGATTGATCGCTTTCGCTTCCGGAATGCCCATTCCGAAATGGTCGTCAATGCGATGCCAGACCCCGGAATGCGCGGCGCCTCCAGTCGTTTCTCCGACAATCGTGGCACGCTTCAGCATTTTGAGGTCGTAGCAAAATTGCTCTGCCCCGGAAAAAGTTCTTGCGGAGGTCAAGACGAAGACGGGCTTATCGGCAAGATTGTTTCCGGGAACAGGCGAGCGAGTCCAGGATTGCTCGGTCGTATTTTCCCGCGGGTTGTACCAATATTCTGGATGATCAAAGAGATAGGCGCCGATGAATTGAACCATCTCCGGATTGCCGCCGCCATTGTCGCGCAGGTCAAAGATGATTGCGTCAGCGTGATTCACATAGGTCATTGCGGCCATCGCAGCTACACGGCATACCTCCGGATCGGGGAATGAATTGAGCTTCAGGTAGCCAATGTTGCGGGGCAGGAGCTCGATCTTTTCAAAGGCACAGTTTTGCCGCTTCATCGCTTCGCGATACTGGGTGACAACTTCCGGAGTTTGCGCGACGGGTTCGGAGGGCAGAGGATCCTGGAAATAGTCGAGTGTCAGGTGGCGGTCGGGATTGATTTCGCGCATCTGCTGCGTCAGCAGGGCAGCGAAGGCGGCGCGATCCGTTACCGCGTTGTAGTCGCCATGCTTTTCGTGCATGGCCAGGGCGTCTGCCATTCTTTGGGCGGCGCCGCGGTCAATGTAGTGTTCTTTCAAATTTGCGATCGTGCCAGCGAGGATGTGTTTGCGTTCGGCAGGATCCATCGCGCCAGCTTGCGTAAGAGCGGGGACCGCAGACGAGGCCGCGGCGCGGGGAGTTGTTTTCGCAGATTCGGTGCGGCCGGACTCGTGCTCGTTTCGAGCGGCGCCGAACTGCGAGGCGCCGGAATTCGCAGCACTGTGTACTTGATTCAGAGAGACCCAGCAAGTGGTGAGCGCGACGAGCGAGAATATGCCACCCAACAGCAATGCACTCGGACGGGGCGATTCGTTTTGCAAAAAGTAAAACGCGGGAAGGCCATTGAGGCGTTGCGGCGCCGACGCGGCGACGCGCGGAGAAGGAATATGGAGGTATTCGCGGGGAAGGGAGATCGTGAGGTCAAAGAGCAAATCCAGCCAAAGACGGACACGCGGGAAAAATCCTCGTTCATCGCGGGCGCGATCATGAAAGAGTTGGAGTGCTTCCCTGCCGTACTCCTCGCGAAAATGGGATGGATACAGACGGAGTAGCAAGGCGTAGAGTTTTTCAGACATAACGCCCCCTTAAAATTTTCTTGGCCCGAGCAACGCGCAAGAAATCGGCGAGGCGCTCTGCTTCAGAACGCGCCAGTTTGCGTCCGGCGGAGGTGAGGCGGTAATAACGGCGGCGCTCGTCGCCGGGCCGATCATTCTCGCGCGAATCCAATTCTTCGATGAAGCCTTCCTCGAGAAGAACGCGGATGGAACTGTAAAGCGTTCCAGGGCCGAGGCGCATGCGGCCGTCGGTCTGCTCCGCGACCTGACGCATGATGCCATAACCATGCAGGTCTTCGCCGACAAGGGCAAGGAGGATTTGAAATGCGGAGGAAGGTAGAGGATCGAGTTTTCGTTTCGGCATGGCAGTCGAGCATCACTATATCGATTATCGACTGCAAGTCAACAGATTTGTTCGGCTCAACAAGCGGCCAGCGAGACAAGCGTCAGGGCCCGCAAAGGAGGCGGGTGAAACCTAGCTATCGCGAGAGGAGTGGTGGACTGCCGTTAGCGGCCGGACTGGAGCGTTGTGCGCGGAGAAATGCTGGCGAAATAATTTTGTTCGCGAAGGCGGCGATAGATGCGGCCTGCTACGCCGGCTGCCAGCGGTCCTTTGATAAGAGAAGAGCGGCCACGAATCAATACGGCGAGAGCGATTTTTGGATGCGCCTCGTCTGCGTAGGAAACAAACCAGCCGACGTGCGATTGATCGTCGGAGCACGTGCCGGTTTTTCCGGCGGGAAGTTCATCGCCACCCGCGTCAAAGCTGCGCTTTCCCGTGCCATAGAGCACGGCGGCCAACATTCCTTCGCGCAATTCCGGGAGCAGCGCGCTGATGTTCAGTTCGCGCTTTATGCGGGGTTCAAACGGAGTCGCATCCTGTCCAATCTGCGGATACTGCAAATAATAAAGTGTTCCGCCATTGGCGAACGCCGCCGCGAGAGAAGCTAGTTGAAACGGCGTCACCTGAATGCCTTCGCCGAAACTGGACATACGCGCTACCCCGCCCTTTTGCGGCGGCTCCATCGGAAACGCGCCGGGCTGCTCGTCGGTCAAGTTGTAACCGGCAAGTTCGCCAAGGCCGAGCAAACGCCCATACTTCGAAACTGTTTCAAAACCCATGCGCTGCCCGAGTTGCTCAAAAAAGACGTTGTTGGAGTGCGCCATCGCTTCGGTCAAATTCATGTACTTGCGGCGGCCGACTTTGAGCATGGTGTCGCGCGTGATGACGTTTTCCTGAAGAGCGGCGACAGCGATGGTCGGTTTGATGGTGGAGCAAGGAATCGCGCCCGCCGAATACGCCATTTTCTGATTTACGACGGCGAGGATGCGGCCGGAATTCGGATCGACGGCCACAACGGAACCGTTGTATTTGCCGAGAGCATCCACCGCTGCGGCACGAACAAGCGGGTCGTCGAAATCCGTGATGTCGCCGAGTGTAGGATCAACGGCTTTTTCGCGCGGCACGTAGCGATGGCGCGTAGAACGAGTAGACCTCACCGCAGCTTTCGGTTTGCCAGACGCGGTAGCAGCGGAAGCGGGCGCGGGAAAGACACAACAAGCGGAAAGGAAAGTCGCAAGTACAGTTTTTCCGAGTCCGCTGGTGTTCTTCATCAGTGTTCTTTCCTAAACCCGATCTTATCTTGCGGCGAAACGCGCTTTGTACTTCATGCACGCTGCGGAGTCAACGAATTTCCGTTGCACCCGCGCGTCTCTGCGCGACGCCAGAAGTTAAATTGCATTCATACAGCCAAATCGCGGCGTGCTTACAACTAAGAACTTAGATGCCGCAGATAGAGCAGCCGTGTTCCCGAACGAAACACGAGCTCTCACTATGAGACATAGTTTAGTGAGAAACGGTTAGATAACAATAGCGAATTGGGACTAGTACGGGCTATGTGTTTTATTTTGAATGGCTGGCCGGGGGGACAGGGTTTGTTCAGGGTAGGCTGGCCGGAGGCTGGTTTTGAGGAAAAAGAGGGCGTCCGCTGCGGAGGACGCCCCATTCCGATCAAGTCTAGAAATGTGCCGCCGAGCTACCGGCCGTTGGCTGGTTTTGCGGGGCGATTTGCTGCGGCGGAAGCTGCGGCTGCAGCATGCGCGGCGGGCTTTTCGTTGTGAAGGACGCCGTTTGCGCCGGTGGGTGCCGCAGCGTTGCCGTTGGGACCGGGAACTTCCATTTTCTTGCGCAGGGTGGCCTCCAGCTTTTCGCGAATGTCGGGGTTTTCCTTTAGGAAGACACGCGCGTTATCGCGGCCTTGGCCCATGCGTTCGCCGCCGAAGCTGATCCAGGTGCCAGACTTTTCAAGGACGCCCTTGTCCACGCCGAGGTCAATCAGATCTCCTTCGCGGGAGATGCCTTCGCCGTACAGAATGTCAAATTCGGCTTCGCGGAACGGAGCTGCGACTTTGTTCTTCACAATTTTGGCGCGTGTGCGCGAGCCGACGACGCGGTCGCCATCCTTGATGGCCTGAATGCGGCGAATATCCACGCGCATGGACGCGTAGAATTTCAACGCGCGGCCTCCGGTGGTCGTTTCCGGGTTGCCGAACATGACGCCGATCTTTTCGCGAATCTGGTTGATGAAAATCAGGCAGGTGCGCGACTTCGAAACGATGGCGGTGAGTTTGCGCAATGCCTGCGACATGAGGCGCGCTTGCAAGCCCATCGAGGGATCGCCCATGTCGCCTTCGAGTTCGGCCTTGGGTACAAGGGCGGCGACGGAGTCGATGACCACCACATCCACGCCGCCGGAACGAATCAGCGTTTCCGCGATTTCGAGGGCCTGTTCGCCGTGGTCCGGTTGCGAAACGAGCAAATTATCAACGTCCACGCCGAGTTTGCGCGCATACGAAGGATCGAGCGCGTGTTCGGCATCAATGAACGCCGCCTGGCCACCGAGCTTTTGCGCTTCCGCAATTACTTGCAGCGTGAGCGTGGTCTTGCCGCCGGATTCCGGGCCATAGATTTCGATCACGCGGCCTCGCGGGAAACCGCCAACGCCTAGCGCGGCGTCAATCGAGAGGCAGCCGCTGGGGATCACGTTCACGGGCACGAGCACGTCCTTGTTGCCGAGCCGCATGATGGAGCCCTTGCCGTAAGACTTTTCGATTTGCGAGATTGCCGCTTCCAGGAGTTTTGCTTTTTCGTCTGCCATGTCACACCTCGGTGGAGGAAATTGGGAAATTTGCCATCAGGGGCCTAACGGGTTTGCCAGGGACATAGCAGAAGAGGGACTTTACCATTTGTACTATCTCCGCGCTAGCCTTTTCTGCGTGCAAACCTTGCCAAGCATCTTCGGTTGAGATCCTTCGCGCATCTTCTTGGATGCGCTCAGGATCACAAACCCGGGTACTGGACTTACAGGCGCTGGCAACGGTGCTCGGCCAAGTGCTCCTTCAAGCGGGCGATGGCCATGGCCACGCGATCCGCCAGTTGCCGCTCCTCGGAGGGCGTCAATTTGCGGAGCCTCATGAGGTTCCGCATCCGATCGCGCGCTTCCTGGAACTCGCTTTCGAGCCTAGCATGTTCCGGGCAGCTTATGGCTAGGGTCGAAGCGGAGCACATCAGGCACCTGTTGAAAACGCCGAGGGGGAAGATAGCAAAGAGGCGAACAAAAGGCAAACATTATTTTCGCCTTAGTTTCGCCATTGATGGGCGGGGCGATTGGACTCTTGTGCGCTGAGAGTGCTCTTCAGAAACTGAATCAAATATGCTTGATGCCTGCGCGCGTAAACCCTCCAAACAACCTGAACAAGCCAGGGCCAGATGCCAACTGCGAAAAGAATTCCTAAAGAGAGCACACAACCGCTTGGGCTCCGATGCGGCCCTGCAGGAAGTCGCGGAACATGAAGGAAAATGCCACGGCTGCTATTCCGAAGAGAATCGCAAACCAACCAAACCCTATCATTCGCAAAGCCGGGGCCATTCCGTAGAAGCCAGTTAACTGCGTGCCGCTCGGATGCTCAGCAAGCGTGCCCCAGAAATACTCGCCCATTTGCTTGTCATACAGCCACGCCCAACGCTTTCGGATCCGAAACTGCGTTCCGGAAAAAATCCCCAAGACCGGCTTGAAGTGAGATGTCTTGCGGATTCCAAGAGAACTAGATCTGTATCAACAGCATCGCTCAATTTTTGAAGAGCGCTTTGTGGGTCCAAGTCCGAATGGGGGACAACCGGTGGTAGCTTCCAAAATTTCGCAAGCTCACCCCTCAACTCGCGTAGCTGTAAAACCCGCGGCCGGACTTGCGGCCGAGCCAGCCGGCGGCGACGTACTTCTTGAGGAGTGGGCAGGCGCGGTATTTGGGATCGCCGAGGCCTTCCTGCAAAACGTGGAGAATGTCCACACAGACATCGAGACCGATGAAGTCGGCGAGTTCGAGCGGACCCATTGGATGATTCATGCCGAGTTTCATGACCGCGTCCACGGCTTCGGGAGTGGCGACGCCTTCCATTACGCAATATGCCGCTTCATTAATAAGCGGCATGAGCACGCGGTTTGAAACGAAGCCGGGCGCGTCGTTGACGGCGACGGGCGTTTTGCCGAGTTTTTTCGTGAGCTCCATGGTGAGTTGAAACGCGGCGTCACTCGTCTGCAGCGCACGAATCACTTCGACGAGCTGCATGACGGGCACGGGATTCATGAAGTGCATGCCGACGAAGCGTTCCGGACGTTTAGTGAGCGCGGCGAGGGCGGTCATCGAAATCGAGGATGTGTTGGAGGCAAGGACTACGTCTTCGCGAAGCAAGCGGTCTGCGTCAGTAAGCACCGCCCGCTTGATTTCCATTTTCTCCGGCACGGCTTCCACGGCGAAATCCGCCACGGCAATCGCGGACATGTCGGTAACCGGGAGTAATCGCGAAATTGTGCCAGCCTTTCCGGCATCATCCAACTTCCCTTTTTTGACTTCGCGATCCAGATTCTTGGCAATGGTATCCATCGCACGTTCCAGAACACGCTTGTCAATGTCGCGCAGAATCACTTTGTAGCCCGCGCTCGCGAAGACATGCGCGATGCCGTTGCCCATCGTGCCCGCACCGAGCACAGCAATCGTCCGAATCGAATCCCTTGTCACGCGAAAACCTCCGAAGGAGCCGGATTCAGAATGCCCGTTCGGAAACGCACGGGTCAAGCGCGGTCATTCCGGCGGAGATGCTTCGAGAATTTCTCGAATGATTTCGCGGGCGCGCGTTTCCTCTTCCGGGACAACGAACAACTGCTTCTTTTCATTTTCAGTTTCTGAACGAAAGCGAATTTCATTTTCCTTCAACGACATTTCAAACATCCAAGCGTCGCTGAGATCTCCGCGCCAAACTTCTACGTTCGCGTCTTCAGGAAACCACTGTTCCAAAAGTGCGGAACTCTGCGGGCTGTCTGCGTCTCCCGTGATGGGTGAATCTTCCAGCTCCATGGCCGGCTCGTTCTCATCAAAATCAAGTCGCTTCTCCAACCTTTCGGGAATAAACCCGCTCGTGTCGCGCAAAAGGGGTTGCGCACTGAAAGCATCTCCGACAACCTGTTCGGCTTTCTCATATAAGGAGGCAGGGACGCCTAGTCGCAGGCGTGGCTGATCCATTCGGTTGAAGAGGTGGTCTTCGCGCCGGACGGTCTTGTACGGTATTCCAGCTTCGTCGAGAACTGTGCCAAGTTCCGCCAGCACGCGAGCGTCAGTTCCCTGCCAAAAGGCGCAGAAGGGATCGCGGTTAGGATCACCCGGCGCGACGGTCGTGGCATCGCCCGTGTGTGGCCGTTCGCGAACCAGAAGAACGTGGCAGTCCGAGCAGGAGCTATACCCCTCGCGATATTCAACGCCGCATTGCGGGCAATACATGCCGTAAGTGTACAGCAACACAGGCCTTAGCTGCATGGGCGCTCCTTGCGTCTTTTTGAGCGCCGGCTGCGTATCCCCCTGTAGAATGAGCGCGACCTTTTCAGCCGCATGCACCATGACGTGGGCGGTCCCCCTGAAGCCGGGGCTGCACTTTTCCAGCCTGATGACGGATGACACAAAATCCATTGCTCACGGCCTGAAGCAGCGCGACCCGGAGCTGCTCGATATGCTCATCGAGCAGTATCAATACCGGCTCTTCCGCTATTTGGTTCACCTCACCGGCAATCGCGAGCGCGCCGAAGATTTTTTCCAGGAAACATGGGTGCGTGTGCTGGAGCGCGGCCATCAATACGACGGCAAATGGAAATTCGAAGCGTGGCTTTTCACCATTGCGCGAAACTTGATTCTGGATTGGCATCGCCGGAAAAAGCCAGAAAGCCTCGATTCACTCGCGGGCCCCGATGAAAACGCGTCCTTCGACGTGAAGGACGAAAAGAGCGCAACCCCGCTCGAATCCTTTTTGAACGAAGAACAGCGCGAAGGCGTTCAATCCTCGCTAACAAGAATTCCGGTCATCTATCGTGAAGTTCTCGTTCTGCGCTTTCAGGAAGAGATGCAGCTTGAAGAGATCGCGGGAGTTTTGAGTACACCGGTTTCCACCGTAAAGTCGCGGCTCTATCGCGGACTCGAAGCGCTGCGAGGCGCAATGTCTGTCAACACGGCGGCTGGGCAAGGAGGCGCGGCATGAGCAATAACACGCACGAGCGCGCGCAGCAATTAATGTCGCAGCGCCGCATCGAAACCATCTCCGCGGAAGAGCAAACCTGGCTCGCTGCGCACCTCGCTGAATGTGAACCGTGCTCGGCGCTGGACGCACAAACGGGGGCGGCGCTTACCGCATTGCGTTCGGCCCAGATCGAGCTGCCAAAAAATCTGGCGAGCCGAACCCAACTGCGCGTCCGGTTGCGCGCGGAAGAATTAAACGAACGGCAACCAGGCCGCGGGCTGCTTTGGGCGCTCGTTGGAATTTCCTGGATGCTCGGCGTCGCCACCGCGCCGCTGGTTTGGCACGGATTTGAATGGGTCGGAAGCGAATTCGGTTTGCCGAAAATAGTTCTGCTCTCGGGAATGGCGCTCTGGTGGCTGGTGCCGGGACTTTTGATTACGGGAGCCGTAGTGATGCAGAAGCAGAAATCGGAGCGAGAGGCCGAGTAAATTCCGAACTATTGAGGACGATGATGAGCGACAGCGGACAAACACCAAGCGCGTGGGACGAACGGATGCGGCTGATCCGCCTGCGCCGGAAAAAAGAGCGCCCGAAATTCTGGTCGGAGTTCCGGATTATTCCCGGATGGCTGATGGGGCTGGTGGCGGTGCTGTATGTGATCGCGCTGGTCATCGCAATCGCGGTCAATCTTTCGTTCAGAAATAATCCCAACGGGAATGACATGTTTCCGTGGGAGTTCAGGGACAATCCGGCAATAGCGTCGCTGGCGCTGGCCGGCGTGGTGACAGTGATCTCTTTATTGATTGCGTTGATGCTGTTCATGCTGGGTTACGTGAATCAAGACGCGAAACGGCGCGGCATGAATTCGACACTGTGGACGCTGCTCGTGCTGATTCTCACGCCGGTGCAAGGCGGCATCATCGGGTTCATAGTCTATCTGCTGGTGCGCGATCCACTGCCTTATCCTTGCCCACGCTGCGCGCAACCCGTTGGACCGCGCTTCAACTTTTGCCCGAACTGCAAATGTAATCTGTATCCCTCCTGCCCCAATTGCAAGAAGGAAATCGCGGAGACGGACAAGTTCTGCCCGTACTGCGCGACGGATTTGAAAGACGGAGAGCCAGCGGCAATAATTTCGGCGGAACATTCCGCATAGCCGCAGAAAAATATCAGGCCGTAGCGTCCTGATGATCTCTGCTGGAGGGCGCCGTGAGCACCACAGCTTTACGCAATCTTGCCTGGCAATCCTTTCCCGCAGTTGTTTTCGCGGCTGGGCTCTTTGCAGGATGCCTCGCGTCACGCAACGGCGCGTTTCGGGAGATTACTGTCCAGCGAATCAATCTGGTCGAGCCGGATGGAACGCTGCGAATGGTGATCTCCAATCACGCCAAACTTCCGGGCATTATCGTGCGAGGGAAGGAGCAGCCTTTCGATCGGCCCCAGGCCGGGATGCTCTTCTACAACGACGAAGGATCGGAAAACGGCGGGCTCATCTTTGGCGGCCATCGCAACGCGAAAGGCGAAGTCGTAGATTCCGGCGGAAGCCTCACGTTCGACAAGTATGACGCAAACCAGATTGTGCAACTCGCAGGTGTAGAGGATAAAGAAGATAAGTTCGCGGGTTTGATGGTGGGAGAAAGCAAACCTGGGGGCGACTCGCCAACCCGGATCTGGGTTGGCCGCAAAGAAGATGGAGCGGCGACAGTGGCGCTCATGGATGGCAACGGCCGCAAGAGATTGGTGATGGAAGTTCCGGAAAATGGCTCGCCCGGATCTCGTTTTTGGATGCGGACGGAAAAATTCTTAGCGAGTTGGTTCCAGCTAAAGCGAAATGAGCCTAGCTTGCCAAAACTAACCACGCGGCAAGAGTGGAGAGTTTTTCATCCTGCGTCCAGGGTGGACCGAGCGATTTGCCGAGCACAGCGACCTGGCGATTCAAAAATTCGGGTCGCTTGTTCAGACGTTTTGACGCGGCCCCGAAAAGCTCGCGCTCTTTGATGGCCGTGAGAGGGAGTTTTGCGCGTTCGCAAGAATGGCGAATGGATTCGCGAAAGAGTTCGCCATCGGCGGTGTGAATCAGCGCGTGTGAGGCGAGAATCTTTTCAAATTCGGGCAGCTCGCGCCCGGAAGCGAGCAGCAAACTGCAGCCGCAGACTTTGTAGTCCAGTTTTTCAAACTCTTTTTGTGAAGAGCGAATTCCAGCCAGCGCCAGTTCGCATGATTCTTTCTCAACGCCTCGTACAAATTCGGCGGCCTCATCCAGCTGCATTTTTTCGGCGGTATGATACGGCTGGCGAAATGTGTAACTGAAGGTTTTGACGAGTAGGAGTTTGCGACGCTCAAGGATG
Organism: Candidatus Sulfotelmatobacter sp.; assembly: GCA_035567915.1. GTDB lineage: Bacteria > Acidobacteriota > Terriglobia > Acidiferrales > UBA7541 > Acidiferrum. The sequence goes on along the minus strand of DATMPA010000005.1, from coordinate 33,239 downwards.
ACCGGAGCGCCTTTCTCAAGAGAAACCGCCACCATCGCGGCCCAGCCGGAGTGAACGCGAAAGCCGATTGCCGCTCGTTGCACGGTGGAATCCTTCTTGCAAGCTTACGCTGAGATCGCATCTTCTTGGATGCGCTCAGAATGACAATCAGTCTTAGCCCACTCACAGATAGTGGCTAAAAACGTTCGACGGCGAGAGCGACGGCGTTGCCGCCACCGAGGCAAAGGGCCGCGATGCCGCGTTTCAGGTTTCGGCGCTGCAATTCGTAGAGCAGCGTGACCAGAATGCGCGCGCCGCTCGCACCGATGGGATGGCCGATCGCCACCGCGCCGCCGTTCACGTTTACTTTTTCGGGATTCAGCTTGAGCTGGCGCGTCACGGCAATCGCGGCGACTGCGAAGGCTTCATTTAGCTCAACAAGGTCCACTTCTTTGTCGCGGTCCCATCCCGTTTTCTTCAGCAGCTTTTCCACGGCATCCACTGGAGCCATCATCACCCACTTGGGTTCAACGCCGCTGACGGCCTGCGCGACGATTCTTGCGATCGGCTGCTTACCGAGATTTTGCGCGACTCGTTCGCTGGTTACGATGAGCGCAGCTGCACCGTCGTTTGTACCTGGCGCATTTCCCGCCGTTACTGTGCCATCTTTCTTGAACGCGGGCTTCAGCTTCGCGAGTGCTTCCATCGAGGTGTCTTCCCGCGGTGATTCGTCGTACTTGATGACCAGCGGCTCGCCTTTTTTCTGCGGCACTTCGATAGGCAAAATCTGCGATTCGAAGAAACACGATTTGCGCGCCTTCACCGCCTTCTGGTGAGACTCGACGGAGAAGCGGTCCTGCTCTTCGCGGCCGATTCCGTATTTTTCCGCCACGAGTTCGCCCGTGATACCCATGTGAAAATCTTCGTAGGCATCCCACAGGCCGTCGTGAATCATACTGTCCACAACTTTTTGATCGCCGAGCCGGTAGCCTGTCCGCGCATTCGGCAAAAGATACGGGCAGTTGGACATGGATTCCATGCCGCCCGCCACGACAATTTCCGATTCGCCGGTTTGCACCGCTTGCGCCGCAAGCGCGACGGCCTTGAGGCCCGAACCGCAGACCTTATTAATGGTCATGGCCGCGACGCGCGGATCACAGTCGCCCTTGAGCGCCGCTTGCCGCGCGGGATTCTGACCGAGTCCAGCTTGCACCACGTTGCCGAGAATCGCTTCGTCAATTTGTTTGGCGCCGATTCCCGCGCGGCGGGCCGCTTCGGCGACAACTTTGCCCCCAAGTTCCGGCGCGGAAAATCCGGCAAGACCGCCCTGGAATTTTCCAACGGGCGTGCGAACTGCGGAAAGAATAACGGGGAAATCCATACGTGCCTCCAAAGGTCCGAAGCACCATTATAACGAGTTGCGCAATTCGCTGCCGCGTCGCCTCGTGGGCAATCCGAAGCGTCTATTGCTCGTCCGCAGACGGTCCATAAAGCCCAGGAACCGGCACGCCAAGCTGACGAAAATACACCGTAAGCTGCGCGCGATGATGCACCAGATGGTTGAAACACGAAACGCGCAGCACTTCGTAGCGCGGCATCGAAAAAATCACAGCGCCTTTCCACGTCAGCGTCCAGATCTCCTTCATCTGCGCATCCGTTACGCTCGCCAGCGCCACCCGCGCTTCCTTGCTCAGCGAATCCAGAGTCGTGAGCAATTCAGAATGTTTTTCGACGCGCGGAAACTTCGAACCTTCGATTTCCATGTTGGGCGTCGTAATGGTGGTCGTCGTGAAATGCGGAAGCGAGGCTACGTGACCCGCAAGCCATCCGAGCGAGCCGGATTTCTCATGCGGTTTCCAATCCCACTTGTCGGCGGGAACTCGTTCCAGCGTTTTGCGTGTGTTAGCAATTTCAGTATCAAATTCGGGAAGAAGCATTTCGGCGATGGACATCACATCCTCCAGCAAGTTGGCTTACTGCATAGGACAAGAAGCATAGGCGAATAAAAAGCGAAATGTCAATTACCTTTTCACAAATTTCGGCTCTAGATGATTTCATTCATTGACCCAGAAACTTCAGATTACTGTTAACATTAAGTCTATAGTAACTTATTGAATATATCAGTAAGTAACTCCTCTTAACAGCAGAGGAATGAACCATGAAATATGCACTTGTGCTTATCCTGCTCGGGCTTCTGTTTGTACCTAGTCCAGCCAAAGCTACATGCAATTGCGCAGAATATAATCACATAACAATGTACTGTCTGGAATTGGGCTGCTCCGGTCACCGAACCGTCCTCGATTGTGGCGGCCTTTATCACGACTCATGCATATCGTGCTATGGGGGAGTAAACCCAATTCCATGCTGTCCCAACGCGCCAGTGTATGGGGCTCAAATTGGTGGAAACTGCACGATTGTTGAAGCAAATAAGAAAGAAAGACCACAGCTTTACGTAAGGGCTTTCGCAACCTCTTGTACCGGAACGCTCGTTCGATTAACAATCCACCTGCCCAAAGCTCTTATGGAGCGATGAGTAATGAAAGTTAATGCTTGGTTCCTGCGCGCCTGTCTCTGTGCAATCGCCGGAAGTCTTCTGACGCCTAGTTCTGTGCGGGCTCAGGTAACACCAGTGATCGAACTTCGTGGCGGCGAAAAGGTTCCTATAGCAAATCGCCCCGTTTCTGGCGGAGTGGATCCCATTCGGTGCGACGGCGGTGGCAATATCTATATGCGGCCTATTACGGGGAAAACGCCACCGCTCCTCTCCCCGATTCTGCGGATTTCACCAGACGGTCTCAGCTCGGAGATGTTCGACATTTCCTCGCTAAAGGAACTAAAGGAGGCATCAGCATTTGCAGTCAACGATTTTGCCGTTACAAAATCCGGGCACATCTATGAGCTTGTGTCCTACGAAACGAAGGCCGGAGAACCTTTGGTTGCCGTCGTCAGCTTTGACGAAGAGGACAAGACAGCTTTCCTGACGCGCATCGACTCGCGCTTCTCGCCTCGTCAAATCGCGGTCCTGCCCTCCGGGATGTACTTGCTTTCAGGGATTCGGGTTTCGACGAAAGTATCAGATGCAAAGATTCGTCAGGGTCGCTCGTCTTTCACAGCAGTTTTTGATCAACAGGGCCGTCTCGTGCGGGAGGTACAGATGGCTAATGACGTCAAGTTCGAAGACTTTGACTCCACCAAGAAAACAACTCCCAGCCCCGCATCCCAGCAAGCCGTGGACCTGAGCCGCACGGTAGTGGCCGATGACGGGAATGCTTACTTGCTGCGCAATGAAACGAAACCAAAAGTTTATGTCATTTCTTCGGGCGGCGAAGTGGTGCGCAGTTTTACGATTGCTGCGCCAGGTCAGCACGACCCTGACGCTTCAAGCCCCTCTATCTTCTATGGCGCAGGCCACTTGGCTTTTGATTTCTACGTCCCGGGAACGGAAGACGGACGCATGAAACTCCAAATTCGGGTCACCGACGCCGAAGACGGCCGGCTGTTGTGGGATCACGTTCTGGCAAAGGATGTTTTTGGCATTCCTGCCTGCTACGACGGACAGACCTTCACGTTTTTGACAGTAACCCCGGAACGCCGCATGGCTCTCATGAAAGTGGGGTCGAACTAACACAGGGTCCGTGAAAGGTTGTGACAATCTCAGGTCTTGAAGACCGGCTGAAGCGGGGCACCGATCTTCCTGTTAGCGTACAATTCCTTTTATGCCGCTCGAACGCACCGACTCCTACCTGAAAGATTCCATCGCCGTGTTTCACTATTACAAAAACCTCGGTGAACGTGCGATGAATCAGTGCAACGACGCGGCTCTTTTTCAGGTGCTCGACGTGGAATCGAATTCGATCACCGTCATCGTGAAGCACATGGCCGGAAACATGCGCTCGCGGTGGACCGATTTTCTGACGAGCGACGGCGAAAAGCCTGATCGTAATCGCGATGCGGAGTTCGAAGCTCGCGCAACTTCTCGCGTGGAATTAATGGAACAGTGGAACGCCGGATGGAACTGCCTGTTTGCCGCGCTCGAAGCGCTCTCCGACGCCGACCTCACGAAAACTGTTTTGATCCGCGCGGAAGCGCATTCGGTGATGCAGGCGATCAACCGCCAGATAGCGCACTATTCTTACCACGTGGGCCAAATCGTTTTCCTCGCAAAGCATTTCGGCTGCGATTCGTGGAAATCGCTGACCGTGCCACGCAAACAATCCGCCGCCTTCAACGCCGACGTCGCCTCCGGCAAAAAATCCCAGCGATGATGTAATCCGCAGTATCGACTTCGCATTGAGAGACCCAAACAACCTTCGCTTCCTCTTCGCCACGATTCGCGTTACCCTGCTTGAGTCATGCGCACTTTATTTGAAATGGAGCCTGCGCCGCGCGCTCCGGGCCTGAACATGAACGCGGCGCAGAAACGCGCCATCGAGCACCGCGATGGGCCGCTGCTCGTCATCGCAGGCGCGGGCACGGGGAAGACGCGTGTCATCACGGAACGCATTCGCCATTTGCTGGAATCTGACGATTCACTTTCCGGAGAAAACATTCTCGGGCTCACTTTCACGAACAAAGCAGCCGGCGAAATGAAAACGCGCGTCGTGAAAGCGGCGGGCGATCGCGGCAAGGACGTAACGCTCGCCACCTTCCACGCGTTTTGCGAATCGCTTCTTGCAGACGCCGATCCCGAGCGCCTGATGCTGGACAAAGTGGACCACTGGATTCTGCTGCGCCGCAACATGGCGCGCCTGCAGCTCGACCAATACCGGCGGCTCGCCGACCCCGGACAATTTCTAAATGACTTCGTGGAGTTTTTCTCGCGCTGCCAGGACGAGCTCGTCACCTGGGAGGACTATCAGCGCTACGCTGAAGATCTGGCAGGGCAACTCGAACGCGAGCGCGCTTCGCTGGATGATGACATACACGAGGAGCGCTTCGAAGAAGTGCAGAAGCAATACGAAATCGCACGAGCCTATCGCGCTAGCGAAGAGCTGTTGCGCGAAAAAAAGCGCGTCTCGTTTGGCTCGCTGATTACAGGCGCGGTGGATTTGCTCGAAAGAGATTCCGCTCTCCGCGCCGCGTTGCAGGAGAAATACCGCTACATCCTCGTGGACGAATTTCAGGACACCAACATCGCACAGCTCCGCCTGCTGGAACTTCTCGCCGGCGACCGAAAAAACATTTTCGCCGTCGGCGACAATGACCAAGCCATTTACCGTTTCCGGGGCGCGTCGTTCGGCAGCTTCCAACTCTTCCTGCAACGTTTTGCCGACTGGAAGCCGGGCGAAGATTCCGCGCCATTCCGGGTTTCGCTTACGGACAATTACCGCTCGACGCCGAATATTCTCCGCGTCGCCGCGCAAGTCATCGGACAGAATGCAGTCAGCGCGGACTTTCCAAAAAAATCTCTCAGCGCAAATCGCAAGGAAGGCGAAAAAATCCGCATCTCCGAACTTGAGAAAGAGGAAGAGGAAGCCTCCTGGGTGTCGGACGAACTGCAACGAATCCATTCCGCGGGCCGCAAATGGAAGGATTTCGCAATTCTCTATCGCCAGCACGCGCATCGCGATGAGCTTGTCGCGGAACTCTCCCTTCGCAAAATTCCGTTCGTCATTTCCAAGCTTTCGATTCTCGATCATCCGCTTGTCAAAGATGTGATTGCATATCTACGCCTCATCGGAACGCCCTACGACGACATCGCCTGCGCGCGAGTGCTCTCAGCTCCAGCGTGGCACCTCGAAGCGTCCGACCTGGTGCGTCTCGCCGAGCGTGCGAAAAAAGAAAAGAAATCCATTTACGACTCGCTGCAAGTGCCGCAGGGCCAGCTTGCCTTTGACGATTCGCACGCCGCCAGCAAGGAACTTCTCGAATTCCTCGCCGCGCAACGCAGAACGCTCAGGCGTCGCACCGCGCGCGAGATTCTCACGGATCTTCTCGAATGGCTTGAGGTTCCTCAACGCGCCGCGCAGCAGGACCGCAAATACGTCAATCGTCTCACCGGATTCGCCAAGGAATGGGAACCCAAGAGCGAAACGCGCCTACTGCCGGAATTTATCGAATATTTGGATTTCTATTCGCAAGCCGGCGGCAACATCAGCCTCGAAGACGACGCGCCCGCCGACGCCGTGCAGCTAATGACCGTCCACGGCGCGAAAGGCCTCGAATTTCCGCACGTTTTTCTCCTTCGCGTGAATTCCAAAAAATTCCCCGCGACCGAACGTTCGCGCACGTTCGAATTCCCCGCCGCCTTGATGAAGGAAGGCGAGCCCGCCGAGCAATTTCACATTCAAGAGGAGCGACGCCTCTTTTACGTTGCGCTCACGCGCGCCGAAGAGCGCGTGACCGTCACCACGCTCACGGAGAAAAAGGGCAGAGTTCCCGTTTTCATCGAAGACATGCTCCTGGACCCGGAAATCAAGCGGCGCGACATTCGTATGCTCGCGCCCAAAGTTTCTCCGTGGCCACAAACAACGATTCCTTTCGCAAATTCCGAGGCCCAACTTTTCCCGGTATCTTCCATTCCGTCCAAAATCTTCTCCCGCATCGCGGACTGGGCCGAACAATTTCATCCTCCGTCGCCGGAGCCGCTCACGCTCAGTCCCTCCGCGGTCAGCGGGTACCGCAGTTGCCCGCAACAATATCTGTTCGGCTATTTGTGGTCGTTGCGTGAAGGTCCGCGCGCTACGCTGACGTTCGGCGCCGTGATGCACAACACGGTCCGGCGTTTCGTGGACCAGCTCCGAAAAGGCGTTCGCCTTCCGTGTGACGACATCGTCCGCATTTTCGAAACCGAATGGAAATCGGCCGGCTTTGAAGACGATTATCAGGAACAGGGCTACAAAAAGGACGGCCTTGAACAGTTGCGTGTATTCCACGCCTCAATACTGGAAAATCCGCCGCAAGTTCTCGAGCAAGAAAAACGTTTCGAACTGCCGCTTGAAAATGACGTCGTGCTCACCGGCCGCATAGATCAAATCAATTCCATCGGCGGCAAAAAAGATGTTGAAATCGTGGACTACAAGACCGGCAAGCCTAAAAAGGCGGCACTAACAAAAAAAGATATTCAGCTCAGCATCTATTCCATCGCAGCGAAGGAAATTCTGGAACTGAATCCAATCCGCCTCGTTTTCCACTATCTGCAGAATAACGAGCGCCAGGAAACCGCGCGCGACGCCAAACAACTCGACGAAGCTCAAAAGATCGTTCAGGAAGTCGCATCAGAAATCCGCGCCGGCTCTTTCCCGCCGAACCCCGGCTTTTCTTGCAAGAGCTGCGCCTACCGCCCGATTTGTCCCGCACACGAAGAAAACCTCGCTATCCAATAAGTCCGCATAAAAAAGAACGTCCCAGCCAGGCCGGGACGCTCTTTCACCAATCTCTGATCTCCGCGGTTACTTCTTCTTACCGCCCTTTTTCATATCGTCCTTCTTGCCCTTTTTCTTCATCAGCGCTCTCCTTGCTATCTCTCAATCGTCGGGAGGGGCGCCGCCGCCCGCAACCCGCTCCAACGGGATATACGGGGACTCGCCGCGCGAGTCAAGAAGAATCCGCTATTTCGAGATTAGAGCCGAGTAATAACCCTCGCGCGTGATGATTTTCAGGTCCGGCCGCCGCACGCGCACTTCCACGGTGTGATAGTCCTTCGCCTTCTCGTTACCCTGCGGAGCGTATGCCAGCGTGTACTGGTTCCGCGCCTGCTCCGTCACCCGCGAGTACAGCTCCTCCAGCGAATTGCGTTTCGCCGCATAGTAGACGTCCCCTCCCGTATCGTGCGCATAGGATTGCAGCCGGGTGAACTTCCGGTCGAGGTAGCCCTTGCCGACCGCAAGGCTGTACACGGAAATGTTGTAGCGCAGCAGCTCTTTGATGACCGTTTCGTAGTTGTACTTGTTATTCTTCGCGTTCTGCCCGTCGGAAATCAGAAAAATAATCTTCCTCCGGTCGCGTCCGCGATCGGCCAAAAGACGAGCCGCCTCGTACATCGCGTCGTCCAGCGCCTTGGTCGGCTGCCCTTTCAAGATTTTCGTGGACGGCGGCGTCGCCGGTCCGCCGGAAATGTTTTGCCCGTTAATCGTCGCGCCCGCGCCAAACGGACCGCCAGGATCGGGCGGCGCAACATCTGTTTCAGAGTCCAGCCGCACCCGCTTCAGCTCCGTCACCAGCTTGTCCTGATCCTTGGTAAATCCCTTGCCAGGATGGAAATTCGTATCGAAGCGGCAGACAAACGCTTCGTCCGTCACCGCGAGACCGCCGACGATGGCCTTCAGGCTGGATTCGACCATATCCGAATCTTTGCCCTTCAGGTCGTTATCCACCAGCACCACCGCGGAAAGAGGGAAAGCTTCTACCGTGAAAAATGACAGCTTTTGTTCCACGTTGTCGTCGAAAACGCGGAACTCTCCCCGGGTCAGGTCCGGTACAAGGTTCCCCGAAGAATCCTTCACCGTTACCGGCAGGACGACCAGGGTCGGGTTCGCCCGGAGAACCACTCTCGCATCAGTTTGTGGAGCTGCAGCTCCGGCCTGCGAAGTGGGATTTTGAGCAGGTGGCTGAGCGGCGCTAGCAGGCATCGGCTTTGGCGTGGGCGCTTGAGGAGCGTCCTGTGCGTGCAAAGCAAGCAATCCTGCGAAACTAAAGGTCATCGCGCCCAGCAGAACAGCCCCTGCAACTCGTGTTTTTCGTGGACTTTTCAGCATGAGCAGGCCAAACTCCCTTTTGCGGTTTGCACAGCTAACGTTCTACTGGGTTAGACGCATCCGAAACCCTATCTAGCCGCATCCCAATTGATGAACTCTTCCAGGCTTGCACTGGCGCTGGCCTGAAAATGCTAACAAGGAAATTATACATGCCTTTCTCCACAAGAATTTCGGCGATGGCTGCGGCCTTCTCCCTAACATTCGGGTTGGTCGTGCCGGCCGTTCCGCAGGAACCCGTACAGTCGCAAGGCACCATCTCTACGCAGGTCTCCCTGGTCAGCCTCTTCGCCACGGTCCGCGACAAGAACAAACGCATCGTCAGCGACCTCAAGCAGGAAGACTTCAAAGTCTTCCAGGACAGCGCAGAACAGAAAATCGCGTTTTTCAGTAAGGAAGTGACGCTGCCCATCACCATTGGGTTGCTCATTGATACGAGCGGCAGCGAGCAGAACCGCCTTCCCGCCGAACAGGATGCCGCCACGCGGTTCCTTGAGCGCGTAATGAAAAAGGGCGACGAAGCTATGGTCATCAGCTTCGATCTCGACGTGGACCTACTTAGCGATTTCACCGACGATCGCCACATCATCGAGCGCGCAATTAACAAAGCGAAGGTGAATGCAGTTGGTGGCGGAGGCGTCGTGACGCCCGGCACCATTCCCTCCAATAACGGCGGCACTCATTTTTATGATGCGGTTTATCTTGCCTGCGCGGAAAAACTGGGCACTGAGGCGGGCCGCAAAGCGCTGGTCATCATCACAGATGCGGAAGACTTCGGCAGCAAAGTTCGCCTGGAAGAAGCCATCGAAGCTGCGCAGCGGGCGGACACCGTTGTTCACGTCCTGCTGGTGCACGATCCCGGCTACGGCTGGCGGCCGGATGTGGCGAAAAAACTTTCCGAAGAAACCGGCGGGCGCACCATCGAAGTTTCATCCGAGAAAAAACTGGAACAGGCTTTCGACCAGATTTCCGAGGAGCTCCGCAGCCAATACCAAATCGGCTACTACTATCCGGCGAACGACAAGAAAGATGGCGGCTTCCGCAAAATCAAAGTGGACGCGGCGAATAAGGACTATAAAGTCCTAGCACGCCGCGGCTTCTACGCCCCCAAGGAATAGCTCGTCTAACTCTCTCTTGTTGTTTAACCTTTGTCGCGTTTCGGGCTTACAACAAGCCGTGGGCGCGACAGTTCAACAGCGCCTATTTAGCCCTTCGCCGTCTCCGGGTGGAACCTCTTCCCCGCCGCGATTCCGAGCACGATCAAAAGCACCAGCGCGCAAAGCTGCGTGATTTTTACGATGGATTCTTCCCCCGTAGGCGCCATCGCGTGCAGAGCAGGAATCTTCGTAAACGACTGCACAATCAGCACCAGCACGTTGAAGAACTGCGCCATCACCGCCGTCACCACATAAACCGTACGCCATCCGCCGGCAAGTTTCTTGGAATAAAGCGCGAACAGCGCAATCGCCAGCACGACCAGCGAAATCGCGCCGATGATAATTCCGGGTGTGACTTTCGTGATGGGAAAGAAATATCCGGTCACGCTCGTCAGAATCGTCGTCGCCAGAAAAATCGTGTTCAGACCGCCGAGCCGCTTTCCGCCGATCATTTGAAAGATTACGAGGATTCCCGTAGCGATCCCAATCAGACTCAAAAGAACGTGAATAAATGAAAGCGGCGTCATCCCAAGAATCATCTCTCTCTCCCCTTCGGCCAGGATTGGCCGTTTATTCTGTCTGATATCCCCAAGCGGGGGAACGATACGCTGAATCTTTGAGGGACACAAACCCGCAAGACCGCGCTCCGCGACTGGGACTAATTCTGCAAAATCGCCCGCTGCGCTTCTGTAACTTCGGATCTTCCGGGCTTATCGGCGCGACCACAAACCTTGATCAGATCGCGAAAATACATTTGGCTCGTATCGCGATTTCCACTGAGCTCCGCGGCGTGCGCCGCCCCGTATAGTGCGCGAAGGCGCCCCGGTTCTTTTTTAAGGGTAGCTTCGAATTGCTCCAGTGCCTGTGCAGGCTCATTCATCTCCAGCAACATTTCGCCTAGCAATTCGCGCGCCGGGGCCAGTGGCCCAGGCGTCACCGCGCTTTTCTCCGTCCCATCTTCCAGCCCCGCTGCCGACTTCATCTGCCGCAATGCTTCTTCATTCTTACCCGCGGCAAGCGCAGCCCATGCCCGCACGGCAACCTCCTGGATTTCCACCTGCCCCGCCCAGTAGCTTTCATTCGCCTTCGCGAGCCGCTCTCGAATTTGTTGCAGTGCTGCCGCCGACTCGTTCGCCGCTGGCGCCTGCCCCAATCGCGCCGCGCCCAATCCCCGCGCAAACCACGTCATCGCTTCCGTATGAGAAAAAGGCGTCTCCCGCAGAGGGAGTTGCACGGCTTGCTTCCAGTCGCGGCGTTCCAGCGCATACCGCGCGGGGATCGCCGCCAGCGCAAAATACCCAACCGATGGGCCGCCGGCGCCACTGATCACCACCTTTGGATCGAATCGTGATGCGATCTCAGGCAAGGAATTCACAATCCACCCCGCCGCCTGGTCTTGCCCGGTTTGCAGGTAGGCGTAGATTTCGTAGTCGCTCGCGTGCAACTCTTCTGCCGTCTGACCCTCGCGCTTCGCCGCTGCGGCCGCCGCCACGTTGCTGTCGACCGACTCTTGCCAGTAACCCGTCCGAGTAAAAGTATGCGATGGCATATGCAGCGCATGCGGAGCATCGGGTGCAATTTCCGAGTAACGCCGCGCCGCAACAAGCGCCTGACCTGCCAGCGCTGGCACGTCGTACGTATGGATGATGTAATGTGCCAGTCCGGGATGCGCCGGCTCCTCCTCGAACAGTTTTTCGAGAATCGCTCCCGCCTTGAGCCGCCCGGTGTACGTCTTGTCAGCCGGATCTTCGGAAGCCGCGATCGCTAGCGCGTAGAAAATTTGCGCCTCATGATCTTCTGGATATTTCGCCGCGACTTCTCCCATCGTGTCGCGATAGGCGATTAAGCGCGCTCGCTGCGGCGTGCTCTCATAGTCGCTGTATAACTTGCCGACCGCGGCGACGTACGCCCGTTCGCGGTCCGTCTTTGCGCTTATGGTCTTGCCGCGCTCTGCGCTATCGCGGCCGGCCTGCAACTGGCTCTTGTCTTTCATTCCCGGTGCGAAAGGATTACTCCAGTCGCTGAGCGCGATTCCCCAATACGCGATTCCGCACGTCGCGTCTTCCCTAAGCACCGCGTTGAATCCTTCAATAGCACGGCTGAATTGGAAGGAATGCAGCAGCGCTACCGCCCGGTTGAATTCTTTCCGCGCCACTTCGTTGCACGAGGTGGCAAAGTGCACCGTTCCCAATTTCTCGCCATTCCCATGCTGATGCTCCTGCGCTCTGCCGCCTGATGCCGCCACGGTCAGTAGAATCGCCGCAATGAGTCTCCCTCTGACCATTTGCCCCTCCCGCCGCGAGTATTATAGGCACGTTCCAGGATCGGTGGGACCTTCGCTCTAGATTAACTAAGAGATGGCGACTCGTGATAAACCTTGCGCGTAGCATTTCCAATCCAGCTCGAATTGACCGCCAAGCCGTTACGCAGATAACATCTTGCATCCGGCATCCGATAGAAAGGCGACACATCGGCTAGCGCGAAACTCTCCGTAAAACAATGTACGAGAATTTCAAGTCCTGCAGATAAGAATAGGAAGCGAAATCCGATGAACATGCAAAGAACCACACTCATGTTAGGCCTTGTCGTCTTGTCGCTGGGCGCAGCGGGGTATTCAGGAAGCGCACACTCAGCCAAAACTTCCTCCGAAGTTCCAGCGGATTCCGACGCAGCATTCCTCGGGCGCTGGGATTTGACGCTCAAAGCGCCGGATCGTGAATATCCCTCATGGCTCGAACTGACTCACGAGAGCGGCCAGCTGAAAGCGCGAATGGTTGGTCGCTGGGGAAATGCCCGTCCACTGCCGCACGCTGAAATCGTGGACGGCCATCTCAAATTCGTCTCGCCAAAAGAGGAAGAAGACCGCAAGGATGACATGGTCTTCGAAGCGACGTTGAGTGGCAATCACCTCTCCGGCACCACCACGGGACCGGACGGCACAGTTTGGACCTGGACGGGCGAGCGAGCGCCCTCTTTGAAAAGAAACGCCGCGCCAAAATGGGGAAAACCCATCACGCTATTCAACGGAAAAGATCTCTCCGGCTGGACGATGACCAAATCCAGCTCGGCCGCCGCCTGGAAAGTCGAAAACGGCCTCCTAATAACTCCCGGCGAAGGCCCTGAATTGATCAACAACTCCAAGTTCCAGGATTTCAAGCTGCATGTCGAATTTAGATGTGATCCTACTTCCAATAGCGGTATCTATCTCCGCGGCCGCTACGAAGTGCAAATCGAAACCGACTCTGCGGACGAGCCTCCCAGTCATCACACCGGCGGCGTTTACGGCTTCCTCGCTCCGTCGCCTGAACTTCCCCGCAAATCGGGAGAATGGCAGACTTACGACATTACGCTAATCGGTCGAAACGTCACCGTCGTCCAGAACGGCCAGACCGTCATCGACAATCAGGAGATTCCCGGCATCACTGGCGGCGCTCTCGATAGTCACGAAGCTTCGCCGGGTCCCATTTACTTACAAGGCAGCGAAAAAGGCCACGTCTCCTTCCGCAACATCGTTCTCACTCCCGCCGAGTAACGGCATAGATCTCGGAGTGCCATCCCAAGTCAGATTCCAGCCTGCACGTCTCCATGCGGCCGATTCGTCCGGGCAGTGTTTTCGCGACTTAGGACCGGCCATAAGCCTTGGCAATGTCGGGCCAGACTACTTCGCCACCGGGAGCTTTACTGGTTGCTCAAGCCGGAACTCAAGCAAAGATTCGCTCGGGATCTGCAGCTGCTCGCCCTTCTTGGAAGCAGCAATTGCTGTTCCACCAGCAACGCCGACGACCGCGCCAATGCCAGCGCCTTTTCCTCCTCCTGCAATGCCCCCGATGAGCGCGCCTAAGCCTGCACCGCCGATCACTTTCCCCGCTGTCTTCTTGCCTTCTCCCTTGCCCTTGATCTCGTACGTGCTGGTGAGCAGCGGATAAGCCGTGCCATTGATGACGATGTCTGTCAATTCAAGCGTGAGCTGGGAGCTTCCAGACATCTTGCCCGCGGACGATGCTTGTGCCAGACGGCCGTAAACCGTACTGCCCCTGGGTGCCACAACTTGGTCTTCCGCCTGGAGATTGGTTTCCAGGGTCGCCGTGAAACGGTTACCGGTCTTTTGCTTGCTGGAGTCTATGGAGTCGACCATCCGGATGAGGATTCGCGTCCCTGCGGGAACTGTGATCCTTTTTGTACTCTGCGCCGCCGAATTTGCGGTCATCGCCGGGAGTGCTGAGGGTCCTCCTGTCCAAGACCCCTCGCCCGAATGCGGATATGCAATCACCATCCCCGCCAGCAAAGCCGCCGTCCAAATAAGTGAGTTTCGCATCTGAATATCCTCCCCTATCCGTAGATCTACGAGCCCTCGCCCACCACAGGCAGCGACGAAGCAATTTGCAGATCGATAATTAGTAGTAGCTGCTGTTCGACTTGAGCGAAGCGCGCCGCGGTGACTGCCCCCAAGGCCTGTTTGACGCGGTCATAGGTTTTTGCAAGAAGCTCCGCGCGTTGCTTTTGATAAGCCAACGATTTCTGAATCAACTCGTCCGCCTTTTCGTCGGTCATCTGCTTGTACGTACGGGCATACTCCTTTATATTTTCTACTCTCTGGTCATTCAGCTTCGTTAGCTCTGCGTCATATTCGCTGTAGATTGGCCAGAATTTCGTTGCGTCATCGGCACTCAGTATCATGACGGCCCCCATGATCTCGTCCTTCTGCTGCCGCACATCCGCCCGGAGGAGATCAACATAGGTTTGTAAGTTTTTCTTCCGCGCATCTGCCTCGGGGGACGACGGGGTCTTCGTTTCTGTCGTTTGAGTCTTCGTCTGGGCCCGGCAGGGAGATACAGCGAGCATCGGCAGGATAAGCAGCATTAACAGCCACATGCGATTTAAGAATCTCATTTCGTTTCACCTCTTTACCTTGAAGTTACCCGCTTGACTCTACCGAGAGTCATAGTCCAGATGCCCCTGTTAATATTGACAGTCGTGTTGGGGCGAGACGTACACAGCCCGGAGCCCATAAAAAGCATGGACACTCCGGAGAAGAACCCTGAAGTCTTTCCTTTCCTTGCCGAATCTCCGTAGTCACAGCAGCAGGACGGAGAGCCATGGAGCCGATGAATATGTTTTCCATATCCGTGCGGATGGTCGAACCTGCATGGTAAGTCGGATTACCGGACGCCCTGAAACTCCTAACCCAGAAGTACAGTCGCGCAGCCAGCAAGGAACAAAAGGAACATCTGAACCGAATCTGTCCTCATGAACACTAGCGTTGCCCTTCGGGCGTCTCTATCTTGTCAGTAGATGGTCCGACGAGCGCCCCCTCTAGCTCCCTGGCCTGCACGGAAGACAACATAAAGACCGCGTTCGACACCTCTTGGAGGGATACAGTGAAAAAGCATTTTTTCCTAGTGCTGGTATTCGCGCTGGCCGCAGCAAAGGTGTCGGCACAAACGACAGTCGCCGACTTCGACAGCCCCGCGTGCAGCGGGAGGGGAGTCGGCGTTTATCAAGGAATCGACTTCAGCCAATCTCCGTGGAATTGCGAAAATCCCGGGCTGACGGGGCAAACGGGGACAAGCATTTCCTGGTACCGCCGCATCAACACCGGACAGTTCAAACTGCAGACGCCGGGGACACTGCTTTCGCTGAACGCGGCGACGTCCACCGGCTCAGGAACACTGACGATTTCGACCGATGCCGGAGAAAACTTTTCGCGTTCGATCAACACCACGTTTCAAACGCTGCTGACAGGTTTCAAGAAAGCTGCGTCGATAATCACGGTGAACTATTCCGGGGGCCGGAACATTGAGCTGGACAATATCATGTACCAAACGGGAAGCGTGTCACTGACCCCGGGGGCGTTGACCCTAACGGGTACTCTGACGTGGGACGACGGCTCACCGGTTGCAGGTAGCCTGAATCTTTCCCAACTTACCGGGCAGGGCTCACCGATCCAGCTCGGCACGTTTGCGATAAATTCTTCAGGCGACGCCAGCGGAACCGTGAACATTGACCTCACGCGGCCCGATCCGTTGACGTTTCAAGTTGTCCTGCTTGGAACGAACAACACGGCAGTGGGAGTGCCAGCGATCTTCCAAGTCAGCAAGCTAATGTTTCCTTCGAACTTAACCGGAATAAACACTAAAATCGTTTTGTCAAAATCCACGGCGACGATCAAGTCATTCAATATGGGATTGGTGCCATAACACGGAACGTTGTTCTGGGCGTGCGGATAAACCACCAATGCCTCCCACGGTTACCCATGCTAGGAGACCTGGAAGTGAATGCAGGTGTAGGCAAGAATATCCATGGGCCGCATGACATGCCTTGAAATCGAACTCCAGGACGCGCCTCCTATCCATAGATCCCGATGAGTCGGATTACCGGACAGGTGCCCCGCCAAATCCTCGCTTGAATTGACCGCCAAGCCGTTACGCAGATAACATCTTGCACCCGTTAAAACAATGGAAGAACAAAACATCGGACATTACCGAATCCTCCGCAAAGTGGGGGGCGGAGGCATGGGCGTCGTTTACGAAGCGGAAGACACCAAGCTGGCGCGCCGCGTCGCACTGAAATTTCTACCCGAAGACAAATTGCAGGATTCTGAGAGCCTCCAGCGGTTTCTGCGCGAAGCGCGCGCTGCTTCCGCGCTGAATCATCCGGGCATCTGCATCATTTATGCGATTGAAGAGCATGATGGCCGAACATTTCTCGCGCTGGAACTCCTCGAAGGCAAAGCGCTCGACCAGATTATCCGGGGCGGCGCGCAGCCGCTGACTCGCACTCTGGAGCTCGGGATTCAGATTGCCGACGCACTCGACGCCGCGCACAAAAAAGGTATCGTTCATCGCGACATCAAACCCGCGAATATTTTTGTCACCGACCGCGGTCAGGCAAAAATTCTCGATTTCGGGCTGGCGAAACTTGTCCCCGGTCACGGAAGCGAAGCCACGATTCATGATTTGGAAGCGACGCATCTGACGAGTCCCGGACTCGCGGTCGGCACAATTGCGTACATGTCTCCGGAGCAAGCGCGCGGTGAAGAACTGGACGCGCGCACGGATCTTTTTTCGCTGGGAGCTGTTCTCTATCAGACGATTACGGGCAAGCACCCGTTCCCAGGTTCGACTTCGGCTGTCGTTTTTGAAAATATTCTGCGAAATACGCCGGTCGCGCCCGTCACGTTGAACCCGGAAGTTCCTACGGAATTCGAGCGCATTCTGAACAAAGCGCTCGAGAAAGACCGCGATTGCCGTTATCAGGTCGCTGCGGAGTTGCGCGCGGATTTGAAGCGCCTGCAGCGTGAAGTGGATTCTGGGAAAATGATGACGGGCTCGGTGCCGGCGGCAACGGCTTCCTCCATTTCGCGCGCTCGGGTTGATTCCGAAGAAGTGTCCCCTCCCACACCGGTCCCGGGCAGTGGCTCCGTCCTGATCGAAGCCGCGAAGAAAAATAAACTCGGCACGGGAATAACCGTATTTGTTGCACTGATTGTTTTGCTTGCGGCCGGATATGGAATTTTCACGCTGACAAAAAAGCCCGTGCATTTGCTGTTTGATCGTTTTTCCGTAGAGAATCTTTCCAATACCGGCCACACGTCGCTCGCCGCCATTTCTCCGGATGGAAAATATCTTGCGCAGGTTTTGGATGAAAACGGTTTGCAGGCACTGCAGTTGCGGCACATTCAAACGGGAAGCAACACACAAATCGTTGCGCCAGCCGCCACTCGCTATCTCGGGATCGCATTTTCGCCCGATGGCAGCTATCTTTATTTCGTCCGGCGTGATGAAGAGGAACATACCATTTCAATTTTGTATCAAGCACCGGTGCTGGGCGGCAAGCCACGCGCGCTGATTCGCGATGTGGACAGCCCCATCGCATTTTCGCCCGATGGGCAACATCTCGCCTACTTGCGTGAAGATCACGATTCACCGACATTCGATTTGCTGATTGCAAAAAGCGATGGCACGCCAGAACGCGCGCTTTTCAAAAGCCTGGCGCTCGCGAGCGATAGCTACACGCTCGCGTGGTCGCCCGATGGAAAAACAATTGCAATCCCCATCGTTCAGCCGACGGAAAACGACCTTGGCGGATTCCTTGCCATAGATGCGGCAACCGGCGCGCGCAAGAATTTTGGAAATGCGCACGACAAAGTTTTTTACGATCCCGTCTGGCTTTCCGACGGCAGCGGTTTGCTAGCCACCAGCGGAGAAACCTCTTCCGGCCATTTGCAGAGGCAACTTGGAATCGTAAATTTTGCGCAGGGAACCTATCGCGCGATCACCGCGGACACAAATACCTATGTGCGGCCAAGCCTTGCGGCAAATGCGCAAAGTTTTGTCGCGACGCAGGTTCAGACGCGCACGGATTTTTCCATCGCTCTCGCAAATAATCCGGAGCAAACGCATCCGCTTGCACTTTCCTCAAAACAACCAATCTGGCGGTGGGATTGGGCTGCGGATGGAAAATTGATAATTCCGCAAGGCGGAGAAATTCGCGCAATAAATACCGCGGGCGGAGAAAATTTGATCTTCTCCGATCCGAAGGAAGTCCCGGACCAGCTCACGTCTTGCGGCGACGGAAAATATCTGATTTTGCGCTTCATCGGACGCTCCGGAAAAGCCGCCGCGAACTTATGGCGCATGGATGGGAACGGCGGAAATCAAGTTCAACTCACTTCCGGAATGAGCGAAGCGGATCCGAGCTGTTCACCCGATGGAAAATGGGTTTATTACGTGGATCGCGCGGACGGAAATAATTTGAAGCGCGTTTCCATCGATGGCGGAACTCCAGAAGTGATTTTGAAAACCGGAGTCGGATTGTACTCTGTTTCGCCGGACGGAAAATTTATTCTGACGACGGAAGTGCGCGAATTCGATCATAAATTAATGCTGCGCGTGGACTCGACGGAAAATCACGCGACGCAATACCACGACATGGACCAGCGCGCGCAGGAAGGCGCGAAATTCATGCCAGACGGAAAATCGGTCGCCTACATCGTGCGCGAAAAAGGCGTGGACAATTTGTGGATGCAGCCGCTGGACGGTTCGCAGCACAAACAGATGACGCACTACGCGACGGACCGGATCGGCGCGTTCGGCTATTCGCGCGATGGAGCGAAGCTAGCGATCGAGCGGGTGCACTATGAATCCGACGCAATACTTTTCCGCGACTCTCCGCAATAAGTTTCCGCAAAACTGAATCCTTTCCACTCGAAATTATTTTGGCGACGGCGGTGCTGCGCCTGGTGTTGAAGTCGGCGTTGAAGTGGGCGCGAGGCCGTTAGGACGCGCGTAGTAACCGCGGCGCGCGCGGACTTGGTAGCCGTTGAACTTTGGAACTTCAATTTTGATGCGGTGATATTTGTTGTTCGGCACGAAGTTCGACGGATTGTACGTAATTTGATATTGATTGCGAAGTTCGTCGCCAATGTCCTGGAACGACTGGTCCAAATCATCCACATGATACGGATAGAAGGAGCGGCCGCCGGTTTCTTCGGCGAGTTGCTGGAGAATTTTATCGCCGTCGGTGAGGTGATATTTACAAGTGCCGGTAGCCCGGCAATCCTTTTCCGCGGTGGTGGTGACCCACTGGATGCTGGTGCTAATGGTGTAAATGACGACGCCGGTACGCTGCGCCATTTCCACGGCTTCGGCGCGCGTGTGATCGGAGAGGTTGTCTTCGCCGTCGCTGATGAGAATCATGACGCGGCGGACGACGTCCGGCTGATCGGCCGCAGGGCGCGGCGGATTGCTGAGATGCTTGGCACAAGCATCGTAAATTGCGTCGTAGACGGCGGTGCCGCCGCCGGCGCGCGTTTTCAAAACTTGATCGCGCAGCAGGCCGGTGTCGCCGGTGAAGCCTTGTACCATCTGCGGTTCGTCGTCGAACGTCATGGCGAAGGCTTGATCCTTGCCGCGGCGGAGAACGGTGTAGAGGAAATTGACGGCGGCTTCCTGCTCAAACTTGATGCGGTCGCGAATGCTGTTTGAGGTATCGAGAAGCAGGCCGATGCGGAGAGGAATGTCCGACTGGCGGCTGAAATATTTGATGGTCTGGGCAACACCTTCGTCACTGAGTTTGAAATCGTTTTCGGTGAGATCGGGGACGAGTTTGTTGCGCCGGTTGAGAACGGTGGCGAGGACGTCCACAAGGTTAACCGGAACTCTGATTGTCGTTTGGCTCTGCTGCGTGTCCTGCTGATTTGGCGGAGGCGGCTGCGGTTGCTGCTGTTGTTCCTGCTGGCGAGCGCTTTCTGAAAGAGGTAAAGCCAGGATCAGGAAGGCGGCGAAGAGTGCTGTGAGTGTGCGGCGCATGGGCATGAATTATAGGAAGGCGGCGAGCGAGCCGTCAATTTTTGACGCGCTCGTGGCAGCAGCCAATTTCTCCAAATAGATTTTTAGTTCGGGTGCAAGCGGAGCCGTGACCGTGATTTGTTTTTCGGTGCGCGGATGAGTGAAGGAGAGGCGCGCGGCGTGAAGGAATTGGCGGTCGAGCGCGGGGAGTTTTGTTTTGCCTGCGGTGAGTTGCGAGGCTGCGCCGTAGAGCGTGTCGCCGACGACGGGATGTTTTAGGGCGGAGAAGTGCACGCGGATTTGATGCGTGCGTCCGGTGTGGAGTTGGACTTCGAGCAGCGTGGCTGGACCGAATTCCTCGAGGACAGTCCAGTCGGTGCGGGCAGCGCGGGCGTTTGCGGATTTGTTTGCGGGCCGGGCGGACATGCGCATGCGGCGTTTTGGGTCGCGGGAGATGGCGAGTTCGATGCGGCCTTGCTTTGTGGTGAATTTTCCCTGAACGAGTGCGAGATAGGTTTTTTGAATGGCGCGCGTGCGGAAGGCTTCGGAAAGTTTGGCGTGAGCGAAATCGTTTTTGGCAATGAGGATTGCGCCGGAGGTGTCTTTGTCGAGGCGATGCACGATGCCGGGACGCAGGAGATCGGTGGATTGTGAAAGAGATTGGCCACGGCCGAGAAGGGCGTTGACGAGGGTGCCGCGCGAGTTCCCTGCTCCGGCGTGGACGGTCATGCCGGCGGGCTTGTTGATGATGACGAGGTCGTCGTCTTCGTAAAGGACGTCGAGGGGGATGGATTCGGCTTCGGCTTTGAGGGGAGGGCGCGGCTTGGGCTGAACGGTGATGCGCTCGCCGCCCTTGAGTTTTTGGCTGGCTTTCGAAGGCCGGCCGTTGACCTGGACGAGTCCGGATTCGATGAGCTCCTGGACGCGGGCACGCGAGAGTTCGGGAGAATTTGTGGTGATAAAACGGTCGAGACGGGTGCCGGAATCGGATGAGGAGACCAGGAGTTCGACTAGGGCTACGGACACGCGGGAATTGTAGCAGGGGAAGAGGCGGTGGCCCCTCGTCAAAGACACTCGGGGTAAACGAGTGGCTGGAGGGGGACGGAGGCGAGTTCCAGAATGGGAATAGTTTAGGTACGCACCCTTAAAACCGAAGGGCGCGGCACCGAGGAACAAATTCGCCAGCCAAACGGTTGCCACGCGGCGAGGGAAAGAGGTTAACGTTACGATTTTGCGGACCATTGAAAGCAAAGGGCGTAGCCGTCGGGATCGCGGAGATACATTTGGGTCATGCCGTAGGGAGCGACTTTGGGTTCATTCACCGGCGCTCCTCTGCGTTTTAGCTCTTCGTAAGCCGCTTGCACATCGGGGCAGCCGAAATAGAGACATGAGTCTTCATGGGCCGCGGTACGAGCGGGGTCTCGTTCAGCAGGGCGTTCTTCGTCGAACTCGTAAGCTGTGTTCAACATGACT
Source organism: Candidatus Sulfotelmatobacter sp. (assembly GCA_035567915.1). GTDB lineage: Bacteria > Acidobacteriota > Terriglobia > Acidiferrales > UBA7541 > Acidiferrum. Next base: position 11,648 of record DATMPA010000005.1, on the reverse strand, counting down.
TCTGCCTGGCCTTGTTTTAGCCAGACCCAGTGAAAATAGTCTTCGCGTATTTTGGGTGAAGTGCTCACGATCTCGAAGCCGAGGATGTCGCGATAGAAGCGCAAGGATGTCGGCATGTCGTAAACCATAAGAAGCGGGCATGCGCTGCGGAGATCAAGGGCCATGTGTACCTCACGAATTCATTGTAGAGATATAGGATTGGAAGAACGAATCGCAGACCAAGCAGGTCGCGCTGAAGGGGCAACTGACGGGACTAGTTGAATGCTCAGGCGATTTAGAAGTCGCGCCAGGGGCGCCAGACGGGGACGCTTACGTAACGTACGTCCATGATTTCTTCTAGCAATTGCCTGACTCTGTCGAGGAGATGTTTCCACATGGTGAGCCTAAGGAACATCGGCGGTTATAAGCAGAGAGTAACATCTAGCACTGCTCGCTGGCACGTGAAAATTTGATGTGAGGCTAGACTTTAGGAAATTGATTCGCATCAGAACTGGACTCCGCGCACTATCTGTATTCAATTCGAATTATTAATTTGAGAATGCGGCTCAAGAGACTCCTAGCAACGCGAAACGTGGGGTATTGACTTGAGTTGGAAATTTCTGCTTCTGAAAGCCGCTGCGCTTGGATCTGTCCTTTTTTTCCTGCTTATCCCCTGGATTAACCGCGCCTCGGGCGAAGACGCAACACTCAACTGCTTATTGGCCGTGCCCGGGTTCGTGGTTCTCATGGATTTGCGTGGACGGTGGGGTAGGTGATGCCCAGTTGCTCGAGATAGGTTTTGTACCTGGACGGGTCGTAGTAGAACTTTTTTAGGTCGGGAAGGAATTCTTGCATTTTTTCCTTGTTGAATTCGATGGCGGGCTTGTCGTCGGGGGAAAGGAAGGCTTCGTAGTGGACGTCCTTGGTCTGGACATTGTGGAAATAGTCCCAGGCCTGGGTGACTAGTTCAGGGCGGAGGAGAAAATCGAGCGCGGTGAGGGCCTGGACTTTGGCTCCGGCGTTGGAACCCTTATGCGCGATGGGCGTGGCCATGGCGACAGCGTTGGGCCAACTGTGGCCGGGAAGATTGGGAATGTTTGCGGGAAACATGAGGTAGACCATTGGCACGTTCCAGGAGATGTCGCCGATGTCATCGGAACCGCCGCCCATGGGATCTTTGGCCGGATCGTTGAGGGGCTCTACTTTTTGCTTGAGGCCTTCCACTTTTGCGCCGATTTCCTTTTGCAGAGCTTTCGCGAGCGCCTGATCGGCATCGGTCCACGCGGGCATGCCGACGGCTTCGATATTTTTCTGCTGGGTTTCCGCTATGACTTTATTCAGGAAAGGCGGCCAGGCCGAGCCGACGAGTTTGTGGTCCACAGTTGTGCCGGTGCTTTTCGCGGCGGATTCCGCAACGGTGTTGCCGAGTTCGTAGAGTGATTTGATGTGTGGATAATCGAGTTCGCGGAAGTAATACCAAACGGCGGCTTCCGAGGGGACAACGTTGGGTTGATCGCCGCCATTAATAATGACGCGATGCGAACGCTGCGAGAGGCGAAAATGCTCGCGATTGAAATCCCATGCGGTGTCCATGAGTTCGACGGCATCGAGAGCGCTGCGGCCTTCCCAGGGAGCGACCGCAGCGTGCGCGGCTTTGCCGTGGAAGAAATATTGAATGGAGACGAGGCCGCTCCAGTTTCCCTTGCCGGTGCTATAGGAAGTGGAGAATTCGTTGCTGACGTGCGAGCCGAGAACGAGGTCCACATCTTTGAAATACCCCGCGCGAACGTAAAAGGCTTTTGTGGCGACCAGTTCCTCGGCAATTCCCGGAAAAATGCGAATCGTGCCGGAGAGATGGTATTTCTCCATTTGTTTCTTGAGGACCAGGGCGGCGGTGACGTTGACGGCCATGCCGGAGTTGTGGCCTTCGCCATGGCCGGGTGCGCCTTCGACGATCGGCTCGTGGTAGGCGACGCCCGGTTTTTGCGAAGCGCGCGGGATGCAGTCTTCATCGGTGATAAAAGCGATGATGGGTTTGCCGTTGCCGTAGGAGGCGACCCACGCGGTGGGAATGCCGGCGATTCCCTTTTCAACCTTGAAGCCGTTTTTCTCCAGAATACCGGTGACGTAGCGCGAGGTTTCGAATTCCTGGAAGCCGAGTTCGCTGTAACTGAAAATCTGGTCCACCATTTGCTGCGTGAAGGTCTGCAGCTTGTCTGTTTCTTCGACGGCTTCGCGCTTGAGCGCGTCCAGGGAAGGCGTGTTCTGAGCGGGGAGAATTGGAGCGAGCAAAAGAAATAGTACGAGGGCCGAGAAACGCTTTTGCATTTGAGACCGTCCTATCAATAGCGGCTTACGATTGAGTGAAAAATGACGCGTAGTTTACAACAAACGCAGAAGAAGTGCGGTGAGATTGGGCGTCTAAAGAGGGTAACGCGTTGACTTGAATGCGGCAGAAATCTAAGATTGCGCCTCTCGTGGCGGACACGCAACCAATTGACGGAAAAACAGCGGGCGATTCCAGCGCACCGGCAACTACGGGCGGTGGTGGCAAGCAGGTGTTTGCAGCGGCCGCCGTGGCAATCGTGGTGGTGGCTGGAGCGGCGCTGGCCTACTACAAATTCCATCACGCGCCTAAGGGCCCGCGGGACATCCGCGTTGACCGGCTGACACAAAACGGAAATGCGGCAGCTGCGGCCATTTCGCCGGACGGACAATCGATCGCGTACGTTTTGCGAAATGGCTGGGAGCAAAGTGTAATGCTGCGGCAGGGCGTGATCCCGGGGCAGGCTGAGAACGATGTACAACTGCTGGCGCCCGCCAAGGTCATGTATTCCGGGCTGACGTTTTCACCGGACGGAAATTACCTCTACTACACGGCGTCCTCCAAAGAGAATCAACTTTACAGCTCGCTCTACAAACTGCCGGTGCACGGTGGGAACGCGGCGCAGCTTGTAGAGGACATTGATACGGCCATCAGTTTTTCGCCGGACGGAAAGAGATTTGCGTTTGTGCGCGGCGTGCCGGACAAGAGAGAAAATGATCTGGTAGTGGGGAACGCGGACGGGAGCGATATGAGGGTTGTCGCGAGAAGACCCGGACAGGTATATGCCGGGGCGTTGATCGCGCCGGCGTGGTCACCAGATGGAAAAACGATTCTTTTCACGAACTACAATGCGACGAACAAGAGATTTTTGCTGGCAGTTTCTCCGGATGGATCGGGGCTGCGCGAATTTTATACGACCCATGAGGATTTGGGCCGTCCGCAGTGGCTGCCGGACGGCGGCGGCGTGCTCGTGCCGGTGCGAGAGGCAAGTTTGGGAGAGCGCGGACAGATTTGGAGCGTGGACTTCCCTTCCGCGCAAGCGCGAAGACTGATGAACGATCAGCGAGACTACAGCATTCTGTGGCTCGATCTAGATAAGGACGCGAAGTCGGCGGTGGCGGTGGAGACGACGATCACGGGGGATCTTCGGATCCTGCCGAATGGAGATCCGGCAAGCGAACGGCAAGTGCCGACGGGAGGATCGCTGGTCGTTTACGTTTCAAGTTTTGGCAAGGACAAGATTTTGTATGAGACGAGAGAAGGTCGCGTTTACGGGGCAGATGTGGACGGCGGAAATCCGCGGCAATTAAAAATCGGCGAGCAGGGGATACGAGACGTGTCCGCGTGCGGCGACGGAAAACACATCGTCTATTCGCAAATGTCGGGAGAAGCGGAAGATATTTGGCGAGCCGATGCGGATGGTTTGAATGCCGTGCAGCTTACGCATGAGAAAACGGCCTCTGTGCCGAATTGTTCGCCGGACGGGCAATGGATTTTTTATTGGAACAGCGAGCAACGCAGCTTGTACCGGATGCCCATCGAGGGCGGCGCTTCGGAGAAAGCAGATTTGTCCAACGTGAGCGACCCCTACGTGCGAATTTCACCGGACGGGAAATGGGTGATTTACACGGCGGAGAACGCGGATCATTCGAAGACGGAGTACAGCGTTGTGATTGCGCCCGTAGAAGGCGGGAAACCAAAGGCGAGTTTTCCGATGGTTCCTGGAATGGGAATGTCTACACCGCGATGGTCGGCGGATGGGCGCGCGTTGTACTTCAATCTGTCGCGGGAGGGCGCTGCGAATATCTGGAAGATGAATGGGCCGGGCGGGGCGCTGAAGCAGGTGACGAATTTTCCGCCGGGATTGATTGCGTCGTATGCATGGTCGCAGGATGGAAAGACACTGTATGTCGCGTGGGGCACGAAGAGCAGTGACGTTCTGTTGGTAAGAGCAGCGAAGTAGTTTCCAAACTGAAAACTTTTACGGCGACAGAAATGCGTTACGGTGGGCCGCGTCGCGGAAGGCCTCGGTGCCGCCCTGGCGGGTGGTGGAGAGCGCTCCGGTGAGATTGCCGAAGCGGAGGCAGTCTTCGAGAGAGGCGCCGCGAATATATTGATGCAGGAAGCCGGCGTCGAAACTGTCGCCGGCGCCGATGGTGTCCACGGGTTCAATTTTTGGCGACGTGTCTGTAAAGAGTTTCCCGCCGCGGTTTGCGATCGCGCCTTTTTCTCCACGCTTCATCACTACTAAAGGGACACTTTCGGCTAGCGACGCAAGAGCTTCGCCCGGATCCTCACGGCGCGCGAGGCGGCGGGCTTCGCTTTCGTTGGGCAGGAGCACATCCACAAATTTGAGTACGTCGAGGACATCGCGATCCCAACGGCTTTCAGGGTCGTCGTTGGTGTCGAGAGACGTTGTGAGTCTGGCTTGCTTGGCGAGGCGAAAGAGTTCCGCGACTCGAGGACGCAACGCGCGCTGAAGGAAAAATGATGAGAGATGCAAATGGCGCGCGGTAAAGATGTGATCGAGGTCGAGATCCTCGAAACGCATTTCGGCCATGACGCCGGGGTAAGTGAGGATGTAACGCCTTTGCGGCCGCGGAAGGATGACGGTGAGGCCGGTCTGTTTACCTGGAAATTTGCGGACGGCGGAAACGTCCGCGCCACTTTCGGCCAGGCGCGAAAGGCAGAGTTCACCGAAGGGATCTTGGCCGATGGCAGAGTTAAAGCCGACGCTATTGCCGAGTAGCGCGAAATTGTGAGCGAAGATGGCGGAGGAACTGCCAAGCGTGAGGCGAAGATCGGAGGCGAGATGTTCGCGGTCGAGTTCGAATTCGGCGGGAAGACCGTAGAGGACGAGATCGAGATTTAGCTCGCCAACGACACTGAGATCGAACTTGGGCGGCGCGGTCATAGGCGGCTCGGTTAATCCTATCGCACTAATCAGGCAACACTAATCGAGGATGACGACGCGGCTGAGATTTTTGGGTTCGTCCGGATTGAGACCTTTTTTCACGCCGGTGTGAAAGCCGAGAAGCTGCGCGGAAACGATGAACGGAGCGAGAAGGGCAAGTTCGGCCGCATGGGCCTCCAGTTCGAAGAGAAGATCGGCCGAGCGGCGAACGGATTCGGGCGCGCGATTGCAGACGGCGATGATAGTGCCGCCGAGTTCCTTCATTTCCACAAGAACTTCACTTTCGGCTTCCATGCCGGATTCGCTCAGAAAAAACGTGAGGCAGGTTTGCGGGGCGACAACGGACTTCGGGCCGTGGCGAAATTCGAGCGTGTGATACGGCTGCGCGTAGGAGCAGGACATTTCCGTCATTTTCAGGGCGCCTTCGCGCGCGATGGGATAAAACGGACCCTGCGCGAGATAGATGTAGTCCGCGAATTCGTGATTGGCGACGAAAGATTCGACGCGTTCATTGAACGACTGGATGCGCGAAGAGAGCGCGGAGGCGATGGACTCGAGGGAAGAAGAAAGAGACGGTGTGGCAGCTTGCGAGGCGGCGATTTGGAGAAGCGCGATGAGCATGGAGGTGAACGAACGCGTCATGACCATACTTTTTTCGTCAGCCGTGGGAAGAGCGATGGTGAGCTGGCAGGCTTTGGCGAGATCGGAATCGTTCGCGCAGGTAACGCCGAGCGTGGGCAGATTGTATTTGCGCGAGAGGAGTTCGGCGGCGCGAACGGTTTCGGAAGTGCGGCCAGAGCGTGAGATAGCGATAACTTGCAAGCCCTCCGCATCGAGTTGCGAGAGGCGCGGAAAAAGGAGCAGCTCCGATGCGGGAAGAGCGCGAGCACGCTGGCCGGTGAGAAGCGTCCAGGAAGCGGCGGCGGCCTCCGCGAGATAAAAACTCGTGCCACAGCCGGTGAAAAGCCATTCCTTGCGGGAAGGGGCGTTGGCAATGGCGGTTTGGAAGGCGGCGTTGCCGGAAAGTTCGCGCTGGGAAGCGCGCCAGATTTCGGGCTGAGAAAGAATTTCCGCAAGCGTGTGCAGGCTGCGGACTGGAGAACCGGAAGCAGGCATTTGGTGTCCTCGACTGCGAAAAATTCGAAAAAAAGTGATTCTTCGCCTATTTACGTTTCCTTACGAATTAGTTCTTTTAACTTCGCTTCTACTACTCTGCCATACGCGGGAAATTGCTGCAAGACGCTGCTATGGTCCGGACGTAAGTGTCTCCACGCGAATCTGGCTTTGGAACTTTTGAATGTCCTCGCGTCGCGCGGCGCCGGGAGAATTCGCGACGCAATTTGCTGCAGCGCAAGCAGCGGCAAGGGCAAGCGTTTTCAGGGCGGAGAGGCCCAGAGCGATTCCCATCGCGAAACCAGCAAGAGCGGCGTCACCGCAGCCAACGGTGGAGCGTGGCTGAAGTTTAAGAGCGGGGGCAAAAAGGACAGGGGCGTTTTTCGCGGCGCAAAAGAGCAAACCGTCCGCGCCGAGGCTTAGCGCGGCGCTGCGTGCTCCGAGAGAAAGAAGTTGTGAGACGGCGCGGGCGGCGGATTCTGTGGAATTGATTGGCGAACCGAGGAGAGTAGCGGCTTCGTCGCGATTCGGTTTCACGAAGTCGGGCGCGGCGGCAAGAGCGAGTCGCAGCAGATCGCCGCTGGTATCGAGAAACGTGCGGCAACGGGAGGCGCGCGCGGCGGTGATCAGGCGCGCGTAAAGGTCCGGTAGCGCGCCGTCGGGCAGACTGCCGGAAAAGATTACGTTGCCTAATTCCTTTCCCTGTTCGAAGAGACCCTTGCAGGCGCGTTCGAAGGTTGTGAGTTCATCGTAGGTGGGAGCGGCGCCGGGTTCGCGAATTTCGGTGACCTTGCCCGTGTCGTCGATAATTTCGAGATTGGTGCGGGTTTCCGCGTGCATGGCGCAGGGATGCGGCTCGATTTTGAGGGCGCGCAGGCCGGAGACGAGCTGCTCGCCGGTAGCGCCGCCGCATAGGCCAATCCAACGTGTGGTGTCGCCGAGCGTGCGCAGAACCATGGCTACGTGCGTGGATTTGCCGCCCGGAAAACTCTGCACGGTGCGCGCACGGTGAATTTCGCCGGGAACGAGCGCCGGCAACGTGAGGCGCTTGTCTATCGCGGGATTCGGGCTGACGCAGAGGAACATGGTCGCGGCGGGCTAGCCTTTTCCCCCTGCAGCGGCGGCAAATTTTTCTTGCCAGGGATGCGCTGCGGCGAGGCGCGAGTTTACATTTTCAATGTTTTTGACGCCTTGCTGACTCAGCCAGTCGTCGAGCGCGGCTGCACCGTGCTGCACGAAAACGGACACGCCGTTTTGCCAGGTGGCGCGTCCACAAAGGACGCCCGAAAACGCGGAGCCGGATTCAGAAGCAAGCGCAAGCGCGGCGGCAAACGTTTCGTTCGAAACGCCTTCGGAAAGATAGATGAAGGGGAGCGACGAGGCATCGGACGCACGACGGAAATAAGCGGCGGCCTGCGAACGCGAATAGATTGCTTGCGAAGAAGGAAGCGCGGGCGAGTCAACGTAATTCATGTTCACAGGAACGCCGACTTTAAGGACGTCGGCCGCGTAACGTGGTTTGCAAAATTCTTCTACGGAGCGAGTGACAACGTCGGGCTTGATGCGCGCAAAGTCGGGGCTTTTCTCGTCCATGTCGTCGTGATAGCTGACGAGTTCGAGGAAGAACGGGATGTCTGCTACAAGACATTCGGCGCCGACGCGTTCGACCCACGCGTATTTCTTGGCATTGATTTCTATGGCGCTGAAGGGCGAGTAGTAAAGAAGGACTTTGACGGCATCTGCGCCGGCTTGCTGGAGGCGCTCAACGGAAAAACCATCGAGAAGAGATGGGAGACGGCCGGGGATGGATTTGTCATAGCCGGTTTTTTCGTAAGCGAGGAGCAGGCCAGAGTTTTTGTGGCGCTGGGACGCGGCGCGAAGACCGTATTCGGGGTCGAGAAGAATGGCGCTGGCGTATGGCGTTAGAACTCGGCTGACGTGAGACTTGAATTCGGCGAGGAGATCGGCGGAGATTCCTTCCGCAGGACGGCCTAAGGCCCTTGCGAAGAGTTTTCGGAGGGCGCTGCGCTGGTCAATCGCGAGGGCAGCGATGATGCCGCGCTCTGTGGAGAGCGCATCGAGGCCTTTTTGTTTGCCGGGCGAAAGCTTCAAGTGGTTCTCCACGAAGTCAACGGGCGCGAAACAAAGAGTTTACTTGGAGTCATTGAGCCAGACCACCGCGCCGCGATCAAACGGCGGCAGATGAAAGATGAGTTTATCGCCGGAGCGCTCACCGGTGAGGATTTGTTCTGCGCCAAGAAACGGAAGAAAGGAAAGAGTTGCGTTTGCATTAGCGGCGATGGTGATGCGCGCAGAAGTTTCTGGCGTGGGCTTCACATTGTGATGCGGAACGATTCCGGCGTCTATAACGGCGGTGGCGGCGATGTTTGTCGCGTCATCCGTGACAATTACTTTTGCACCGGAAACAACCCCGCCGGACGAATCGGTGACGGTGCCTGTCAGCTGCGCGGTGGAGTTAGCCTGCGCAAAGAGAATTACAGGCCCGAGAAGAGTCAGCAGGCTAGAAAGAATGCTGCGGGATGGCGACCACATAAACGCCTCCAAGGACAAGAATGACGACCCCGAAAAGAACAGTTGCAGTAACTTACGATTTTCTTCTTTTACTTACTATTTATTTCTAAGTCAAGCAAAGAGATTTCGAGCGAAAGAAGGTTGAAGAGAAGAAAATTCAGACCAGAGTGACTTCGACTTCGGCTTCGCGCAAGGCTTTCAAATCGTGGCGGGGAATGGCGCGGTCGGTGATCGTTTCGTGTACGGAAGATACCGGCATGATGAGCGAAAGACTGCGGCGGCCAAATTTGGAAGAGTCGCAAACGACAATCGTGCGGCGTGCGGCTTCCGACATGGCCCGATTGACGCGCGCTTCGAGCTGATTGGGAGTCGTGAGGCCGTAGCCGACGTCGAAACCATCCACGGCGAGGAAGAGCATATCCGCGCTGAGCTTGCGAAGCGATTCCTCCGCGAGCGGGCCGACAAGAGAGAAAGAATTTTTGCGAAGCGTGCCGCCGGTGAGAATCACCTCTACAGTGCTGCCTTCCAGCTCAGCAGCGATATTTGTAGCGTTAGTGATGATAGTGAGACTGCGAATCTGACGGCAGCCGCGCGCGATCGCGGTGGTCGTGGTGCCAGAGTCCAGAATAATCACCTGGCCCGGGTGAATCATGCGAACTGCCGCGGCGGCGATGCGCAGTTTTTCCTGTTTGTGCAGGCGTTCCTTTTCCTGAAGAGTTTGGTCCTGAAGAGCGCCGGTGCGGATGGGAAGCGCGCCGCCATGCGTGCGCTCCAGCAGACCCTGGTGATGAAGCGATTCGAGATCCTTGCGAATGGTGATCAGCGAAGTACGAAAGCGTTTGGAGAGGTCGCGAACGAGGACGCGCCCATCGTTGCGCAGAAGTTCCAGGATTTCGCGGCGGCGTTCCTCGCTGAGCATGAAAATTCTCCAAAAGTGGCGGAGGTTTCGTTTTGTTTCCTTTGACTCTGGCAGATTTTCGCTTTTTTCACAAGCGAAAGGGCAATCACGGATGCGCCAATTGTGCAGAGTGCGCGACTAGTCTTTGATCTCAACTTTTTGCTTCGTGGCTTCGCCCAATGCACGAAGGTAGCCGTCTATCGTCCCGGTGTGGCCAAGAACAAACGACACAAAGCGGAAAACCGGATTGTAGACTTCCCCGTTTTCCGTAATGCGAACGACGGTCATTTCACCATTGGACTGAACTGAAAAAGTCCAGGAGCCCGAGTAAGGCAGGTTCTGAGTAGCGATACGGCGCGTTATGGATGTGGGAGGGACGCGATCTTGCAACTCGTAGGTAACGATCTCGTGATTCTTTGTGGTTTCGCGCATCAACTCTCGACCTCCGGAATCCGGAACCGTTTCACAACTAAGCACGTCCGGCCGCCAATTCTGCGGACCAGAAATCAGAGAAAACAGTTGTTCGGGAGTAGCGCGATACGAAGCGCTGCGCGATGCAACGTGGCTCTTGGGCAGCAAGGAACCAATCACGACCACGCCAAGGCATACGAGCAAAATTCCACCAACGACAATCAGTAGAATCTTCATTTGTCATGAGCTCTCTTTCTCCGCTGCAAAAGAATTCTTGCGCCCCTCGCGAGGCGCTCTATTCCCTGCAACGCAGTTTCTAATTCATTCGCAGGTATCAAACGGAATATCTGTTTGAGCAGATCTGGATCAAGAACCGTGTTCTGTTCCTTGATGCGCGTTCCCGCCCGAGTCAAAGTCAAACCGACACTCCGCGCATCCTTCTGATTTCGCTTTCTTGTGATGTATCCATCGCGCACCAATCGCGCCACGGTAATGCTCATCGTGGAACGGCTTACGCCCATGTGCTCCGCCAGCTTCGAAAGAGTCATCGGGCGTGTTGCGTCCAAGTGATCGAGAATGCTTGCTTGGTGTGCCGTGACGGCATTCCCTCGCTCATCGTCGCGTACATGTTGACGATGGCAAGCGAGATAGATTGCCGGATAGGCATCCAAGAGACGTCTGGTTTGCGTGTCCATTGTGTGCACCATAGGCGGGAAGGTGGAACACATAGTTTGATATGTCAAACAAAATTTCTTGCCGCTTCGCCAGGATCACCTGGGGTCGGCCGTTCGGCCTGTCTTGCAGACCTGCCGGAGATGTAGTACATTAATCTCATGAAGACTCTCACGGTACGATTGCCCGAGCCACTGGTTGCGGACATCGAGGAAGAATCCCGGGGCCGGAAGATCTCGAAGTCCGATGTAGTGCGCGAACGGCTCCAGCTCGCCCCCCGCCTGCGCCGGCGGAGCATTGCCTCGTTCAATGCTATTGCCGATCTCGTCGGATCGGTTGACGGATTACCGACCGACCTAACTGGGCGCAAGAAGGCGTATTTGCGAGCCACGGGCTATGGCCAGAAACGTTCTCGCTGACGCGGGCTTTGTGGTGGCGCTGCTTAGCAACCGCGACGCTCACCACGAATGGGCCGTGACTCAAGCCCACGATTTGCATCCGCCTTGGTCAACATGCGAAGCAGCTTTGTCCGAGGCGTACCACCTTCTCGGAGAGCGCGGCGCACCGAGCCTCGGTCAATTGCTTCGCCGCCGTGCGGTGGTCGTCGCCTTCGAACTTTCTCAGAACATAGAGCCAGTTACCAAACTGATCGAGAAATACTCCGACGTTCCCATGAGCCTCGCCGATGCTTGCCTCGTTCGCATGACCGAAACGCTTGCCGACCCCATCATCCTGACGACCGACGAGGATTTCCGAGTTTACCGTCGCCACAGTCGACAAGTGGTTCCTTGTGTGACGCCCGA
>DATMPA010000004.1:0-58381 GCA_035567915.1 Candidatus Sulfotelmatobacter sp. | reverse complement strand
TACTGTGCAAGAGAACGTTGCCAGGGCTGTGGCGCGGGAAATCCAACTACGCTTGACCGCGCAACAGGAAGCACAGTTGGCTGGGTCGCAACCAGTCAATCCGGAAGCCTTCGACGCCTACTTGCAGGGGTACTATTTCTTTCAGCGGAACACCAACAAAGATACGGACATGGCAGCGAAGTATTATGAACGGGCAACTCAGCTTGACCCTTCCTATGCGTTGGCTTGGGTGGGTTTGTCCCGGGCACGCAACTGGCAAGCCGTCACAGGTCTTATTCCCAGTGAAGAGGGTCACCGGCTTGCCCGTGAGGCCATTGAGCAAGCTTTAGCTCTGAACCCGAACCTCGCAGCGGCACACTCCCAAATGGGACGGATCAGGAAATTCGTCGACTTCGATTGGGCTGGCGCAGATGCTTCCATCCAGCGGGCGATGGCTCTCGAGCCCGGAAATCCCGAGTATCTCGATCAGGCGGCCCACTCCGCAGCCATGTTCCGCCGTTCTGACGAGGCCCTCGCATTAGCTCGCCGCGCCGTCGAGTTAGATCCGCTCAATCCGGGCAGTTGGTCGGCCCTTGGAGAAATCAAGTATTCCGAGGGTCAGCTTGCCGAAGCCGAAGCGGATGTCAAGAAGTCCCTCGAACTGAGTCCCGATGCCTTCCCCGGCCCTATCCTGTTGGGCCGAATCTATGTAATGCAAGGGCGGCCGCAGGATGCTTTGCCTGAAATCGAGCGCGTGCGAACCGATGCGGCACGTACGTGGTTATCTGCTATTACGTACGCCGCGCTTGGCCGGCAAAAGCAATCAGACGCCGCTTTGAAAGAGCTGATTGCGAAATACAGTTCACGTGCCGCATCCGATGTCGCCTGGGTTTATGCCTTTCGAAACCAACGAGACGAAGCGTTCAAGTGGTTAGACCGGGCTTATGCTCAACGCGAAGGGAATGTAGCCGCCACGAATTTGGAGCCGCTGCTAAAGAACCTGCGCAGCGACCCGCGCTATGCCGCGTTGTTGAAGAAACTCAACCTGCCGAATTGAAACTCTGTTTCAGAGAGACTTCGCGTATCCTGCCATTCCGGCCGGCCGTCGACTGTTATTGACCGATATTTCTTCGATCATTTACTGGAAGTGATGTCGTCCGTCGGATTAGTACCGCTAAACGCGCCAGCGGTGAGCGATCAGTCGCCGGAGGGAAGCCGAAGCCGACGCACGGTGGAAGCCGGATACCTTCCGGTTAGCCGACCATCCAGACGAAGACAACCGGAAAACGTTTCGCGTCCACAACCCAGTCAAATCCGCATGAGTTTATTCAGCTCCGCCGTCGTCACGCACCGGTCGAGGAAACCGAAGTGGCCTTCGTCTTTCACCTCGCTTACAGCGTCGAGGAAACCGGTCATTGCCGCGCGATAGAGCGAGGTCGCAAGGCTGATCCGCCTGACTCCCGCTGCGGCGAGTTCCTCCATCGAAAATGATTTTCCTGTGATTCCCACCATGAAATTGACTGGCTTCGACAGAGCCGCACAGACTGCGCGGACGGCGGCAAGGTCAGGCAGGCCCGGAGCGAAAAGCACATCGGCTCCGGCTTTTTCGAAGGCTTGAAGGCGGCTAATCGTGTCGTCCAGGCTCGGGGCAGCATAGACGAAATTGTGCGCTCGCGCGGTCAGGATAAAGGGAAATCGGAGTGCGCGTGCCGCCTCCGCGGCTGCAGCAATCCGTTCGACAGCCAAACGTACGTCGTAAAGCGGACTCTCCTGGTTGCCAGTCGCATCCTCGATCGTGCATCCAACCAGTCCTACCTCGCCCGCAAGCCGGATCGTTTCGGCTACAACTTCCGGAGAGTCACCAAACCCTTTTCCCAAGTCCGCAGAGACGGGCAAATTCGTCGCATCGACGATCAAGCGAGCGTGCGCCAGAGACTCATCTCGCGTCAGCATGTGATCTCTTCGACCAAGAGCAGAGGCAGCGGCAGCGCTCGATGTGGCCAATGCCTGGAAACCAAGGCCGTCGAGAATCCGGGCGGAGCCGACGTCCCATGGATTCGGAATTATGAAAGCGTCAGGGCCAGCGTGAAGTGCGCGGAAGTGAGCGGCCTTTTCGTTCTGAGTGACACTCATAGGAGGTATTTGGCGATCAGGATCTCCAACATGCTACCCCAAAACCACGCAGAGGTATCGTAGCCCAGCCGCGCGCTCACCATAGCGGCCTCGCGTATCTTTCCTGCTGTGAAGTACGCGCTCGGGCATGGACGCGCTTGCGTCCGGGTGCGCGTTGCGGGAGCGGATACCGCAACAATTGCTCCGTCACCAAAAGGGGAATTCGCGTGCGGCAGATGGCGGCCGTAAGGTATGATAGAACTTTGATAAATCCCTGAGTTAGGAAGAAGATGCCGACTGAGACCAATGGAAAAGTGCTTCTGCGAGTCAGGCCGCGCGGCTTTTGCGCTGGCGTAGTTCGCGCAGTGGATATCGTCGAACTGGCCCTGGAAGCCTACGGAAATCCTGTCTATGTGCACCACGAAATCGTGCACAACACCTACGTCGTCGAACAGCTTCGCCGCCGTGGCGCCATTTTTGTCGAGTCCATTGACGAAGTTCCGCACGGCGCGGTTCTTGTTTTCAGCGCGCACGGCGTTCCTCCGCCGGTCCGCGAAGAGGCCAAGCAGCGCTCGCTCAAAGTAATTGATGCCACCTGCCCGCTCGTCACCAAAGTCCATTTTGAAGCGCTGAAATTCGCTCGCGAGGACCGCACGATTATTTTGATCGGCCACAAAGACCACCAGGAAATTATCGGCACCTCAGGCGAAGCTCCCGACCGCACCATCGTCGTGGATTCCGTCGAAGCCGTGGACAAGCTCGAAGTCAGCAATCCCGAAAAACTTGCGTTCCTCACGCAAACGACACTCAGCCTTTACGACACGCAGGAAATCGTTGCCCGTCTCCGCCAGAAATTTCCGAAAATCGTCGGCCCCAAGAGCGACGACATTTGCTACGCCACGCAGAATCGCCAGGAAGCCGTCGAGCAGGTCGCGCAGGACGTGGACCTTATCCTTGTAGTCGGGTCGCAAAATAGTTCTAACTCGAATCGTCTCGTGGAAGTCGCGGAGCGCCGCGGCGTCAAGGCCGCCCTCATTGATTCCGCCTCGGACATTGATCCCAAGTGGCTCGAAGGTGTAAAAAGCGTTGGACTCACGGCCGGTGCTTCCGCGCCGGAAGTTTTGGTGGAGCAGGTCAGTCAACGGCTCGCCGAGCACGGTTTTACGGATCAGCGCGATCTCGATCTGATTCGCGAAGACGTTCGCTTCACGCTGCCGCCGGAACTGGCCACGATTGCCCCGGCTCCGCGCCGCTGAAGCGCCGAACAGTTTTGCAGTCTGCAACAGGGAATCGTAGTCCCGGGCCCGTTAACACAAACTCCAGGAGAAACTCTTGGCGGTCAAAATCGCCCGTCAACAGAAGAAGATTGCCTTGATTGGTGCGCCATCGAGCGCAGCGGCATTCCTGCCGGGTAGCGAGAAAGCTCCCGCAGCGTTGCGAGCGGCAGGGATTATCGAGCGCCTGCAAAGCGCCGGCTTTGAAGTAATTGACCACGGCGATTGCGCTCCGCGCCTCTTTGCCGATGACGACGAACACCGCCGCGCTCGTAATGTCGGCGAAATTGTCGCCGGACTCGCCGATCTCAAAACGCGCGCCGAGGTTGCCGTAAAGAGTGGCGCCCTCCTCCTCGTCCTCGGCGGCGATTGCGCGCAAACCATCGGCCTCCTTACCGCTGCCCGCCGCTACTACAAACACCTCAATCTTTTCTGGATGGATCGCGACGCCGACCTAAATACTCCTGCAACCACTCCTTCCGGACGCATCGATGGCATGGTCGTCGCGGGCATCATCGGCAAAGGCGCTCCCGAACTCGTCCGCTTCTGGGGCGAACCTCCGCTCGTCCGTGAACCGGACATCTACCTGTTCGGCATCGAGCGTCTCGACCCGCCCGAACAGGAATTTCTCTCCAAATCGCCGATGCGCCACATGCTGGCCGCCGACGTCCAGAGCAAGTCCGCCGCAGCCGCCGCAAAAAACGCCCTGTCGCATCTCCACGCCGATTCGCGTGAATATGTGGTCCACCTCGACACCGACATCATTTCGAACGAGGAATTCCCTGCGGTCAACGTCCCCGCCGAAGGCGGCATGCCTCTCGCCTCCGTCCGTGACGCCCTTACCGAAGCCCTCCGCAGCACCTATCTCGTCGGCCTCACCATCACCCAATACAACCCCGACAAAGACCCCGACGCCTCCGCCGCCAAGAAGCTCGTCGAACTCCTCGTCGAGTCACTCTCGGCTCGCATCGAATTCGAAGCGAGCACCGCACCGGCGGCCCCAAGCGCTGCTCCAGAACCAGAATCCACATCTCAGGCCGAGGAACCGGAATCAACGGGCGCTGAACCGGCAAACTGACTTCGGATAAAGTTCCAGACTTTTCTCCAACACGCGTTGAAACGCTTCTTCTGTCTCCTGCACTATCTACTACAACCCGCAGCCCAGGGGAAGTCTCGGTCGTCTAGCAGCGTGTTCCAGGCGGAGTTCTCTTTGTATCCGGCAGACCCAGTTCGCTATTTTGTTCCGCGAGTTGATTTGTGTCTCGCTCGCCCCGGTGTGTTTCTCGATTTGGGGGCGGCCAAATGAGGCGAGGCGGACTTTACTTCGCGGTCATTGCTCTCCTCGGCGGAATTCTGCGCCTTTCCAGCCCCGGTGGTAGTGTTTCGAATCAACCGGCCCGGCGTGGTTCACCGGAAGGCGATTCGCAGCAGCCGAAATCTGGTGCGCATGTTATTAACACGGCGTCCGCAGGTCCCCACTCCACTTTTGAAAATGCGATGGCCGAAAGCATCGCTAACTATTTCGGCTGCACGGACCTCACCGTTCCGTCCCAGACCAGAAATATCGACAAGGAAGCTCATTGGAACGTGCCTCGGGATGCGCGCGGTCACGTGCAGTTCGTCATCGCCATCGTTCCCGACCCGGTTCATACGCATTTGGCGCTTTTGTTCGACCGGTATATTCAGTCCCTTCAGCAGGCTGTCCAGCAGCAGGGTGACTACGCCTTCGACCGCTCGATTCTTCCTTGGAAACTCACATCGCAGAAGGGCAATGACGGGGTTGCTGAACGCCACTCGGAAGACCAGGAAAGAAAAACCAGAGAAGCTTTTCCTGGACTTCTCATTTTTCGCTCCAATGCGCCGCCGCCCATGCGGAAGGACGTTTGTTCGAGCCAGCAGCCGCTTTTCGTGCTTCTGGTTGCCGAGACGCCGACGAGCGGAATTCGAACGAATCAATTCCAGAATGCTTTGAAGATTATGCGCGAGATCCGTGCTGGCGTTGCTGAATCCGGTCCCGTCGTTAGACCTCGGTTTTTCATTGCTGGACCGAATTTCTCCGGCTCGCTCGATTCGCTCAGTCGTCAACTTCGAATTATCCCGTCACCGCAAAAACCGTCCGAAGTTTTCGTTTACAGCGGCTCCGTCACCAGCGCCAAAAGCATGTGCCAGTTTAACGACCAGTTCCGGCCCCTGCAGCAAAACGCGGACCTCACAGTGCATTTCACCTCGTTTCAGGACAATGACCAATATTCCCTCGGACAATTTCTGCGCTTTGTCACTTATAAGGGTTACAAGCCGGAAGAGATCGCCGTACTTTCAGAGGATGATACCGCTTACGGAAACGTGCAGGCGCCACAGACGAATAAGCAACGTGAACCCGAAACGGATCATTGTCGGGACGACAACGCCAGCAATACGGATGCTTCGGCAATGTCGGCTGAAATGGTCCACCTCCACTTCCCGAGGGAGATCTCCTTTTTTCGGTCCGCGTACGAAAAGGAAGTAGCCGCAAAGCAGGATGCCGCCTCGAAGTTCCCTGGAAAAACCGCTCTTTCCTTGAATTTGGAAGAAGAAGGCACGGACGACGACGCGGTCGCCCCCTACGCAAGTTCGCAAACTTCACTTTCGCAGGAAGCCGTCATGCTGGGCGTGGTTAGCGAACTTCAGAAACATCACATCAAATTCACCATACTCCTGGCCACGAATCCTGTTGATCAGTTGTTTCTCGCGCGCTACCTGCGCAATTCCTATCCACAAGCACGCGTCGTCGTTACTCAGCCGGATCTCCTCCTGCTCAGCCAGGAAGATTCACTCTTGGAAGGCGTCCTGGGGTTGAGCATCTATTCGCTTGTTCCGGGCCAAAGTGATTTGCTATGCGATGCGAATTCTCCTGAAGTCTGTATTTCCAAATCGCAGCGAGATTCGATCAAGCCGCGACAGCCCGAGCACAAGCCCCATCAGGATCGCCTTTTTGAATCCAGTACTAACATTGGTACGTTCAACGCAATGGTGGGCTTGCTCGCTGCCCTTAAGCACGGAACCGAATGGTCGCCATCTGGGGGGCGCGACTTGCGATGCTCTGAAGGATCTTGTGTCGGGGAGCGAATTCCGCCCGCGCCGTATGCGGAGTACGGATCCCCTTGTGTGACTTCTAATGTTGCTTCTCCCAGGTGCCTCGGAACGCCTCTGACTTGGTTGACCATCCTTGGCCACGATGGTTATTGGCCAATCGCTGCACTCTCAGACGAAAAATGGGAGAGTGTCGATCACAAACTCGCCATCTTCAATGCAAGGTCCTTGGGGCCCGGAAAGTCTCAAAGCAGCACTCTTCTGCCGGTTGACACTCCGGAGCTTGTGCCGGCGCCCAATTCCGCGGAAACGGACGAAGAAAAACGCGCCCACACTACCCCTGCTTGGAACATCGCTTATTGCTTCTGTTTCGTGGCACTTTTGGTGCACGCAATTCTCAGTTGCACCGGAACGTTCCTTGCTGATTCCGAGCTCGAGGCGCAATTTGCCAGTACGCACGACAAGTTCGGAGTTGCCGTTATGGCTGTTGGCGCTTTTTGGCTCTCTACTGCATTTGTCCTCGTCATGTGTGCCAGAAGTCCGCTCGTTGTTTGGCGCGGAGATGGCTGGCTTACTCCTGTTCTGTGGGCTCCCTTGCCAATATTCTCCGGATTCGTGCTGTGGGATCTTTGGATGCAACGAAAGCGCCGGTTGATCGCCGCCGTGCTCTTTTTGTGCGTATCGCTGTGTACAACACTTCAATTGCTTCTGGCGTACGATTGGTTCCAGGTACTTCCCATACTTTGGTCTAGCCGATACATCCATTTTGCTTCTGAGGTTTCGCCGGTTCCTCCGTTTCTCCTGTTGGTTGCCGCCGCCTATTGGTGGGTGTGGTTGAGTCTTCGTGCAATGTCCATCGTTGACTTGCGTAGGCCGCGCTTGCCTGAAGCTTCCACACTCGGTAGAAAGTCTTTCAGGATGAGCGATAAGGATGGGGAAGCAGTTCGTGATACCGCGCACCCGGTTATCTTCGCCTGGCGCGTTCTCATTGTGATTGTCGGCGTTTACATCATTTCTCTTACGGTTCTCGATTTAAAACATCCCCTGCAAAGTCTCGAGGGTTTCTACTATGACTGGGGTTATTCTGCGGCGCTTGCAGTGGTCATCGCTGTCTATCTCGGATGCCTGGTTCGCTTGACGAGCACCTGGTTTAGCTACAAGCACGTGCTGACTGGTCTCGATCGTTCTCCCCTGCGCGAGGCCTTCAGCCGCATGAAGCGTCTTTCCTGGAAATCGATGTGGAATCCCGGCGGCAGTACGCTGCGCGAAACCTATCGCGTGATGTCTCGCACGTTTGAAAATCTTGAAAAACTCAGGCCGGCGCTCGTCAATGAACCCACCGCCGAAAGAGTACTGGTATCGATGGCCAGCACGAATCAGGCATACGAAGCGGCAGTTGCGACATACGGCCAGATTTCATCTTTCCCTCAGTCTGCACCGGTGAGACCTCCTGTGAATCCGGACGAGAATTCGCGAAACAACTTCCAGCCTCCCGCACAGGAATCCGTTCCTCTTGTTTCGACAGCGGTCTCTAGCTCTGCGGGACATCCATCTACCCTTGCAGTCACCAGCGGTGCGATGGCGTCAGCGGGAACGGCTGCCAAGATGGTGAGAGAAACAAGTACGCCGGCCGGAGAGATGGAGACGCTCGCAGCCGCAGTTGAAATTGTGAGCGCAGAAAAAATAACCAAACGTCATTTACTCCAAATGCTGGTTGAGCAAATAGAAAATCTGCAAAAATGCATGGCCGACACTGCGGGCCTGCTCATTCGCGATGTTCTAACTCCGAAGTGGCTCGCCGAACAAGCGCCTATCGTTTCCATCGACAAAAGAATCAAGAAGGACGACCTTTCGGTGGTGCAAGCGCTTGCGGAAGAATACTCGGCTCTGGTGTATGTCAATTTTCTGCAGAGTGTGCTGCTGCAAATGCGCACACTGGTGATTTGCGCGGCTGGCATGTATGTTTGCATCGTCTGCTCCATCAGCATCTACCCGTTTGAGCCGCACCCAGCTTTGCAAGTCTTGGCAGTGGTCTTGCTGCTTGTAATGGGAATCGCTGTTGGATTTGTGTACGCAGGAATGCATCGCGACGCAATTCTCAGCCGCTTGACCTCCACCACCGCAGGAGAACTTGGCTGGGATTTCTGGCTGAAGCTCGTCTCCGCGGGGGCGATTCCGGTGCTCAGTTTGCTCGCGGTTCAGTTTCCGGAGATCGGCAGGTTCCTGTTTTCCTGGCTAGAGCCGCTGTTGCAATCGGCGAAGTGAAGGCTCGACGTTTCATTTTTTCGGCGATTGTTTTTTCCTGGTGTAGCGAAGAAGGCCGAGCCAAGAAAGATAGAGGCCACCATTGAAAATGTAATGGTCGGCTTCTGACATGGAAACGACGGTGTTTTTGGTTTCTGCAGCGACGGCGTTTACAAATTCTTGCGCAGCGGCTTCTTCGGTTTTTCCATTCTCCAAAAGAGATTTCACCATACCGCTCCAATTCGCCAGTTTTTCGCGGTAACGCGCGATGTGCGCGTCTGGATCGTGCTGGTAGCCGAAGTGCGTCAAAAAGAGTTTTTCCGGTCGAAGTGCGGAGATCGTGTCGAGAGATTTGTTCCAAAGTTCCAGGTCAATGTCGGGCGGCGGAGTTGCGGGCATGATGAATGTATCGCCTTCGACTGTGATTCCTCCGACGTCACCGACGAATGCGATGCCGTTATGTGCATCCCAAAATGTCAAGTGATGCGAAGCGTGGCCCGGCGTGTAAAGAATTTCAAAGTTGCGATTGCCGATTTTTACGTTTTCGCCACCTTCGAGCTCCCGCAAATTTTCCTTTGCCACGGGCAACACGCTCCCGTAAAGACGATCCATTTCCGTGCCGTAGAGACGCCCCGCACTCGCGAGTAGTTTGGAAGGATCGGCCATGTGAATTGCACCGAACGAATGCACGAAGACGGCGAGCTTCGGATTTTCTCTGACCAGGGCGCCGACGGCTCCCGCGTGGTCGAGGTGAATGTGCGTCAGGAGAATGGTGTGCAGATCGCGCACTTGCAAACCGTGTTCGCTCAAGCCCGCGCGCAAAGTTTCTAGTGTGGACGTTGGACCGGGGTCGATGAGAGCGTTTACGCCGTCCGATTGCACGAGAACGGAGGCGATGGATTTCGGGCGCCCGGTCCAATTCAGATCGAGCGTGACATATGGCGATTGTTGGGAAATGGTCATGAAAAAAGTTTATCCCAGTTCAGCGGATCTTGAAGTCTACGATGATGCGTCCCCTAATTAGGTTTGTGACTTCTCAAACGTCGCGCCGGAACAAATATTCAAGTTTCTGGCAGCGATCGCCGGCGCTTTCCTGATTTTGGCGCCCGATGACGAGCTATTTGGGCCTGGTCACAACAATCATTTCCGGCGGCATGGCTCTCCTCGCGTTAATTACAGCCTCTTCGCGTTGTGTTCGTTTAGTACGTAGGCCATACGCCGGGCGTTGCGAGTTCCAGTAAATTTCCATCCGGGTCGCGAAAATAGATGCTTTGCCCGCCACGTTCCCATTTGACAGTGCTTTCGATGGCGATTCCGTGTTCGGCAAGACGTTTTTCCCAGGCGCCGAGTTCTCCGCGCGAAACCGGGAAGGCGACGTGTCCATTGCCGCTGCCGTCGAAGCCGGGAATCCTTCCGCCGGGGATGTTGACGTCATTCGCCGTGGCTCCACTTTTGAAGAGTAGAAGGACGTGCACGCCGCCCACGTCCATGGCCGCCAGCCGTTCGGGTTCGCCGGATTTCAAGAGCACGCCAAATCCCAAGATGCGCTGGTAGAAGCCCACGGAACGGTCGATATCTTCCACGCAAAGCGCTGTCTCCAATACTCGTTCGATCGATAGCATGCAGTGAGCCCCTGTTTCTTGATTAATGCGCTTTCTTCTTTTTCTTCTGCTTTGTCGTCCGGGCGCGTTCGTACTTCAAGGCGATGAGCCCTTGAGAATACGATTTATTTTCTACCAGATCGAATTCGCGCTGGGGGAAGCCACTTGGAAAAAGCGGAATGCCTTCGCCGATGAGCGTGGGGACGACGCCCAGATAGAGTTCGTCCACCAGATCTTCCTTCAAGAAATCACGAATCAAAACTCCGCCGCCCATGAGCCAGATATTTTTTCCGGGTTTTTTGCGAATTTCGGCGATGGCGCTGCTTGGTGAAGCGTTTGTGAAGGTGACGTTGTTGCGTTCGCCAGGTGGCTGCGTGTTGGAAAAGACGTAATATTTCGTCTTGCCGATGAAGCTTCCGCCCATCTTCAGCCCGTCGTCGTAGGTTTTGCGGCCGAGGACGGCGGTGTCAATGGTTTTGAAGAATGGGCCCATCGAGTAGTCCTTTGGCATGAAGAGAAAATCGACGGAGCCATCGAGACGAGCGATGTAGCCATCGAGACTGATGCCAAGGCCAAGGACGACTTTTCTCATGGCGCCACACCTGTGGTCTGCTTACGCTTCCGCTTTTCCCAAAGCAAAGACAGCGCAAAGTACGCCGTCAAACCCACGTACAAGAATTGAATCGCAAGAAAGTGAATCGCCGGCGGCCATTCTTGAAAGGTCCACGCACAAATCACTCCAAGGAAAGCCGCAAGGAGAACTGGCAATTTCCAGTCCGCCCGCGCGGAATTGAGAATCGCCACAAAAGCAAAAATGAGCAGCGGCAGTCCCAGCCGCATCACCACCAGGAACATGCCTCCGCCGCGAACGTCCGGCGGCGCGTCAATAGACCACAGGTGCAGCGCCATCGCCAGCATCAGCGACACGATCACCGCCAGAACTACATGAGCTATATATCCCTGCTTTCGGCTTTTCAGAAACTTGGCTTGCCGATCGGAAATTCTCTCCTGCGAACTTTCTCCTCCGCCATTTTCTTTTGTGTCCATCGTTTACTCCTCTGCCGCAAATTCTAGTCCCGTTTTTCGCAAACCGCGATACGTACTGCCGAATCCACTCCCCTTGACTTCGCGCCCGTAAAGACTACACTCGCACCGCATACTCACCATTGGGAAGGATGGCCGCCGGTAGAGTGCGCCGTCCTTCGGGCCCCAAAAGTTTCCAATCTGGTTAGAGCAAAAATCGAATCGGTTCGAGGAGAAATGCCTATGAAGAATAAGTTTGCGTTGTTCGTTGCAACAGCGGTTTGCGCCGGCCTTGCGGCAAGCGCAAGCGCGCAGCAGGTCATGCTTACGCCCCCGAAAGTGCTGGTGATTGCAAGAGAAGTCGTAAAGACCGGCAAATCCGCGCCACACGAAAAGTGGGAAGCGGGCTGGCCGCGCGCGTTTAGCAGAGCGAATTGGCCCGTGCACTATCTCGCCGTGTCAGCCATCACCGGCGAAAGCCGCGTCCTCTTTTTGAGCGGCTACGAATCGCTGGCCGCGTGGGAGCAGGATCAAGCGAACGCCGGCAAAAATGCCGTGTTGTCCGCCGAACTGGCCACGCTCGCGGAAAAGGACGCCGATTTCATTTCGGAAGCGAAAACCGCCGCATTCACTTACATGCCAGACCTGAGCTACAAGGCGGAAAGTGTCCCCCTCGCCGGAACGCGCGGATTCGCAATCCTGTCCGTGCACGTCAAACCGGGCCACGCCAAGCATTTTGAACAGGTACGCAAATTGGTTCGCGCGGCTCACGAGAAATCTAACGCCAGCGATTATTTCTCCGTCTATCAGGTCCGCGCCGGAGCGCCGGCTGGCACTTATCTGATTTTCGTGCCCTGGAAGTCGCTTGCTGAAGCGGATCAGTACGATGCCATCCACGGCAAAACCTATCAGGATGCTTTGGGCGAGGACGGACAGAAAGCCGTCATGGAATTCAACCAACAAGGTGTCGAAGGCGGCGAATCGCAGCTCTTCACGTTCAGTCCCAAGATGAGCTACGTCCCCAAGGAATGGATTGATGCCGACAAGGACTTCTGGTCCCCGAAACCTGCCATGGCGATGAAACCCGCCGCCAAAAAGGAAACGAAGGAAGAAAAGAAGCCCTAGTCTCACTTAATATAGACTTCGGCGATCTCCCACGCCCAAATCGCGCGAATCCCAACATGATCGAAGCAGCCCAGACGTCATGAGCCGCGCCTTTCAGTGGCATAGGCTTCAGCCTATGCAGGTGTACACGCCGGCAAGCTAACCACCTGAGGATTTCTTTTGTCTGGAATTCTGTTCTACCGCAGCGTCAGATCGCCGGCGCCTACGTGGGCGTAGAGGGTGTATTTGCCGGGGCCGGACTTTTTGAACGAGCGGAAAAGTCCGCCGTGTTCTTCGTGGAAGGGAGCGGCGGAAATGTCCCCGGCGTTGACGGAGGCTTCGACGCGCGAATAGTCGTCAGGATTGCCGACGTGAATGGTCAAGTCACCGGCGTGGAGTTCGACGTCCTTGCTGCCCGTGATGTTTTCGATAGTGACGTCGCCCGCGGAAATGCGCGCATAGAGTTCGGCGTTTCTCGGAACGTGAATCTCAATGTCCAAATCGTTGCGCGGGCCGCCGCTCAGATGGAATTCGGAGTTACCAGACGTGTTGATCAAGCGATAGCGGAGGTCGTCGATCTTGTCCTTATTTTTTCCAGAGATGTCCACGGAGAGTTTTCCGTCTTCGCTGCCGACGATGCGGACATCGCCGGAGCGGACGTGAAGCTCCATGCGGGCACCGGGTGGGACTGCCGCCTCGAAATGGGGTTTGCCCCGTTCGGAGATTTCGGTGCGGTCGGCGGCTACGGTGGGCAGAGTCAACAAGGCCAAGGCGCAAAGGCAAGAAAGCAGGGTTTTACCGGGGATGGTATTCATGGCAGACCTCTCAGTGCTTGAAGATACGCGAGTGGTGGGAGGGAAGTTCCATAGAAAAAGGTGAAAAGCAGATTCTCCTCGCGCAACCCGCTCGGAGGGGCCACGGTCCGCGGGCAAACACCCGCCCGCGGAATGACAGGCAACGCGAGAGGAACGCCGATCGGGAGATCGGCGTTCCTCGAAGAGATCAGGACTTTATGGCGCTGGAGGCGGCGTCCCAAGTGACGCCGACTCCGCCGCGGAAGTAGGACTCGTTGGCCATGTGGCAAGCGAGGGCTGCATTGTGGCCGAAGACGGCGTCTTCGGTAAGCGGCTTGCGCGATTTGACGCTGGAGAAGAACGTCCAGAGGTGCGGACGGACGTCGTCAAAATCGTTGCCCTTGTAAACGTAGGTTTCGGCGAGCGGTTCCTTGCCGACTTGCGGGTCGTGGTCGGCGTGCCATTGCTTGAGGTAGGCGTCGCGGAGCGCTTGCGGGTAGCTGCCTGTGTAGTAGCTGGGGGCAGAGTCGTCACCGGTTTGCGGATAGTGAGCGAGGCCGAACTCGGTGACTTCGAGAATTCCCTTGGAGCCCTGGAATCGGTAAATCTCAGGATTTTCGCAACCAAGATTGAGGCGAAGGTAGACGGGCGCGCCACCGGAAGCGGCGTATTCGTAGAGAGCGGCGTGAACGTCCGGCATGTTGCGGCCATCGGGGAAGCGAATGATGGAGCCGAGTGCCATGACTTTTTTGGGTGGCTCGTTCCAGCCGAGCATGTAATTCATGCCGGAGACGAGATGGACGAGGAGGTCGCCGGCGACTCCCGTACCGTATTCCTTCCATTGGCGCCAGCGCGCGAACCATTTGGGAGACATGTCCGGATCCCAGGGGCGAGTGGTGGCGCCGCTCTGCCACGTGTCCCAATCGAAATTTTGCGGGGAGAGGCCTGGCGGCGGAGGATAGACCCAGGCGCCGGTGGGATCGTTGCGGCCGAGTGAACCTTCGACGAGAGTGAGTTTGCCGATGGCGCCTGCTGCGATCATTTCTTTTGCTTTGGCGCAGATGACGGAGCTGACGCGCTGCGAACCGATTTGCACGATACGTCCGGTTTTTTGCTGCGCGGCGGCCATGGCTACGCCTTCGGCGGCGGTGTGCGACATCGGTTTTTCGCAGTAGATATCTTTTCCGGCGGCAGTGGCGTCCACGACGACCCGCTTGTGCCAATGATCGGGAACGGCGGCGACGATGCAATCAATTTCCTTATTGTCGAGGAGTTCCTGATATTTGCGCGTGGTGAAGAGTTTTGGATTGTTGCAGATTTCTTTGGCGAGCGTGTGGCGGCCGTCCCAAAGATCGGCGGCGGCGACGCATTCAATGCCGGGAAGCGTGAGCGCATTCGTGAGAAGACCGGAGCCTTGCATACCGATGCCGATGATGCCGAAACGGACGCGGTCGCTCGGAGGAACGTAGGAGAGCGCGGGAATTGGATTTGGATCGATGAGGAGTTTTGGCGCGATGGTTGCGGCGCCGGCGAATCCCGCTGAGCGTTTTAGAAATTGACGGCGAGTGAAATCGTTTTTCATGAGAGTCTCCCTTAAAGAAAAATATTTGTCCCTGAAATCCCTACTTCAGCGGCTGAATGCTGACATCCTTGAAGAAGACTACGTCGTTGTCGCTGTGATTTTGCAGGCCGAACCAACCTTCGTCGGGACGCGGACCGCGCTCGGGTTCAAAATCGAATTTCTTTTCGGGGACGGGCTGGCCTTCGGTGTAATCGGTGACTCTTACGCCGTTGACGAAGACGACGGTGTGCGGCCCATCGAGCGTGATTTCCATGGTGTTCCATTCGGGTCCGGGCTTGCCGGGTTTTGCGAGCGGCTTGTTGAGGGAATAAAGAGTTCCCGTGATGTGAGTGTCGTCTTCGTTGGATGTTTCAGGATGATTATCGATCTGAACTTCGTAGCCGTAGTGGACGGGCATCCAGGGTTCGCGTGGCTCGACGGGAATGCGGATGTAAACGCCGGAGTTGTCATTCATGTCGCGCATTTTGAAAACGACGCGGAGTTTGCATTTGCCGATTTTTCCGCCGGCCCAGTAGGTGAGGCCCATGCCGCCGTGAGTTTTCATGAGTCCTTCTTCGACGGTCATGCCGCCCGGGCCGACGTGTTTCCAGTCGGTGAGATCTTTTCCGTTGAAGAGTTGTTTCCATTCAGAGTTTTGGGCGGGAGCGGCAAAAGCATGAAGCATAGCCGCGAACGACATCACTACTAGCGCGGCGATTGTTTTACGCATACTGGTGGAGCCTCCTTCGTAAGAGCACAGGCTGAAGCCTATGCCACCACATCCAAGAGCACAGCCTTCGTGCCTCAGGGCAAGCCGGAACTGCTGTAAGAACCTTAGTAGTTGAGCTTGCTCAAGAAATCGAAACTGGCCTTGATGCTGGCGAAGCCGTCTTTGGGATTGTCGTGCTCGACGAAATAGTACTCGATGCCGGCTTTGCCCGCCTTGGCGAAGATGTCTTTCCAAGGAATGATGCCGCTGCCGACTTCAGTGAGAAAGCCCATTTGTTTGTCCGGGCCGGCGGTAGGGGCGTCTTCTGGCTTGGGGAGTTGCTTGATGTCCTTCACGTGAACGGCGGGGAAGCGGCCGGGATTGTTGTTGAAATAGGCGATGGGATCTTTTCCGGCGACGGAGATCCAGCAGAGGTCGAGTTCCATTTTGACTAAATTTTTGTCGCAAGTGGCGAGGAGATAGTCGTAGGGAAGTTTGCCGCCCAGCGATTCGGCGGGCTGAAATTCGAACGTGTGATTGTGATAGGCGAATTGGATTCCGGCTTTTTGCGCGGCTTCGCCGGATTTGTTGAAAAGTTCAGCGGCTTTTTTCCAGCCGTCGGGCGATTTGCGCTGCTCGGCGTCAATCCAGGGATTGACGATTAATTTGTGGCCGATGGTGTGCGCGGCGTCGAGCGCTTCCGGCCAGGATTTTTCGAGCGTGGTATATGGGACGTGGCAGGACGGCGCGGTGAGACCGTTCTTATCGAGGATGGCGCGAATGTCTTTTGGGGAGTGGTTAAAGTAGCCGGCGAATTCGACTTCCTTGTAGCCGATGGCGGCTACTTTGGCAATGGTGCCTTCAAAATCGGTCTTCATGGCGTCGCGCACGGTGTAGAGCTGAACGCCGATGGGGCTGACTTGTTTAGGCATGGCGGCCCAGGAAACTTTTGAGGCCAGCGTTACGGCGACGGATGTTCCGATGAAAGTGCGGCGTTTCATGATGAGGTCTCCTCGACGGTGATGGACGGACGCGTTGGAGTATACAAAAAAGAGGGGCGGCGCATCGAAAAAATTGCGCCGCCCTCTTTTGGGGTGGTGTAGCTAGAACTGGAAACGCAAGCCGAATTGCATACGACGCGCCAAGTGAGCGCCGCTTGCATGCAGGAAGCTTGATGATCCGATGCAAGATGGATCCGCCGCCGTGGCACCAACCGGAGCGCAGTCCATGCTGCTGCTGACGCCGTTATACTGCGTGTGGTTGAAGAGGTTGTAGTTCTCCCAGCGAAGATCGAGTGCGCGCGTTTCGCCGAAGGAGAAGCGTTTGAAGAGGCCGAAGTCGAAGTTAATTCGACCAGGGCCGGCCAAGGTGTTGCGACCCACGTTGCCGAAGGTAAGGCCAGTCGGGGCTCTAAAGGCCGCGGGATTGTCGAGTAGCGGGCCCCGGACGCCGGGAACATTGGACTGAACTGAAGCGTGGGGGTCGCCGACGAGGTCCGGACGAGAACCGGTGCCGACGCCGTTCGCCACGCCTGCCGCGTCGCCGAAATCCGTGCCATTGGTGACGCTGAACGGTGTTCCGGTCTGCGCGATCGTAATGCCGGAGATCTGCCATCCACCGAGGAGCGTGTGAGTGAGCCCCGAGCCCTTGAAGAAGGGGAGACCGTACACGTAGCTAATTGCCAGATTGTGGCGCACGTCGAAGTTGGAGCTGGCGCGGTTCGTGGCGAGGTCGTAGGAGTTGACGAAAGCTCCATCGAACCGATCGGACGAACTGTCAATTGAGTGGCTGTAGGTATAAGCAAGGCTGAGAGTGAGATCGCCGACTGTCCGGTGCACGGAAGTCTGCAGCGCGTGATAGATGGAGTTTGCCTGGTCTTCCAACCGGGTGATGTCGCCAAACCCGAGCTGAGGACGGGAAGGATTGGGATCGTTACCGCAGGCAACGCCGAGGTTCGTGACGGCTTGGCCAGTGACGGGCTTTCCATTGGCAAGTGTGCCGTCGGACGCCAAGAAGTCGCAATCAGCCTGAGTTATTGGCTGACCTGGAGCGAAGGGATTCGCGGAGACAGGTACGATTTGATTGGAATTTCTTTGCTGGGATAGATGCGTGCCTTTGCTGCCGACGTAGGAGACGGTTGTTATGAAATGGCCGGGCAATTCTTTCTGAACGTCCAAGTGCCACTGTTGAACGTACGGCCAAATGGCCTTGTCCGGGATGGAAGTGACGTTGAGCGGGAACAGCAAGCCACCGCCGATATTGCCGTAGCCATTGATATTGAACTGAGAGGCGTTGAGGGAGAATGGAGGGGAGCCTTCGAGGGACTCCGTGTTGGCTTCGTTACCGTTGGTATGCTCGAAGAAAACTCCGTAGCCGCCACGGATGGCCATTTTGCCGTCGCCCTTTGGATCCCAGGCGAAACCGATGCGGGGAGCCGGATTGAAGAGATGACCCTTCATACAGCCGGCTTCCTTGTTGGCGCCAACGTTTGCGGTTGAGAACTGGCTGGTCACGAGGCTGGGAATAAGGCTGTTCCCACCGGGGCCGCCGCATTGAACGATGCCATTGAAGGGATTTCCTGTATCGGGGACGAAAGCTCCTGCTTGTCCGGTGAAGGAACCATCGTCGATTGTGGGTGAAGCGCTACCCTGGAACGCATTCGGATCGAAGCTAAAGGCATGCTGATAGCGTTCGCGATAGGTGCCATAGAGGCTGAGGCGCAAACCCAGGTTGAGAGTCAATCGCTTGGTTACGCGCCAATCATCCTGGAAGTAAGGTTCCACGATGCGATAGCGGTTGTAATACTTTGCTTGGAGATTGACTTGCGAGTATTGCGCAACCCTGCCCAAGAGCAAATCTGCGAAGGCATTTCCGGTACTAATGTTGTTATTGCTTGAGTCGAAGGTCAGAATGCCCTGAATATACGGAGAGTTTTGTTCATTCTTTTGCGCGAACGCGGCATAAAAACCGAACTGCAAAGTGTGCGTTCCGACGATTTTGGTCATGTTATCCCGATAGGTGTAAACGGGATTCGCATTGTTCCAAGGGAAGTACCCGGTATCCGCAGTCATGCTTCCGTCTGTACCGTACTGGGGGTTGCTACCCAGAGAAATGGCGGGGAGCTTTCCCCCGAGGCCGTTAGCAAAAAGACTTCCCATCGGAAAATTCGAGGGAATGGGGGGATTGTTGAGTGCGGTCAAGAAGATGTGGTCGGCGGTGTAGCTGGCAACGAATTCATTGAGCAACGTCGGTGTGAAGTTTGCATTCAGCCGGGCGACGAAGCTGGTTCCTGGGCCGACGAAGTTGGTATTGATGTCCTCAAAATTGGTTCCGTTTCCCCAAAGAGGATTCTGAGTTTGCGTCTGCCACGAATCGTGGATGTAGCGGAAGGTCAGGCGATAGTTGTCAGTTATGTTGTGGTCGACGCGGACCAATTCTTCGCGCCAAGTTTCCGGCAAAGAGACGGTTTGCAAGACGGCGGGAAACCCGTTATGCGTGGTGTTTGCAGATGGAATGAGTGAGAGAAGGGCCTGACCGACGGGGTCGATGGGAACAATGTCACCAGGGAATCGTGTCCCTGTAGCTGGATTGATGGGGCAATCCGCACCGGGGCATAGGTCGGAGAAATGACCCGTGCGTTCCGCATCGGATGGAACGTTTGGAGGTGGGGAGGTCGTATAAGGGTTCTTCTCGCGGCGCCATTCTTCGGAGAAAAAGAAGAAAGTTTTCCTTTTGTCGGAGTTGTAGTGATTCGGAATGTAGATTGGGCCGCCAATGGTGTAGCCAAAGTCATGTTTCTTATAAGGCGCCTTATGCGCGGTGGGGTCTGCACCTTCTTCCCATGACTTGGCATTGAAGAAATCATTGCGCAAGTACTCGAAGGCGCTTCCATGGAAGGAAGTCGTACCTGACTTGGTTTCGACTTCGACAGTACCCGAGCCGTTGCGGCCATACTGCGCGCCGTAGTTGGAGGTCAGTACCTTAAATTCTGCGATGGCTTCTGGATTAGGGTAAACGTTCAGCGTGGAGTTGCTGCCGTTGTCCATGTTGTCGCCGCCGTCGAGTTCCCAGTTGTTGTACTCGGTGCGGCCGCCGTTCATGCTGTAGGCAACGTTGCCGTAAACGCCGACTTTCGCGTCGTCCTGTCCGGTTTGACTGACAACACCCGGAGCCAAATTCACTAGCTGCGTAAAATTGCGTCCGTTGAGGACGAGGTTATCTATCTGCTTGCCGGTAATGGTGCTGGTTAAATCGGAAGAAGTCGTTTCCACCTGAGCAACGCTCTCGCCGGTGACCACGATTTCTTGCGTGACTGCACCGACAGTCATGCTGACGTCAATACGAGCTTTCTCACCGACACTGAGGACGATTCTCTTGGCGGTGAATTTCTGAAAACCTTTTGCGGTGACCGTCACGTCATAGGTATCGCCGGGAAGACCGGGGATGACGTAGGCGCCATCGCCGTTGGAAACAGTGGTGCGGGTCAGGCTGCCCGCAGTGTTCGTGAGAGTGATTTCGGCACCGGCAATGGCGGCACCCGTTTTGTCAATGATGGTACCACCGATGTAGCCGGTGTCCTGGGCGCGTGAGAGAAACGGCAGGCAGAGCATCGCCAAAACGGCGAAGATGACGGGCCGCAGAGATAACCCAAATAAATGCGCAAAGACCGAAGGTGTGCGAGATTCCTTCACGATGCTACCTCCAGAAAGATTGGAATTGCCGAACGCAGATGAGCAGGCAGGAATGCAGGAGCTAAAAGGACTGATTTTAGAAACGCCCACCACAAGCCACCCTTGTCAGTTCAGGGTTTGTAAGTACAAACCCCGAACCCCCTGCCCACTCGACGAAACGCACCCGAACTTCTATAACTCAGGATTTGCAAGTACAAACCCCGAACCCCGTTATTAAAACGAGTTAATACGGCAGATTTTCGTACTTGTCAAGCCTGAAATTCCGTTGGATGGAACTTTATTCTCTGTTGCGGTCCAGGGGAAGCTTGGCAAAAGAGCAGTGTGTCAGAAGGGCAAACTCACCTGAAGGCAGGCATTTGCTTGCAAATAGGGGACCCGTGCCAGAAACTAGCGGCGCTTTTTGAAGTGCGAAAGAGAATTGTGGTGAGGGCGCCATACCAAAGAAAACAAAATGCGGCCTTGTCTTCATTCTGCTGGCGCTTTTCGCGGCCCACGCGGCAGCTGAGCAGGGCAAAGATCCGAGAAAGCTGTTTGAAGAAGGGCAGGCGGCGTTGCAGCTAGGTGATTTGGATGCGGCGGAGCGAGACTTCAGGAGAGTGCTGGCGGCGGATCCCAAGGCGGGACCGGCGTATACGAATTTGGGCGTGATCGCGATGCGCCGAAAGAATTGGGATGAGGCACTGCAACTTTTGAAAAAGGCAGAACGGTTGCAGCCGAGTGAACCGGGCATCCGACTGAACATCGGGCTCGTGGAATACAAGCGGGGGAACTATCCAGGTGCAATTGGCCCGCTGGAGAGTGTGGTGAAGGAGAGGCCAGAATCTACACAAGCACGCTATTTGCTCGGCCTGAGCTATTCCTTCGTGGAACGCCATGCGGACGCAGTAAAGACACTGGAACCGCTTTGGCCGCAGATGTCCAATCAATTTGTGTATCTCTACGTGCTAGGCGTCTCCGCGTTCTATTTGAAGAATGAAGCCTTGGATCGCAAAGCTCTGGCACGTTTGATTGAAGTCGGGGGAGATTCCCCGCAATTTCATCTTCTGATGGGGAAAGCGTTGTTGAACCGTAGCGACGACAAAAAAGCATTGGAGGAATTGAAAAAGGTGGAGGCGAGCAATCCGGAACTTCCCTTTCTTCATTTCAATTTAGGGCTGGCGTATGAGCATCTGGAAGATAAGAAAGCGGCGGAGGAAGAGTTCCGCAAGGACATCGCCAGCGCGCCGGATCTGCCGTACAGCCACGAGCAGTTGGGACTGCTGTACCTGCGAGAAGGGCAGGACGAACGGGCGCTCGAGGAACTCCGCGCTGCGCTTGCGCTCGACCCGCGGCTGCCGAAATCCCGGCTTGAGCTAGCCCGGATGCTGCACCGGGAAGGCAAGGAGCAAGAAGCGCTGAAGGAATTGGACGTGGCGAAAAAATATGCGCCGGAGAGTCGAAGCGTGCGATTGCTGCGCGGACAAGTATTGCTGCGCTTGGGAAGACGAGAAGAGGGACAAGCAGAGCTGGCGGAGGCGAAACGGCTCTTTAACAAGGTATTGGAAATAGATCGTGAAAGAGTCGATGAGAAGAGAGTGCCGAATCCGGAGATTGGGAGAGAAGAGTAAATCCAGAGAATGGAAATCGAAAAAGTGAAATTAGGGAAGTGGCGGGGATTGCCAGGGGCCGCGGGCTAGTTCAAGAGTTTCGGCGATGGAGAGAAGAAGTTCTTCCGCGAAGGGGCGGCCGATGAGTTGGACGCCAATGGGCAATCCTTCTGAAGATGTGTAGATAGGTATGGAAAGGCCGGGGAAGCCGGCGAGATTGAGCCATTGAGAGTGGCGCATGGTTGTGCGATAGCCGGTGGTCGGACTCCAATTTCCTTCGCCGTGACGGAACGCGGGAGCGGAGGAGACGGCTGACAGAAGAACTGAAACATCTTTCATTGCGTTGAGGATGCGGGCGCGTTCGAAATCGCGCGCGGCGGATTTTGTTACGAAGTCCTGCAAGGTGACTGGAGTTTCTTCGCGCGCGGCTTGCAAGTAATCAAGAAAAATTGGGCTGAGTTGGGATTCTTTTCCTTCCACTTGTTGTGCGAAAAGCTGGGCGATTACGGTTCCGAAAAAATACCACCAGAGTTCGAAGGCGCAGTCGAGGCTGTGGAGTTGGAATGGCTCGACTTGGAAGCCGGATTGTTCGAGGAGTTTCGCTGCGCGCTGGACCGCTGCGAGAGATTCTGGAGTGGCGGGGCCGATTGCGGAGGAATCGAGAATGCCAATGCGGAGATTGCATAATTTTGGGGGTGAAGTTTCCTGAATTAGTGCCGGGACGCTGAAAGGATCGCCGGAATCGGGGCCGGTTAGGACATTAAATAGGATGCGAAGGTCGGCGGCGGTTCGCGCCATGGGGCCGACTGCGCCGATCCAGCCGAAGGAACTGTTGCCCGGAGGAATATGCCCGGTGGCTGGGATGCGGCCGGGAGTGGGTTTGAGTCCGCAGATGCCACAGAAATGCGCGGGGACACGGATGGAGCCGCCGCCGTCGCTGCCGATTCCGCCAAAGGAACAGCCCGCGGCGATGGCAGCGGCTTCGCCTCCGCTGGAGCCGCCGGAAGAGTATGCGGGATTCCACGGATTGCTAGTGCGGCCGCTGACGCGATTATCGGTTTCGTACGCCATGAGAAATTCGGGCGTGTTGGTGTTGCCGAGGAGGATTGCTCCCGCGGCGCGAAGACGTTCAACGACGGGCGCGGTGCGAGAAGGAATTTCTTTTGCACGAAGGAGAGAGCCGGCGGGGACGGGCCAGTCTGCGACTTCAATGCAGCTTTTTACGGTGAGAGGAATGCCGTGGAGCGGCCCGAGAGAATTGTTTTGTGCGATTTGTTTTGAGGCGGATTCAGCGGCGGCCCGGGCGGAGGCGGCGTCGAGATGGACAAAGGCGTTGAGAGATGGTTGGAGAACGGCGAAGCGACAGAGTTCGGATTCGACGAGTTCGAGAGGGGAGATTTGTTTTGCACGGAGAAGGGAAACAGCATCTGAGATGGAAGCATAGTGGAGAGAGGGCATGAGAGTGAGTTTTTCAGCGTAAGGGTGGAGAGGGCATGCGTCAAGGCAGAGCCGTGAAGAGGGCGAAAACGGTTGACGGTTTTGCGGGGAGTCGTGACAATCGAACAGTCCTGCAAAGATAATCGGTAGAGCAGGTCGCACTCCGCGCAGACAAGGGAATACGAAACCATGGGGATGAAGCTTCGCCGTGCCGGTGTGACTCTGGTTGGGGCAGCGGTTGTATTCGTGTGCGTGCTGAGTGCGAGATTGCTGGCGGAAAACCGCGTGCGCGCGATTGGTGCGACACAGACGGCGAAGGCCGGAGCGGACAGCGATGCAGCGGCGAAGTTGAACAGCGTTGGCGTGGCGTACATGGGGCAGCAGCGGTTTGCGGACGCGCAGAAAGAATTTGAGTCAGCATTGGCGGCGGACGGGAATTACTCGCTGGCGAAATTGAATTTGGGAATTGCGTTGATGGCGCAGCAGAAGTCGGAAGCGGCGCGAGCGGCTTTGACCGAAGCTACGCAGAAGCGGCCGAAGGATCCTTACGCCTGGTACAACCTGGGCCTCGTGAACAAGGATATGGGAGAGCCGGAGAAGGCGATTGCGGCGTTCGAACATGTCGCGGAGATTGTGCCGAACGAGCCGGATGCGTACTACTTCATCGGATATTTGAGCACACAACTGCAGAAGTATGACGCGGCGATTGCGGAGTATCAGAAGGCGATTGAGAATTTTTCGTTTCACGCGTCGGCGGAATTTGGAATTGCGCGGGCGTATCAGCGGAAGGGTGACGGCGAAGCGGCGAAAGAGCATTTGCAAAGATTCCAGAAAATTACGGCGAATCATTTGGGTGCGCCATTTGGAGCGGGATACGGGGATCAGGGAAAATTTTCTTTGGCGGAATACGCACAAAATGCAGTGTTGATGGCTCCGACTGCGATTCCGGTGAAATTTGTGCCGGCGCCGATTGCTGCAGGTGGCGCGAACGCGATTGGTCCTAGCATGGGCGCTTGCTTTCTTGATTTTGACGGCGATGGGAAACCGGATTTGTTTTTGGTGAGTGCGATTGAGGGTGGAACGAGCCGGCTGCTGAAAAATGTGGGCGGCGGGAATTTTGCGGATGTGACGGAGGCGGTAGGTTTAAAGACTGCGGAGAGCGGACTGGGTTGCGCGGCGGGTGATTTCGATAACGATGGGAAAACGGATTTGGCGGTGTGCTTCAGCGATGGCGTGAGGCTGTTTCGAAATACGGGCGACGGGAAATTTATGGATGTGACGCAGGCGGCGGGGATTCGGCGCGAGAAGGGCTGCGTTGCGTTGACCTTTGTGGACTACGACCACGACGGAGATTTGGATTTGTACGTGACGGTGGCGCCGGGGAGTCCGACGACGAATGTGCTTTGGCGGAACAACGGAAATGGGACGTTTACCGACGTGTCGGGAGAAACCCGGTTGGGAGCGGAGGCGACGGGGGCAGGGCTGGCAGCGAGCGATTTTAACAATGACCGCGCGATTGATTTTGTTTTGGCGGGAGGAACGGCGGGAGAGTTGGTGCTGCTGAATCCGCGCGAGGGGGCGTTCAAGCCGCTCGGCGATATTGATTTTACGAAGCTTGGATTGCCAGCAGCGGTGGGGGTGGTGTCGCTGGATTTTGACAAAGACGGATGGATGGATTTGGCGTTTACGCATACGGGGGCGCCAGGAATCAGTTTGTGGAGAAACGTGGGAGGAAA
This sequence comes from Candidatus Sulfotelmatobacter sp., assembly GCA_035567915.1. GTDB lineage: Bacteria > Acidobacteriota > Terriglobia > Acidiferrales > UBA7541 > Acidiferrum. Next base: position 33,461 of record DATMPA010000004.1, on the reverse strand, counting down.
AAAACTGGAGCGAGTGGCGCTGCCGGATTTTGGTTGGAAAAAGGGCTGGGGAATCGCAGCGATTGATTGCGACAACGACGGGTGGGTGGATTTGGTTGCGGTAGGAGAGGGCGCGAATGGCGGCGAGGTGCGGCTGCTGCGAAATTTGGGTGGTGGAAAGTGGGCGGATGTTTCGAAAGAAACTGGATTGGACAAAGTGAAATTGTCCCAGCCGCGCGCGATTGTGGCGGCGGATTTGCGAGGGAACGGCGAGACGGATTTGGTGATTACGCAGGCGGATGGGCCGCCGGTTTTGTTGAAGAGCGAAGGAGCGGCGGCGAACAACTGGATGGAACTCGATCTTAAGGCGCTGAACGATAACAAGAGCGCGATTGGAACGAAGGTGGAAGTCTTCGCGGGACCGATGGTTCAGAAATGGGAAGTGGCTGGAGCTTCGGGATACTTGGGGCAGAGCGCGCCGCTGTTGCATGTGGGTTTGGCGAATCAGAAGGAAGCGGATGTGGTGCGGCTGCTTTGGCCGACGGGCGTGCCGCAGGACGAAGTGAAACTGGCCGCGAAGAAAACACACACGATTGCGGAACTGGATCGGAGAGGAAGTTCGTGCCCGATACTTTTTTCGTGGAACGGAAAAGAGTACGAATTCATTGCGGACATGATTGGACCGGGAGTGGTGGGGCATTGGATTGCGCCGGGAGAACGGGATGTGCCGGACCCGACGGAATATTTGAAAGTTTCGGCGAAAAGCGTGAAGCCGCGCGACGGTAAATTAAGTTTTCGATTTATGGAGCCGATGGAAGAAACGGTTTATCTGGATCAAGTGAAGTTGTTAGCGATCGATCATCCGGCAACGTATGAGGTTTTTCCGAACGAGCGATTTGTGAGTAATCCTCCGTTTCCCGAATTTCGCGTGGTGGCGAGCCGAAACGCTCGGCCGCCTGCGGGAGCCTGGGACGACAAGGGGAATGATGTTTTGAAATTGCTTTCGGCGACGGACCGCAAATATGTGACGGACTTTGAAGGTTTGCCGTTCGCAGGATTTGCGAAGCTGCATTGGGTGGAGCTGGATTTGGGGAAGTGGGATGCGGCGAAGCCGCTGCGGCTGATTATTGACGGCTATACCGATTATTTCACGGCAACTTCGATGTACGCGGCGGATCAGGCGGGAATCAAGGTGATTGCGCCGTATGTGGAAGCACAGGATGAAAAAGGGAATTGGAAGCGCGTTGTGGAGGACATGGGATTTCCGGCGGGGCTTGCGCGAACTATGGTGGCGGACCTGACCGGGAAAATTCCCGAAGGAACGCGGCGGATTCGGATTGTGACTAATTTGAAGATTTATTGGGACTCAATTCATATTGATCAGACGGGCGATGCGCACGATGCACGCGTCGAGGAAGTGCCGCTCGCAAACGCTAGCCTCGCGTTTTTGGGATATCCGAAAGAGATTCGGCTGACTCCGGCGAGCGATACGACGTATTCGTATTCGCAGCGGAGCAAAACGGGACCGTATACGCGAGCGGCGGGGAATTACACGCGTTATGGCGACGTGAAGAACTTATTGCGAAATGCGGACGATCGGTTTGTGATTTTCAGCTCGGGCGAAGGAATGAAACTGGATTTCGATCCGAGCGGATTGAAGCCGGTGCCGGCGGGCTGGGTGCGGGACTACTTTTTCTTCGCGGATGGATTTGAGAAGGACATGGATTTTTACGCGGCGGATGCATTCACCGTGGAGCCGCTGCCGAAGCATGGGATGAAGCCTTATCCTTACGCGGCGGGGGAAGAGTATCCCGAGGATGCGGAGCATCGGAAATACCAGTTGGAGTACAACACGAGGCAGCGCTCGGATCAGATGCCGGCGGATTTGCGGTATCACTATGCGAAGAAAAAGAGGACGGACTAGAGTCCCGCCCTACAACGGCGTCACAACGGCGGAGAAATTGGGGAATGGGAAATCAATCCCAGGGGATGGGGAGCCAGGCGCGTTTTTGGGCGCTCTCAGCGATGGTTTCGCAGAGGATTAGTTCGTCGTGGCCGGTGGCGAAAGTGGGGAAGGAACGCGGGGCGTCAAACTTGCCGGTGTCGAGATAGGTGTAAAAATCCTTGAACAATTGAACGAAAGTATCCGGGTAGCCTTCGGTATGTCCGCCGGGATAGGCGGCGTAACCGCGCGCGGCGGGGCTGAGAAGAGACGGGTCCTTTATTAAGGATTCGTTGGCGCGGTCGCGGCGGCCGATCCAAAGCGTGTTGGGCTCTTCGGCATTCCAAGCGAGCGAGCCTTCGGTGCCGTTCACTTCGAAGCCGAGGCTGCATTTGCGGCCGGCGCTGACTTGCGAGACGCTGTAAAAACCACGCAGATCATTTTCGAAATGGACGAGGACCGAGGCGTAGTCGTCCGTGGTGATGGCGACCTCATCGAAAGCGCCTTCGCCGGCTTTGGCGAAGGATTCAACGCGTCCACGCGGTTTGCGGCGAACGGGAAAGATGGTGGCGAGGTCCGCGCAAACTTCCGTGATGCGTTTGCCAGTGATGAACATGGCGAGATCCATCCAGTGTGTGCCGATGTCGGACACAGCACGGAGATCGCCGCCGAGGTTGGATTCGAGGCGCCAGTTCCAGTCGGTGGGAAAGAGGAGCCAATCCTGGTGGAATTTTCCGTGGACGAGCGTGGGGCGTCCTATGGCGCCGGACGCCACGAGAGAGCGCGCTTCCTGACAAAGCGGATAGTAACGGAGGTTGTGCGCGACGCCGCCAACTTTGCTTGTTTCCTTTTCGACTGTGCGCAACATCGCGGATTCGCGCGAGTCCATGGCAAGGGGTTTTTCGCAGAGGACGTGCTTGCCGGCGCGGAGAAGCGTACTGGCTTGTTCAAAGTGAACGTGATTCGGCGAGCAAATGTGCACGCAGGTGATTTCCTTGTCGGCGGCTAGTTCGGCAAGGGAAGAGTAGGAGCGTTCGAGACCGAGAGATTTGGCGGCGGAGCTGCCGCGCTCGGCGGTGCTGAGCAAGCCGCCGCGGACGTGAATGCCAAGACGGCGAAGCGATTCGAGGTGTGCTCTGCCGACGAATCCGAGTCCAATGATGGCGACGGAATGTTTCATGTGAGCGGCTCCCGGATGAGACTTTTTCGATGCAAACGAACACGCATTTTACGCCGAGAAGAGAAAAATCGTCAGAAAAAAGCAGAAGACTGAACTGAATTTAGCGATTACGCCCGGGCGGTTAACTTTTGTCTGTCGCTTAAACCACTAAAGCGGCGCCGGGCCGCCGCACTCCAAAGAATCACTCGTCCCGGAGCTAGGATTTTTCGGCGAGAAGGCTGGCACTAATCTTTTGCAGTTCTTTTTTTACTTCCTTGTCTGCGTCCGGAAAGCGGAGATTCAGGCCATCGAGCGCTTCAATGATGGCGGCAGCGACGATGAGGCGCGTGTACCACTTGTTGTCTGCAGGGACGACGTACCATGGCGCGTACTTTTCGGCGGTGTTGCGGATCATGTCTTCATACGCAGCTTGATAGTCCTTCCAATAGGCGCGTTCTTTCACGTCGGCCATGGAAAACTTCCAGTTTTTCTTGGAATCGTCGAGCCGTTCAAGGAAGCGTTTCTTCTGTTCCTTGCGAGAGAGATTGAGAAAAAATTTTACGACGACGACGCCATTGCGGGTGAGATAGCGTTCAAAGCGGCGGATATCTTCGAAACGCTCCTGCCAGATATTTTTGGTGACGAGAGATCCGGGAAGCTTTTGCGAAGCGAGGATTTGCTCATGAATTCGCACTACCAGGACTTCTTCGTAGTAGGAACGGTTGAAGATGCCGATTTTTCCTCGTTCAGGAATGACTTTGTGGGCGCGCCAAAGATAATCGTGGTCGAGTTCCTCGGGGCTGGGGGCTTTGAAAGAATGCACGTCGCAGCCCTGAGGATTTACGCCGGACATTACATGTTTGACGATACCGTCTTTGCCTGCGGCGTCCATGGCCTGCAAGATGATGAGCAAGGACCACCGATCCTGCGCGTAGAGTTTCTCCTGCATGCGGCTGAGAATGCCTATGCTGTTTTCCAGGAGGAATGTGGCGTCGTCCTTGGATTTGAGCGAGCCGGTGTCGGCGGGGTCATAGTCTTTCAGGCGGAATTTCGAACCGTCGTCAATGCAGTAGAAATCCGAAAGGTGAGAAGTTTTCTTGATCAGCTTGTGCTTTTTCATTTGGCCACGGGGAGTTTAGCCCAGAACGTCGCCAGGGAGAAAGCAGATGGTCACGCAGGGACGATGTCGTAAGGGCGCATCATTTCGTTGTCCTCGTGTTCGAGCAGGTGACAGTGCCAGACGTAGCGGCCCGCATAACCTTCGAACTTGGTGATAATGCGCGTAATCATCCCCGGATGCGCCTGCACCGTATCTTTCCATCCAGCTTCGTTAGCCGCGGGCGGCACCGCAGGGCCAATGTATCTTATCGTTCCATCCTTGTAGTAATACTCCGGCTCAAACGGACGCCGGTCCAAAATCTGGAATCGCACGGCGTGCAAGTGGATAGGGTGCGAATCGTCCGTGAAATTCATCAATCCCCAGATTTCCACCGAATTGAGCGCGGGATTTTCCGAAACGGGCATACCCCAATGTGCATTGTTTAAAAGCATCATCATCGCGTTGCCCGCTCGGTCGTCTTTTTCGCCAACCGTCAACATGCGTGTTTTGACGGAAGCCGTTTCGGGAATTTTCCCGACGGGACGCAGCGTGGAGGGCAGCGAACTCTCGTCACGGACAGCTGCTTTCGAAACACGAAACTCCATCATCTGCCGTCCGTCATTTGTCACGGTCAATTTTTCGCCGGCGCGATCGGCAAAATCCAAAACCAAGTCAGCTCTTTCTCCCGGAGCTAACGTCAGGATTTTTACGGAGACGGGCGCCTGGAGAAATCCCAGATCCGTGGCGATCTGACGGAATTCCTGTCTGTTGGAAAGTGCCAGATGAAAAAACCGCGAGTTGGACGCGTTCAGCACGCGAAAACGATATTTGCGCGGCTCCACTTCCAGGTAAGGGAGTAGCTTTCCATTCACAAGAAATGCATCGCCAAACAATTCGGGTACCCACGGTGATTCTGGATCCGGTGAAACGGGATAGTAGAACTGTGCTTCGCTGTCCAGCATGCGGTCGCAGATCGTCAGCGGTATTTCAAATTTTCCCTTGGGAAGATTCAGTCCGTCTTCAAAAGGATCCCGCACAAAAAACGATCCGAAGAGTCCCGCGTAAACGTTGAGCCGCGTAATGCCCAGGGCGTGGTCGTGATACCAGAGATGCGCCGCCTCCTGCTGGTTTGGATAGAAATACGTCACGGATTTTCCCGGAACGTACCAATCCTCGGGATAACCGTCGCTTTTTGGCGGAACCTTTCCGCCGTGCAGGTGGGTTACTACGCGCACCGGCGGTTTTTCGGCTTCCGCGCCATGCACGCCATGGTCAATCGGCAAGAAGTGCTCTTTGGGCAAATCGTTCACCCATTCGACCAGCAATCCCTCTCCGCTCCTGGTTTCAATGGTTGGCCCAGGGAAGGATTGACCGAAACCCCAGAATTTCGTAGGCCGGAGGTCGCGATGAATTTTGGCAGCCGCGGCCTTCATCGAGATTCGGTAATACGGAACAACCGCCGAAGGGTTATCCGGATTGGGGCGCATGCCTTTCGGTCGAAGTACGCCGGGAATGGGCAAGGGATCGACGAAACGCTCCAGCTTCGACAAGTCCAGCAAAGGCCGTGTTGGCGATTTTATTTGGCGTGACTTGGTTTGGCCGGCCGCCAAAGCGGCGGCAAACATTCCGGAATTTCGCAAGAACTCCCTGCGGTCGAAGAACCCATTTCGAATTCGCATTCGTCTCCACTAAAACGCCAAAAGATAAACAGTAAACAAAACAGAAGGCATGCAGTTTAGTGACTGCATGCCTTCCATTCTGAAGTGACTCCAGAAAACTGGGTAACGAGTTTACCAGCCGTGGTGTTTAACCTCGAGCCCCGTGGTTGGATCGAGAACCAGGGTTCCGTCGTCCCAACGGAAGTGATCGAAATCGAACATCTGGTCGATGGGGTTGGCGATGGAATCAAACGAACCGCCCGGCAGACGAGCGCCGTCGAGCCAGTTGTCTTCGATGAAGCGCAGCACCGAGGTCTGGTCGGTGACCGTGTGGTCAACGAAGTTTTCCTTCGCCCACGGCGAAACGACGATCAACGGCAGGCGCGGACCGTATCCGCAGCGGCCCTGCGCATGTGCGTTGATGGAAGGATCGGGTCCGGGAAGCGCGGTGTTGGTGCCGTCGCCGCAAGCGCCGGGACCGGTCAAGGCATCCTGCGTGCTCAATGACTGGTTCACGATCGGGCCCATCTGGTGGTCATACCAGCCGTCGGAGTCGTCGTACATGATGACCACGGCGGTGCTTTCCCATTGAGGCGACTTCTGCAACTGGTTGACGACATTGACGACGAAGGTCTGCTCGTCGAGGGGATCGGAGTAGCCGGCGTGGCCATCCTGGAAGGCTGGCGCTTTCAGGAAGCTGACCGCCGGGATTTTTCCGGCCTTCACAACCGCGTAGAAGTCGTTGATGTCGTAGTTGTGGTTCGCCTGGCCGTCATGACCGATTTCCGAGAGATTCGCCGGGCGAGCGTGCGTCGGGTTGGCCGTGGAAGTCCAGTATTGGAAGAAAGCGTGGTGCGCAATGTAGTCGGCGGTCGTAGATGCGACGCCCGTCGAGCTGCGTGCGCAACGGGTGGTTCCGTTTGTGTTCGCGATGGTCAAGTCGAAGCCGCCCATGAACGAGCCCCAGCTAATGCCCGCCGCGCTGAGCAAATCGCCGATGTTCTTGCTCTGCATGGTGACCTGGTTGCGGGTTGGAGCGGAACAAACATCGCCAATGGGGTCGGGGTCGCCGACGACCGAGAGAGTGCCGCTGCCGCCATCCGTTTCGCTGGAGGAAGGGAAGTTCAAATTCGCTGCCAAACCATTCGTTTGACCAGCAACGAGGTTCATGAGTCCCGGTGTGGAAGGCCCAAAAATTGTGTTGTAGGAGTTGTCGCTCATGGCGAAGTGCTGGGCATAGTTCCAGAACGCCGTCACGGTGTTGCCATCGTAATAGCCCATGGTGAGACCTTTGGTTGTAACGACCGTCGGCGGAGCGTTCGGTGGGGGTCCAGCCGTGCCGACCTTAATCGGGAAAAGATCCATCAATCCCAGGTGAACTGCTGCTTGCTCCGGGCCATACGCGTGGTTTTGATCGTTCGTGGCTGCTTGCGAGCGGTCCAGTCGGAAGGGATTCGTTGTTCCCGCTCCGTTCGCGGTTCCCAACGAGTTTGGGTTGGAGGTCAGCAAGGCGCCTACCAGCCCATTCACAGTGGGAGTGTTCGGCCTTGCGTGGAAAGCGGGCTCCCCTGCTGGGTTGCGTGCATTCGGATACGTTCCGAAGTAGTGGTCGAACGAGACATTTTCCTGAAAAATCACCACCAAGTGTTTGATGGGGGTGTTCGTGTCGCCGTGATTGTGATCGGCGAAAGCAGGCGCCGCGGGATAGAGTGCCAGGGCTGCGGTTGCGAGCAGCGCCAGCGATTTCGAAATGCGCGAATGCATTATTCAGTCTCCTTGACGGGAATGTCGTCAAACTTGGAGGGAAAAACCTTGTGGGACGCCGGACCTGTCCGACGCTACGCGGATTCACCCGGGCTCTTGTTTACCGGACCTCGGTTAGCGGAATGTGAATGGAAGGTAAAAGAGTTGGCAAACCGGGCTGAGCGTATAGAATCGGCGGACCAAAATTATGACAACTCTTGCGCGCAAACTCGGTTTACGGGATTACTTCGCACTGGCGTTCGGGACGATGATCGGCGTCGGCTGGCTCGTTGTCATGGACGACTGGCTGGGGCGGGGAGGCCCCGCGGGAGCGATGCTGGCGTTCGGCATCGGCGGAGTCTTGCTGCTGCCGGTTGGATGGGTATACGGGAAGTGGGTGGAACGGCTGCCGGACGCTTCCGGCGAAGCGGCGTACACGGCGCAGGTATTTCCGCCGATTGTGAGTTACTTCACCGGCTGGATCATGCTGCTGGCGTATTTCATCGTGTGTCCGTGGGAAGCGGTAGCGATTGGAAAGCTGGCGGCTTATTTGTATCCGGCGCTGGATTCGTTCGAGCTGTACAGAGTAGGAGGACACGCGGTTTTTCTGCCGAGGCTCGCGCTGGGAATGGCGATGACTTTGTTTCTGGCGATTTTGAACTACAGAGGAATTCGCGCGAGTGCGTCGTTTCAGAAATGGGTGACGACGGCGGTGCTCGCGCTATTTGGAATTGTGGTGCTGACGAGCGCGACGCATGGAACGGTTACAAATTTTCGCCCGGCGTTTGCGGCGACACCGCTGGCTTCCGTAATTCTGGTGCTGCAGATTGTTCCGTACTTCATGACAGGATTTGAGTGCGTTCCTAAAGCGGCGGAAGAGTCTCGGACGGGATTTCAAACGCGCGGATATTTTCAGGCGATTGGGATGGCGTTGTTTGTGGGTGCGGGGCTTTACGTTCTGACGATTGGAGCTGTCGCGTATGCGACGCCGTGGCAGGGCCTGCTTGGGAAACGGTTTGCGACGGCAATTGCGTTTGAAAATGCGATCGGGGCGGGGTGGCCGGTACGAGTGATATTGGCGATGGCTTTCCTTGGGTTATTCCAATGTTTCAACGGAAATTTTGTGGCCTCGAGCAGACTGCTTTTTGCATTTGGCCGGCGCGGGACCGTGCCCAAAGGATTTGCGGCCGTTCATCCAGTTTATCAAACGCCTTACATTGCTATCGTGGCTATCGCGGTGATGACGTTGATTGGATTGTTGTTGGGTGATTCGCTGCTCGTGCCGGTAACGGAAGTGGGTTCGATGGCGGCGGCGTTTGGATGGCTGGCGGCGTGCGTTTCGTTTGCAATCGTGGATTCTGGCGCGAAAGGCCGCGTGGTGGCGGGAACTGGAGCCCTCGTTTCGCTCATTTTGCTGCTGATGAAACTCTTGCCGATGTTTCCCGGGCACTTTTCAGTGGCGGAGTGGATTGCATTTGGAATTTGGCTGACGATTGGACTGGCGTTTCATCTTGTGGCGCACGCCGGACAACCGGTGGGCGCGTAATCGTCATGTATACTTCTTCTGGATTCGAAAATTTCTGAACGCATGATTCCATTCTTACATTTAGGACCGCTGACCATTCCCACGTTCGGGCTGATGGTTGCCACGGGACTTTTCGTGTCGGCATACGTTTTGCAGGCGGATTTTCGCAGGCGTGGGGCCAGGGCAGACGCGTTTCTGATTATCGGTGTCGCGGGGCTGACTGGAATTTTGGGAGCGCGGCTCTATCACGTGCTGGAAACGCCGGAAGAGTTTTTTGCGCATCCCTGGCCCATGATTTTCAGCCGGTATGGATTTGCGTGGTTTGGCGGATTGATCGGCGGATTCATCGCGCTGATCCTGATGGCGCGGCAAGAAAAAATTCCCATGCTGGAATTTCTGGATGCATGTTCGCCGGCAGCGTGCGTGGGTTACTCGATCGGACGGATAGGCTGCCTGCTCTCGGGGGACGGCGATTATGGAATTCCAACTTCGCTGCCATGGGGAATGAGTTTTCCGAATGGAGTTGTACCGACTACGGATCGAGTTCATCCGACGCCGCTGTATGAGTTTATTGCGTGGATGTTGATCGCATTGATTTTGTGGAAGCTCGGGAATAGCGCGATACAAAAGGGTGAGCGGACAGGTGGAAAGATTTTTTGCTATTACTTGCTATTGACGGGCGTTGCGCGTTTTTTGGTGGAGATAATTCGCATCAATCCCCGGTCGTTTTTTGGAATGTCGAACGCGCAGACGGCGAGCGTTGCGTCCGTCGCCTTGGGTTTGATCCTGCTTTGGAGTCTTCGCGGCAAGCCTCAACAAAACTAAATCATTTGCCTCAATACGTACTGCAGGATGCCGCCGTTCTGGTAATAGAGAATTTCTTCGGGAGTATCCACACGCGCCAAAACGCAGAACTGCTTTTCTTTTCCCTCGTCGGATTTTGCGCGGACGGTGAGCGTTTTTCTGGGTGCTAGCGAAGAGACGCCTTCAATGTCGTAGGTTTCCTTGCCGGTCAGACCGAGCGATTGCGGAGTTTCGCCGTTCATGAATTGGCAGGGAAGAATTCCCATGCCGACAAGATTGCTGCGGTGAATGCGTTCGAAGCTTTCTGCAATGGCTGCGCGCACGCCGAGCAAACGCGGACCCTTCGCTGCCCAGTCACGCGAGGAACCAGAGCCGTATTCTTTGCCTGCAATGACGATGAGCGGCACGCCCGCTTCACGATATTTTACGGCGGCGTCGTAGATCGTCATCGTTTCGCCGCCTGGTTGATAGGTGGTCCAGCCGCCTTCGGTGTCCGGAGCGAGATGGTTTTTCAGGCGAATGTTGGCGAAGGTGCCGCGCATCATCACTTCGTGATTGCCGCGGCGTGCGCCGTAAGAATTGAAATCATGCGGCTTCACGCCGTTGGCGATGAGATATTTTCCGGCGGGCGAATCCACGGCGATGGAGCCCGCGGGAGAAATATGATCCGTAGTGATGCTGTCGCCGAGAACGGCGAGCACGCGGGCGCTGTGAAGATCGGCGAGAGGCGCGGCGGTCTTGGACATATTTTCAAAATACGGCGGCAGCTTGATGTACGTGGATTTCGCGTCCCACTGATAGAGATCGCCTTTGGGCACGGGCATGGACTTCCACATCGCGTCGCCTTCGTAAACGGCGCTGTATTCCTTGGCATATTGCTCGCTGGTAACCGAAGCGCGAACAGTGGCTTCGACTTCCTGCGGCGTCGGCCAAACATCACGCAGATAGACGGGCTTGCCGTCGGAGCCTTTGCCAAGCGGCTCGGTGGTAAGGTCTACATCCATTCGACCGGCAAGCGCGTACGCCACGACCAGTGGCGGCGAAGCGAGATAGTTTGCGCGGACCAGCGGATGAATGCGGCCTTCGAAGTTGCGATTGCCGCTGAGCACCGCGACCGCAACGAGATTATTTTCTTTTATCGCCGCGCCGATGGCCTCCGGAAGAGGTCCGCTGTTGCCGATGCACGTGGTGCAGCCGTAGCCGACAAGATTGAATTTCAGTTTGTCGAGATAAACGTTGAGGCCGGAGGCGGCGAGATAATCCGTAACAACTTTCGAACCGGGCGCGAGACTTGTTTTCACCCAGGGCTTCACTTGCAGGCCGCGTTCGACGGCTTTCTTTGCGAGCAAACCGGCGCCGAGCATCAGCGATGGATTCGAAGTGTTCGTGCAACTGGTGATGGCGGCGATGACGACCGCGCCACTGGAAAGGTCAAACGAATCGCCGTTGTTCTTTACGTGAATTTCTTTTGTTGGCAACCCTTCGACAACTTTAGTGAAGGAAATTTTTGCTTTATTGAGTGGAACGCGGTCTTGCGGGCGCTTGGGGCCGGCGACCGTGGGTTCGACGGTGCCGAGGTCCAGTTCGAGCGTGTCGGAAAAGAGCGGATCGGGTGTGGAGTCCGTGCGGAAGAGCGCTTGCTCTTTGCAATAGGCTTCGACGAGCGCGATTTGCTCGTGCGAGCGCGCTGTGAAATGAAGATAGGCGAGCGTTTCCGCATCCACGGGGAAAAAGCCCATCGTTGCGCCGTATTCGGGCGCCATGTTGGCGATCGTGGCGCGGTCGGGAACACTGAGACTGGAAAGACCACTGCCGTAGAATTCGACAAATTTCCCGACGACGCCTTTCTTGCGAAGCATTTCTGTAACGGTTAGAACCAAATCCGTTGCTGTTGCGCCTTCGGGCAAGCGACCTTTGAGTCTGAAGCCGACGACTTCGGGAATCAGCATCGAAGAAGGCTGGCCGAGCATTGCGGCTTCTGCTTCAATGCCGCCAACGCCCCAACCGAAAACGCCGAGTGCATTCACCATCGTGGTATGCGAATCGGTGCCGACGAGCGAATCGGGATAGGCTTCCAGGCGATTGCCGTTGGGCATGGCGCAGACCACGCGCGCGAGATATTCGAGATTCACTTGATGGCAAATGCCTGTACCCGGGGGAACCGCTTTGAAATTCTGGAACGAAGTTTGCCCCCAACGAAGGAAGGCATAGCGTTCGACGTTGCGTTGGAACTCGAGCTGCGCGTTGAGGCCGAAGGAATTGGCTGCGCCGAAGCTGTCCACCTGAACGGAGTGATCAATCACAAGCTCGACGGGAAAAAGCGGATTGATGCGCTTCGGGTTGCCGCCGATTTTGTTGACGGCTTCGCGCATGGCGGCGAGATCCACGATTGCGGGAACGCCGGTAAAGTCCTGCAGGAGAACACGCGCGGGCATGAAGGCGATTTCTTTTTCTTTGGCGCCCGGAGCCCAGGTGGCAAGGGCTCTGATATCATCGGCGTGAACGAAGCGACCATCCTCGCAACGCAGGAGATTTTCAAGAAGGATGCGGAGAGAAAAAGGAAGTTTCGCGAGATTATTGATGCCCTGTTTTTCGAGGAGTTCGAGGCGCTGAACCTCGAAGACTTGCGCGCCGACGTTAAGTTTGTCGCGCGTATGGAAGGAGTTGGTCACCGAGATGGTCATCTCGTCTTCCTTTCGGGAGCATTGCAACATTCCATGATAACCGAAGTGAGGGGTAACGCGCTGCGCGCGGATTCGAATAGCGATGGGCGTGGCGATATACTGAGAGCTCCGTGAAGATTGTCTTGATCTCAACGTATGAACTGGGGCGCCAGCCGTTTGGGCTGGTTTCGCCTGCAAGGTGGCTGCGTTCTGCGGGGCATGCGGTGGTATGTCTGGATTTGACGAGGCAAGAGCTGGATGAAACAACGATTCGCGCAGCGGAGCTGATCGCGATTTATTTGCCGATGCACACGGCAACGCGGCTTGCGGCGAGGCTGATTCCGGTGCTGCGCGAGAGAAATCCGGGCGCGCGGCTGTGCTGTTACGGACTTTATGCGCCGATGAACGCCGAATATTTGCGTTCGCTGGGGGTCGATAAACTGATCGGCGGAGAATTTGAAAGGGAATTGGTGGACTGGGCGAACGGAACAGCAGGCAAAGGCGATTCATCGAGCATCATTTCAATGGAGAGGCTGGCGTTTCAGGTGCCCGACCGGTCTGGCCTGCCTGCGATGGAAAAATACGCGCACCTCGTCCTGCCAGAGGGCGGTTTTCGTGTGGTGGGTTCGACGGAAGCCAGCCGGGGTTGCAAACATTTGTGCCGGCATTGTCCGATTGTGCCAGTGTATAAAGGCGTGTTTCGCATTGTTGCGCGGGACGTCGTCATGGAAGACGTACGGCGGCAGGTGGCTGGAGGAGCGCAGCATATTTCTTTTGGGGATCCGGACTTTTTCAACGGGATACGGCATGCGAAAGAGTTGATGGAGGAATTTCATAGCGAGTTTCCTGGCGTCACGTATGACGTGACGATCAAGATTGAGCATTTGCGGAAGCACGAAGAATTTCTGCCGGCGTTGCGGAATACGGGATGCCTGTTTGTGATCAGCGCGGTGGAGTCCGTGGACGAGGTGGTACTAGCGGCGCTGGAAAAAGGGCATACGCGGGCTGACTTTTTGTATGTGGCGCGAAAATTTCGTGAGCTAGGGCTGACGCTGCATCCGACGTTTGTGCCATTCACTCCGTTGACTTCGACAGATGGCTATCTCGATTTGCTGCGCGTGCTGGAGGAAGAAGGCCTCGTGGAGAACGTCGCGCCGGTGCAGCTTGGGATTCGGCTGCTGATTCCGCAAGGCTCGCGCATGCTGGAACTCGAAGATGTGCGAAAAATCGTCGGGCCGTTTGATGCGGAGTCACTCGTGTACCCGTGGGCAAATCCTGACCCGCGGCTGGACGCGCTCAGTGCGAAAGTACAAAGCATTGCCGAGGCCGCGGATGCCGCAAAATGGCCGCGCCCGAAAGCGTTCGAAGCAATTTGGAACGCCGCACACGACGCGGCGGGAATGTGCGCGCCAGAACTGAGACCATCGTCTGCAAGAGGAGTCCCATTCTTGAGCGAGCCTTGGTATTGCTGCGCGGAGCCGACGGCGAACCAGCTTGTTTCTCTCGGCGTGACGGCAGCAAAAAAGCAAATCCCTGCTACGGCCGCGGCGGATAGCTTTGTTTGAGGCACAATCGATTCCTTCTATGCCACGCAAACGAATCCTATTTTTCGCGGCAAAACTCGGGTATCAAGCGCGCAGCTTTGAAGAAGCTGCGAAAAAATTGGATGTGGAATTGGTGTACGTCACCGATCGTTGCCACCAACTGGAAGATCCTTGGGGAGACCGCGCCATCCCCGTGCAATTTGAATCGCCGCAATCGGCAGCACGCGCGGTGATGGAGCGCGCGCGAGCAATGCGCGTGGATGGAATTCTTGCTTTGGGGGATCGGCCGGTTACGGCGGCAGCGTATGCCGCGCGTGGTTTGGGCATTGTCTACAACCATCCTTTGGCCGTGGAAGCCTGCCGGAGCAAGCTGCGCGCTCGAGAAATATTTCGCGATGCAGGACTGCAAGTGCCGTGGTTCCGGAAATTGCCGGTGCATCCCGCGCCGGAACCCGCGCTGCTTGGCATTACCTATCCATGCGTGCTTAAGCCGATGTCGCTTTCCGCAAGCCAGGGAGTGATTCGCGCGAACAATCGGGAGGAGTTCCTGGCTGCCGCCGCGCGCATTCACAAGTTGCTCGACTCGGCGGAGATTCGCGCGACGCATGAGCCGGGCCTGAGCCATGTGATCGTTGAAGGATATATTCCGGGTGAAGAGGTTGCGGTCGAAGGGATTTTGGCAAACGGCCAACTGCGCGTGCTGGCAATTTTTGATAAGCCAGATCCGTTGGAAGGACCTTATTTTGAAGAAACAATTTATGTGACGCCTTCGCGGCATTCACGAGAGATGCAGGAAGAAATTGCACGGTGCATGAGAAATGCCGTGGCGGCGCTTGGGCTCTCGCAGGGACCTGTCCACGCTGAATTTCGACTGAACGAGAGCGGCGTGTGGCCGCTCGAGATTGCGCCAAGACCGATCGGAGGATTGTGTGCGCGCTCGTTGCGGTTTGGACCGGATGCGACGGGAGAATTTATCGGATTGGAAGAGTTGCTCGTGCGCCACGCCGTCGAGTTGCACGCAACGGAACTGGACCGAGAGAAGCAGGGTTCCGGCGTGATGATGATTCCCGTGCCGCGCAGCGGAATTTATGAAGGTGTGGCCGGAGTGGAGGCCGCGCGAAACGTGCAAGGCATCGTGGACCTGGTGATCACCGCGCGGGAACATGATGCGATTGCCGCGTGGCCGGAAGGTTCTAGTTATTTGGGGTTTTTATTTGCCCGCAGCGAACGGCCGGAAGAAGCGGAGAAAACTTTGCGCGCGGCGCACGCCCATTTGCAATTTCAAATCACGCCAACGCTTCCTGTCGAACACCCAATTACGCGGCAAATCAGAACGGCCGATTCCTAAACGCTTGCGTTTTATCCCTTGGCTTTTGGTGGGACGTATCCTTCAGGGAGCTTTGAACCCTCGCCAAAGAAAAATTGTTCGAGCTGCTCTTCCATGATTTTCTGCGAGTTCGGATCGAGAGGGTTCAGGCGGTATTCGTTCATGATCATCTTGGAGTGCTCAATCCAGAGCTTCCAGCCCTCTTTCGATACATTTTCGTAGACACGCTTGCCCAATTCGCCCCTCCACGGAATGCGATCGAGGCCCGGCAGCTCTTTTCCGAATTTTACGCACTTCACCATGCGCGTTCCCGGCTGAACGGGTTCTGTTGACGGTACCGGGTCGCAACTATCGTCTGCCATGAAATGCCTCCGTAATTTCTCCAAACTCCCACCTTACTGCAACTTCAAGACATTTCCTAGCGCCGTACCGGACGCAGCCATGCGGGCGAGTTGCAATCGTGGCTGGTTTCTGCGAGAAGTGGAACGCCTCCCAAGCCAGCCTCGAGGAAGTGTCTTTGCCGCGTTCCACCCAGAGTATTCAGGCGGGGGTTCCTTCTAAGGAGTGGAAGGAACAACTCGCAAAGCTTGAGAAGAGCCAGGCGATAGAGAGGCTCTGGAAAAAGGACGTATCGCTTTGGCCGAGCTGTGAATCTCGGAAAGACGCCGGCAAGAGTTTGCTTGATTGGCTGGAACTTTCAAATCATCTGGAGGCAAGCACCGCGCGTGTCTCTGAGTTGGGCGACCATGTGCCGGGCTGGGGATTTACGGACATTGTTTTCCTCGCTATCAGCAGCTCAAGCCTTGCCGCTGAACTCATTTCCAGTCTTGCGCTTCCAACGCGCGGGACAAAATTCCACGTACTCAGCCGCATAGAGCCAGGCCGCGGCTCGTCGAAGGGAATCTTTCGTTGTTTGTAGAAGGCGAATTGCGCCACGAAATATCCAGCCTTAATTTTGAGCAAGCCCTTTCTTCTTTTTTTTGCGCTTCGTGGTGAGGATGGCTGTCTGGCCATTCAGAACTATGCGTGAAACTTACTCGAAGTTCGGACGCGCTTGACCACTGTCGTGGAACGCGTGGGTGCGCAGCTTGGTGTGCCGGCCCAATTGGTGGATGGTCCTTGGTATCTGCATTTAATGGGACAGTGTTATAAAGGAGGGCCACGCGGCGGACTTGCCTTGATGATTACGTGCGATCCGGCTGAATGGATCGAGATTCCCGGAGCAGGCTATTCGTTTGGAGACTTGGTCTTCGCTCTGGCGCTCGGAGATTTTGACGCTATGTTGAGCCGGGGACGACCCGTTGTTCGAATCCACTTGACTGGGCGTCCCGAGCAGGCGCTTGGAGAACTGGAATCCGTGGTCGAGAAGGCTTTGAAGTTGGCGCGCCGAAAAAGGTAGACGTTAAGCAGCGTCTGCAGCATTTGTCGTGTATTGTCTTGTGCGCAGAAATGAACACCGGAGCAGGGAGGAGCGTGTGCCTGAAATCAACACGATTTTCTGGGACATCGGCGGCGTGGTCCTGACCAACGGATGGGACCGCAACTCACGCAAGGCAGCAGCCGGGACCTTTCATCTGGATTGGGAAGAGTTTTCCGATCGGCACGACCTATCCTTTCCCGCGTTCGACTGCGGGCAAATTACTCTGGAAGAGTATTTGAATCGGACGCTTTTTTACCGGCCGCGCACTTTTACCCGTGAGGAGTTCACAGCGTTCATGTTTGCCCAATCGAAGCCACTGCCCGGCTCGCGGGAAGTCCTCGATGCGGTGACGGATCAGAAAAAATATTTCGTTGGGGCGATCAACAACGAGCCGCTCGAGCTGAACGAATACCGGATCGAGGCATTCAAGCTGAGGCGCAATTTTTTGGTGTTCTTTAGTTCGTGTTATGTGCATTCGCGCAAGCCCGAGCCGACTATTTTTCGCGTGGCGCTGGAAGTTACGCAACGTTCCGCCGAGCGGTGCATCTTTATAGATGACCGGCCATTGAACCTGGAGAGTCCCAGGAAGCTGGGGTTTCACACCATTCACTTTCAGAACCCAGACCAGTTGAAGACTGACCTGGGAAATCTAGGGGTTGAGGTATAGTTTTTCTTGCCGGAAGCGCGTTCTTGTACTGCGCGCGTTGATCAAGGAGAGAGCATGTCTGCCGAAACTGTGCGTTCAGGAGTGTCCTACGGCGGTGCGACCGATCCGTGCGCAGTGGTGTTGTTTGGTGCTTCGGGCGATTTGGCGAAACGCAAAGTCATTCCCGCCATGTACGATCTCGCAGTTCACGACTCCCTGGGCGAGCGCTACGCGATCATAGGTTTCGCGCGAACCACCATGAGCGACGACAGTTTTCGTGCGACGGTTGGCGAAGCGGCGAAGGGGATTTCCGAAGTTGGCCCGATTGATCCGGCGGAATGGGACGAGTTCGCCTCGAATTTGCATTACAACGCGGGCGATTACAGTGATCCGCAAGCCTACGCAAACCTCGCGAAGCGTCTGACGGAACTCGAAGCATCAAAACAGCTCGGTGGCAATCGCCTCTTTTATCTTTCCACTCCGCCCGAAGTCTACCCAGACATTATCGAGCAGTTGGGAAAGGCGGGTCTCTCTAAGCCGGCTAACGAAAATTCCTGGGTTCGCGTCATCATTGAGAAGCCGTTCGGCCGCGATCTTGCCACCGCAAAAGAGCTGAATAAGAAAGTGGAATGCGTTTTCGAAGAACGACAGGTCTATCGCATTGACCACTACCTCGGCAAAGACACCGTTCAAAATTTGTTGGTGCTGCGCTTTGGCAATGGAATCTTTGAGCCCCTTTGGAACCGGAACTATGTGGACCAGGTTCAGATTACCGCCGCCGAAACGCTCGGTGTGGAACGCCGCGGCGGCTTCTACGAGACGGCCGGTGCATTGCGCGACATGATTCAGAGCCACGTTCTGCAATTGACTTCGCTTTGCTCCGTCGAACCCCCGGCTTCCTTTGACGCCACCGCTGTTCGCAATGAAAAGTTGAAAGTGCTCCAGTCCATTCGACCTTACGATCTCGAAGGTGTCGCGCAGGCCGTGGTTCGCGGGCAATATGCGCCCGGGTCTGTCAACGGGAAGAATCTTCCCGGTTATCGCCAGGAACCCGGCGTTAGCGGAACTTCGCGCACGGAAACGTTCGTTGCGATGCGCGTGCTCATTGACAACTGGCGCTGGGCCGGAGTTCCGTTTTATTTGCGGACCGGCAAGCGCCTCGCGAAGCGTACGACGGAAATCGTGATTCAATTCAAACGTGCGCCTCACGTCGTTTTTCGCGGCAAGGAAGTCGAACCGAACCGGCTTGTCCTCAACATTCAGCCGGACGAAGGAATTTCCGTTTCGTTTGGCGCGAAACGTCCGGGAACAGAAATGAACATCGGAAACGTTACGATGAATTTCAGCTACCGCGAAGGTTTCGGCGAATCCACCCGTAGCGCGTACGCCACGCTGGTAAACGATTGCGTACGTGGCGACGCGACGCTTTTCGACCGAGCGGACAGCGTGGAAGCAGCATGGGCGCTCGTTGATCCTATCCTTGATGTGTGGAGCGCCGCGAAAAGTGCGACCGTTCCCGAATATCCGGCTGGAAGATGGGGCCCGAAGGAATCGGACAACCTTCTCGAACGCGACGGGCGGAAGTGGTACAACCCATAAGACGGACAGTTAAACCGTATTAATATTGGGCAGTATCTTCAGGGGGCAACGTTGATCCTTGCTGGCGATGTCGGCGGTACAAAATGCAACTTGGCGCTATTTTCTGAAAAAGGCGACAAACTGACGCCTGTTTTCAAGCAGCGCTTTCGCAGCAAGGATTTTGCGCAATTTGATTTGATCGCGAAGGAGTTTGCGCGGCAGGCAGCTGACCATCTGGCTGGCGAAAAAATCGTGGCCGCCGGCTTCGGCATTGCCGGACCCGTAATCAATAACCGTGTTCGCGCGACGAACTTGCCTTGGACGATTGACGCCGCTGTTCTTTCCAAGGAATTGAATGTTACTGAAATCGTTCTTCTGAACGACCTCGGCGCGTGGGGACACAGCATCGAATATCTGGAACCGGAACAATTTTGTGTTCTCAATCAAGGCAACGCGGAACCAGGCGGAACGCGCGGGCTGCTTGCAGCGGGAACCGGCCTCGGCGAATCGTTGCTCGTGTGGAACGGCTCGCGCTATCGAGTTGTGCCTTCAGAAGGCGGCCACTCCGATTTCGCGCCGCGCACCGAGCAGCAGATCGAATTGCTGCGCTTCATGAAGCGCCGTTACCCGCAGGTAAGCTGGGAACTCATTCTCTCCGGCCGCGGTTTTCGTACCCTGCACGAATTTCTCTCTAACACCATCAAGCACGCTTCGTTCGATGACCCCGATGCGGATCCAGCTCCGGAAATCACCCAAAAGGCTTTGGCCAGATCCTGCCCCGTTTGCGTGGAAACGCTGGATTTGTGGGCGGACATTTACGGCGCGGAAGCCGGCAATCTTGCGCTTAAGGTCCTTGCGCTTGGCGGTGTTTACGTCGCCGGTGGCATCGCCGTCAAAATCCTGGAGAAAATGAAAGACGGTAGATTCTTCCAGGCCTTCAAGGACAAGTGGCATTTCGAGAGCCTGCTGAAAAATATGCCGCTTTCCGTAATTCTCGATGAAAACGCGCCCCAGCTCGGCGCCGCTTACGAAGCCCTCCGCCTCGTAAGACGTTAGTCGCACTCAAAACGTCAAAACTCTGACCTTATGCGGCCACGACTTCATGCGCTGACCACTCTGCGCTTCTTCGCGGCGCTTCATGTTGTCTTGTTTCACATGCGGGTTGTGGGAATTCTGCCCGGCGGCCCCTGGTGGTATCAAAATTTCGCCAGCATCGGGTATGTGGGAGTGAACTTCTTCTTTGTGCTTTCCGGATTCATTCTCGTGTACACGTATGAGGGTCCCGAACTGAATGTTCTAAAATTTTGGTGGGCGCGCTTCGCCAGGATTTACCCTGCCTATCTTCTTTCTCTGATCGTCGCCGCACCGTTTTTCTTCTTTGCCGTTCGCCAGCTCGATCTTCCCTTCTACGCTTGGAGCAAACAGCATCTCCTCGCTGCGTGCCTTCTGACGCTGAGTCTACTGCAGTCCTGGGTTCCGCAAGCCGCTTTGACCTGGAATTCCGTCTGCTGGAGTCTATCGGTCGAAGCTTTCTTCTATTTTGTTTTTCCGCTTCTTTTGCTTGGAAGCGCGAAATTTTTAAAGAAAAAGCTGGCGCTCTGCCTTATCGGCTTCTGGTTGATCAGCCTTTCGCTCTCGTTCAGTTATATTCATTTCCACCCGGACGGCCTCGACAAGATTAATTCGGGCGAGACCACCCTCTTCTGGAAAAATATTCTCAGTTTCAATCCGCTCGTTCGTTTGCCGGAATTTGCCGTCGGCGTCTTGGCGGGACGCCTTTTCCTCTCTGGAGCTGTCAAGAAATCGTTTGGCACTCCCCTCATCCTCGGCGGATTGCTTGCCGTAGCCTGCGTCATCCTGTTCGCCGCGCAAATTCCCAATCCAGTCATGTCCGCCGGATTGCTCTCTCCCGCTTTCGCCGCGATTATTTATGGAGCCGCGCTGCAACCAAGGTGGACTTCTTTACTGTCAGTTCCGTGGCTGGTTTTGCTCGGTGACGCAAGCTACAGCCTCTATCTATTGCATTCGCTCGTGATTACCAGAACCTTCGATTCTTTTCCTCATTTTCCTTGGTCCGTACGCGTCGCATTTTCACTAGCTGGCGCCATTGGCGCTTCCATCTTGGCCTATCGCCTCGTCGAAAAACCTGCGCGCAAATTTCTTCGCCCAAAAAGTAAAATCCGCGTTCCCTGAATCCGTTTTTGTGATCATCCCGCCATTCCCAACAAAGCTGTCATCCTGAAGGCTCCGCATTGTGGAGTGCGGTGGCCCGACGCCACTTTTTGCGGGCTAGACCCGACCCAGATTTTTCCATCAAAGTAAGACTTGTCATCCTGAGCGCTTCCATGAAGAAGCGCGAAGGACCTCAACGTGAAAGCTAGGCAACCGTCTTTCTGGAAACGAGGCGGGTCCCGCATCTTCCACACCTGCGACTCCATTGCTACTCTTCGCCTATGTTCTCCCTCACCGAGCACTTCGGCGATTGGAAGCCGGTTTCGAAAATCGTTGGCATTTCCTGGCTCGTCTTCTACGTACTTTTTTTCACTTACGCCGCTGCCAACGACTCCGGTTTTCTCTTCCTCGACTTCACCAATCTCATGATTCACGAAACCGGCCACCCGCTCTTCAGCCCGTTCGGTTACACGATGACGATTCTCGGCGGCACGCTCGCTGAACTCATCGTTCCGCTAGCATGCTTCACATATTTCTTCTACAAACGTGAAACCGCGGGCGTTGCCTTCTGCGGTTTCTGGTTTTTCGAGAATTTTCTCTACATCGGCACATACATGGCGGATGCTCGCACGCTCTCTCTTCCGCTAGTCGGTTCCGGTGATCACGACTGGGAAATTCTCTTCACGCAGTGGAACCTGCTCTTAAACGACCGGCAAATCGGCCACACCACCCGCCTCCTCGGCTGGCTCGGCATGCTCGGTTGCGCCGCCTGGCTCGCCTTCCGCGCCTACCGCTCAAGCCGGGAGGTCGAACCGCATCTGTAGCCCTGCGTTACTTGCTGGGTGTCTGTGCGGGCTGTGGGTTGCTGTTCGCGCTATGTCTCCGAGCGGCTTTTTAGGCGCAGCCTGCTCGGCCAATTGCTGTTTTCCGAGCGCCAAGCCATCGTTGTACTCCATGTATGTGGACGGCTCGTAGCAATGATTGTGCCAGCCGTCGACATACACGTTGTGGCGGGCATGGTTGGGATTCGCCGAACTGATGCTTGCGGTGAGGAGAAGTGCTGCTAGGGCGAGGCTGGCTTTCATGACTTCCTCCCGGGACACCAGCTGTGGGGACTTCAGCCTTCTGGATATGAGACGTGGTCCTTATCTCGTCGGTTACGACTCCGTGTACGTACTTACAAAATTGAGGGTTACGCTAGGTGTGCCGAAAGAAATCCATCATCCCACCCACGATTCCTTAGTGCACGCCTCGGTCGCCTGCAACCGGTTTGCCCCGTAGGGCTCTTCTTGAGAGGCCACTTGCGCTAGAGTATCTATCCATGACGACTACGAAACCTCTCCATCTTGACGTCAACGAACAGATCGAATGTGCGTTCACTCTGGCGTCGCGCTTTTACACCGATCCGACCGTCCTCGAAATCGAAAAGGAAAAAATCTTTCGAAGCACCTGGCAGCTTGTCGGCACCACGATGCGGCCTTGCGGCGAAGCGAATGGTGCTAAGAAAACCATCGCCGACCCGGAAACGTATTTCACCGCCGAAGTCGCCGGCGAACCGGTCCTTATTATTCGCGACAAGCAGGGGACTTTGCGCGCGTTCAGCAACGTGTGCCGCCACCGCGCGGGCCCCATCGCTCTCGGCAGCGGCTGCAAGAACGTGATGCGCTGCCAATATCACGGCTGGACGTACACGCTCGACGGCCGCTTGATTGGAACGCCGGACGTGGAAGGCGTGGAATTTTTCGACCGAAGCACTATGGGAATGGTTCCGCTGCGTCTCGAAGCGTGGGGCGATCTCATCTTCATCAATTTCGACACAAACGCCGAGCCACTCTCCACCTACCTCGGAGAAATTCCCAATCAAGCGGGCGGATTTCAATTTGAAGGATTGCAGCTCGCCGAGCGCCGCGACTACGTGATTGATTGCAACTGGAAGGTGTACGTTGACAACTATCTTGAGGGCTACCACATCCCCATCGCGCATCCCGGACTGATGAAAGAAATTGATTACGCGCAATATCGTACGGACACGTTTCGCTACTATTCGCAACAATTCGCGCCGATTCGCGCGATGAAACCCGGCGACGCAACCGAACGCGCCTACGCGCCCGGAACCGGCACTCTGAAAGAAGCGCTTTACTTCTGGATCTTTCCGAATCTAATGCTGAACATTTATCCGGACAATCTTTCCACCAACCTGATCGTTCCGCTCTCACACGACAAGACGCTCACGATTTTCGAGTGGTTCTTCCACGACATCGAGTCGCCGGCCTCGAAGGAACGTGTTGCGAAGGCAGTCGCGTTTAGTGACGAAGTCCAGCAGGAAGACATCATGCTCTGCACCAACGTGCAAAAAGGATTGAAGTCCTCCACCTACGACCGCGGCCGTTACTCCGTCAAACGCGAAAACGGCGTGCATCATTTTCACATGCTGTTGCGGGAATTTTTGGAACGGTAAGAAGAACTATGCAGCCAGCAACCGCCAGCCGAGCCACGCGCCGGCAGTTGCGGAAGAAAAAGTCGAGGCGTGGCCGAGATGCACAGCGAGCATGCGTTGGAAGAGTTTCCTATCGGAGGCAAAAGCTCGCAGCACACGTTTTTCCAGCCACGCGTAATTCTCGAGAAATAACAACTGCCGCGCCACCCATAGAGGCCTGCGACGGAGGCGCGAATGCGCGGCCTCGTAATGCGCGAGGTTCCCCTGCGCGATCGAGTCGGCCAGCGCTTCCGCTTGTTGAAAAGCGAGGCTCAGCCCTTCGCCTGCAATGGCGTCCACGCTACCTGATGCGTCTCCGAGAAGAGCCACT
This sequence comes from Candidatus Sulfotelmatobacter sp., assembly GCA_035567915.1. Classification (GTDB taxonomy): domain Bacteria; phylum Acidobacteriota; class Terriglobia; order Acidiferrales; family UBA7541; genus Acidiferrum. The sequence continues at coordinate 9,395 of DATMPA010000004.1, read as the reverse complement.
TGCCCCACGTGTACCGCACGAAGCATGAGGTTTCCTGTTGCGGCGCCGCGCTCAGCGGTAGTGGTTTCGCATGCTCTCAGTTTTTCAGCGACCCTGGGAAACAATTGCAGTGCATCTTTCACGCGCAAGCGCGAATTTCGCGAGAGAACAACAATTCCAATTTCATCGTCCGAAACAGGAGTGATGTAAAGTTGGGCTTGCGCCGCCCAATGCACTTCGACATAGTCCGTCCATGGTTTGCAGGAAAAATGTTGACGATAAGCAAACCGAAGGGATGGGTTTTTTCGCGGCGCGAGTCCTGCCCACTGCCTCACTCGAGAATGATAACCATCCGCGCCGATAACCCAGTCCGCCTGGAATTTCTTGCTTCCGAGAAAAACATGGTGCTCTGCGACCCGTGAAGCTGGAGCGTGCCAAAGCAGGTCCACGCCGGCGCGTTCCGCAGCGCGGGCAAGCTGACGATGAAGTGCGATGCGCCGCATGCCTAGTCCCGGTCGAGAGGGGAATACGGCATCGGCAGAGGTGCGGGCGTTGACAAAACGAATTCCGCGAAAGGCGCGGCCTTCCGCGGAATCCAATGCGATTCCCAGACGTTCGAGCGCGGACAGCCCTGTGGGGAGAATTCCTTCGCCGCAGGCTTTATCGCCGGGCGCATCTCCTCCATCGGCTACAGTCACACGCAGGCCCTTGCGCCGCAGCGCAATTGCTGCCACAAGGCCTGCCGGACCTCCTCCAACTACAAACGCGTGCTCGCGTGAACTCATGCTGTCGGCCTGGCAAAACGGGATCTGCTCTGTCTGACTGGCATAGTACAGTCAGATGGAGCGAACCTCAAAAAAGTTGCAAGAATTACTGACGCGAGGTCCGCAAAGTCTTATTACTTGTGAGGAGCGTAATGCTCGGTCTTGCCGGTTCTGGAGTTCAGAACATCAAAGCTACCATCCGCATGCGCGGTGAGCTTGAAGAAATGGCCCGCGTCGGGTCCGTCCAGATTGGCCAGGAATTCCGGGCCGGAATTGCGCGCCGCGCCGCCTTCTTCTGACCAGTGCAATTGATACAAAGACACCAGCCCCGGCGAGCTATGGACAATGTCCCACGCGGAGGGACTGCCGCCTTTTTTTGCACCGTTTTCCATGATGGCCACGCGCGCCGCGATTCCGTGCACGAGCGCCTGGCTTCCGCTGAAATCAAACCCGTGATGAGTTGCGATGTAGATGTCCGCTTTGCCTAGCTTGTTCACAGGGCACATCAATTCCAATTCCTTGGCCCACGGCAGATCGCCCAAATCCACGAGCCGCAGTTCACCAAAGTTCATCACAAGCCCAAGCGAGAATTCGTTTTCAGTGTGATCCGCAGGAGGCTGAGCCGTCGGTTTGCAATTTGCATTTTCGTGCCCAGCGCCGGCGAGCGGCTTATCGAGAACTTTTCCGCCGCCGTTGACGATAGTAAATTCCGCGCCGTGAATTGGCAGCTTGTCGCCAGGCTTGACCGAGAGGCGTTTATATTTTCCATCGGCAAGAAGTTTTTGATAGGCGCGCCAGCCGACCATGGTTGGTTCGTTATTCGTTTCCGAGTTGTCGCCGTGATCTATGAATGAGCCGATGGGAATACGTGCGGCGAGTTGTGGCGCGCCACCGACATGGTCGCTGTGATAATGCGTAATCAGAACGTAATCGATTCTTGAAATGCCGGCGTCTTTTGCGGCGGCGGCGATCCGGTCAGCGTCACGGCCCTGGAATCCATCCCAACCCGTGTCGATGAGCAGGGATTCTCCGGCCGGCGTGACGAAGAGCGTAGCCTGGCCGCCTTCGACGTCAACGATATAAATGAGCAGGGATTTCGGCGGTTCCGCTGACACCACGGGAAGATTTGCGGCGCAGATTATTGTGAAAAACAAGATGGTGAGCAACGACCGGAGAAGAGTTGCCATGCGAAATGCCTCCTCAGTTTCTTGCGCGACTACTTTAGCGCGGTCTTTGCGCCGCGAACAAAAAGTCATCGCGTGCGCCAAGAACGATCCGTCGCCGCGCGCAAACGTTCGGCAGCGATTTCCGGGGTGATATCCCGTTGCGGCGTTGCGAGCAACTCATAGCCGACCATGAATTTGCGCACGGTAGCGGAGCGAAGCAGCGGCGGAAAAAAGTGCGCGTGGAAATGCCACTCTTCATGCGGCGAGCGATCTGAGGGCTGTTGATGGAATCCCATCGAATACGGAAACGGTGACTGGAACAGATTGTCGTAGCGGGAAGTGATGCGCTGGAGAATTTCGCTGAGTGCACCGCGCTCGTCGTTCGTCAAGCCAGGCATTGCGCCGAAGTGGCGAAGAGAAACGATCATCGTTTCAAACGGCCAGACCGCCCAGAAGGGAACCACGGCGAGAAAATGATCGTTTTCTACGACGACACGTTCCTTTTGCTGGCGTTCGAGCGCGGCGTAATCGCAGAGCAAACAGGAGCCGTTTGCTTTCTTGTGCGCGAGTTGTGATTCCTGTTCCGAGGCAACGAGATGCGGCACGTTTGCGCTGGCCCAAATCTGACAATGTGGATGAGGATTACTTGCACCCATGATTGCGCCGCGATTTTCAAAAATTTGGACGTAGCCAACTTCTTCGCGCGCGGCAAGGTTCTGATATTCCGCGACCCAAGCGTCCACGACGAGGCGGATATCGGCGACGTTCATTTGGGAGAGAGTTAAATCGTGGCGCGGTGAAAAACACAGGACTCGGCAGATACCAGTTTCGGATTGCGCGAGGAGAATATTTTTTACATTGGAACTCGCGGAAGGAGTGTCCGACAGAAGAGCAGGGAAGTCGTTGTCGAAGATGAAGACATTTTTGTAGCCAGGATTCACTGCGCCAGTGGAGCGTTTGTTGCCCGGGCACATGTAGCAAGATGGATCGTATTTCAGCGTGGTTGGCGCTGACGACGTTTCGACTTGGCCTTGCCACGGGCGATCCGTGCGATGTGGAGAAACAAGAACCCACTCACGGAGAAGGGGATTGAACCGGCGATGAGGATGTTTCGTGAGGTCGAGGTCGGTCATGTTTGTTCGCAGAGGCTTACGATTGTTTCACGAAACTTCGCTCGCGCCTTCTCCTGCGGAGGAAACGTAAATTTCCGTCGTTTTGGCGGTCGCTTGTGTGTAACCAGCGCTCATCGATTTGCGGAACGCTTCGACTTGCGCGGTTTCCACTAAGTTGATGGTGCAACCGCCAAAACCGCCTCCGGTCATGCGCGCTCCGATGATACCTTTGCATTTCCGTCCCAAATCCACCATGACATCGAGTTCGCGGCAACTGACTTCAAAATCGTCGCGCAGGCTGCGATGTGATTCCGCCATGAGGGCGCCGATTGCGGCGAGATTCTTGTCACGCAGAGCTTTAACAGTATCCAGCACGCGAGCGTTTTCGCTGATGACGTGGCGGCAGCGACGATAGACCACTTCCGGCAAGTCCGAGCGATGCGCTTCGAGTTCGCTGAGCGAGACGTCTCTTAGAGAGGTTACGTGTGGATTCCACTTCTTGAGGAGCCGCACTCCTTCTTCGCATTGCGAGCGGCGGGTATTGTACTCTCCTCCGGAATGTTCGTGCTTCACCATGGTGTTGCAAATAACAATGCTGACATTTGCGGGAAGGGCCAAGGCGGTCCCTTCGAGCGAGCGGCAATCCAAAAGAATGGCGTGACCGGCACGGCCGAAACAGGCGGCGAACTGATCCATGATTCCGCAGCGAGCGCCGACGAAGTCATTTTCGGCGCGCTGGCAGAGCTCAGCCAGTTCGAGCGGGCTGATTTCACGATTCGCAACAGCAAGCAAGGCCCTGCCGACCGAAACTTCGAGAGCAGCCGAGGAACTGAGTCCGGAACCACTCGGTACGTTGCTGTGAATCAGAAGATTGGCGCCGCGCAACTCTATCCCTGATGTTTGCAGCATGACTGCAACAGCTTGCACATAGTCCGACCACTGATTTTTGGCGACGGGATTTTTCTCATGCAAATTAATCTCCGCGGCTTGCTTCAAGTTTTCGGAAAAGACGAGCAGTGTCGAGTCGTTGCGCGGGCCGACGGCAACCCAGGTGTAGCGGTCAATCGCGGCGGGGAGAGCGAAGCCGTCATTGTAGTCGGTATGCTCGCCAATCAGATTCACGCGGCCCGGAGCGCGAAATACGCGGGGAGTGCCGCCAAATTTTTCGGAAAATACCGCTGCAAGATTATTTCGGGCTTCAGTATCTGTCCGAACGTGGGGCATTATTGGTCTCAATGAGGATATACGACTCAGTGATTGACGCCGCTGGCGAGGAAGCCGCCGTCCACGGCGAGCACGTGGCCGGTGACGAAACTTGCCGCGTCCGACGCGAGAAAAACTGCGGCACCAGCGAGTTCGTCGAGTTTTCCGAAGCGACCCATGGGCGTGCGAACGAGAAATTCCTTGCCACGTTCGGTGCCGTCGAGCAGCGTGGCGTTGAGTTCGGTGCGAAAGACTCCAGGCGCAATGGCGTTAACGCAAACGCCTTTGCCGGCCCACTCAATGGCGAGCGATTTGGTGAGCGAGGCGACAGCGGCTTTGCTCGCCGAGTAGGCAGCTACTTCATACAGCGCGACGAACGAAGACAGCGACGCAATATTAATGATGCGTCCATAGCCGCGTTCGATCATGTGACGGCCGATGACGCGGCACGCCCGGAGTGTTCCGGTGAGATTCGTTTCCATAATGCCGTTCCACTCAGCGTCGGAAATTTCGATGGTGGGAGTGCGCTTCGTTCGCCCGGCGCAATTCACCAGAATTTGCACGCTGCCGAATTCGTTGCAAGCCGCCTTCAACAAATTCTTGATTGTGGATTCGTCAGTGACATCGCAAGCGATTTCAAGAGAACGCCTACCGAGTGTCTTGATTTCCTTCGCTGCCGCGTGCGCAAGGTCCATCCGCCTTCCCGTTGCGACAACATCCGCTCCGGCCTGCGCAAGACCTTTGGCGATTTCAAGGCCGATGCCGCTCGTGCCGCCAATCACCAGCGCCGTTTTATTTTTCAAATCAAGACGAGGATGCCCCAACTGTTTTTCGCTCCTCTCGTTTGTTCGAAAGCGTCACGATTCTATAGCAGTGAAGGAGCAATTTAGCAATGCGAATCACCGACGCGAACGTGATCGTATGCAGCCCGGGAAGAAATTTTGTCACCCTGAAAATCACAACCGAAGATGGAATTTACGGGCTCGGCGACGCTACTTTGAATGGACGCGAACTCGCCGTTGCCAGCTATTTGATGGAGCATGTGATTCCTATTCTGATCGGACGCGACGCGCGACGAGTCGAAGATGTCTGGCAATACCTTTATAAGGGCGCGTACTGGCGCCGCGGTCCAGTCGCCATGTCAGCGATCGCCGCTGTGGATACGGCGTTGTGGGACATCAAAGGCAAGGCGCTGAATGCTCCTGTGTATCAACTTCTCGGCGGCGCATCGCGCGAATCCGTTCTCGTTTACGGCCATGCAAGCGGCGCGGACATTGAAGACACCGTCAAAGCGGTTTCGCATTATCTGTCGCTTGGTTACAAGGCGATTCGCGCGCAAAGCGGAATCCCCGGACTGAAAAGTACGTACGGTGTGGGCCGCGGCAGCATGCACTACGAACCAGCGGAAAAAGATGTGCCGATGGAAAATGTGTGGAGCACGGAGCTTTATCTAAATTTTGCTCCACAGCTTTTTGCGCGCTTGCGACAGGAATTTGGGCCGGACGTGCATTTGCTTCACGATGCGCATCACCGCCTGACGCCCATTGAGGCTGGCCGGCTCGGAAAGGAGTTGGAACCCCACCATCTCTTCTGGTTGGAAGATCCTGTTCCAGCGGAATTCCAGGAAAGCTTCCGCCTGATTCGCCAACACACGACCACACCGCTTGCCGTGGGCGAAGTGTTCAACACAATCTTCGATTGCCAGCAATTAATTCAAGAGCAGTTGATTGACTACATTCGGACGACGGTAGTTCATGCCGGCGGGATTTCGCATCTTCGCAAAATCGCTAACCTTGCGGAGTTATACCACGTTCGCACAGGCTCGCACGGGGCGACAGATTTGAGTCCCGTATGCATGGCCGCGGCGCTGCATTTTGATTTGAGCGTGCACAATTTCGGTATTCAGGAATACATGCGGCATACCGATGAAACGGACCGCGTGTTCCCGCATAGCTACACGTTCAGAGATGGAACGATGCATCCTGGGGATAAACCAGGCCTCGGCGTGGATATTGATGAAACACTTGCGGGGAAATATCCCTATCAGCGGGCGTATTTGCCGGTGAACCGGAAGCTAGATGGCACGATGCACAATTGGTAGCTCTGCTTGGTACACTTTGTGACTACCGAAAAAGCCGTTAGAGACATCTAATGGCAAGAAAGCGAATTTTAGGAGATCACCGATGTTGCGCATCAATGACGAAGCGCCGAACTTTACGGCGGAGACTTCACAGGGAACGATTAACTTTCACGAATGGATTGGCAATGGCTGGGCGATTTTGTTTTCGCATCCGAAAGACTTCACGCCGGTGTGTACGACGGAACTTGGTTATATGGCCGGTCTTAAGCCGGAATTTCAAAAGCGCAATTGCAAAATCATTGGATTGAGCGTGGACCCGGTCAGCAGCCACAGCAAGTGGGCCGTGGACATTGAAGAGACACAGGGACACAAAGTGGATTTTCCGATGATTGGCGATCCGGAGCTGAAAATCGCAAAACTGTACGGGATGCTGCCGGCGGAGGCGGGAGACACTTGCAGCGGCCGCACGGCTGCGGACAATGCCACGGTGCGCACGGTTTTTGTAGTAGGACCCGACAAAAAAATCAAGCTGATGCTGAGCTATCCAATGAGCACGGGGCGCAACTTTGACGAAGTGCTGCGCGTGGTGGACTCCATGCAACTCACCGCGAAGCACAAAGTAGCGACGCCGGTAAATTGGAAACAGGGCGACGACGTGATTATTTTGCCGAGCGTTTCGGAAGATGAAGCCAAGCAAAAATATCCGGACGGCTGGAAATCGCCGCGTCCTTATTTGCGAATTGTGCCCCAGCCGAAGTAACGCGCGGCGGTTTTATTCGATGCGGCAGTAGCAGTAAAGGAATTGCTGCGTGGTTCCAAACGGCGTTTGATGCAACTCCTTGGAACTCTCCACCAAGCGAAAGCTCGCGCCAAATTCGCCGTGAAGTGATTTGGCGTCATAGCGCATCACTTCTAGTCCGCTGCATTCCATCGGCCCTTCCGGGCCGAACGTGCCAACGATCACGTGTCCGCCCTGATTGACAGCATGGGCGACCTGACGAACGTACAGGGCGCGTTGCTCTCTTGTGGTAAGAAAATGAAATACGGCGCGGTCGTGCCACACATCGTAGGCCTGCGGGGTCAGCTCGGCATCGGCGATGTTCGCGGCCATCCAGTGCACTTGATCGGCCGCCGCGCCCAAACGCCTTTTCGTAACGTTAATCGCGGTCTCCGAAACATCCAGCACAGTGATATTCTTGCAGCCTCGAATCAATAGATCGTCAACGAGCGTGGATTCGCCGCCGCCGATGTCAATGATGGACGCAGAACGAACATCGGCTGCGCGCTCGATCAGCGCAAGAGACATCTCCAGGTGGGCGCGATACCAACTGACCGCTTCGGGCGGTTTGCCCGCATAGACGCTTTCCCAGTGGCTCTTCACATCCACGAAGAAACTCCTTCTCGCTACAGACTACTCCCACCGTTTGTGAAATTAAAGGAAGCTCCTCCCATATTGGAAAAACTTGTATTACGTTGCGCATGCTCGCTGACCGACCAGTTTTCCGAATTCGGCACTCCAGTTCGCACAATAAATCTGAGGTACATTACCTCGGCCTGCCCGGCACGAATTTTCAACTGAATATTCCGGAGCGAATGCTTGAGAGAGAATCTCGGACGTCTCGATTTCCAAATCGCCTTCTGTCTAACGCTTTTGCCGAGAATACTGACGAAGACCAGTCCTGTGTAGCTAAAGCCTCCGAGGGTATCCAGTGTGAAATCAAACGAAGCGGTCCAACGCCGGAGTGTGTGCCTCCAGCCGCTCGTGGGCGTTTCTCGATAAAACGTGAAAGTATAGAGACAAGCGATCAGGCCGATGGAGTCAGCATCGTTGTGGACGGGAATCCGCTCTCTGGTCATTCTCGCGGCGGCGCTGTACTTGCTTTCATTCCTCTTTCTTCGCTCAGCAAAGAGTGCCAATGTCGCTGGTTTACCGTTAGAGGCCAGTTCACTGATTCGTGATTTCACGGTTTTGCTAGGCGCGGGCCAAACGATGCGTCGCAAAGTCCTTCAAGATTTTGCAAACCTGTTCTGTCAGCGAACGATCGATCTACCCTCGGGGTACGATTTGGCCTCGTTTGCTCATCACGGCTCGGGAATGTATAGGGCAAATATTCTAACTGGGGAATGCAGCCTCAATGGCAGACCAATCCCCGCTCTAAGGACTTGTCACGACTACAAAGATTGGCTGAATGCGCAACTAGACAAGCACGGGATTCAGCAAGAAGGAATCAAAGAGGTAAGCCTGCAAGTCAAAATGAACGTGGACAAGGTGAACATCGAGTCGTCATATGGACACCAGTCTGCCGATGCCCATTTCTCTTTCGATTGCCACAGTGAGATTAGAACGGACGAGAAATCCTATACAGGGAATATGGCCGGAGAAAAGACCTGGGGATTTGATTGGTATTACATTCGCTTGTACGGAAGCCTGCCGACGACTTGGCCGCCTTCGCCCGACAACTCACCTGGGAGAAGTTAGAAATCGCTTGAAATTCATTGAGAAGAAAAGGCCTAAGTGAAAGTGGCGCGCCCGGCGTGACTCGAACACGCGACCCTCTGCTTAGAAGGCAGATGCTCTATCCAACTGAGCTACGGGCGCGCTGCCAACCCTGATTCTAAAGCATTTACGGTCCGCATGAACACCGTTTTGGGTGGTTTGACTATCTGCCGCAGGAGCAGAACTCCATCTCTGAATAATGACCACATTCGGGCCTCCTATGAGATTCTACTCTCTTTGAATTTCGCCTTTGCGTTCTCCTACGGAATTACGATGTACAACCTGGAACGGACCAATGGGTGAAATGCGATGAGGGCCGATGCGGAAATTAGACTGCAGGGCGGGGTCTCGGGTGCCTTTCGGATCATGTGATCGTTAATTCTTGAAGCAACTTGGCGCTTGCGCGTGTTTCTACCAGCGAGCGCCGGATGACCTATCGTGCTTGGCCATCATTCGGGCGTCACACAAGGAACCACTTGTCGACTGTGGCGACGGTAAACTCGGAAATCCTCGTCGGTCGTCAGGATGATGGGGTCGGCAAGCGTTTCGGTCATGCGAACGAGGCAAGCATCGGCGAGGCTCATGGGAACGTCG
>DATMPA010000003.1:0-46663 GCA_035567915.1 Candidatus Sulfotelmatobacter sp. | reverse complement strand
GTTGATGCTGAGTACGAATGCATTTGATCGCAAGCTGCAAATTTCCGGAGTGATCCTCATCGTTGGCCTCCTTGTCGAAAGCCTTTGCCTACTGAGTGGCAGTCCGATCGGATTTATCTTGTTTGTAGGCGTTGGCGGCCTTCTCATTGCCCTTGGCATCCTCTACTACCTCTATTCGCTGGCCTCGACCGCATCGGTGAAATAGGACGCCGTTCTTGATTGTCTCGCCGTCGTCCTACTGTTTTGCGCAGTTGTCTTTGCCATTTTGGGCTGGGCGTTTTCAGAGGGATGAAACCCAACCGGAAACTCGATTTGTGGCAAGGCTGCCACGAGATCGCCCAGAAAAGTTCTAAATTCGTCCCCTCGGGCGCGCCAATCTTCTAGCTTTTGGTTTCAAGCGATACCCTCTATCTCGCTTCGAACTCAAAGAGACAGACGCAAACGCTTGACTTGGTTCGTGCACGGGCAGTTCGGTTTCTGTAAGTTTTTCACATCACGGGAAAGGAATAAAACGTACCGTAGATAATCGCGCTCGGATTATTTCGGGTTCTTTCCAACATGTCCTCGACTTCTTCGCTAAAATCGCCATTTTCAGCAACAGGATTAGCCCGTTTCAACGCCTAGCAGCTTCCATCCATAGCTCTAACATCCACGCGCACTTTTCACGGAATTCTTCGGGGCTAATCGCCTAAGTCGTAACCACTGTGAACGCGAGCCGGTACACCCCGGGAGTCTTATCATCCGACCAGCTAATTTCGACAGTGCCAATCCAAATATTGGGTTGAGTCACCGGTCATCACCTCGACCAGAGTATACAAACTCAGAAAGCGGGCCTCGGCCTACAGACAAGTGCCTTCTGCCCCACACTCAAGCTTCAGTTCCTTGTTTTTGTCATAGAGTGGAAAGTCTTGTTCTCAAGCAATCAGGAAACGTACTCGGGTGCGGGATGGACTTGGCGCTCAATTTCGGAGGCTTTGCCAGAACGCCTTGAGATTTCCAAATCGTAAAAGTTCTGCAGATTTAGCCAAAACTCGGCATTTGTGTTGAAGTAACGTGCCAGTCGGAGTGCCGTCTCCGCAGTGATTCTGCGGCGCTCGTGCACAATTTCACCGATGCGGGTCGCAGGCACGTGTAGCTCGAGCGCCAGCTTATTGATGGTCAGGCCGAGCGGTTTCATAAAATCCTCACGCAGGATTTCACCCGGGTGGACAGGAGATAGAAGCGCTTCAGATTTGCTCATTTCTATTTTTCTCCTCTCTTAGTGATAGTCGACAATTTCCACATCGTATCAATGGCCATCCCGCCAAATAAAACAGATTCGCCATTGATCATTAATTCGAATCGAATGTTGGCCGTGTCGATCGCCTCGCAACGCCTCCAATTGATTCCCGGGTGGCGAGGCCAGAATTCGTAGCTCCGTAGCAGCGTGTAGCTGAAGCAGTTTTCGCAAGGCGACCCGCTCAAAGGCACGGAAGCGTTTACTACGGTGATATCGAAAAAGTTCCTCAGTCTCTTTTGAGCCAAAGCCCTGAATCACACGTTAAGAGTAGTGCGTAAGACGTAGGACGCCACGCGTTTCACTGCTGGTCAGGTATTCGCCTGACCATGATTTAAGGAACTCGCTCGATACCATTCCCGTTTCCACATCGTAGTCTTCCCACCGTGATGACTCGCACGCTCCCATCCCCATTGCGTTTCAGCGCGAAGTTCGTTTGCCCTGGAAATATCGCTTGGAGACTTCGATTCGCTCCTTGTACACAAAATGCAACAGTTTCTGAAACTGTCGATGACTGTCGCGGGAGCGTCATTCGGCTCATCCCGAAGGAATCGGAGATCAGAAGTTCGCGCCCTCTGAGCTCCTCCTTGTGGCTGACCAGCCTTCTGAAGCTGGGAGTTTTTGAAATCGTTCCTACCGAGAATGTCAGCAGGTTCGGCACCCAAATGGTCCCACAGTGACGAACGTTACAGACATTTTGCCCCAAGAACCGCTGCCCAATCGGAAATCGGAGGTGCTATGCCGTTCCATTTAACTTCACCCAGTCGGAGTTCGTCGGTTAGCCTGGGAAGGGACCACCCGGAGTTCCGGCGGCTTCTGAGTGGCGCCTACGCATCGCGAGCGACCCACAAAGCGCAAAGCCTCACGCGCGTCTATTCGCTTGATCCGCTAAGCGACCCGCGCTGGGAGCGTTTCTATCAAGTGCATCCGCGCGCGAACGTTTTTCACACGCGAGGATGGCTGAACGCGCTGAAGCGCCTCTACGGATACTTGCCGGTCGCCTTCACCACCTCCGCGCCTCACCAAGAGCTGCGCAACGCAGTGGTGTTCTGCGAGGTTCAGACCTGGTTGACGCGACGCCGCCTGGTGTCCCTACCATTCTCGGATCACTGCGAGCCTTTGGTGGACGAGACCGCAGACGCCCAGGCAATTCTCAGCCATTTGAAGCATGACTCGCGACGCTGGCGGTATATCGAGATGAGACCTCGCACGGGCCTCTTCCGCTCGCGGCCTCTGTTCCACAAATCGGAGAGCTACTGCCTGCACTTGCTCGATCTCTCCGCCGATCTAGAAGTCATCTTTCAGGGCATGCACGCCGATTGTGTTCGGCGAAAGATCCGGCGCGCGCGGCGGGAGGGCATCAGGTGCGAGCGCGGAAACTCCGCGCAGCTGCTGCGGGAATTTTATGAGTTGCAAGTGGCCACCAGGAAGCGCCACGGCTTGCCGCCGCAGTCGCTCGCGTGGTTCTCGACTCTGGCCCAGTGCTTGGGAGAAGATTTCACCATCTGGGTTGCCCGGCGGAACGAAACGCCCCTTGCGAGCATGATTACCCTCAGTTTCCGCGAACAGATGGTTTACAAATACGGAGCCTCCGATGCGGTTCGCCACAGCCTGGGAAGCGTGCCGCTGCTAATGTGGGAAATCATCGAGCACGCCAAGAGTCACGGGTACCGTGAATTGGATTTGGGCCGATCAGCGCTCGATCAGGAAGGACTGCTGCGATTCAAAGACAACTTGGGTGCACAGCGCATACCTCTTGATTACCAGCGATATCCACCTTGCTCGGCCGTGGCTTCCCCCAAAAACCTGGGACTCCGCGCGGGGAACTGGATGCTGGCGCGCATGCCCGAATGGCTGCTGGTGCCGGTTGGTGAACTGCTGTACCGACACACGGGCTAGTCGCATTCGAATGCGCGCGGCAGTGGGACACGGCGCAGATGATGCAGTTGACCACGAAGCGGAAGGCCAATGGACTGAACCGTCTGAACCAAGTGGCACAAATCTTAACCCGGTAGGCCGGTGCAAACTACAAGTTCAATCGAGACGGAAGCTCGATCAGTGGCAAGGCTGCCGCGAAATCACGCAGAAAAGTTCTAAAGTCGTCGCCCCGGGCGCGCCATTTTTCCCAGAAAAGAACAATTTCCCACGCTTGCGTCACTATCGGAATGCCTTGCTAAGCGCACTTCAGTCCAGCAAGATGAATTCATGAGATTCCCCGATTTCACTCGTCGTCTGATCTTTCACTCAACTCTTCTGGGCATCTTTTTGTTGGCCGTTCTCACTGCCGTCAGCGGCAAGTCTGTCAAGATGGTCACGAGTTGGTTCAACCCCGATTACCAAGGACAGACGTTCCACAAGATTCTGGTCATCGGCGTCGCCCAGAACCTGGAAGTGCGCGCCGATTTCGAAGATGAAATGGCCGCCCAGATCGCCCGTCCGGGGATCGAGACCATTCCCGGCAACCATATCCTGCTGCGCCCGGACCCTAGTGTGAAACTTGATCTCGACTATCTTCGCGGGCAGATCCGCGACAATCACATTGACGCTGTAGTCGTGTCGCGTCTTCTGAAGGTCGATAGGAAAGTGACCGTCGTCCCGAGCTCCACCTACATCGCCCCGTATCCCTACTACTACTCTTTCTACGGTTACCTGGGCGCTGTGTATCCTATGGTTTACGATCCGGGATACACGCGGGAAGATACGACAGTCAGCGTCGAGACCAACTTTTACGCCACAAGCAAGCCAGATGGTGACCTGGTGTGGAACGGTGTCAGCAAGTCGTTCAACCCGAAGTCGGCAAAGAAGGTTGCCGATGGCCTTGTCAAAGAACTCCCGAAGCAGATGGAGAAAGACGGGCTGCTACCGAAGAAAGTCTCCTCGAACTAAAAGACCGTATCTCTTTCTGTCACACTCGGCGAAATCCGAGCTGCTGAATGGCTCCGGTTGCGGACTCGTGCGTGATTGATTGCCAATCAACGCTTTTTCTTGGTTTTGATTTGGGCGAGTCGCGCTTTTACCAATTTTTTCAGGAGCGCGGCCGGTAGCGGTTTGTTCGTTGGGAACTGGATTGTCCCTTTGGATGTGGCGAAGCCCTTGAGTTCTTTCTTGAATTGTTCGATTACGGCGGCTGTGGGGAATATGCTGCAGTGGTTCGCAAACGCGGCGAACCAGATCAGCGTTTCTTTGTATTTGAACGCGGGGATTCCGTAACTGATGGCCTCGGTGGCACCTGGAGGCACAGCGGAGCGAATCGTCGCGCGAATCTTGTTCAAAGTGCCGCGAGCGGGTTCCGGGACGCGGGCGAGATATTCGTCAACGCTCTTTCGAGCGCCTTTGCTTTTCGCGGCGGAACTGCGACCGGCAGATTTCGCTTTTTTCATGCGGGAAATGCTACAAGAAGCCCGCAATCGAGTCCATGCCTGAGAAATGTGCAAATTGACAAGGTCACGCCCACCTTCTCACAATTTCTTGTTGGCACCGAATGTGCGATTTGATTATGGGTGAGATGTGGATTGGTTTGCGTTCGGAGTAAGCTTGCGAATCACGAATTCCTGCAAAATGTTTGCGGCACTTCCGGCGGCAATCGTGATCGCAGCGTTTTCAAACGTCAGCCCCACTCCTCGATCACTCGCAGGATAGTAGAGATTGGAAATGCCGCCCGCGGCAAAGCTTCCGAGGACGCCTGAATAATTTGGTTGCCAGCGCCCATTATCGCCTTTGCAGATCACAGAATTAGCCAGGGCGTACAGAATCCGGGATTTTCGCGTTCCGGTTCCTTTGTAAAAATAGCGCGGGTCCTGCTTCATAATGGAAGGCAGGAGCGCGGCTCCAATAAAATTTCCCGTAACAACATCGGCGTAAGTGGCGCCATAGCGCTTCGCATAGCCTTGCGCGCCTTGTCCGTATCCGCTGTATTGATTTTGCATCTGTTCAAATCCCGCTGCGACTCCGGTGAGCGCGAACGTAACCGGATTAATCGTTGTCTTCCAGGCGAGTTCGAATTTTTGCTTCGTGTTGAGAGAAACGGCATCTGGAATGTAGCTGACGTAGTAGTTTGGAATGAAACCAAGTACGTGCTGTTTTTCCTCGTCCTTGATTTGTGCCTCAGCGAGTTCGACGTGTGTGAACGTGACCCTTACTTCCGTGTTGACCGTGGGAATTGCCAGCGTGATTTGCGGAACCTGGAAGGCTTCCCCCGGATGCAATGTTCCAGAGGACGTTTGCGTTGTGAAGCCGGTCGCAACGATGGTGAGGCGAAACGCACCCGGGGTGACTCCTGAAAAAGAGAATTGCCCATTGTCATCCGTTGAAGTTTGCTGACTTGCGGATTGATCATCGCGCGCCAGGGTAATGTTCGCTCCAGCGACGGCGGTGTTCGTTCTGTCAGCAACTACGCCGCGGATGCTGCCTGCGGCCTGCGGGTCGGCTTGCGGCGAAACGGCTGACAGTGCTGGTTCGGCGACCGCGGACGGCTCGGACTGAGCTAAGACGGGAGCGCTCACGAACAAGACGCCAAGACTCAGGCAAAGCAAACTTCCAAAAGCATAACTGGAGAGCCAAACAATTCGGGTAAGGGCTCTCTTCCGCAGATTTGTCTTTTCAAGAGTCACAATTTTCTCGCTGTGGGCAAGCCGCTGCAATCCCAGACCTCTTGGATGTACATGAATGCCAGAGAGTTTCCTCAAATCTGAGGGTCTCATTCCAAAATTAATTTTATACCGCATGGGATGTACTTGAAGCGGATTCGAAGCCCGTTGCGCCGGATGAGTCAGCGTTACCGTGGCAATGCGAATGCGACGTACACCCCACCAGAAGCGGACTTTGGATCTTTGCCGCCGCCTGCGGCGATAACGACAAATTGGCGGCCGTTAATTTCGTACGTTGCAGGAGTGGCGTTGCCGGAGAAGGGAAGAGTGGTTTCCCAAAGAAGTTCGCCCGTGGATTTGTCAAAGGCGCGGAATTTCTTGTCGAAATTTGTTGCACCGATAAAGACGAGGCCCCCGGCGGTCACGATAGGACCACCATAATTTTCCGTGCCGGTGCTGGTGAGCCCTTTCGCCGCAAGCTCGGGATAGACTCCGAGTGGAATTTTCCAGACATATTCGCCTGTGTTGAGATTGATGGCGTTCAGAGTTCCCCAAGGTGGAGCGATTGCGGGATAGCCTTCGGGGTCGAGAAACTTTTTGTAGCCTGTAAACTGGTATTTCATGCCGGGCGGAGGCGGGCCGGAACTTTCCGGTTCTTTGCTTTCGCCGTTCCTCAAAAAGCCGACCAGTGCAAACATCTGATCGTCGGTGAGATTAGGAAAGCCGGGCATTCTGCCTTTGCCGCTTTTTATCGTGGCCGCGGTTTGTTGGGGAGTGAGGCGATCACCGATTCCGATGAGTGAGGGAATCGCGGGAGGCGAGCCAGCCATTTTGTCGCCGTGACAAACGCCGCATTGGCTCAGGTAGATGGATTTCGGAGTGTTTCCCCCTGTGTTTTCAGCAAGCGCGCCTGTCCAAGCCATTTCATTCGAATTGATGTAGATGATGCCCGTTTGCGAATCTACTGCCGGGCCGCCCCATTCCGCGCCACCATCAAATCCGGGAAAGACGACTGTGTCTTTGCCTACGTTGAAGGGAACGAACTGTCCTTCGCTGCGAAATTTCGCTAATTTCTCCGCGGCCCATTGATGAACTTCGGGAGTTCGATCAGTAAGAAGTTTGTCAGTCAGCAGTTGGCGCGCGAACGGAACAGGCTTTGTGGGAAGCGGTTGCTCCGCAGCTGCTATTTCTCCCGGAACAGTGCTCGCCGGATATTTGCGATATTCGATTGGAAAAAGAGGAGTGCCGTTCGTGCGGTCGAAGAGATAGACAAAACCTTGCTTCGTTGTTTGCGCGATGGCGTCAATTTCTTTGCCGTCATGATGAATGGAAAGCAGGGCAGGCGGCGAAGGAAGATCGCGATCCCAAAGGTCGTGACGAACTTCCTGAAAATGCCAGACTCGTTTTCCGGTTTGGGCGTCGAGCGCGATCAGGGAATCGGCGAAAAGATTGTCTCCCACACGATCGCCGCCATAAAAATCGAACACAGCGGAGCCGGTGGGAACGTAAACGATGCCGCGTTGTGGGTCGAGCGACATGCCTGCCCAATTGTTTGCCGCGCCGCTCGATTTCCAGGCGTCTTTTGGCCAGGTTTCATAGCCGAATTCGCCCGGATGCGGAATCGTGTGAAAGGACCAGCGAAGTTCTCCGGTGCGGACGTCGTAGGCGCGAATGTCGCCGGGAGGTGAGGGCAAAGTTTCTGGATTGCGGCCCCCGACGATGAGCAGATCTTTGTAAACGATGCCGGGGCTCGTCATGAAAACGGATTGCGCTTCGATAGGTTCGCGGCCGAGATTTTCGCGAAGGTCAATGCGGCCACCGTGGCCGAAAGTTGGGATGGGCTTGCCGGTTGCGGTGTCCAGCGCGTAAACAAAATTCATCACGCCGACAAGGACGCGCGAGTTCTTGCCGCCCGTCCAAAAGGCGAGCCCGCGGTCAGGCTGCGTTCCTTTAATTCCCGAGTCGAATTTCCAAAGTAGATTTCCAGTTGCGGCGTCGAGCGCGAAGACTTTTTGTGTTGGCGTGATGCCGTAGAGCACGCCATTCACGATGATGGGGCTTGTTTGCAGGCCGCCTTGCTCACCGGTGTCGAAACTCCATGCGATTTGCAATTGGCGAATGTTCGAGCGATTGATTTGAGCAAGGGGCGAATAGTGATCATTGAGAGGGCCGCCGCCATAGGCGGGCCAGTCTCGTTGTTCAAGCGCGGTTGATTTTGCCGAGTCCTGCTGGCGCGCACGAGTCGGCAGTGCGGCGGAGAAGACAATTGGAACGATAACCGCAGCGACCAACGGCGACACATAAACCCTGCCACGCATGGAAAAACCTCCGCGGGGACTATACCTCTTCCAGCGTGGCCATGTAATGCGCGTACTGGGACTTATATACCGCTTTTGCAAGCAGTTGGGAGCGACAAAGGGCGACATGGTGCCACCAGACGGGAAAGTCGCACGATGCCGCTTGGCGAGAGGCGAGAGAAAGCGCATTTTTACCTCGAAGCAAAAACCACCCCAGCGAGGTTATTGCGATGCAACATCCGTTCAGTGAGTTAACAAACGTAGTCGAGCGTGCGTTTCCCAAGGATAAGACATCTGCAAGGGTAGCGGCTGGAGTCGCTCGGCGGCGAATCGCTCTTTATCCGCGCAAACAGCTCGATATTCGATGGCGTGATCTTGCCGTGGGAATGTTGCGATGCGTGTTTCCCCGGAGTTTAAAGGTAAGCGAAACCGAATTGCGCGAGCGATTCGCTCCAGGTTTTCCTCTGCACATTGCGTACACCGTTCGCAGTTCGTTTGATCTTTGTTTGCAGGCGCTTCAGTTCCCGGCGGGCAGCGAAATCGTCATGTCCGCGCTCACGATTCGGGAGATGGCGGACATTGCGCGCAGACACGGATTGGTTCCCGTACCACTCGATCTAAATCTGGAAACGCTTGCGCCGGACGCTACCGCATTGGAATCTGCAATCACGCCACGCACGCGTGTCTTAGTGATCGCGCATCTTTTTGGAACGCGTGTGCCGATGGGGCCGCTCATCGCCATTGCCAAACGCCACAAACTTTTCGTCTTTGAAGATTGCGCACAAGCGTTCGCCGGGCCGGAATACACTGGCCACCCAGAAACCGACGCCGCGATGTTCAGCTTTGGCTCCATCAAGACGGCGACAGCAATTGTCGGAGCGCTGATACGGCTGCGCGATCCCAAATTGCTGCAGGGAATTCAGGCGATTCAGGAGAGGTATCCCGAGCAATCTTGCGGAGAATATTTTCGGGAGCTCTTCACGCACGTTTACGTAAAGCTGTTCACCCTTCCGCTGCTCTTTGGACTGTTCTATCGCGCATGCGTCGTGCTGGGAAGGGATTTCGAGCGCGTCATCAGCGCCGTACGAAATCTGCCCGAAGGGGAGGAGGAGGCGTCCTTGATTCGCAAGCAGCCGTGTTCAGCACTCGCGGCATTGCTGGCGCGGCGGCTCCGCACGTTTGACCCTGACCAGATAAGAAAACGCGCTCGTGTAGGGGCAGGGTTTGCAAGCAGGCTACCGGCTGGACTCAAGCCTCTTGGGAACGAAGCCAAGTTTCATAGTTATTGGGTTTTTCCGGTGCTCGCGGAAGCGCCGGAGCGATTCGCGGGAATCCTGCGTTCTTACGGTTTCGACGCAACGACGGCGGGCTCCGCACTCTCTGTTATCGAACCGCCCCCTGACTCTGGCCGAAAAATCGCCGCGCCCGCAAATTTATGCGCCGCAATGCCAAAGCTGCTTTATCTACCGGTTTATCCGGCCGTGCCCAGGAAGGCGCGCGCTCGTTTGCAAACTGCACTGCATGAAATTCAAAATGCCCGCCCGCACCTTTGCGTGACCGATGCGCGCCGCGTTTATACGGCCTCCGCGAGTACAATTCAACGGCCGTCCACGATTTCCGCGATTCAGGATGCGCTGGAATACGCGAGGGCCAGGAATTTACACGTCTGTTCAATGGGAACGGGCCACAATCTCGGCGGTCATGCGTTTCTTGACGACGCCGTCGTTTTGGACATGAGACGCTTCCAGAAGGTCGTTGCATTTGATCCAGAATGCAAGCGAATCACAGTGGAAAGCGGCATCACCTGGTCAAAAATTCAGGAGGTAATCAACCCGGCCGGGCTCGCGATTCAGGCAATGCAATCGGACAACAGTTTCACCGTTGGCGGTTCTCTTTCCTCAAATGCGCATGGACGTGATCTGCATGCGTCCACCCTCATTCAGAGCGTGCTGGGTTTTCGCATCATGCTTGCGGATGGCACGGTGGTCCCGGCAAGCAGAACGGAAAACTTTGAGCTTTTTCGCCACACCATTGGCGGTTATGGGCTCTTTGGCGTGATTCTGGATGTGGATCTGGCGCTAGTGAAGAACGATGTTTTCGAGCAATCATCCGAAGTGATTCCGTTTAGCTCGTTGCAGCGACGCTTCGTGAGAGAGATACAGAGCGACCCAGATGCAGAATTCTTCATCGCGCGTCCCTCCATCGCACCCGGGAATTTCCTTAACGACACAATCGTGACCGTATGGAGAAAGACGGAGAAACGGCGCGAGCGCGTTTTCGCGCTAGGCGAAGAATGCAACGTGCGGCGAGACCGTCTTCTTTTTGGGTTGTCGCGCCGCTATGGTTGGGGAAAAACGCTGCGCTGGCACGCCGAGAAGTGGATAGCGAGGCGCCCTTCGCATGGCGGCATCGTTTCGCGAAACAACTGCATGAGGCCGCCTGTTTCCGCCGTCAGAATGTTTGACTACGATTCCGCGAAGGACGCGGACGTGATTCAGGAGTTTTTTATTCCGGTTCCGCGTTTCACGGCGTTCTTTGGGGCAATGCGAAACCTACTGCGTGAATCGCACACAAATCTTATCGGTTTGACCATTCGATTCGTGAAACAGGATAGCGAATCGGTTCTTTCCTACGCGCCCAACAGCAATGCCTTGGCGGCGGTACTCTATATCAACGAACCGACTTCGGCAGAGGGGCGGACGCATGCGCATGCGCTCATCCAGCGGCTGACCCGGCTCGCGCTGGAGCACGGAGGCACTTTTTATCTCACGTACGCGCGGGATGTTGCGCTCGCGGACTTGAAAAGAGCCTATCCGCAAATCGAAGAGTTTTTCCAGGCCAAGCGCCGGTTTGATCCCGAGGACCGTTTCACGAGCCGCTTCTTTCAGTTGTATGCCGACAAATTTCCGGGCGTTCGTGCCGCAGCCGCTGCACGATAGTTGCGGAGAAATTTTGGAGGCGCGTGGCGGAATCGAACCGCCGATAAAGGTTTCGCAGACCTTGTCAACAATTTAGAAATGCACGCCTACCTGAGTATTTCTAGTTGTCGGCCCGGAATCGTTGCAGGAGAGCTGCTCGTCTCATGTTCGAGAGGATTGCTCCAGCGGGCCTCGAAGCAAAATGACGATACGTATTCCGCCGTGGCCGAGGAAGGAAAGTTCCAAATCGCCCGAGTTTTCGACCTCGCCGCGAAACTCGCCAAACTGGTTCGTCGCTGTGTTAACAGCATTTCCTCGGAGATTCGAGAGCATAACTTGAACGCTAGGGCACGCCATCTCCGGATGGCTAACGTCCAGCAACTGTCCAGTGACGATGAGGCGGTTGTGCGCCCGATCCGCTTCCAGATGGAGGTCGATTTGATAAGGGTCGGCCCGATAGAGCATCTGCCTTAATCCCAAGGTGCCCGAGCGTATGCCTACGGAGGCCGACTGCAAAAAGCTGTCAAATAGCAGCTCGACCGACGTCTCTGTTTGCTGGCGCATGCTGTCCACACCAACGATTGCGAGCCCCTGCTCGATTCCAACCAAAGATCGGTTCATTTTCGTTCCTCCTGGTCCTTTTCGGCGTCAATCGCATCGTCATGGGCTGCCGCGCCTTGGGTGCGCTTTGCATTTACCGAGGTCATTTCTATGCCCCACCGAATCGTTGCAGGATGGACCAGCTGATCGCGCGGTCTTGGAAATTCACTCCGATAGCGTGGCGTCCGTCGGGCAGTCGCTGACAATAAACCACCTTGCCGCACACACAGTCGTAGTTTAGCGGAGTGACCCGCACCATCTCCCCGGGTTCCCGAGGGAATCGAGAGAAAACGCGGGCGCCATGGAGGCTGATGTTATCTGTGTATGTTTTCTCGCTTTTGTCCTCGTTAGTATCCTGACGTTCCGCGCGTGTGAGAGACACTACGACGATGACGGGGAGCCGCCGTTCCGTTCTCCCCACAAGACTAGGGTCCGCAGACATGGGTCCGTCGCTGGAAGACGTGCGGTTGGCCGGGTCGGTGGTCCAGGATTGATCAGGGGAGCTTGAACTACTGAATGTGTTCTCAAGGACCGTTAAGACGCCCCACGTATTCACGGGTGAAGTGTAAATTTTTTGCCGGGCGCCTGAATCGAGTAAATACCTGAGGACCCGGTCAGGGAAATGCCTTAGTACTAAAAATGTTTGGAGTCGCACTGCTCCCCTCGATTGCACTCCCCGCCTATGATGACGTTGCCGGAGGTTACATGCGGACTCTTGTTGAGGAGATTGACGAACTGCTAAGCAGGGCAAAATACTTGGAAGAGAAGCATCCCGACACTCCCATAACATCCGACTATTGGATTCGACTCAAGTCTGTTTGTGACCAAGCGCGACAGGTCTGTCCAGAACTTCTGAAGGATGTCGCCCCTGATGAAACACGGAAAACATGGGCCGAAGCCTTGCTTTGTCTTGAAGCGATTAATGAAACGTTCCACAAAGCCAAAGTATCCGCAGTGCTAACTTAAGTAAGTCCTACCGAATTGAAAGACAATATCAGACTGTCTGGGCGGAATGCGGGTGTCTGCAAACCGCAGCCGGATCGTGGTTCTACTCGAAGTGTTTCGAGATGCGGTGTCGCAACTTGCCGAGTTCGCGATTCAAGAAATGCCCACGCCCAAAGAATGGCAATACAGGATTCCGGCGTTTTTCCACCTTGCTGCGGGCGCGTTTTAATCGGGAGTCGTTGCCAAATATCCCCATAGCGTACTCCAGTTTATGTATTGCTCTCTCCCGCTGGTCTGCCAATGCGTAGACTTCTCCCAGATTAAGATGAAACTGGATTTCCTTAGGATTTAGTTGCACCGCCGTTTCGCAAAGCTCCAAGGCTTGTGCCCACTTCTGCTGCGCACGAGCAATCGACACCCCAAGAAATGAGATGTAGTACGGATTGTGCTTGTCAGATTCGAAAGCACTCTGCAGTTTCACTAAGGCCTTTTGGGGATAGTCGCTCCGGAGAAGCTTGACTCCTTCTTTGAATTCAGTAAATGAGTCTTGAGACTTGCTGGTGGTTGTCTTCGCTGCGAGTCCAAGCATAGGGGTGTCTCAGCCTCCGCACTTCACTCTAGGCTAGAAGAATGGACAGCATGGGGTCTACTGACCGGACGACCAGTATTGCCCAAAGGCTAGAACTTCTGGAGAAGGTTGAACAGTTTCCAGCAAGGACATGAGTGTTGGGCGAGAAAGAAAACGAAGGGGTCTTGGAGCACCGGACCCCCCCGCTGGAACTATGTGGTTAGGAAGTGCTGTCCTTCAAGTCCTGCTTGGCTTGCTTATTGGCTTTTTTGGACTCAGATTTCGCGTTGGCAGAAGGCACGAGAGACTCGGTGGCATGGCAAAGGCTCATGCCGCTACCCGATGTCATGGCAGATTTCAGAGCGTCGAAGCCGCCGGGGATTTTGAGATCCTGCGCGACGTGAGCAGCGGCCACACACTGGCCGATTGCCTTGAATCCGCCACAGGCAGTAGAAGCAGCTTCGCCTGTGAGTGACTTGATTTTTCTGGCCATGGCAGTGTTGTGGCTAGCTCCCGTCTACACTGACACGTTGTCGCGAATTCCTTCCCGGACCCATAGCCGGGGATTAAACTGGAGGTAGCGGCGGGACTCGAACCCGCTAAGACCGGTTTTGCAGACCAGCGCCTCGACCACTTCGGCATCGCCACCAAAAACCAAAATCGTGTATCCAAGTTATTCCCAAACCTGTACCCAAAATGCCCTGCAGCGCCTATTTACCCCTATTCAAGTCCCCGTAAACTATTGAAACCGAATGGGGTCCCTGATTCAGGCAGGTTTTGCAGACCCTTGCCTTACCACTTGGCGAACGCGCCCTGGGTGCCGGCTGTGAATCGCTGCGAACAATTCATCCACGAACTATTCACAGCCGGCGGAAACAACAAATCGTGAAATCTAATTAGCGCTCAGTCGCCTGAGCTGGAAGCGGCAAGCGCGTTTTGCGCCGTAAGATTGACGATCGGAGCGCCGATCAGATTGCCCCATTCGGTCCACGAGCCGTCATAGTTGCGCACATTTTCGAACCCAAGCAGATACTTGAGTACAAACCAGGTGTGGGAGCTACGCTCTCCGATGCGGCAATAGGTGATGACTTCGTCTTTGCCGGTAATGCCCTTGGCCCCATACAAGCCTTTCAAATCGTCAGCGGTTTTAAACGTGCCATCTTCTTTGGAGGCTTGCGCCCAGGGAATATTGGCCGCGTTCGGAATGTGGCCCGCACGCTGTGCCGTTTCGGAGAGTCCTGGAGGCGCGAGGATTTTACCGGTGAATTCATCCACGGAGCGAACATCCACGAGCTGGCCGGGCTTACTGCCTCGCACGAGGTTTAGCACGTCGTCGCGATAGGCGCGAATGGATTCATCTTGCCTCTCGCCGTGATAAGTAGATTGTGCGACCTGCGTTGGTTCGGTGGTCACCTGGCGTTTTTCTTCGAGCCATTTTTTGCGACCGCCGTTGAGCAGGCGCACATCCTTGTGGCCGTTGTACTTGAGCTGCCAGAAGGCGTAGGCGGCGAACCAATTGTTGTTGTCGCCGTAGAGGATGATGGTCGTGTCGTTGCCGATACCAGATTTGCCGAGCAATCTTTCCAATGCTGGTTTGTCAATCAAGTCGCGGCGAACGTTGTCCTGCAATTGCGTTTGCCAGTTCCATCCCACTGCTCCAGGAATGTGACCCTGATCAAACGCGCTGGTGTCTACGTCCACTTCCACGAGGCGCAGATTCGGAGCGTTTAGATTATGCGAGAGCCATTCGGTTGAAACGAGTACTTCTGTGTGTTTGTAGTCGGACATTTTGTTCTCCCTTTCGTGAAAGATTCGGACTGAAAAACTTTTGCTCCAAAAACGCAAAACCCACCTGCCAAATTTGCTTCTGGCGGTGGGTCAGTACAACGAACGGGCTAATGCGAACTTGTTAGGGGATTAGCCTGCCTTCGCCAGAAGGCACGGATGCGCAACACATACAACAGATGTGCGCTTGAGCCGTCTTCTTGGCGATAAATGTCATCTCTGTGATTGGACCACACATCGGTCCGACTTTTAAAGCATGCGGCAGAATGGCGCCCCAGTCAAAACGAAAATCCGCCGACCATCCATTCAAAAATTAGATGCAGGCGTTCCGTCTTCTGTTACTAGGGTCGCTTCAGGCCAGCGGCCTCCGCCGTAACGTCCGTATATTTGAGGCCGGAGCCGGTGTTGAAGAGAACGACTTTGTCCTCGGGTTTCAAGTAGCCGGTTTTGAGCAGGTGTTCGTAGGCAACCGTGGAGGCGGCGCCCTCTGGAGAGAGAAAGACGCCTTCGTTTTTCGCCCAGTCTTTGAGCGAAGCGAGGATTTGATCATCAGGAAAGGAAAGCGCGACGCCACCGGATTCTTTCAGAATTTCGAGCATGATGTAATCGCCGTAGGGCTTCGGCACGCGAAGGCCGGAGGCGAAAGTCTCCGCGTTCTGCCACATTTGGCTGGCTTTTTCGCCCCTTTCGAACGCGCGAGCAACCGGTGCGCATCCCGCGGACTGAACCGCAATCATGCGCGGGCGCTTGCCGGGCTTCACCCAGCCCAGTTCTTCAAGTTCGGCGAATGCTTTCCACATGCCGATGAGGCCGACACCGCCGCCCGTCGGATAGAAAACCGCGGCAGGATATTCCCATCCCAGTTGTTCCACGAGTTCGTAGCCCATGGTTTTTTTGCCTTCGATGCGGAAAGGTTCCTTCAGCGTGGAGATGTCGAACCAGCCTTCTTTTTCTTTGCGCTCCGCGACCATGCGGCCGCAATCGGAGATGAGACCATCCACGAGAGTGATGTTCGCTCCGTAAAGGACGGCTTCGACGTAATTTGCGAAGGGAACATCCTTCGGCATGAAAATGTTCGCTTCGATGTCGGCGGCGGCAGCATAGGCTGCGAGGGCGCCAGCCGCGTTCCCCGCGGAAGGCACGGCAAGTTTTTTTAGGCCGTAGTGGCGAGCCATCGTGACGGCCAGCGCGAGTCCGCGCGCCTTGAAGCTGCCTGTGGGATTCGCGCCTTCCTCTTTAAGAAAAGCATTTGCATATCGTTTGCTGCGAATCATCGGCGTCCAGCCTTCGCCGAGCGTGACCGGCGTTACGTCTGGAAGTACGGCGCGGTAACGCCACATCCCCGGCCACGGGGACTTCATTGCGTCCGTGCAGATTGCGTCGCGCCGTGCAGTGCCGTGGGCGGGGGAGAGGTCATAACGTACGTAGAGCGAGCCGGCACAATCGGGGCAGAGTGTTTGCGGTTCGTCGGCGGTAACAGTTTTTTTACAGCGCGAACATTCAAAATGGCTGATTTTTGGCATGGAACGACGATAGCAGCGCAAACGGGAAGGCGGCAAGTCGGGCTGAAAAGGGAATTGAAGAAAATTTGGGCACGTTTTGCGCGAGCACGCTAAGATGTCGCGGCTTCGTGACACTCATGGAAACGAACGCAAACGAAGAACAAATACAAAAGCGGCCGCCACGGAGCGCGCCGCTCGCCATGCAGCTAGCCGGACTCGCACTGCTTGGCGCGGGATTTGTGCTGATTCACTTCGTGCCCGGCCACATTGCTGCAGCATCTGTGAGATGGGCGGGGCTCGTCTTGCTTGGCTTTGTTGGTATTCGCAAGCGCTCGCTCACGTTCTGGATTTTCTTCGCCATGTTGACAGGACTGGAAATCGGACTCGACTGGCCGGGATTTGCCGTCCATCTGAAAATTCTCTCCGACATTTTCCTGCGGCTGATTAAGGTCATTGTCGCGCCGTTGATTTTGGGAACGCTCATCACCGGCGTGGCGGGTCACGGTGACATCCGCAAAGTGGGCCGCATCGGCTGGAAGAGTCTGCTCTACTTTGAAGCTATCACCACAATCGCGCTTGTGCTTGGCGTAGTAGCGATAAATCTTACCCGCGCAGGAGAAGGGCTCGCCCTTCCCACAAACTCCGCCGAAGCTGCTCCGCAAAACATTCCGCCGCTCAAGTGGGACGATTTTGTTCTACATATTTTTCCGGAAAACATTATTAAGGCCATCGCGGATAACCAGATTTTGCAGGTGGCTGTGTTTGCGGTCCTTTTTGCGATTGCGCTTTCGCGAATTGCCGAGAAATACCGCGTTCCCATGCTGGGCCTCGCAGAGTCGCTGACCCAGACGATGTTCAGCTTTACGAACCTTGTGATGTATTACGCGCCGATTGGAGTCGGCGCGGCGATGGCATACACCGTCGGGCACATGGGAACGAGCGTGTTGCTGCCGTTGGCGAAACTATTGTTTACGGCGTACGGAACTCTGCTCGTATTTCTACTTTTTGTGCTGCTGCCAGTAGCAGTGTTTACGCGAGTCCCGCTGAAGGGATTTCTTGGTGCGGTAGCAGAACCAGCGACCATTGCGTTCGCGACGAGCACCTCAGAAGCTGCGCTGCCGCGAGCGATGGAGTGTATGGAGGCGTTCGGCGTGCCGCGCCGCATCGTCGCGTTTGTGATTCCCGCAGGCTACAGCTTCAACCTCGATGGTTCCACCTTGTATCTTGCCGTGTCTTCAATTTTTGTTGCGCAAGCAGCCGGGATGCATATGACCTGGCGCGAGCAGGTGTTTATGGTGTTTGCGCTGATGCTCACGAGCAAGGGCATCGCCGGCGTGCCGCGGGCAACTCTCGTCGTTCTGCTTGCAACTTCATCGCTGTTTCATTTGCCCACGGAACCAATCTTCGTAATTCTTGGCGTGGACGCTCTGATTGACATGGCGCGAACGTCGGTGAACGTAATCGGGAATTGCCTGGCGAGCGCTGTAGTGGCCCGATGGGAAGGCGAGCTCGGCGAAGCGAAATCTTCCGAGAGCTAGAGGATGATTATTGTGGAAAAAAACTGGTGCGCGTTTTGATTCGAGGCTTTTGATACAGCGCGCGTTGGCCGATTTCATTGCTTCGCAGCTTGGCGGCGGCATAGCCGGTTCCGCCCGCCCTGTGAGCATCCGCACGATGCACATATTCGCCGGCCCACAGCATGATGTCCAGGAGACGGGCTTTCTGGAGGTTATCCAACGTGTCTGATTTCAGCGAAACCTCGAGCGCGCCCTGCAAGCAACTATTTACGGCGCTTCTCAGATTTGCTGAATGAAACATGTCCGTGCCGTTTTTTGCTCGCTCGGCATCAATCTGTTCGAGAAATTCGTAACAACGCAGAACAAAATGATCGCAACACAGATCCTCATCACCAACGGCAGTAATCCCAAGCTCCTGGCAAGCAGCATAACGGCAACGTTTGTGAGCAGGCATCGCACGCAATTCTCCCGAATCCCCAGTGGCTACTGTTTTTTCGCGTTCTCTTGCTGGTACGGCCATAACTTCCTTCCAAGGAATGGTGCGTTGGGAGCACCGTTCGTTTCACTTTTCTTGAATGCGAAAACTAACTGACGCAGGCGGCGGCCACTTGGCTTGACGCAGAATATGCTTCCGCGGCCTCGCCAATTTCCCGCTCCGCATTGCTCGCGGAGTCCATCACGCGGGCGCAATACGTTTGCACGCGCATGGATTGATCGAGATAGGGCGCCAGCTTCTGACGCAGCCAAAGGACACGACGCTCTCGAGCTTCGGCAAAACCCACGCACTGCCAAAATGTGATTACCGTCACGAGCCGCGATTCTTGTTCTGATACCAGAACGAGGGCTTGCAGAAATTCCCGGTCGCGGCCAAAGGAGTTGTTCAGAATCAGATCAATTGTTTCCCTGACCTGTTCTTCTTTGCCGGGTTTGACTACAAATTCTGCCCGCAAAGCGATCACTTGTTCGTTGCCGCTGCTTTTTGCTTTTTTTGTTTTTGAAGGATTTGAAACAAAGGCGGGCCCGGTCCCAAATTCCCCAACAGCTAGTTCTCGCAACGGATTTCTCCTCTACAAAGTCCCCAAAAGAGGGAGACGGATCGAGAATGGCTCTCCCACTCATCCCCGATCCGCCGCCTCAGGGGCACGCCTGGGGACGATGGTGAGTCCCAAGGGGTGTAGGTTTCCCAGCTTTCAGGATTCCTATGGACGGTAGTGACGGGGCAGGCGATTCCGTTACACGCAAAACCCATTTTGAAACGAACGATTCATTGCCCCTCTTGGGTGTCACGGCTTATACTTCCGTGGTTTAGGGCTCTCCCAGTGGAACTTTATCTTTTTGACGCCGAATACGTTCTACGTCTCCGGAACGGCGATTCTGCCACGGAGACCCATTTTGTTGGCTATTTCCGGCAACTTTTGCGGATCAAGCTGCGCGCGCGCTACCTCTCCACTGATGTAATAGATGATATTCAACAGGAAACTTTTATCCGCGTCTTCCGCGCGCTCCGCTCCGAACACGGAATCCGTCAACCGGAGCGTATCGGGGCGTTCGTCAACTCTGTTTGCAACAACGTGCTTCAAGAGCACTATCGTGCACAGGGCAGGAACTTGTCCACGGAAGACACGGATCCTGACCCTCCTGATAAGATACTGAATCTAGAGAAGTTAGCCATTGATGAGGAAGTGTACGAACGCGTGCGAGAGGCGGTGAAATCCCTGGCCCCACGCGAACGGGACTTGATTCGCAAGATCTTCTTCCAGGAACTGGAAAAGGATGAAGTGTGCAGCCAGCTTGGGGTTAGCCGAGATTATTTGCGGGTTCTGCTCCATCGCGCTATCGAGCACCTTCGGGAAGTGCTGGAAGATAAGGACTTGCCTCCCAAGACCCGGGAACCAGAGAAGAAAAAAGGGTGAAACGATTTAGCAGGCTCCTGCACTATCCATCGGATGGAGACCATGGAACACACAGACGCAATTCGGCTGCAAGCTGTTGAAAAGTATGTTCTTGGTGAGCTGACGCCGGCCCTCCGCAATGAGTTTGAGGCGCACTATTTCGACTGCTCCGAGTGTTCGCTGAATGTCCGCGCCGGAGTCGCTTTCGCCGCGGCGAGCCGCCAGTACTTTGCCGAAGCTCCAGTTCCCGCAGTTGTACCGCAACCCGCAACGGCGGGTTGGTTTGCCTGGCTGAAACCTATGATCGCGGTGCCCGCGTTTGCGGCGCTGTTGCTTCTTGTCGGTTACCAGAATTTGGTAACTATTCCTCATCTTGTTAGGCAAGCTGATTCTGCCGAAAACGCTGAAGTGAGGCCTTGGTTTACCCTGGTCGCTGCCAACGTTCGCGGATCGGCGGGCACCCGTGTGGAAGCCCCCTCGGGCAAAGCATTCGACCTCTTTTTTGACATCACCACAGCGCCGCAGCAGCCAGATTCCGTCTTCCTGGTTCAGATGAAGGACTCCTCCGGCAAAATCCTCGTGGCTAGAAAAGTTTCTCAGCAGTTGGCAAAGAAGCCCGTAAACTTCACCGTGCCTGCAGGTATACCCGAAGGTGATTACAAGCTCGTCATTCTTGACCAGAGTGCCGGAACAACGGCGCCGGCGGGTGAGCTTCCATTTACAGTTGCTTTTTCTTCTCAGATTCAGCAGCATTAACCACCCTGGAACTACACTTAAGAGGTGATAGCGCGTATGTCCCCGAAAAGCCCCCGTACGTTTCATTACCACGCCAACGCTCACGTGCTCGGAGCCGTTTTTTCACGGCCCGTACAACATTTGGTTGAAGTGCAAGGCGCCACTTCGCTGCCCATTAACGGAGGGCATGGCAGGACCACGGTTGATGATTTCCGCTTTCAGAATTTTCTTTCGGTCAAGCACGGCTATTCTCACGTCTCCGGTAGTCCACAGGAAATCGAAGGGAAAACGCATTTCACCACCTTGGTAACTGCGGTAGCCGAGGGCCTGAACATTTTGGATGTTGTTACCATAGACCGTGTCGTGGCGCGTTTTGCTTCCAGCCACACTTTTGAGGACAGGGAACCCAATTTCACGTTGATCGGAAGCAAATTCGAGAATGTGCAGATAGCCGGTTGCAAAACGGAAGTTGAAATCGATGTCGAGCTCTTCCAGAAGATTCCCACGTTCGAGGCGGCAATAAAGGAATACAAAAAAAACGCCGAATTTAGGAGAATGGCGGAAGACCCGTTCGAATCAAAAGAGGTATGGCCAGAGCCGCCGCTGCACGGAGCCATTCTTTGCTCTATCGTAGACCTCAAGAAAATGACCACCGCATGCCCAGGCGTGGAACGCAAGGGGCACTCCTTCATCATTCCCAAGTTCGGGAAGCTCTTTCTGGGAGAGATCTTGGTGCAGTACGGCCGGCGCACTCTCACCATGGTGCGCTTCGAACTTGGTTCTCCCGTCTCTGCCACCGGTACGGCCGTTCAGCTCAGCAGCAACGGCTCGCCAATTCCTCCAACAAAGTAGAACGTTGTCTATTGGGTTTTTGTTTGAGCCTAGCAGCATTTGCTGGCTGTTCTCACTCCCAGCGCCCTGAGGTCACTCTCCAGGCAATTCGCCATGAGATCCGGTTGGGACAACTTGATTTGGCTTTCCAGAATGCGGAGCGGGCTTACGAGCGCTATGCCGAAACAGATATAGGCTGGGCCTGGCAGTTTCGTATTCAGAAGGCCCATGTCCTCGTTCTTCGCGGGTACTATCGAGAGGCTCTCTCGCTGTTGCGTGAACCCATTCCGGATTCACTTGCTCATTCAGAAGCCGCGGTTCGCCGAAAGCTGATTCAGGGCATCTCCCATGATTACTCTCAGGAATTCGAACAAGCTGACGCAGAACTGAAGGAAGCCGCCGACATAGCACGGCTATTTCAGCCCATGCTTGTGGGAGACGTCGATCAGGCGCGCGGGAACTTAGAAACTCATCGGAAAAATTTCGACGAAGCCAGCAGGGCATTCCATGCCGCTCTGGACTTTAGCCGCAAGCAAAACTTGGCCTACCTCGAAGGAAATGTTCTTGGGAGCTTAGGATACCTTGCCATGTGGCAGGAGCACTATGACGAAGCCATCTCTTGGTTCAAGGCCGCATTGGACAAATCACGGACACTAGATACAACGTTTCTTGCAGCTAAGGTGGCCGGTAACATGGGTTGGAACTATGCGGTAATTGGAGACTTCGAAAACGCCGAGACCATGCTCAAGCAGGCCGAGGATAGCGCGGTCCGTGCTAGCCTTGCAGGCGATCAGGTCAAATGGTTGAACACACTGTCGGATGTCTACGTCGTGCAGCATCGCTATGACCTCGCACGCGTAACTTCTGAACGCGCGCTTTCGCAGGCTCGAATCGTTGGCGACAACCGCGATATCACTGGCTGCCTGAACACGCTCTCTGATATCGCGCTGGCGACTGGTCGCGCAGAGGCGGCCGAGAAATACAACAATGAAGCTCTCGCGATTGAGCGTGCCGGCTTGGATCAGTTTGGAATCGCATCTTCCACGATCATTGCGGGGCGTATTGCCGCAAGCAAAAAGCAGTATCGCGAGGCCGAGCAAGCTCTTCAAAGAGTGATCCTGGATCAAACTGTGGAAACTCCACTTCGCTGGCAGGCCGAGGCGCGCCTCGCTCGCGCCTATGCAGACGAGAATCTACCGGCCAAAGCCGAAGCCGAATTCCGCCTCGCCATCAATACGTTTGAGACCGCCCGCACCGGCGTGCACCGCGACGAATTCCGCGTCTCGTTTCTCTCGAGTGCCATCGAATTCTACGACGATTACATCGGTTTTCTAATCGCGCAGGGTCGCACGCTCGACGGGCTCCATGTTGCGGACCTTGCCCGTGCGCACATGTTGGAAGAGGGCCTTGCCTCCGCGCCGAAATCAATTTCGAGCGCGTCAAACGGCCTTGCTCCCCAAGACACTGCTCGCCGCCAGAACGCCACGCTCCTGTTCTATTGGCTCGGTCAAAACCGCTCCTACCTCTGGGTAATCTCACCCACAAAGACTGCCCTGTTTCTGTTGCCTGCGTCGTCGGAGATTGACACCACAGCAAAAGCTTATCGTGAGTCCTTCCTTGATCCTCGCGATCCCCTTGAATCCGGCAACGCCGATGGCAAAAAGCTTTATGACACCTTGATCCGCCCCGCCGAAAAACTTATCCCCAAAAACTCCCGCGTCATCATTCTTCCCGACGGCAGCCTCAACGGGCTCAATTTCGAAACTCTTCTCGTTTCTGGACCGCAACCACACTACTGGATCGAAGACGTCACCATTTCGATCGCCAATTCACTCGCGCTTCTCGCCCGCTCCCAGCGCGAACCGCCGCCCAAGAACGCCACTCTCCTCTTTTTCGGTGACGCGCTCTCTGCAAGCAAGGAATTCCCGCCGCTTCCGGATTCCGGAAAGGAAGCGGACATCCTCAAAAAGTACTTTCCTGAACCGCGTAGCACTTTCTTCACCGGCGGAAGCGCAAAGGCTTCCCAATATCCCTCAAGCAATCCCGGCAAATTCTCTTATCTGCATTTCGCCACGCACGGGACCGCCAGCCTTGCACGTCCGCTCGAGTCCGCTATCATCCTTTCTCCTGAGGGCGATTCCTTCAAACTCTATGCGCGCGATATTGTTGAGCATCCGATCCACTCTTTTCTCGTCACGATCTCGGCTTGCGACGGCGCGGGCAAGCGAGTTTACGCCGGCGAAGGTCTCGTCGGTCTCTCCTGGGCTTTTCTCCGCGCTGGAGCGCACAACGTTGTCGCCGGGCTTTGGGAGGTTAGCAATGCCTCGACGCCGCAACTGATGGATGAACTGTACAAAGGTGTTTCAGCCGGCCAAGACCCGGCGACGGCGCTCCGCAATGCGAAACTCTCGCTCCTTCATTCCGGCGGAATCTACAAGAAACCCTTTTACTGGGCGCCATTTCAGCTCTATTCAGGTTCCTGATTTATTCGAAAGGCAGGCCGACGTAATTTTCCGCAAGCGTCGTTGAGGCTGCGCGGGAACTTATGACGTAATCGAGTTCCGCGAGTTGACGACGGTGATCGAACTCGCTATCGCTTGCGAATTTATGCAGCATCGAAGTCATCCACCAGGAAAAGCGCTGGACTTTCCACACGCGGCGCAAACAAATCTCTGAATATCGGTCAAGCAAGTCGTGCTTTCCGCTTGCGTAGAATTCCTTTAGTGCAGCAGCGAGGACGCGCACGTCGGCGACGGCCAAGTTTAGGCCTTTCGCCCCGGTTGGCGGAACGATATGCGCGGAATCTCCTGCAAGGAACAGCCGCCCGAATTGCATTGGCTCCACGACGAAACTTCGCATTCCTGTAACGCCTTTTTGAATGACCGGGCCTTCAGTAAGCGAAAAACCGTCATGCGTCGCCAGCCGTTTGTGTAGTTCTTCCCAGATGCGAGCGTCGGGCCATTCGTTTAAGTCTTCGTCTGGGTTGCATTGCAAATAGAGGCGGCTGATTTTCGGCGAACGCATGCTGAGCAGGGCAAAGCCGCGCTCGTGATTTGCGTAAATCAATTCATGTGAAGCTGGCGGCGCTTCGGCAAGAATGCCGAGCCAACCGAAAGGATAATCGCGCTCGTACGTTTTCAAAATGCCCGCGGGAATTGCGTCACGGCAGATGCCGTGAAAACCATCACAGCCCGCAATGAAGTCGCAGTGCAACTCCTGTGGCACACCATTTTGCATGAATCGGATGGCCGGCGTTTCGCCGCCGAATCCTTCCACGCTCATTTCTTTCGCCTCAAACAGAATCACGCCGCCCGTTTTCAGACGCGCCGCGACCAAATCCTTGATCACTTCATGCTGCGCGTAAATCATCACTCCCTTACCACCCGTCAACTCCGCAAAATCAATCCGGTGGCCGCGCCCCTCAAATCGCAGCTCGACTCCGTGGTGCATCAATCCCTGACGCATCATTCGCTCGCCAAGTCCCAGCTCCTTCAGCAGGTCCGCTGTGCCTTGTTCCAGCACGCCCGCACGCACTCGCTCTTCGATGTACTGCCGCGTCTGGCTTTCAAGCACCACGCTTTCGATCCCCGCGCGCCGCAGCAAATGTGCCAGCACCAGCCCCGCCGGTCCTGCCCCCACGATTCCCACCTGTGTCTTCCTGGCCGTTTTCTGCTGCATATTTTTAGTAAGGATAATGTGGTAATCCGTGAATCGCCACTCACAGCCCGCTAACTTCTTCAGAATCTTCAGTTCCAAAACAAAGAACTTAAACCCGTTTAGAATCAGCAGTTACAGAAAAAAGGGTACCTACCCCCCTCGCTCCCCTCCGCCGGGAATGTTATCCTCTTTCCTTCAACTTGGTTCGGTCAAGCCCGCTTTCCAGGAGTTTTATCATGAGCCCGGAAAATCCTCCGCGTCTCGATATCGTGGACCGCCATGGGAACGCCATAGTACAGCCTTCCAGCGCCATCGCCACCCTTGGTGGACGATCGCTGCAACCGAATCGCGGCACTTCCCTTAACCTGGACTGGATTGAAAGCGTTCGCGTCAACACCTCCGCCGTCGAGCGCCGCGCCGCCACCCTCGTCACTCGCCGCACCGTGAAAAAAGATTGGCAAGTTGCCTGGCTCCTCCGAGCCATTTCCTGCATGGACCTGACCACCCTTTCCGGCGATGACACCGAGGAACGTGTGAAGCGGCTTTGTTCCAAGGCCCGGCAGCCGTTGCAACACGAACTTGTTCAGGAACTCGGAATCGCGGACCTGAAAATTCAGGTTGGCGCCGTCTGCGTCTATCACTTGTTTGTGGAGACGGCGAGGCGTGCGCTCGAAGGTACGAAAATCAATGTCGCTGCTGTCTCCACCGGATTTCCGGCGGGACTTTCCCCGTTCGAAGATCGCGTTTCAGAAATTCGGCGCTCCGTGTCGGCGGGGGCCCAAGAAATTGACGTCGTCATCACACGCGCACATGTATTTGGCGCGCAGTGGCAAAGACTCTACGACGAAATCGTGGCCTTCAAAGATGCGTGTGGACCCGCGCATCTCAAGGTGATTCTTGGTACAGGCGATTTGCTTACACTGCGTAACGTAGCGAAGGCAAGTCTGGTAGCGATGATGGCGGGCGCGGATTTTATCAAGACGTCCACCGGAAAAGAAACGGTCAACGCAACGCTTCCCGTTGGACTCGTGATGACGCGGATGATTCGTGAATACGCGCAAGAAACGGGAATTGCCGTAGGCTTTAAACCAGCAGGCGGTATTAAGACGGCCAAACAATCTGTCGAGTGGCTTTCCTTAATGAAGGAAGAACTTGGCAATTCGTGGCTTGAGCCGCACCTGTTCAGGTTTGGCGCGAGCTCGATGCTCGCCGATATTGAACGGCAACTGGAATTTCATGCGACGGGCCGGTACTCGGCGGAATATCGCCACCCAATCGCGTGAGAAACGACAACATGAGCGTCCTCGAAAAATACAAGACGATGGAATATGGCCCCGCGCCGGAGGATCCGAAAGAAACGCTCGTCTGGCTCGACGGCCACAAGCGTCGTTTCGGACATTTTATTGGCGGCAAATGGCAACCACCCACTGAAGGAAAACATTTTGATACGACTGATCCTTCGACCGGCGAGAAAATCGCGGAGGTTGCACAGGGAAGTGCGGGGGACGTCGATACGGCAGTAAAGGCGGCGCGCGCTGCGTTGCCTGTGTGGCAAGGATTTTCGCCCTACGAGCGTGCAAAGTTTTTGTATGCGATCGCGCGGCAAATTCAGAAACATTCGCGGCGGCTGGCTGTACTCGAAACGATTGATAACGGCAAACCCATCCGGGAAAGCCGCGACATTGATATTCCGCTAGTCGCGCGGCATTTTTATCATCACGCGGGCTGGGCGCAATTGCTGCAGCAGGAATTTCCCGGCTATGCCGCGTGCGGAGTTGTTGGGCAGATTATTCCGTGGAATTTTCCGCTGCTGATGCTTGCGTGGAAAATTGCGCCGGCTCTTGCGACGGGAAATACCGTCGTGCTGAAGCCGGCCGAGTTCACGCCGCTCACGGCCCTGGCGTTCGCGGAGATTTGCGTCGAAGTTGGATTGCCCG
Organism: Candidatus Sulfotelmatobacter sp.; assembly: GCA_035567915.1. Classification (GTDB taxonomy): domain Bacteria; phylum Acidobacteriota; class Terriglobia; order Acidiferrales; family UBA7541; genus Acidiferrum. The sequence continues at coordinate 19,617 of DATMPA010000003.1, read as the reverse complement.
CGGGCGCGGTGAACATCGTTACAGGCGATGGTTCCACCGGTGAAGCGCTCGTAAAACATGCCGACGTGGACAAGATTGCCTTCACGGGGTCAACTGAAGTGGGAAGAGCGATTCGCCGCGCTACCGCGCAATCCCATAAGAAACTTTCGTTGGAATTGGGCGGAAAATCTCCTTTCATCATTTTTGAAGACGCGGATTTGGATAGCGCCGTGGAAGGATTGGTGGACGGCATCTGGTTCAACCAGGGACAAGTGTGCTGCGCTGGGTCGCGGCTGCTGATGCAGGAGAGCATCGCCGAAAAGTTGACGCGCAAAGTGCAAGACCGCATGAGTACGCTGCGCGTAGGTTCTCCTCTGGACAAGGCGATTGACGTGGGCGCGATTGTCGCGAAGGTACAACTCGAACGCATTGACAGCCTGGTGAAGCAGGGAATCGCCGAAGGCGCGACATGCTGGCAGCCGGAAATTGCAATGCCTTCGCGCGGCCTGTATTACAAGCCGACGTTCTTGAGCAACGTGCATCCGACTTCCATCGTGGCGCAGCAGGAAATTTTTGGACCAGTTCTTGCCGCGATGACCTTCCGCACGCCGCGCGAAGCCGTGGAGCTGGCGAACAACACCGCATACGGGCTTGCCGCGAGCGTATGGAGCGAGAGCATCAATGTTTCGCTGCACGTCGCGTCGCAATTGAAGGCGGGCGTGGTTTGGGTGAACTGTACGAACATGTTTGACGCCGCATGCGGATTCGGCGGATATCGCGAGAGCGGTTATGGGCGGGAAGGCGGCAGGGAAGGATTGCTCGAATATCTTGAACCGGCATGGTTCAAGAATGCCCGGAAACTTTCCGCAGAACCTGCGGCGGCAAATGGAGCGGCGGAAGTCGCGAATCCCTCCATCGACCGCACGGTGAAACTCTATATCGGCGGCAAGCAGGCGCGGCCGGATTCCGGCTATAGCGTCGAAGTGCACGGAGCGAACGGGCAACTGCTCGGCGAATCGCCACTCGGGAACCGGAAAGATATTCGCAATGCCGTGGAGGCAGCACGGAAGGCGGAAGGCTGGGCGAAGACGACGGCTCACAACCGCGCGCAGGTGCTCTATTACATTGCGGAAAACCTGTCGCAGCGCGGAGGGGAAATTGCCCAGCGGCTTGCGGCGGCGGTGGGAGCGAAACAGGCCGAGCAAGAAGTCAGCGCGAGCATCGAGCGCCTTTTTTCCTATGCGGCCTGGACGGATAAATTCGATGGGGCAGTGCACAATCCTCCGTTCCGTAATATTGCGATTGCGATGAAAGAGCCGGTCGGCACAGTCGGACTTTTGTGTCCGACGGATTCGCCGCTTTTGGGATTTTTCTCTCTGGCGCTGCCACTGATTGCCGCGGGCAACACCGTTGTGGCGGTGCCTTCCGAAAAATATCCGCTCATTACAGGTGATTTGTATCAGGTTTTTGAAACCAGCGATCTGCCAGGCGGAGTCATAAATATCGTGCCGGGACGGAGTTCGGAATTGCTGAAAGTGCTTGCGGAGCACGACGACCTCGACGCCATCTGGTGTTACGGCGATGAAACCATGTGTGCGACGGCGAAGGCGTTGTCCATCGGAAATCTAAAACAAGTTTGGACAAACGAAGGCCGCGAAATTGATTTTCTTGACGCGAAGCAAGGCGAAGGCCGCTGGTATCTCGGACACGCGTACCAGGTAAAGAACGTCTGGGTTCCTTACGGCGAGTAAATTTCAAGTGTCCACGGCAAAAATTGAAATCACAGACGCGAACGATTCGCGGGCGGCGTTCCGCTACCCAGCATTTACGATTTTTCAAACGGCGCGCTGCCTCGTCGTTCTCGCGCTGGAAATGCAAGCCGTCGCCGTCGGTTGGCAGGTTTACGAAATTACCAAGCGCCCGCTCGATCTGGGATTGGTCGGCCTCGCGCAATTCCTCCCCGGCATTGTTCTATTCCTGGTTGCGGGACACGTCGCCGATGTCTTCGATCGCCGAAAAGTTCTCATCGCGTGCGAAGCCGGATTTGGAATTTGCTTCTTGCTGCTTCTGCTGTTGACCGGCTATCGAATCCAATCGGTGGCGCCGATTTACGTTGTGCTGGTGCTGCTTGGAATCGTCCGTTCCTTCAACGGGCCAGCAAGCCGTTCGATTCTTCCGCATCTTGTGCCCGAAGAGCATTTTCAGAATTCCGTTGCGTGGGCCTCCGGCATTTTTCAAATCGCTACGATTCTTGGGCCCGTGCTTGGCGGATTGATCTACGCGATTTTCCGCGGTCCGTTCGCGGTTTACCTGATTGCCGTCGTGATTGCAGCTGTTGCCGTTGGATTGCTGTTGAAATTAAAGGTGAATAGCAAATCTCGCGAAAAAGTGGAAACAAGTACCTCTTCCGTTTTTGAAGGGTTTCGTTACATCTGGCGGGAGAAACTGATTCTCGGCGCTATCTCTTTGGATTTGTTTGCGGTGCTGCTTGGCGGCGCGGTTGCGCTTCTGCCGGTGTACGCAAAGGAGATTTTGAACACAGGTCCGTGGGGACTTGGCATTTTGCGGAGCGCACCCGGAATTGGGGCCGGCATTATGGCGGTTGTGATCGCGTACAAACCACTGCGGAAAAATGTCGGCGCGACGATGCTCTGGTGTGTAGCGGCATTTGGATTATTTACCGTGCTATTTGGGATTTCGCGCAGCATGGTTTTTTCAATCATCGCGTTATTCATTGTTGGCGCGACGGATATGGTGAGCGTAATCGTGCGCGGAACGCTGATTCAAGTGGCAACACCGGACGAAATGCGCGGCCGTGTGAATGCGGTGGACATGATTTTTATCGGTGCGTCGAACGAATTGGGACAATTTGAATCTGGTGTGACAGCGCAATGGTTTGGAACTGTGCCCGCAGTCATTCTCGGCGGGATCGGCGCAATCGTAGTGACTGGATTGTGGGCGTGGATGTTTCCCGCGCTGAGAAAAGTGAACCAACTAAGTTTTAGAGAAGAAGAAGATTAATCAGCGAATCGCACTGAGTGCCGCGTAAGCCGCGCCGAGAATAGGCGCGTCTTCGTTCAAGACAACAGCAATCGGAATATTTTGCAGAATGGGAGCGAGCGGACCTTTGTCCGCGAACGCCGTGCAAAACGAACTTTTTTGCAAGAGCGGCAGAATTTTCACAGCGATTCCCCCGGCGAGATAAACGCCGCCGTAGGCAAGAACGCGCAGCGCAAGATTGCCGGATTCCGCGCCGAATGCGTCAGTCCAGAATTCCAGAGTCTCGGCGCACGCGGGGCAGCCTCCTGTAAGAGCGTTCTGCGTGATTTCCTGAGCCGATTCAGCAGCAGCAGCAGCGAAAGAAGCGTGACGAATGTCTGGTGCGAGAAATTCGTGGATGGGACGGAATCCACGGCCGGAGAAAAGTTCTTCGCAAGAAACGCGAGAGAGCCTGTGCTTCAGGAAAGTGAGAAATGCAATTTCGCGATCGGAGCGCGGCGCGAAATCGGCGGAACCTCCTTCAGAGGGTGCGGCGCGATGGCCATGGCCATCCCAATAAAGAACCGCTTCGCCTAGTCCTGTGCCGGCGGCGATGACCGCGATGTTGTCCTGCGGATGATCCACGCCGCGATTGAGATAGAGAATATCTTCCGGCGCAAGTCTTTGCAGACCGCGCGCAGTTGCGACCAGGTCGTTCATGAGGACAACGCGTTCTCGCGGCAGTTTGAGCCGAGCTGCTAGCGATACTGCGTCCAAGACCCACGGAATATGCGCAGCGTGCAGGCGCCCGTCCACGACCGTGCCGGGAACGCCAAAGCCTGCGGCGGTGACGGTTCGGTTCGGGACAGACGGAAGGGCTTGCTGCGCAAAGGTTTCGATCAGTTGTTCAAAGCTGGAAAAATCGCGTGTGGCGTAACGCTGCTTGAAAACGAGTTTGAGTGCTCCGCTGTGATCAGAGTAAGCAGCCAGATTGCATTTTGTTCCACCGATATCACCCGAGATGATCACGGAGCGATGAACCCTCCCGAACGATTATGACAGCTTTTCTGGAGTGTATTTCTTAGTGAGCTCGAGAACGCGGCGGTAATAATCGCGCTGCGCGAGGGCATAGGATGCGTCGTCGTCAATGATGAAGATGACGTCCGGATGAAGTTGCAACGCGGACGCGCTGACGGAGGATGAGATTGGACCTTCGATCGCTTTGGCGACGGCGGCGGCTTTGGATTTTCCAGTTGCAAGAATGACGATGCGCCGCGCGTCGAGGATCGTGCCGATACCCATGGTGATGGCGCATTCGGGAATGTCAGCGCCGGGCGGGAAAAATCTTCGATTGTCCTCGATGGTTTCTTGGGTGAGTTCTTTCAACCGCGTGCGCGAAGCGAGACTGGAATTCGGTTCGTTGAAACCGATGTGGCCGTTGCGGCCAATTCCCAAAACTTGCAGGTCAATGCCGCCGGCATTTTTGATGGCTAGTTCGTAACTTTCGCAGTGCGCGGAGAAATCCTTGCGGATTGCGCCATCCGGAATGTGAATATTTTTCGGCGCGAAATTTACATGCGAGAAAAAATTAGAGTGCATGAAGTAGTGAAAGCTTTGCGGATCGTTGGGAGCGAGGCCGAGATATTCGTCAAGATTGAAGGAAGTTGCCTTGGAGAAATCGAGTTTGCCGGCGCGATGTAGCACCACGAGCTCTTCGTACATTCCGAGCGGAGTGCTGCCCGTAGCGAGACCTAGAACGATGGACGGATTTGCGCGAACCGCTCCCGCCACGATGCGAGCGGCTTCCTGCCCGACTTCCTGCGCACTCCCTTTGAGCACTACGAGCATTGGCGCACAACTTTCCGTGAAACTGTCTGAAGGTTCAAGAAAAAATAACTTCGGCGATGGATCAACGGAAGCGCCTGATAACAAAGTTGTGGCGATCCGAACGATAGATGCCCAGAACGTACATGAGCGCTTTGCCTTTAGTTGAAAAAATTACCTGACGAATCCGAAGCAGCGGCTCGCGGCGGGGCACGGCGAGCAGTTCGGCGGTGTGTGGGTCCGCGGCAGTTGCGTCAATTTCCTCGTCAGCGTAACCGAGTTTCACGTCGTAATTGCGTTCAAGGATTGCGAAGAGTGACTCGCGGCCAAGAGGGGCGTTGAGCAGTTCGGGGAATTCGTTGGAAGAGAGATAGCACGTTTCTAGCGCGAAGGGCTCTTCGGCGGCGTGGCGGAGCCGTTCCAGCTTGATTATCGGATCATTCGGAGCCAGGGAGAGACGAGCGGCGACTTCCGGCTCGTTATCAATAATTTTGAGGCCCAGAACTTTGGAACCGGCGTTGAGACTGCGCGCGGCCATTTGTTCGGTGTAGCTCATCAGCTTGTTGAAGTGGATTTTGGGCGTCGCGACGAAGGTTCCGATACCGCGCCGGCGCTCGACGACGCCTTCGTGTTCGAGGTAGGCGAGCGCGTGGCGAGCCGTCATCAAACTGACTTGATGGAGTTTGGCGAGATCACGTTCGGAAGAGACGGGATCGCCGGGGCGGAGCTGGCCGGCATCAATGCGCTTGCGTATGGAGCTCTGGATGCGCTGATACGCGGGGACACCGGAACGACTCTTCAGGGACATGCAGCGACTCCTCGACTGCCGCTAAGGTGGGAAACCCGCGGGAAGTAACGCCAAGCCTATTGCTCCGCTATAGAGGGGCAATTCGGCGGGGCTGTAAAGTTGCTAAATTACAATTTTCCTGGAGACAAGTCTAGCATATAGCTATATAGCGGTCTTACTGCAGTTCGGCAGACAGAACTTCCGCGGCGATTTTGAAGGCGTGATTGGCGGCAGGGACGCCGCAATAGATGGCGGAGTGGAGCAAAACTTCCTGAATTTCCTCGCGCGTGACGCCATTATTGAGCGCGGCACGGAGATGCAGGCGGAATTCGTCTTCGCGATTGAGAGCAATGGTCATGGCGAGCGTGACAAGACTGCGTGTGTGGCGCGAGAGTCCCGGGCGGGACCAGACTTCTCCCCAGGCGTAGCGCGTGATGAGATCCTGAAATGGTGCGGTGAAGTCGGTTGCGGTTTGCATGGCGCGGTCAACATGGTCGTTGCCCAAGACTTCGCGCCTGATCTTTATGCCCTTTTCGTAGCGTTCGCGGTCATCCATTGAGCGGCTCCTCAGGCGGAAAGAAAATTTTCAACTTCGGATGTGAAGCGGTCGGCGTCGCCGATGTTGGAGAGGTGCGCTGCGTTGAGTTCGACACAGCGCGCACCGGGAATTTTTTCGGCAATGTAACGACCGTCGGCGGGCGGCGTGGAAGGATCGTGCGCGCCAGTGATGACGAGAGTGGAAACGTTGATGCTGTGAAGCTCATTGCGCAAGTCGAAATCGCGGAGGGCGGCGCAACAGGCGGCATAGCCTTGCAGATTTGCGGATTCGAGCATTTTCAAGGCGGAAGCGAAAATTTCCGGCTGCGCGGATTGGAATTCAGGAGTAAACCAGCGGGAGGCTACGGGCGCGGCGACATCCTTCATGCCGCTTGCTAGGACGGCGTTGATGCGGGTGTTCCAGGATTCGGATGTGCCGATTTTCGCTCCGGTGTTGCAGAGCACGAGTTTCTGAAGACGATCTTTGCTGTGGAGACCGAGCCAGAGACCGATTTGTCCGCCCATGGAGAGGCCACAGAAATGGAAGCGGTCGAGATGGAGCGCATCGATGAGACGGAGCACGTCGTTTGCAAGGAGTTTGATGGAATAGGGGCCGGGGGGAGCAGAAGATTGGCCGTGACCGCGCGTGTCGTAGCGGAGAAGGCGAAAGCGCGAGGAAAAAGCGGGGAGTTGCGGGTCCCACATGGAAAAATTTGCGCCGAGAGAGTTTGAAAGAACGAGAACAGGAGCAGATTCGGTTCCGGTGAGCGAGTAGTGGATACGGACATCGGTGAGATCGGCGAATGGCATCGGTCAACCTTTGGCGGAACGTTGCTGCCGTGGATGGCGCGCGCGGGCAGCGGCGAGGACGGAATCGATCATCACGGAAGAGGAACCGAGGTAGTTCAACGGATCGAAGAGACGATCCAGTTCGGATGGCGAGAGCAGAGAGGAAATTTCGCGATGCGAAGCGAGAACTTCGCGCAGGTGGCGTTTCGAGGAAGAGACGATGTGGCAAGCCGCTTCGATTTTTTCGTGAGCGGCGGCGCGGCCGAGTTTTTCAGCGAGTGTCATGGAGACGGCCTCGGCGTAGATGAGGCCACGTGCGAGTTCGAGATTTTCGCGCATCCGGGTGACGTTGACCTGAAGATTAGGCGCGAGTGCGGCGAGATGATAGACCGCTCCCGCGGAGAGCCGGATAATTTCAGGAAGAGTTTCCCACTCGGTGTGCCAGGAACCTAGGCCGCGCTGATGGTCCTGCGGCATTGCAGCGAGCATTGTGCTGACGAATCCGGGAACGCGCAACGTGGCTCCTAAGATTGCGGCGCAAGCGACGGGATTCTGCTTGTGCGGCATGGTGGAAGAGCCGCCGCGGCCGGGAGCGGACGGTTCGGCGAGTTCCTGAACTTCGGTCTGCATGTGCAAAGAGAGATCGTGAGCAATTTTGTTCAGCGAGCCGGAAAGAAGGCCGAACGTTGTGGCGATTTCGGCGATACGGTCGCGATGGGAGTGCCAGGGCAAAGCAGGAAGCGGCAGCGATAATTCTTCGGCAAGATGTTTTGCGATTGCGGGAGCATGCGTTCCGAGCGCAGCAAGGGTGCCGACGGCGCCGCCGAACTGAAGAGCGAGAGCATCTTCTTTTAGGGCGAGCAAGCGGCCGCGGTGGCGAACAAGAGCGTCGAGCCAGCCGGCGATGATGAAACCGAAGGAGGTGGGGAGCGCTTGCTGAAGCCACGTGCGAGCGACGATGGGTGTGCGGCGGTGAGTTTCTGCAAGCGTTGCCAGGGTGTCGCACAGGGAATCGAGTTCGGAGAGAACTGGATCGAGCGCGGAGCGAATTTGGAGAACGAGGCCTGTGTCTATCACATCCTGACTTGTGGTTCCCAAGTGTACAAAGCGCGCGGCGGCGGAATCCTGTTTGGCGACGAGAGCAGTGAGCTGCTTTATGAGAGGAATGGCGAGGTTGCCGGCGATCGGAGCGGCTGCCACGAGAGATCTGTAATCAATCTGCTCGGCGCGGCAATTTGAAGAGATGATTTGCGCGGCGCCGGAAGGAATGAGACCGGCTTTTGCCTCTGCGCGAGCGAGGGCCGCTTCGAAATCGAGCATGGCCTGAACGCGGGCGGCGTCTGAAAAGAGGGGTTCGACGGATGGGGAATAGAAGAGTCCATCGAGTAAGGGCATGAAGAGAGTGTAATCTTTCCTGGGTGAAGGAAAAACGGTTTCGTATGCGGCGAGGGCGTAAGGTAGACTCCTGCGAATTGGGGAGCAGATGAGGGATGGCATGGCCATGGCGCGAATTCAATCGAAGAGCAGAGAGATCATCGCGCAAAGAACACGCAATGGGGCGGAGGTCTCTCTCCGCAAGCCAACCGATTCATCAGAATGAATCGGAAAGGCAAAGACGTTGGCTTGCTGCGTTCGAAATGACAGGTGTGGCGGGTTGCGTAATGAAGAGGCCCGGATTGCGTCTGCGCAAGGGAAGGCGAAATGTACGATAGTTGGGTTAATGTGAGTGAACCAAGTAGAGCGAGAGGCGAACGCAGGACGGAGAGATGCTGAAAAACAGGAAGACGATTCACGTGGAGTGGGGCGATTGCGATCCGGCAGGAATCGTCTATTACCCGCGATTTTTTGAGATGTTTGACGCGTGCACCAATGCGCTTTTTGAAAAAGCGGGATTCCCAAAACAGGAGATGCTGGCGAGGTATGGGCTTGCAGGCATTCCGATGGTCGAGACGGGTGCAAAATTTTTTGTGCCGTCGAGTTTTGGAGATACGGTGACGGTGGAATCAAGAATCCTGGAGTGGGGAAACAGCAGTTTCCGCGTGGAGCACAAGTTGTTCCGCGGAGAAGTGCTGGCTGCGGAGGGTTTGGAAAAACGCGTTTGGACGGTGCGCGCGAAAGATGGATCGAAGAAGCTGCAGAGCGAAAAGATTCCGCAAGAAGTGAAGGATAAGTTCAACTAAGAACAAAGGCCGTAATGGGTCAGTTTGAATTTTTGACCTATTGTGTCACGACCCAGAAAATTCTCCTCGCAAGGAGCGCTCAGAGAGGAATCGGGCAAACTGACCCGCTACGCAAAAGCCCGGCGATTTGATAACCGCCGGGCTGAAGTATGTTTGTGAACTCTACTTGGGCTTGATCTCCAGCGGCTGCTCGAGTTTGAAGGTCAGACCCGTTTCGGCTGGAAGAACGACGTCGGCTTTCCCCGTAAACGCAGCGCCTCCCGCGCCGGCGCCGGCGCCAACTGCAGCGCCAATGGCTGCGCCCTTTCCACCGCCTGCGATCCCGCCGATGATCGCACCTAGCCCGGCGCCGCCGCCAACCGCGACCGCGGTTCGCTTGCCCTTGCCCTTATGGCTAAAGGACGGCGCGGAAGTGGTGACGTCGTGGGATCTCCCGTCGATCGTGACATTGGTGAGCATGAGAGACAGAACGGAACCGCCCTTGAAGCGGCCAGCGGCTTTGGCGTCCTTTACAACGCCTGTGGCGCGAGCACCCTTCGGGATCGCAACCTTGCCGTCGATCTCGATGGGCGCTTCCACTGTGGCAAGAAATGCCTGACCGGACGTGGCGGTTTTGGAGCTCAGAGACTGATCGAGAGTGACTTCGATCGGCGTATCCACAGGAACGATAATCGGCTTCGGCGCGATTGCTTCCTTTATGGCGGACGTGATGGATTTCGATTTGGTTGCGCCGCCGCTGGCAGAGCTGTCTGTTGCGGAATCGCTGGCGGACGCGGTTTGGTCCGCGGATTTTGAGCAACCCGTCAGCGCCAGGGCGAGGGTGGCCGCGCAGAGCGAAAGATTAGCGAAACGATAGAACAACCTACACCTCCGAAAAGAGAGAAATGAACTACGGAAGGCCTTTATTCATTGTTAGGGCTAAAGAGCGAAGGCGCAAGCAAAAACTAGGACAGGTGCAGAATGGCCGAAGGACCAGGTAATTGCGCGGTCAAGCGGAGGATAAGGAAGTTTTAACGAAAAAAGATAGCCTGCGGCCAAAGTCTCGCGCGCGGCTGCCGATGAGGAGTGTGAACTAGGCGCCGGGACACTGGCAAATACCAATATCCCTGCTGCAGTCACGCAAGTACAGGATGCGCTGACGCAGGTGAGCACGCAGCGCGTCTTCTATGGCAACGCACTCAACCAAATTAATCTGAGTGAGAATTTTCTGAATCAGGACAAAGTGAATCTCAGTTCACAGGAAAACTCTCTGGTCGGCGCCGATCCAGCCGCCGCCGCTTCCGATTTGTCACAAGCACAGACTGCTTATGAATCCGAACTCGCCGCAACTTCCCGCATCTTGAACTTGCCGTCCCTGCTGGATTTTCTAAGACAGCCTTTCCCAGCGAGGCTTGCTGAAAAAGAGCGCGTCCAATTTTCTTAGAAACCGTACTTCGCAATTACCGCCCTCTTGTCCTTGGAAATTAGCGCGAGAGCTGCGCGCTGCGGCGGCAGCACAAAACTAACTTGCGTGCCAGTCACTTTGTCTCGCAGCGTGATCTGCGCAGGTGCCGTATTTTCTGAAGTGAAAACGTAAAGAACCGAATCATCGAGCACCGTTGGGTAGATTAAGATTCCCGCCGGAACAGGTGATTGCAGTTCAAACTGCGGCGATAGCCCCACGCGCTGCGCAACGTAGCGATAGACGTCCGCGGTTCCACTGGTTCCTTCCGCCAGTTCAATAGGGTAAGCAGTCCAAAATATTCTTCCTTTGCCGTATGCCAGTTCGGCAAACGATTCTCCATTTTCGAAATTCAGTGCTTCCGCCCAGAACTGCCTGTCTTGCGTGAACGAAAGCGGGACCATCGTGCTACCCAGCCGGATCGAAGCGTTGTGATACCACAGTGGACCCGCTTGCGCGTTCAGCTTCAACGGGTTCATGCGATCTATCGTGTGCCAATGCTCGTCGCGGCCAACGGATCCTGTGACGAGCAAATTTCCGCTAGCGTTCACGTAACGCAGCAAAGCCTGCCAGGTGTCCTCATTCAACGATTGCGCCGAAGCCAAGATCGCCAGTTTCGGGGTTCCCAGTTTCGCGATCTGATTTTCTGCAATCACGTATGGAGTAAGATGTGCGTCGTACGCCAACGCGCGAATCGCCGTCTGTTGGGCGGCAATCTGCATATTGCCGACGGCCGAATACTGCGCCGCTTGCGAAGTCACAATCGCAATGGAGGGCAACTCCGGATTCCGCAAATGTTCGCTGATTTGTTTGGAAAACGCCGCGAAATCACGCAGCACCGTCGCCTCTGGTTTTTCCGTTCCATCCGGACGCACCGCACCGATTGGCGTTTCATTCCCTTCGGTCATGTACGAATTCGAATTCCACAGCCATTCGATCGTGCCCGAGGACTGTACGAAGGAAGTCGCCACCTTGCGTTCAAACAAACTTCCTTCTTGCTCCACCGTGAATCGCGCGGCTTCGTCCAAAGTCAGCTCGCGCTGCAATCCGGTTTCCTGAATCAGCAGCGCCTGCCCGGGCTGCTTCGCCACCAGCGAATCCCACAGCAGCGAATCGTTTTGCCACCACGTATGATTCGTCACAAAGTCCAGCGCCTTCCCGTAAAACGCAGGCGAGGGGCGGTCCATGATTCCACCTTCATCCTGCCCGACGGTCACCAATTGTTGCGAGCCCGTCACGCGAATCGTGTCGTGCATCGTTTGCGCCCAATCCGCGAACACGTCCTGCGCGAACAGCATGTAGTCATGCGTTCTTAGCGAATTTCGCCCGACGTACATTCCACGCGAATTGAATTCGATATCTTGTGGCAGAGGAACGGCGCCTTCCACGTATGCCACCGGCAAATTCCATGCCGCCGCGAGCGCCGCGCGATCCGGGTAACGCTTCGCCAGCCACTCATTCCATTTCGCCGATTCAATCGGGTCTTCGTTCGGCCGCATGGTCCAGAGCCGCTTCGAAATGCTCGGCTCGTTGATCAAATCCCACGCCAGCCACGGCACCTCACGAAAACGAGCCGCGACTATGGAGATAAGCGTCTGCTGCTTGTGCAGCGTTTCGGGATCAAGGTAAGGATTCGTTCCGGCGAGTACGTCCGGCAGAAACGCAAAAAAGTTGAACTGCACGGGCAAATCGTTTTTCCGCGCCGTCATCAGAAACGCTTCCATCGTGCGCAGCGTTCGCTCATACGGCTGCCCATTTTCATCGAAAAACTTGTCCCAACCCGTCCACCAGCCCGAACGAATCATGTTGAGCCCAGCGGAATGAATCTGCGCGAGGTCTTGATCCCAGACGTACGCATTCGGATGCTCGAAATAGAGCCGCTGCACTTCGCTGGACATGTACGTCGTCCCAACCACCGCGAGCGGATGCCCGTCCAATTCGAAATAATCGTGATTCACGCTCAGTTTCGGTCCGGAACGCAAGTAAGCGAGATCGCGAATCCAGAAACCCGAGCGGTAAATCGCGCGCGCTTTATTTCCATCCAGAAGTTGCGCCTCGATTATGTGAAAACCCTTTTCTCCCGGCGACGGCAATAACGTTGGCTGTGTGGCTGGAAGCGTGACGGAAGATTCCGCGCGATGAGCAGGTTGATCCTGCGGGAATACTGCAATCTTCACGCTCAGATTTGCCGCACCCTTTCCGAATCCATTCCAGAGGATTTGCGCTTCCACTGGTTCGCCCGGCAGATAGAGCGGCATACTCGGCCTTACTGTAAAACTTTCCGCGCCTTGCGCTGCGTGTTCGGCCAGCATTCGAACGAGCCCTGCCGTCTCCCCACGCGTGGAAAAATCCGCCCCCAATTCGACCGGCAGAAAAATCCAGCGCCCTCCGTTGAAACCGTTTTGCAAATGGTCCACTTGCAGAATCGGCGCAGCCATCCGCCGGTCCTTTTGCGTGGCGTAAGCTAGCGCATCGAGCCGCGCGTCGATCGAACCCGCCGATCCGCCGCGCGCGTACAAATCCACCACGCTCATTCGAATCACTGGACTGAAGGAACGTTTCCACGCAAATGCAGGAATCGAGAGCGGAATGTCCGCGTTCGCATGAAATTCCAATCCTTCCGAACCGGGCGCCGTCTGATATTGATCAATCAGGAGTTGCCGCAAAAAGCGCACGCTGTAATTTCGCAGATGCCAGCCGCCCGAATCCTTGTATGCCGAGCGCGTGAACGGCCTCCCGCCAATCGCCAGCAGGTTTCCACCGCGGCGCAGGAATCCAACAATGTCTTGCCACGCGCTTTCCGGGAACGCAGACCCATAGGGAAGCACAAGCAAGTTGGTTTCGCTATTCGCTAGCTCGGTTTTCAGCTGTTCCGCAGACGCCATTCGTGCTCCGGGCACCATTTTCGACAATTGATCGCCGGGAATTGCCGCCGTGTCCGCGGTGGGAAAGCTCGCCTCACGGAAAACAACCACAGGCGATGTGTTCTGCCCAAACGTCTCGCCAGCTCCCGTAAAAAGGGTGACCGCGCACAGCACTAGTAACCTTGACTTTTTCATGGTGCCGCCTGTAACCGGGGGTGATTTCGCCGGAAAGGATTTATAGCACCTTTCTTGGGGACGGGAACACCGCACAATCGTTTTTGTAGTGGGAATTCATTAACTATGGCATCCTCTTCCGCTGGCGCTCCTCGACCAATCGCTAGAAGCGCGATAGCATCAATCCCTTTGGAGGTAGACGGACCACCTTATGGCAAATGTGAGCACGACCAGTCCCGCGCCGGCAGCAGGGCAGGGCACAAACGAAACCTATGTCGCAGCGCTGTCCATGGTCACGGTGCTGTTCTTTTTCTGGGGCTTCGTAACCTCGCTGAACGACATTCTCATTCCCCACTTCAAGGCCATTTTTGAACTGAACTACACCAGGGTCATGCTCATTCAGTTCGCCTTTTTCTTTGCTTATTTTCTTTTCTCCATGCCCTCAGCCAAGGTCGTGGACACCTTCGGCTATAAGAAAACAATGGTGGGCGGCTTGGTCGTTATGGCGTTGGGTGCGTTCGTTTTTCTTCCCGCGGCCAGCCTTCCTTCTTTTCCGCTATTTTTGGTGGCGCTGATGATCGTCGCTGGTGGCATGACTGCACTGCAGGTCTCAGCAAACGCCTACGTCGCAATTTTAGGTAGGCCAGAAACGGCATCTAGCCGCCTCAATCTCGCGCAAGCTTTTAATTCGTTTGGAACTACCATCGGTCCATTTTTGGGTGGACTTTTCATTCTCAGTGGGAATCCTAAGACCGCGGACGTCCTCAAGCAAATGTCTGCTGAGGCGCTCAAGGCCTACCGCATTCATGAGGCGTCTTCCGTCAAGATGCCGTATGTCGTTATTGGTTTGGCTCTACTTCTTTTTGCAATCACTATCGGCATGTTCAAGCTTCCGGCAATGCCGGAGGCCGAGCGCCACGGCAAAGTGGGCGGCAGCATCTGGAAGTACACGCACTTGGTCCTCGGTGCCGTTGGAATTTTTGTCTATGTAGGCGCGGAAGTTTCTATCGGCAGCTTCCTCATTAACTATTTCGCTCAACCCGATATCGGCAATCTTTCTGAGCTCATGGCGTCAAAATACGTTTCCTACTACTGGGGTGGGGCAATGGTTGGACGGTTCATCGGCTCGGCCATCCTCCAAAAGGTGAAAACGGGAACTCTTCTGGGAGTCGCCGCCACCGCCGCCGTCATACTGGTCTGCACTTCAATGCTGACCAGTGGTCCCATCGCCATGTGGAGCATCATCCTCGTCGGCTTCTTCAACTCAATCATGTTCCCGAGTATCTTCACGCTCGGCATTGCCAAGCTCGGACCTCTTACGGGCGACGGATCAGGGCTGCTCATCATGGCTATCGTCGGCGGCGCAATCATTCCTGTGGCGCAGGGTTGGATCGCGGACCACATCGGCATTCACCACGCCTTTATCCTTCCCGTGATTTGTTACGGATACATCGTTTATTACGGACTGCGAGGTTCACGCCCTGTTATTCCCTCAGGCGCGTAAGTTGCATCTTCACCTTATCAATATTTATTTGGTGTTTCTGAATGTCCTCTAGAATTTCTGACAAAGAATTAGTTATTGGAGTTGATGTTGGCGGCACAAAAGTTGCCGTCGGAATTGTCAACGTGAATGGAAAGATTCTCGCGCATTTGCGCGCGCCCATGAATTGCAAAAACGGCGCGGAAGCGGGTCTCGCCTCCGTTCTGTCCGCGATTGAATCCCTCTTCAAGCAGGACCCTGCCAACCGCGCAAAAATCCATCGCATTGGCATTTGCGCGCCCGGACCGCTTGACCCGCGGACTGGCGTCGTCATCAATCCGCCAAACGTACCTTGCTGGCGCGATTTTCCCCTCGCTGATGAAGTTGCCAAACGCTATTCCGCCGTCGTGAAATTGGATAACGACGCCAACGCGGGCGGCCTCGCTGAATATCTCTGGGGAGCCGGCCGCGGCTATCGCAACGTTTTCTTCGCCACCATCGGCACGGGCATTGGCACCGGTATCATTCTTGATGGGAAGATCCTTCACGGGCGCACAGGTTCCGCGGCGGAAGGCGGCCACGTCAGCATAGATTTCAATGGCCCAGTTTGTAATTGCGGGAAAAAGGGCTGCATCGAAATTCTGGCTTCGGGCACGGCCATCGCCCGCCGCGCGCGTGAAAAGCTCGCCCAATCACCTCAGCTCAGCGCGCAACTTTTGACGCTTGCGGATGGAAATGCCGCATCCGTGCGGAGCGAAATGGTGGGCAAGGCTGCCGAGGCAGGCGACCCGCTCGCGCGCGCAATCCTCGAACAGACGCTCGAATACCTCGCTATCTGGCTCGGTAATACCGTGGATCTTTTGGAGCCGGAGGTAATTATTCTCGGTGGCGGCGCAGCAGAAATGCTTCGCCCCCACTTCGGCGAAATTCAAAAACGCATGAAGAGCTGGTGCATCAATTCGCGCTATCTGGAAATTCCGCTCGTGCCTGCATTCTATGGAGAAAACGCTGGCGTTGCCGGTGGCGCCGCGCTCTGCATTTCAAATTCTTTGCTTTGACTAGGGTTGCTTCTTTTCTGGTTCCCTCGGCGGAATCTCGGCGTAGCCCGGCGAAGCGCCGGCAATATTTTGTGTCAGGTCAGCGTTTGCATCGCCCAGCGCGAACCGGATTCCACCCGCCACTAGATTCAGGAAGAAGGGAATCTGCCAGTTTTCAGGACGGTCTCCCATCGCCGTGTAAAACACGCGCCCTTTGCCGTGCATCCTCGCCCACGTAATCGGGTATGGCTTTCGCTGATAACAGTTACCCTTCATTCCCGCAGTGTCGAGCGTAGCTATCACATGCATATCCGTCATGAAATCTTTCAGCGAGTACCACTCCTCCATGAATTCCACCGGCGAAGAAGCGCCCTCAAGCCCCGGAAATTTCGGATCGTTCAAAATGATCTTGCATGTCTGCAGCCGCGGAGTGCTGCCGTGAATGATGAATTCTCCGCCAAGCATACGCAAATAAGGATCGGACTTGTCCCCGTACGCGACGTAACGACTTCCTCCCTCGACCGAATCCGGTTTCGTATGGAAGGTATCGCTAGCTGCGTGTGATCCCACAAACCCTTTTCCATCGTGAATCGCATCAAGCAACTTTTGTTTTCCTGCTGCTGTCATCGGTGGCTGCTTGTCAGTTCCAAGTTCCAGCAAGTCGCCCGTTGTGAAAAAGAGAACTGCTCCAAAGCCCGCGAAGTCGCTCGAATCAAAAACTCGTCCGTCTTTCGAACATACAACGTCGAAATTGTTTTTCTTACCCAGTTCCGTTATCGCAGTTTCCACGATGCTCAATTTCCCGTCCACGCGCTTTACCACATCGTGTTCCCATCCCGATGATTTCGTGAACACCAGCACGGATTTTTGCGGCGCCGCCAGCAAACTTCGCGTCAGCGCAAGACTGGCTCCCGCTGCGGCCGTCGTTCGCAGAAAGTCGCGCCTGTTGGTTACAGAATTCATCGAACTCCTCCTCTTGGAAATTGCGGATTAGTCGTGCCCCTCGTCATGCGAACAGCCCGGAAACTCTGCGAATACGCGATCGGACGTCCATCCAAGCTCGCGCATTCCCACTTCTGAAGAATAGTACGCGCCGGAAATCCATTCCTTCAGGCTTTCAAATGCGTCGTGCAGTGCATGCTCACTATTTCCCGCTTTGGGCGAGGTTGAAACGGCGGTCAGCAGTTCATTTCTCTCAATAACGGTTAACGCTGGGAATCTTTTCTCATATCTTTTGTTGCTCTCGGTTTCCAATGTTGCCAGCGAGCCCAGAAATTCCATCTGATGCTTTTTTTCGTCCACGCTCAGCAACAAATCAATAAAACTGGCAACATTCGTTCTGGTGGATCCAGGCACAATCGCTTCCGCTAAAGCCGAAAGCGATTCGAACTGCTCCGCACTCAGAAAATGAAGTTCGCCCTTAGCCGCGTCTCTAAGACTCATCAAATGCTCATCTTCAAAATGCTTCCAGATCGGATGAGCCGCCGTTCCTAGCGGCAAGGCAGCCCCAGCTACGATTCCTGCAAGCAGTCGTGCAGCGTCTCGTCGCGTAATTCTGCTCAGGCGATCTGATTTCATTTCAATGACGGATAGATCGTTTATGTTTTGCATTTCACAGCCAGCTAAAATTCTTCCGCGCGGGATGTTACCATTCCCGCGTCACGGCTCACAAGGAAGGATCTCCTTGCCGAAAACAGACAAGAAATTCGACGCGATCGTAGTCGGCTCAGGCGCATCCGGAGGATGGGCTTGCAAGCGCCTCGCAGAAGCCGGCCTAAAGGTCGCTCTTCTCGAAGCAGGCCGTCCGCAATTGGACACCAATTTTTCCGAGCACAAACCTGCATTCTCCCTGAAATATCGCAATATGACTCGGGAAATCATCAGCAGGACGCGACCAGTGCAATCCGTCTTTGATGTCTGCAACGAATATACCGCGGATTGGTTTGCGAACGACCTCGAAGAGCCTTACACGACGCCGCAAGATCAGCCTTTTCTTTGGATGGGCCGCGTACGCATGACCGGGGGCCGCACAAATGTTTGGGGCCGAGTTTCGCTCCGCTTTAGTGATCTCGATTTCAAATGTGCGTCTCACGATGGATTCGGCGAAGACTGGCCGCTCAGTTATAAGGACATCGAGCCGTACTACGACCTCGTCGAAAAATATGTTGGCATCTGCGGCTCGAAAGAAGGCCTCGAGTATCTTCCAGACGGCCAGTTTCAGCCACATATGCCGCTCACCTGCCAGGAAAAAACGTTCTGTGACGGCGTCAAATCCAAAATGGGCCGCCCCGCAATACCAACCCGCTCAGCAAATCTCACTCGCCCGCTCACTGGTCGCGGACCTTGTCACTACTGTGGCCCCTGCGAACGCGGCTGCATGACGCACTCTTACTTCAACTCTGCGTTTACCACCGTCACGGACGCACTTCGCACCGGCAACTGCACGCTCATTTCGAATGCGATGGCCTACAAAGTCCTCATGGACGAGCAGCAAAATCGCGCCACAGGAGTTTTGTACGTTAATCGCAACACGAAACAGCCGCAGGAAATCCACGCACGCGTCGTCATTCTTTGCGCGCAGACGCAAGAATCCACGCGCATCCTCCTCAACTCTGCGGCGCGCGAGCATGCGAACGGTCTCGCAAACTCCAGCGGTGTTCTCGGCCACTACTTCACTGCACACGTTCGCAGTGCCGGCGGCAGCGGAGAATTTCCGTCATTCGGTCGCAAGCCGACTCTGGGCGGTCCGATCAAGCCTGCCGGATTTTATGTCCCGCGTTTTCGTAATCTTCCGGGCCAGCCCGCGCCCAAGAAATTTCTCCGCGCCTACGGCTATGAAGGGGAATCAGGCGTTGACTTCCGCTGGGGCGCTTCCGGTTTCGGCGAAGCTTACAAGAATGCCCTTCGCGAACCACTCCCTTGGATCGATATAACCGGTTTCGGCGAAGTCCTTCCACGCTGGGAAAATTTCCTCGAACTGGATCCCGCCATAAGAGATGTCTATGGAATTCCCGTTCTCAAAATTCACATCGCTGATAGTGAAAACGAAACCGCGATGATCAAGGACATCGGCGAATCCGCCGGGGAAATGCTCGAAGCCGCCGGCGCAAAAAACGTCCGCACCCATGCGCATCCTTCCGCGCCGCGCTGGGCGCTTCACGAAGCCGGCACCGCGCGCATGGGGACCGACCCGAAAAAATCGGTCCTCAATCAATTTCAGCAATCCCACGACGTGAAAAATCTCTTCGTCATGGACGCCAGTGGTTTCACGGCCAATCCCTGCCAGAATCCGACGCTCACCATCATGGCGCTTTGCGTACGTTCCTGCGATTACGTGATGGATTCACTTAAGAAAAACGAAATCTGAGGCGGGCAATAACGCAGACAAAATTGGTTCCGGGACGTGGACTCGAACCACGATACTGAGCTTCAAAGGCTCATGTCCTACCGATTAGACGATCCCGGAACCGCATCAAAATTTTAACAGACACACCGCACTCTGCCCAACTGCCTCCGTGCGCCTCGCGTTCGTTTCTGCTAAATTAG
>DATMPA010000002.1:0-2145 GCA_035567915.1 Candidatus Sulfotelmatobacter sp. | reverse complement strand
GCCGGCGGCGCGGCGAGTGAGCAATTTGTAGAATCGCTCGGCGTCGGCTTCGGATACCGTCTCTTCGGGGTGCGCGTAGAGCCAGGTTCGGTCTTTGCCGAGGGTGTGAAGCAGTAGCAGCTCTGCGGCTAGGGTGAACGAGCAGACGTGGGCGTCACGCAATTGCGCTAGGCCTTCTTTTAGTGCGGTGCGAACGTCCATGTCTCAGGCGACCCGGTGGACAGGCATTTCTGCCTGTCTCTGGTTGAGCGAAACTCAGATTCCAAAAAGAATGAAGACGCTCCTGAGAATAATTCCAGAAAGACAGACAAGAGTCTCTCGCCCACTTATGCTCCGGCTAACTCTTGTTCCAGGCGCTCGGCTTCGTAGTGGCTGACTAGGCCATCGACTAAGGCGGCCAGCTTTCCTTCCATGACCTCCGACAGTTGGTGGAGGGTCAGGCCGATGCGGTGATCCGTTACTCGGTTCTGCGGAAAATTGTAGGTGCGGATTTTTTCGGAGCGGTCGCCGGTTTTGATTTGGCCACGGCGCTCCGCGCCGATGGCGGCTTGTTGTTTCTCGAGTTCCATTTCGTAGAGTCGCGCGCGCAGCACGCGCATGGCTTTTGAGCGATTTTTGATTTGCGATTTTTCGTCCTGCTGCGAAACGACCAGGCCGCTGGGGATGTGCGTGATGCGCACCGCGGAATACGTGGTGTTCACGGATTGTCCACCGGGGCCCGAAGAGCAGAAAGTATCGACGCGCAAATCTTTTGCTTCGATTTTGATGTCGATTTCATCTGCTTCGGGGAGGACCGCCACCGTCGCAGCGGAGGTGTGAATGCGGCCTTGCGTCTCCGTTGCGGGGACGCGCTGGACACGATGAACGCCGCTCTCATACTTCAGCTTGGAATAGACTTTGTGGCCCTGGATGGCCGCTACGATTTCCTTGACGCCGCCGAGATTGGAAGGCGAGCTTTCAAGGACTTCCACTTTCCAGCCGAGCGTTTCCGCATAACGCGAATACATGCGGAAGAGTTCGCCGGCAAACAGGGCGGCTTCGTCGCCGCCGGTTCCGGCGCGGATTTCCACGATGACGCTTTTCTCGTCGTTGGGATCTTTTGGCAGCAGGAGCAGCTTTAGTTCGCGTTCGACAATTTCTTTTCGTGCGATGAGCTGCTTTTCTTCATCCAGCGCCATCTGCTTCATCTCTGCGTCTTCGTTTTCGACGACCATTTGGTGCGCCCCGACGAGATCCTTTTCGATTTGCTTGAACTCGCGGTGCTTGGCTACGATTTCTTCGAGCTCTGCATGCTGCTTGGCGATCTTCTGGAAGCGCGTGGAGTCCGACGCGACTTCGGCGGTCGAGAGCTGCTGCGTCAACTCGTCGTAGCGCGTGCCGAGCTGATCCAATTTGTCTGACAGTGTCATTACGGCCATAGCAAAACCTCGCAAAGAAGTGACTGCCGATTCCTGACTGGTAACTTGCGAAAAAGGGAGCCGCGCTCCGGTTTGGAAGCGAGAGGAGAGTCAGCTAATAGAAGGCGGCGTACATCGAAGTGCTCACGGATAAGAATACCGCTGAAATCGGAAACACGCAATTGGATGCACGGGGTGGGTTTCACGATGCGCGCCACGCGGCTCGGTTGCTCTGATGGAGAACGTTGCACTGCGCGGCGCGGTTGCCCCGATGCGACGCAGTGTACTACGATGCGAATGGATTCGAGCGAACCGCTCCTAAGGCGGCCCGAACAAAGGCTGCGGCAAATTGAAAATGAGTGAAACGGCGCGATCCTTGGTCGAAGCTGGCGCGCCAGCTTCATGTGAAACTGTTGTTGAAAGCGATGCCGGATTTCTTTGGGATTTCTGGTATCCGGCGATGCGCAGCACGGAGGTTACCGGCAATCGGCTGGCGAAGGCCATGTTGCTGGAAGTGCCGCTGGTTGTCGGGCGCGCGGCCGATGGCAAGGCATTTGCGATGCGCGATTCGTGCCCGCACCGGGGAATTCCGCTTTCTTATGGTCGATTTGACGGGCAGACGGTGGAGTGCAGTTATCACGGTTGGAAATTTGAGGCGTGTACGGGGCGCTGCGTCGAAATCCCGTCGCTGACTAGTCAGGACAAACTCAAGGTGGAGCGCATTTTTGCCGGGCGCTATCCTTCGGAA
>DATMPA010000001.1:0-2715 GCA_035567915.1 Candidatus Sulfotelmatobacter sp. | reverse complement strand
GCCGGACAAGAAGGGATTTAACGTTCTCAAGGACATACGACAGCGCGCGCGGACTCCGGTTCTGATGCTGACTGCCAGGGGGGAAGAGTTTGACCGCATCCTCGGGTTGGAGCTCGGCGCCGACGACTACGTGGCGAAGCCATTCAATCCGCGCGAACTCGCGGCAAGAATTTCCGCCATTCTCCGCAGATCGGGCTGGCAGTCCGACAACAAGAACGGGCTTAGGCCTCCAAAAATCAAGTTTGGAGACTTGGAACTCGATTTGGGTGCGCGCATCGTCTCGAAAGCCGGCGGGCCTTTGAATTTGACATCGGCGGAATTTGAGCTGTTGCACATGTTTTTCGAATTTCCAGGCCAGGTGCTCACACGAGATAAGCTGGTGGAACGTGTCCTGGATCGGAAATTTTCGCCCTTCGATCGAAGCATTGATTTTCACATTACCAATCTTCGACGCAAGCTGGGGCCTCAGCCCGACGGCGGCGAGAGGATTCGTAGTGTCCGTGGCATCGGCTATCTGTATGCCTGGCCCGGGAAACAGTAAGCCCGATTAGCCCTCTCCTCTTTCTCTTACCTACAAACACTAACAGCAGAAATACTCTTCCTAGCGGCACTACCTCTCGCAGGCACCAGAATGAAACAGAGAGGAGAATTCTTTATGAAATTCTGGTTTCAAAGAGTCTGTGCGACAGTCCTGGTCCTCTTACAGATGCTAGGGCGTTAGGAATTCAACGTATCGAACTACGAACCGGCGGCCATTAAAAAACGCCCGGCTGAAATCGCCATGGCAGCTGGATGAATCAAACAGTTCCTAACAATTAGATAGCCGTTCCTAGCTGCAGCCCATTGTTTCTTTGACGAAAATCCACTTGTTGAATGCGTTGGAACATTGGGGCCCGCCTTGTCTTTTAGTAGCTGGTCGAACGGGTAGGGAGACAGTACCCACCTGCGTATCAGCGCAATGGAAGCACGAGCGCCGATCAAATTATCTGAGGCTAGCCGTCATGGAACTAACGAGAACGATATCTTTGTTGGCTCACGTTCCCCGTTTCCTTGCCCTCACGCTCGCAGCAAGCATGGCTTTGCCGTCGGTGCCAGCGTTGCCTTCCCAAACGGCAAAGGAGTTGATCGCAGATACGTGCTACAACGAACTGCAACAGCGCGAAAAGAGAACGTTGTGGTCCTATGTCGCAAAGCGCCGCAGCAACAACCACGTATTCCGCGAGCAAGTAATCGAGACCGTGGACGCTCCGGTTCGTCACCTGCTTGCAGTCGATGGCGAGCCACCTACATCCGTGCAGATGAAAAAGGAGAATGACCGGAACCGAGAGTTGCTGAAGAACGCATCTCGGAGGCACGCGATACAGAAACAGCAGGACAATGACGACAAAAAGATGGAAGAGCTATTGCGCATTATTCCCGAGGCGTTTCTTTTTGAGGATCAGGGCCAGGAGGGAGAGTCCGAAAGAATAGCGTTTCATCCAAATCCTGGGTTCAAGCCCAAGACCTATGAGCAACGGATTTTGCACGCTTTGGACGGGATAGTCTTCATCGATCTTCTCGACAAACGAATAGCACGCCTCTCTG
The DNA here is from genome assembly GCA_035567915.1 of Candidatus Sulfotelmatobacter sp. Taxonomy (GTDB): domain Bacteria; phylum Acidobacteriota; class Terriglobia; order Acidiferrales; family UBA7541; genus Acidiferrum. Next base: position 1,131 of record DATMPA010000001.1, on the reverse strand, counting down.
GTTCACTGGGAACACGCGTGGAGTTTGGGTGTGGCGTGATCGGCCACGTGGAGCAAGGTGGCACCACGGAGATAACGCGAGTTCATCTGTCGCCGGGAGTTTGGAAAACTAGTGCGGAAAAAATCGACATCGACGGACGATTCGTAATTCTCAAAACAATCAATAAGCATCAAGATGAAAGTAGAACTGGTTTTCAGCCGGTAGCGCCGGACACAACGTTCGCGCAAGCGCTCAACGAAATTGAAAAGAAGTAATCTTGCGGCTGCTATGGGACGGTGACGGATCAACTTCTGCGTCTTCTCGATCAAGTCAAGATACGCGGCCAACTAATCGTACGGCTGAGGCGAATCAACTCACCTGATGCTATATTGGGTAATATGAGAGAGATGAGAGCTGACTTTGCGACCGTGGAAGAGGCGGTGGAAGAGATCCGGCAGGGGCGGATGATTGTCCTCGTTGACGACGAGGACCGCGAAAACGAAGGCGACTTGGCGATGGCGGCGGAGAAGATTACGCCGGAGGCCATCAACTTCATGGCGAAGTATGCGCGTGGACTGATTTGCTTGCCGCTAACAGAGGAACGCTGCGATGAGCTGCATCTCCCGCTGATGTCGCCGATCAATACTTCCGTGCATGGAACGGCGTTTTGCGAGGCGATCGATGGCCGCGCGGGCGTTACTACCGGGATTAGCGCGTCCGACCGCGCGATCACCATTTTGACGGCGGTGGACCCGAAGACGAAGCCGCAGGACTTGGCGCGGCCGGGGCACATTTTCCCGCTGCGGGCGCGGAACGGCGGCGTGCTGGTACGCGCGGGGCAAACCGAGGCAAGCGTGGATTTGGCGCGCATTGCGGGGCTGACTCCCGCGGGCGTGATTTGCGAAATCATGAATGAGGACGGCACGATGTCGCGTGTGCCGCAACTCGTCGAGTTTTGCAAGCAACACAATTTGAAAATGCTGACGGTGGCGGACCTGATCCGTTACCGCATGCAGCACGAGCGGTATGTGCGGCGCGTAGCGGAAGCTGTGTTGCCGACGCGGTACGGCGAGTTTCGGATGATTGCGTACTCGAGCGACGTGGACCATGACCAGCACGTTGCACTGGTGCGCGGAGCGCTCGAAAACGGAG